>NZ_JBAVTT010000129.1:0-13166 GCF_049696395.1 Erwinia sp.
CACCCGCAGGCCATCCAGAAACCTTGCTGGTCACCGCGCAGTTCGATCTCTCCCGCTTCGATGAACGTTTGTATGCCAGCTGCCAGCTGCCCTCTCCCGTCCATTTAAACAGAGCCGTGCGTAAACGTCGGGCAGAATACCTTGCCAGCAGAGTGGTGGTGCGTTACGCGCTCGCTCGGATGGGAATTGAAGGGGTCATCCTCTCCAACGACCCTGACCGGGCGCCAGTCTGGCCTGCCGGGATCTCGGGCTCGCTGTCGCACAGCCATCAAAGGATCGCAGTACTGCTGTCCAGGAGAGAAAATCGGCTGCTATCAGGCGTAGATTGCGAACAGGTTATGCGGCCGGAAACGGCTGAAGAGATGCAAAGCAGGATTGTGACGGCAGAAGAGAAACGCAAGCTGCTGGAGAGTGGATTGCCTTTCGCCACAGCGCTGACGCTGGCCTTCTCGGTAAAAGAGAGTCTGTATAAGGCTCTCTTTCCGCCGCTCAGACAGTATATGGATTTCAGTGCGGCTGAAATCACGGCACTGTTTCCTGCTACAGGCAAAGTGCAGCTGCGCCTGACCACTTCATTTTCCAGCGACTTCCCGGCAGGGAGAGAGTTTACCGGCCAGGTAGAGCTTGAAGCAGATCAGGTGCTGAGTTGGGTAATAGAAGGCTAGCCGGTTAGCGGCAGTAACCCTCGCCCGGCTGTACAACCAGACAATCCTTCTTCTCCGCCAGCCACTTCAGACCGGTTGCGGCACCGTCGCCAGCCCGTAGCGTATGCTCGCCATCCGGGCGGGTGAAAGTCATGCCCTGTGGCGTGGCTTTCCCCTTGAAGGTGCCTTTGTCCGTAGCATCAAGGCTGTACTGCATAGTCAGCAAGTAGTTACCCTCACCCAGCGCCTCGTCTTTACTGATCGTAAGAGATAAACCTTCCACGCCAACCCATTTCCCCACCCAGCCAGCTGCCGGTGATGAGCTGGCTGATGGCGCCTCACTCGCTGCTGGAGCGGGCTTTTCAGCTGCATTGTCACAAGCGCTGAGCATCAATACACAGAGTAAAATCAGCGGTAACTGTTTCATTGATGTCAATCCCTCAGTTAAAAATGCCTGTCGCTAGCCCTGGCTAACCACGTCTGTGCGTTTGACGGCATCCAGCGTGGCAAGTTCCCGCTCTTCGCCAGTCAGTTCGCTAAGTTTGCCTTCACGCATCTCCAGCAGGCGATCCGCATGGAGGAAGTAGTGGTCATCATGACTGATGGCAAACACGGTTTTCCCCATCTCCTGCAACCACGGCAACAACTCCCGGTAGAAGATACGGCGGAAATGCGGGTCCTGGTCGGCAGCCCATTCATCCAGCAGCAGGATATCGCGCTGCTCAGCGGTAGCCAGTAACAGCGCGAGACGCTTGCTCTGCCCTTTCGACAACTTCAGGTTCAGGACTTTGTTGCCTTCCAGCTTCACTTTGTCCTGCATTTGCAGGCGCGACAGCCAGGCCTGAACTTTAGCCGGATCGGCCGCCTGTCCCTGATTATCGATCAGCCGATCGAACAGGTGAACATCGGTAAAGACCGCCGAGAACAGGCTACGATACTTCTCCCTGTTCGAACCGTCGATCTCTTCACCATCCAGCAAGATTTGGCCAGAAACAGGCTGATAAAGCCCGGTCAGTAACATCGCCAGCGTCGATTTCCCACTGCCGTTACCGCCGATCAGGAACACCAGTTCGCCACGCTTCAGCGTCATATTTATTGGCCCAACTGCAAATCCTTGTTCACCGTAATGGAACACCAGATTGCGCAGCTCAAGCGTCTTCCAGTTGTTGGCAACCGGTGGCGCAATAAAGTCGGGGTGGTATTCCGTGAGCTTGAAGGTGTTTAACTTGTCAAAAGCCACCTGGGCCGTCAGCAGCGTAGGCAAAGCGCCCACGGCAGAAAGCAATGGCGTACGCAGGAACAGCAGAGTCAGGGAATAGGTTGCCGCTACAGCGGTATTTGCCCAGCCAAGGCTGTTCGCCATAAAGAACACCAGGCCAATGGCGCCCAGCATCATAATATTCGACCAGTTTACCGCGCTCAGATGGAAGGTGTCGGCACGCACAATATGATGACGGTAATTACGCGCATCCTCCTGATAGACCGTTTCATAGATCAGCTGTGCACGCTGGCGGTTCAGGGCCAGCTCTTTGCGCCCTTCAATTATGGTCTGGAAATCCGTGTAGAGGTTGTCCTCAATATCACGCAGTTTTGCCATATGACGGTACACTTTCGACACCAGCAACCAGCCGCCAACAATGGTGATGGCTACCCAGACAGCGGTAACAAACAGCATTTCCGGCGATAACCAGGCCAGGTAAGCCGCCGATCCGACTGTCAGGATGATCCCCTGGATCAGTTCAGGCAGACGAACAAAAGCAATGGTGATGGCACGCACATCGCTGGTCAGCCCGGCCAACAGTTGTGCGCTACCGATTTGCTCGATGCGTTCAACCTGGGTGTCCAGAATACGTTTGATGAATTCACCGCGCAGGCGGTAAACGAAATGGTGGCCCAGCACGGTTAATGCCAGCTGCGAAGCCAGCGTAACCGCCATCAGCAGCAGCAGTAAGCCGAGAAATTCCGGCAGAACCAGTAACGAAGAGTTCAGGGCAACAATCAGTTCTTTATTGATAAACGCGATCAGCCCAATCCCCAGCGCGGCACTAAGCAGGCTGAGAGCAATAACCAAAATAAACGGCCAGCGATACTGCCGGTAAACAACGCGTAGCAACTCCATGACACCATCCGGGTAACAACAAGGCAGTGTGCAGTGTAATGAGTCACCAGACGATATCAATAATAATTCTCATCTGACTCAGAATCGCTTAACGAAATGCGCGCCGGAAGGTCAGATTGAAGCGAAAAGCGCCGGTTAAGGGGTGAATTCCTGGTTTAAGCGGCAATATGCCGTGAAACCGCAGACGTGAAGGTCCGCCCCAGACCACGATATCACCATGTTCCAGCAGCACGCGCTGGGTGGCGTCTCCGCGTTCAAAACCACCGAACTGAAAGACCGCCGGTAAACCCAGCGAAACAGAGACGATGGGCTGCTTTAAATCCTGCTCATCTTTATCCTGATGCAGGGTGAGTTTTGCTCCAGGTTCATAGCGATTGATCAGACAGGCGTCCGGGGTGAACTGGGGAAAACCCGCTTCGCCAGCGCAGTCTCTGGCCAGGTGGCGAAAACGGTCCGGCATCGTTGGCCAGCGATGACCGCTGGCGTTATCTCGCTCACTGTATTGATAGCCCCGCGCGTCTGATGACCAGCCAAAGTCACCGCAGTTGGTCATGGCAACCGACATACGGTGTCCACCGGGCGTGATGCGGTGATGGAATGGGTTCTGACTGGAGACGTCCTCTACTAACCGCATCAATTCTTCGGCTTCGTCTCTTGCTCTACGCCGCAGGATCACCGCTCCGTCCGCCAGGGGCTCAGCCCACGGAGCCTCTTCACTAAACAAATCCAGCATGATGACTCCCCGGGCATTCCGCCCTACTGTGGTAAAATAAACGCCTTAAACTGCGGTGACATCCAGCTACTGAAGCCATCGCCCTGCTTCTCTATCAGGTAGACCGCCAGGTTTTCACGTAGCGCCAGCGCTTTGGCTTTCTCTTCGCCCAGCACCATCAGCCCGGTGTCCCAGCCATCGGCTTCCAACGCCGTGGTGGCAATCACCGTAGCAGAAACTAACTTGTGCTGAATGGGCCGCCCGGTGGAGGGGTCGATAACATGGGAGAAACGTTTACCGTTCAGCTCGTAATAGTTACGGTAGCTGCCGGAGGTGCTGATGCCATGGCCCTGAAGATCGACCACCGCCTGTACCGCATTTTCCCGATCTGTTGGCTTCTGAATAGCCACTTTCCACGGGCTCTGGCCATTTTTTCCTCTGGTCAGCACCGCGCCCCCTACGGAAACAAGGTAGTTGTTAATCCCCTCTTTCTCCATCAGTCTGGCCAGATGGTCGGTGGCAAAACCTTCCCCCATGGTGGAAAGATCGACATACAGGCCAGGCAGATCTTTTTGTAAATAAGCGCCCTCAGCTTTCTGAATCACCTGCAGATGCTGTAATCCGGTCAACGCCTTTGCCGCCTCAATCTGTGCCTGACTGGGCTGTTTCACCGGCTGTTTGTCCGGGCCAAACCCCCAAAGATTGACCAGCGGGCCAACGGTAATGTCCATCGCGCCTGCCGTTTTCTGACCAATTCGCAGGGAAAGGGTCACGATATCCGCCATATTTTCGCTGACGGGCTGAGGCTCACTGCCGCGATACTGATTGAAACGCGACAGGACAGAGTCTTTTTTCCAGGTAGAGAGCTGATGATCGTCTTCGTCTAACTGTTGCTGAACCTCTTTTTGCAGGCTCTCTTTCCGTTCAGGGGCCACGCCAGCGAGGCTAATTCGCCAGAATGTTCCCATTGTGCTTCCTTCCAGCACCATCGCCGAATCGTCGCGACTCTGGTTATGATCGTCACAGCCTGAAAGCATAATAAATGCTGCCAGAGCAGGGCAATACAGCCAATTCCTCTTCATATAACCGATAACACCTGTAGTAAATATTGGACCGGAAAGTGACCAAATGGGCCATTTCTTCCGGGAAAATGCACTTGATCTTGTCTGCAATGCTCACCAGGATAGTCAGCGAACGCAGGCTACAATCGTCTGCCATTTGATGATTTCAAAGGAGATATCATGATTTATTTTGCACTCCTTGCTGCTTGCCTGGGACTGATTATCTTTTCAGGCTACAAGCATTACAAGCAGACGCATGTCAAACAGCTCTATCGTCCACGTCACCGTCATCAGCGCGCAAGCAATTAAGAGAAAAAAGGAAGGGATGAAAGGGCAGGCGAAGGATGAGGAACGAGGGAGCGCAGAGGCCTGCGCTCCCCAAACAACTTAGAACTGGTAAACCAGACCCAGTGCTACGACGTCATCGGTGTTGATGCCGGCTGCGTCGGTGAAGTTGTTGTCATCCAGCAGGTTGATTTGGTAATCAACGTAGGTAGACATGTTTTTGTTGAAGTAGTAAGTCGCGCCCACATCAACATATTTTTTCAGGTTCTGAGAACCGTAACCTTCGATGTCGCTGCCGCGTGAGCTGACAAACGCCAGGGAAGGACGCAGACCGAAGTCGAACTGATACTGTGCAACCAGTTCCCAGTTGTCTGCGGTGTTTGCATAACCGTAAGCAGCAGAATCGCTGTTACCGAAGCGGGTAGCATTCAGTGAACGGGTATACATTGCTGCCAGGTAGATGTTGTTGGCGTCATATTTCAGGCCACCGGTGTACGCGGTAGCTTTGTCACCACGGCCCAGGATGTCCTGAGTAGCAGTCGAGTTACCATTCTGTTCATTAGTCCGGTCGGAACTGAACATGGCCGCACCAATACCAAAGCCTTCACCCAGATCATAAGTGGTAGACAGGCCATAACCGTCACCGTTACCGCCAAGGACGTCACGGCCGGTAGCAGATTCGGTATTGCTGTCATTTTTGCCCTGATACTGAACAGCGAAGTTCAGGCCATCAATCAGACCAAAGAAGTTGTTGTTACGGTAAGTTGCCAGGCCGTTCGAACGCTGGAACATGAAGTTGTCCGCGCCGTAGGTATCGCCACCGAACTCTGGCAGGACGTCAGTCCAGGCGCCAATGTCATAAGCTACGCCATAGTTACGACCGTAATCGAAAGATCCGGCATCGCCGAACTTCACACCAGCAAAGCCAACACGGGTAAAGCTGTTTGCCGTCCCTTCAGACTCAGCTGTGTTCAGCGCTGCCTGATATTCCCACTGGCCGTAGCCGGTCAGCTGATCGCTGATTTGGGTTTCACCTTTAAAACCAAAGCGAACATAAGACTGATCGCCATCTGAACCGTCGTTATCGGAAAAATAGTGCAGACCGTCTACTTTGCCGAACAGGTCAAGTTTATTACCGTCTTTGTTGTAGATTTCAGCTGCGCCCGCTGAACCGGCGATCAGCATCGCTGGGACCATCAGGGAAAGAACTCGAAGTTTCATTTTAATACCCTCTAGTTATGTGCCTTATTATGCCACTGCTTGCTGAACGTCGAATTTTCAGCCGGCAACCTCATACTAGTGCGCAGGCAGTAATAATCTATAAAGAAAATGATACTAAATTTCCGAATATGTTTCAGAGTACTAAGTTTATATTTCAGGATGTAAAAAGAGGGGAGCTTTCAAGCAGCACGTATTGATAAAAAATATAGCATGAATCATCAATAATTCGTCGAAGCGTTATTTTTCATCAAGTTATGTAAGGTTAGCTTGCGAAGCACTGAATGATAAAAATTTTCATCCATCAGGGAATATAATGACCTCGCTATCATCATTTTATTTCAGTATTACCTTCATTCACCCCGAATGAGATTGTTTTACCCTATTTCCCGCCGAACCTTGTGTTCGGCTTTTTTTTATTCTTTTTTCAGCCTACCGTCAATTTAAGTAAAGATAATTACACCGAAGCAATAACCTCCCTCGCCCTGCTCTTTTTATCACCAATTAAGCACAAATCATCAAAAAAAACGCCAGCAACATAGATGTTAATTATTTCATGAAAATAACCTTCATCAATTATTTACTGGCGTTATTTCTTAGCGTTCTCTGAGCGATTCTTTAACTTTATTCAGCGGCTTAATCAGATAGTCCATGACCGATTTTTGACCCGTTTTAATTTCAACATTCGCCACCATACCGGGAACAATCGGGAATTTTCGCCCGGCCTTATTGGTCAGCTCGGCTTTCTGCGTGCGAACGTACACCCGGTAGTAGTACTGATCGCGCTTTACCTCGTCCTGAAGGGTATCTGGTGAGACGTTTTCCACCTCGCCCGCCAGATCGCCATAGATTGAAGAATCATAGGCGGTGACCTTCACCGTGGCAGGCAGGCCTGGCCGAATGTACGCAATGTCACGAGGATTGATGCGGGTTTCTATCAGCAGCTGATCTTCCAGCGGCACGATTTCCATCAGCTTGCCGCCAGGCTGCAACACCCCACCGACGGTCGTGACCTGAATGTCCTTCACAATCCCACGAACCGGTGAGTAAATGGTGGCGCGAGTCAGCTGATCTTCTTTCCCGGTAACCACCTGCAACTGAGCATCAAGGTCGGCATTATTTTTGACCTGCTCTTCCCTCGCCCGCACGGCGTAGTCATTTTTGGCCTCATCAATTTTCCCCTGCAGATCGCTAACCTGACGGCGAAGGCGAATGACCTCCACTTCCCCCGCAGCCCCTTTAGCCACCAGCGGCGCCGTCATTCTAAGTTCGTCCTGCACCAGTCTTTTTGCATCTTCCAGATTTTTGACGGTTTCCGTAAGGTTGCGACGACGGGATTGATACAGCTGTGTTTCTCGTGCGACCAGGTCAGGCTCTTTCAGAGTCGCGGCGCTGAAAGCCAGTGGCGCACCGGTCAGCTCCGCCTGAAGCCGTTCTGCTGAAGCACGCAGCGTTCTGGCTTTGGAAGCCGCTTCACCAAAATTGGACTGAAATCGGGTTGGGTCGAGTTTTGCCAGCACCTGGCCTTTTTCGACAATATCCCCTTCATGCACATTCAGCTGGTCGACGATCCCGCCGTCCAGACTCTCAATCACCTGTGCGTGGCTCAGAGGGGTGACCTTGCCGGTGCCCACGGTCACTTCATCCAGAATGGCAAAATGCGCCCAGACAAAGAAAATCACCAGCGCAGCGGTACACAGCCAGATGATGGCGGAGGTTTTGCGCTCGTTCTGCTTCATGCTGCGGTCAACCATGATCAGGCTCATGCTGCATCTCCCCGCGCCACGTTTTGTTTCGCCGTTTGTGCAGCAGCACTGCGAATGATCTCATCTCGCGCGCCATCAGCAATGATGCGGCCGTTATCCATCACCACTATTCTGTCCACCAGCTTGAGTAACGCCGGGCGGTGAGTGACCAGCACCAGCGTACGGCCGGAGAGCCAGCCCTGCATCTGACGGATAACGTGATCTTCAAGCTGTTCATCCATAGAGGCGGTTGGCTCGTCCATCAGCACCACCTGCGGCTGGCGCAGGATCATCCGGCTGAGCATCACCATCTGCCGCTGACCACCAGAAAGCCCACGTCCCCCTTCATTGATCACCCGATCCAGGCTGGCAGCATCCTGCTGCACCAGGCTGAGCGCCCCGCTGATGCGCAAGGCTTGCAGCATCTCCTGTTCGCTGGCATGCGGGTTCCCCAGCATCAGGTTTTGCCTGAGCGTGCCAAAGAACAGGCGGGAATCCTGAGAGAGCCAGCCAAGCTGACGGCGCAGGTCAACCGGATCGATACGGCGAATATCCACGCCATCCACCACCACTTTTCCCTGGGTAGCCATTGACTGACCGGCGAGCAGTCGCAACAAGGTTGATTTGCCCGCGCCCACTTTGCCGAGGATGGCAATGCGCTCGCCGGGCTTGATTTGCAGCTGACCAATAGTCAGCACATTTTTAGCGTTTTCCTCATCGTAGCTGTACTGAACGCCTTTCAGATCGTACTGACCGGTCAGCGTTGGGCAGTGCGCCATTTCGCCTTCTTCTACCTGATCCAACGGCTTTTTCAGCAGTTCGTCCAGGCCGGTCATGGCGCTTTTGGCATGCTGCCAGCGGGAGAAGACCATGGTCAGCTGCATCAGCGGTGCAATGGTTCTGGAGGAAAGCATGCTGCTGGCTACCAGCGTACCGGTGGTGATATCGCCATTGAGAACCAGATACACCCCGAACACCAGCATGCTGGCATAAGTTAACTGCTGAACTGTGGAGGCCCAGCCAGTCAATCGGGCTCCCCAAAGTCGTTGCTGCATACCTACAGCCGCGCTGACTTCGTGCGTCTGTTCCCACTGACGCTGAAAGTAAGGTTCTGCCTGCAGAGATTTAATGTCTTCGATGCCTTCAATGGTTTCCACCAGCACCGCATTACGTAACGCCCCTTCACGCAGCCCCTCTTTCGCCAGTTTCGCCATGGGGATCTGCACCAGCAAGCCTGGGATCACAATCATTGGGATCGCCAGCAGCGGCACAATCACCAGCGGGCCGCCGATAAAGGCCATGATAAACAGGAACAGGATCACGAACGGCATATCCGCTGCCGCGCCCACTGTAGTGGAGGTGAGCAGTTCACGAACCTGGTCGATTTCACGCAGTTGTGAAATAAAAGAACCGGTCGATTTTGGCCGGGCCTCGTTGCGGATATTCATCGCCCGGGCGAAGAGCATTGAAGACACTTTTAAGTCAATACGCTTCCCCATCAGATCGGACACCTGAGTTCGCATCAAACGGATAAGATATTCAAAGACCGCCGCGATCAGCACCCCGGTAAACAGCACCCATAATGTTGCTTCTGATTGCGCCGGGATAACCCGATCGTAAATCTGCATGGAGAACAGGATCCCGGCCAGTGCCAGCACGTTGCCCACCACTGAAGCCAGCGAAATCTCCATGATCTTCCGCCCCATGCCACGGAAGTTTTCCCAGAACCAGTGCTTCTTGTAAGGTTTTACGAACTCATCAATACGCGCATCACGCCCACGCGCCGCGACGCCAACAATGCCGACCTGTTCCTGACTTTGCGCCAGCAGCAGCGCCAGTTCGCTTTCCCGTACTACATCGCCACCGTCGCTTAGCCAGTAACGCGCTTTCCCTTCCGCGTCGATGCCTTCCACCACCACCACGTTGCCGTTTTCCATGATCAAAATGACCGGCGTCACTTCCTGTCGCCAGCGGATTTTGTCACGCGGCATCATGGTCATATGCAGGCCGAGCAGGCCTGCCAGCCTCTCCAGCTGCTGCGCTGGCGTCAGGTGTTCAAACCAGCGCATCTGCTGGCGTAACGTTGAACCGTCCGCAGGTTTGCCAAAGCGTGCGGCGACACGCAGCATGGCATCAATCCAGTTCTCGGTGCTTGCGGTTTGTTTGGTCATAGTACTGCCTTAAAAGTTGCGTGTGCTTCCAGCGTCAGAGTGACGGCAAGGATTGCCCACTGGTGGCTTCGCGATCAATCCCCATAATATCCAGCAGGTTGTCTACCGCGGCGGCATAACGAACCGTGGCATCCCAGCCGTCATAAAGAGCCATCAGGCGACTGCTGTCGGCCTGGAAAACATCCTGCTCCACGCTCAGCAAATCGTTGAGGCTGCGCTTGTTCAGCTTGTATTCATCGGCATAAACCGAGCGGGTATGGTCGGCACTGTCCAACTGCGCTTCCCCGGCGCTTTGCCGTTGCTGGGCACCAATCATGTCGGCATACGCGGTTGAAGCATGTTGATTAATGTCCAGTTTCGACTGTTGAATGGCGGCTTCAGCCGCTTCCCTGTCGCCTTCTGCAGCACGGGTTTTGGCATTCACCAATCCGCCCTGATAAAGCGGCGCTTCAACTTGCAGCTGTAACTCATCATCCCAGTAGGAGCGGCTGCTGTTTTCATAGCGGGTTCGGCCAGCCTGGACTTTGATCGTCGGCCAGTGATTCGAAGACGCCTGACGGACACGCTCCATCGCCGCTTCTTGTTTGGCCTGCGCACTGCGCACGGCCGAGCTATTTTCGTAGGCTATTTTGTCGAGGGTAATTTGCTGGTTCAGCAACGACTGCGGCAATTCCGGCAGTTCGCTGGAGACAACGCCGGTCAGCACGGTTAACTGAGCCTGGGCTGAGCGTTCCTGAGCCCGGTACTGCTCCAGCGTGGCATGCATACCCGCTATACGGGTTTCGGCCTGCAATACGTCGGATTGTGAACTTAACCCGGCGTCTGCACGCAGTTTGGCTATATCTCTGACATGCTCAAGGGAGACGACATTATTGCGGGAAGCCTCCACCAGCGCCTTATAGCGTTTGACCTCCAGATACGCCTGCAGCGTGTCCTGAGCCACGGTGGTCATGGTGTCGTAAAGACTGTAGCGATAGGCATCCGAGAGTTTATGTTGCTCGTCGATAGCCCCGCCTGTCCGGCCAAAGTCGTAGAGCAACTGGCTGAGCGTGATGCCACCAGAGCCGTTGTTGTTCAGGCTGCCTGACGAATCAGTCTGTTGCGACCGCCCTCCCGTAGCGGAGAGGGAAATTTGGGGATACCACGCACTTTTGGCCGCATCGAGATCGGCTTCGCCAACGTGGATCTGGGCTGCTGCTTCGGAAATTTTGGGGTTACGGGCAAACGCGCGCAGGATGGCATCGCGCAGTGTCAGGGTGGCGATTTGCTCCTCGGTCGGGGCGGCACGCCAGTTAAATTCCGCTTTCGGCTCTTTCTTCGCTGCCAGCGCAGCCTGGCTCAGTGAAGCGCAGAGTGCACCAATACAGAGTGACAGCCACACTTTCTTCAATTTACTGCCTGTAGACACCATCGAAATTCCCTTGTGCACCGGATGATAGGTAAAGGTATGCCGCAAAAGATAAAGCAGAGCTTTATTTTCCAAAGGCATAAGCTGGCCAGCGCCGAAGAGGGAGCTGAGCCTGACCCGGTGTCTAACGGAGTGCAAAACACGCCGTCACAAGAGAAATGGTTAGAAGAACGCCATTGCACCCTGCATAAAATAGAGGGGAACCCCTCTGCTTTGGAGGATCGCCCCTAAATGGCGCGCCTCTTATAGTAATAATATTGGTCTTTCTTTACGCAATGCTAACGCTTTGCGTGGTCGGTCTGATTTTATAACATCCCCTTTCTCACGTCAGTAACTGTTAACCTCCTCTTAACCTTAGACGCCCTGCACGAGAATTTCCTCTCCCATGCAGGGGAAGTCATCCTCAGACCACGTGGACCTGCAGATTGTGCTGTACCAGTACGTCGCCCAGCGTGTTGGCAGAAGAGAGCGCCGAGTTGTGATAAACGTCAAACGTTTGTCCCTCCACGGTCCGCTGCCCTGCTGTTGCCCAGACGCCGCCATCGCTGTTGGCCAGGGTAACCTGGTCACCAAGCGTCCCTTTAATCACCAGATCGTTGGTCTGACTGTCGGTGAGATTCAGCGCTTCGTTGAGATCCAACTTCACGCTGTTGTTGCCGGCTTTACCGAGGTCGATAATCTCGATGCCCTCCACTTTCAGTCCCAGGGAAGTGAGGTCAAGGTTCATGTGCTCGCCATTCAGCACCAGCGTATCGGTTCCCGCCCCGCCATCGATATGGGTAAAGTTCAGCGTATTCAGGGTTACCGTATCGTCACCAGTGCTACCGGTCACCGATGCGCCTTCAACCGTATGACCATCCGCCAGCGTAATCACCACACCACCAATGGTGTAGGCACTGCTGTCTGCCACTGCCGCTGTTTCCGTTGCTGCCGCAGTGCTGGTTGTGTCATGGGTTGTGGTGCTGGTGTCTGTAGTGTTGATATCGCTACCGGTTACCAGCGTTGAATCAACCGCAGTGGTATGAGCCGCCGTGGTGGTGGCTTCCGCTGTGGTTGAGTGCGTCGAGTGCGTTGAGGCCGCCGCCGCTGAAGTATCGTCGGCGACTACCGCCATCAGCACCGAGGCCGTAGCCACAGACGCTGTGCTGACCGGCAGCAGAGAACCCAACAGCAGGGTATTGCTGGTAGACGCTGGGTTACCTGCGGCATCAACCGCTGTGACGGTTACGATGCTGCTCAGACTCAGCGCTGTCAGTAACCCACCGGTGAATTTCACGCTATAGCGTCCTAAGGCATCCGTTGTCACCTGCTTCGTCTCGCCCCCAAGAGTGACGTTCAATCGCGTGCCCTGCGCCAGGTTTTGCGTGCCCCCCGAGATGGTCAGGCCAGTTAGCAATACGCTGACAAGGCTGAGTATCGGGTCGACGCCAATCGCTGGCAGGTTGTGGGTGACTGCCGTGAAGGCATCGCTGGCGGTCGAGGTATTTCCTACCGCATCCGTTACGGTGACCGAGATTGTCCTGCTGCCATCGGGAATAGCCTTCAACACGGCGGAAGGGACTGAAATGCTCCAACTGCCGTTTGCCAGTACGGTGGTGGTGTAAATATTCCCCGCAACGTTAACCGATACCGAGCTACCCGCAGCGTTAGTGGAGGTCCCGCTGAGGGTTTCTGCGACATTGGCTTCGCTGAGGTTCAGGTAGTGGTCGCCACCAAACACGGTGCTGTTGGTAATCGCTACCGTTGGCAGCGTGTGCGTTCCAACCAGCACAGTGCTCGCCCCGCTGCCCGCATTACCGGCTG
>NZ_JBAVTT010000130.1:0-8786 GCF_049696395.1 Erwinia sp.
CACTGGACACATTTGGCCGCCAGGTGCGCGACAGGATCTGGCAGGATACTCACCTGAGAGTGGGTGTCGGGATTGCGCAGACCAAAACCCTCGCCAAACTGGCCAATTTTGCCGCCAAAAAATGGACGAAAACCGGCCATGTTCTCGATCTCTCCTCACCTGCCCGCCAGCGTAAGCTGATGGAATTGCTGCCGGTAGAAGAAGTCTGGGGCGTGGGCCGCCGCCTGTCGAAAAAGCTGGAAGGATTGGGGATTGAAACTGCGCTGCAGCTGGCTGATACGCCGGTGGCGCTGATCCGCAAGCATTTTGGTGTGGTGCTGGAACGCACGGTTCGGGAGCTGCGTGGTGAAGCCTGTCTGGAGATGGAGGAAGTCCCCACTAAGCAACACATCCTCTGCTCACGCTCGTTCGGCCACCGTATCACTGAGTATCAGGAGATGCATGAAGCCATCTGTAGCTATGCTGCCCGTGGGGCTGAGAAACTACGCGGCGAGAACCAATACTGCCGGGAAATTGGCACCTTTATCCGCACCAGCCCGCACGATCCCAATCATCCTTATTACACCAACGCCGCCACTTTTAAGCTGCTGACGCCGACTCAGGATACCCGCGATATTATTCACGCCGCCGTTCAGTGCCTGGACAAGATCTGGCGGCCCGGTCATCGCTATATGAAAGGCGGCATCATGCTTGGCGACTTCTTCAACCAGGGCGTGGCGCAGCTGAACCTGTTCGATGAGTTTCAGCCTAAAGCCAACAGTGAGGAATTGATGAAAGTGCTGGATTCGTTGAATAAAAAAAGCGGTAGCCGCGTCTGGTTTGCCGGCCAGGGGATCCAGCGCGACTGGTCAATGAAGCGTGAGATGCTGTCGCCCGCTTATACTACCCGCTTCGTGGATCTTCCGGTCGTCAGAGAGTCGTGACCGCGCCAATCCTCTTCGAAAGTCCGTAAATTTGTGCGGAGCGGCAGTCATTCAAAATTCGGACTCCTCCCCGGGCAGCGATTCAGAAAGCGCCTGGCCTTCTACACCAGCATAGAAAATGATGAGCTCTGTTGGCTGTTCTTTGGTGTAGCCTCGATGTGCACTGTTTACGGTTTCATTAACCGCTTCACCCGCTTCAACGCGATGGGTATTCCCCGTGTCTTTGTCTTCAATGGTCAACTGACCGGAAAGGACATAGGCTGTATTAGGCATTGAATGGATGTGCCAGGGCAACTCACTATGAGGAGGTAAAGACATCCGCATCACTGATATTTGTGGCTTGCCTTTTGGGTACCCTTCACAGGATTGTCCATTCCAGGCCGTCCCCGTTTGTAAGACCAGTTTATGTTGAATTTGTTTTGTAGCGTCATCATTTGGATAGGAATCTTTGTCTGACATTGGTCCTCCTGGCATGTGTAAACAACCCTCAGTTTGGTAGGGAGATACGCAAAATCTGCCGGGTCATTTTCAGCGCGGCATCAAAGGGTGTCGCTGTACGGACAATTTTCACCATCACGCTGGCGCCGAGCCAAAGCTGATAGAGACTTTCGGCGACCTTTTCAGGTTCATCCTCTAGCGTTAACGTTCCTTCCGCGGCGGCAGCTTCCAGCGCATCCGCCAGCCGGGAAATAATGCCCGCCGTACCGCGCATCAGCGTCAAACGCATTTTATCTGACAGGTCAGCCACCTCTGCGCCCAGTTTAACGGCGAGGCACTTACCCTGGCAGTCATAAAAGGACTGCGTATCACGCCATTTCTGCCAGTAATTCATCAGCCTCTGGGCATGACTGATGCCTGACTGAGCCAGCGTCTCGTCAAGATCGGCCAAATAATCCGTAAAGTAACGTTCCAGCATGGCCACGCCAAAATCTTCTTTTGACGGAAAGTAGTAATAAAAAGACCCTTTCGGGACATCTGACTCGTCCAGAATTTCCTTAAGCCCGACGGCCGAGAACCCCTTGCCCGCCATAATACGCTGGCCGGTTGCAAGAATATGTTCACGGACTTGCTGGTTGTGTGGTTGCGTTGCTGTTTTCATCTCGTCAATTTACCAAGATTTAGACCAGTCGTCTATAAAGAGCCCCAGGGTGAGTTTCCTAATCACTTTAGGGCTCAGGTAACATAATCTCATCGGCTGAAACGATCTTGCTGTCAGCGTGACAGGGCCTGTGCAGCATCCTCAATGACCGCCGCAATCTTGCCCGGTTGGGAAGCGTACAGAGCATGGTTACCTTTCAGTTCGGTAACTTTACTGTTGGCGCGTCCGGCCATAAAGCGTTCCAGCTCAGGGTTGATAGCCCGATCCTCCGTCGCTACCACGGCCCAGCTGGGCTTATTTTTCCAGGCCGGTTCACCTGCCGGTGCGCTGAATGCCGCAACCGAAGGCATAACCTGAGACTGCGCCAGAAGATCCGTTTCTTTTCTCGGTAAGTCTGCGGCAAAGTCAGCATGGAACGCTTCCGGCTTCAGATAGAGAAAGTGATCCTCCGTTTCAGCAATGGAGTGCGATGCAGGTGGGTATTTTTTTGCCAGACTCAGCAGCGAGTCCCCTTTATCGGGTTGCATGGCCGCAATGTATACCAGACCAGCCACGGAGGGATCGTTACCCGCCTCGCTGATGATCATCCCCCCGTAGCTGTGCCCGACAAGGAGTGTTTTACCGTTTTGCATCTTAAGTACGCGCCTGGTCGCCGCGACATCATCAGCTAAAGAGGTTTGCGGTTCCTGAACAATTGACACCTTATAACCCGCTTTATTCAGAATACGGGCGACCGGGTCCCACCCAGAGCCATCAACGAAGGCACCGTGCACCAAAACGATGTTTTTCACCGGCGCGGCCAGAGATGACTGGGCAGACACAGACATAGCCAACCCTAATGCCACTGATACGATTGATTTTCTTAACATGTATTTTCTCACTTATTTTAAGAAGGTTTGATTCAATCAGGCTATTAAGGCTGGGCGTTTTCTACTCTGCCCAGCTCAGATAACCGCAGATGTTTTAGCTGGCTAGCTGTTTTAACAACTGTTCCGCCGTTTCTGCCGATGAAGTCGGGTTCTGGCCGGTGATCAGCAGGCCGTCGGTCACGACATACGAGCTCCAGTCAGCGCCTTTAGAATAGAGACCGCCCTTCGCAATCAGCTCGTCTTCCACCAGGAACGGCACGACATGGGTCAGGCCCACCGCCTCTTCTTCAGTGTTGGTGAAGCCGGTGACCTTACGCCCCTCTACCAGCGGTTTACCCTCCGGCGTTTTAACATGACGCAGTACACCCGGTGCGTGACATACAAACGCCACGTTCTTGCCAGCGGCAAAGAAGGATTCAATCAGCGCAATCGAATGCTGATCTTCCGCCAGGTCCCACAGCGGACCGTGACCGCCCGGATAAAATACGCTGTCGAAATCAGCCTGCGACACGCTGTCCAGACGAACGGTGGTCGCCAGCTGAGCCATCGCGTCGGTATCCGCTTCAAAGCGGTGGGTGAATTCGGTCTGGAAGTCAGGCTCGTTGCTTTTCGGATCCAGCGGCGGGTTACCGCCTTTAGGTGAAGCCAGCACGATTTCCGCTCCGGCATCTTTGAAGGCGTAGTACGGCGCGGCCAGCTCTTCAAGCCAGAAGCCGGTTTTACGGCCGGTGTCGCCCAGGGTGTCGTGAGAGGTCAGTACCATCAAAATTTTCATTGTCATTCTCCAGAATGTCGATTTCATATTAGACCGGTCGTATATTGATTGAATCAAAAAAATCGACGGGTCAACGGTGTTGTTTCTGCACTGCCTGTTGCCGAAGAGATGACGTTTCTATCCCTCTTGCAGCCAGCATGTCGCTCCCCTTCCCTACGGTTAGAAGCTCCCTGCCGTGATAAACATCAACGGATGTCGTGATGCAAAACTAACAAGTATTCGACCGGTCGTCTATAGATTTTTGCCGTTTATGAAAAAAAATCCGCTAAAAGGGAGTCTGGCAACCTTTAAATTCATTTATTTCCTATTTAAATCAATAAAATAAACAATACCCGCCAGATGTGATGATTAACGGATTTAACTCCGCTTCTCGCTTAAGGCTGCCCCGCTAACGTTTGCCTGGTAAAAAAAAGAGCTGCCGAACAATACCTGAGGATTTATCGCAATCGGAACGAATCGTGAACGCAGTCATCTCCGTGTTCGAAGATAATGATATTTAAAATGTCCCCCCCTATTTCATTTAAGAATGTTGATTACTCTTCCTGCGCTTCCTGACGCTGTTTTGGCATAAAAGATGAGATAAGGTGCGCCTTCTACCTGTCGGAAAAATTGAAATATTATTCACATCACTGTCCCAGAAACATATTGTGATTTGGGTTAAGTTTTAAGAGTACTCTGTCGGCAAGTGTTTTCGATGTATTTACCACTATAATGTCAACACTCTGGCCTCACTGGGAAAGTGAAAATGAATAGTTCAGACTGGCATAAATTCCTCCTTAACGATCTCGAATGGACTTTTCTTGGTGAAGTCGCGGTGCGTGTATGCATAGCGTATGTGGTGGTTTTTACCTTTCTTAAAATCTCCGGTAGACGTGGCGTACAGCAACTTTCTTTGTTTGAAGTGGTCATTATATTAACGCTTGGATCGGCCTCCGGTGATGTCACCTTTTATGATGACGTCCCTGTGCTACCCGTGATCATGGTTTTTGTCGTGCTACTCTTACTTTACCGTGCAACGACATGGTCGATGTCTCGCTTCCCGCTCATAGCTCGCCTTGTCGAGGGTGAGGTGATTACGCTGGTTTCTGAAGGCCGTTACGTTATTAACAATCTGGACAGACTCAATATCTCCGCGAATGAATTTTTGATGGAATTACGCCTGAAAAATATCGAGCACCTGGGACAGGTAAGACTTGCCCTTGTAGAGGTTGACGGACAGCTAAGTGTCTATTGTTATGATAATGAATGCATCAGACCTGGTCTTTCGGTATTACCCCCTGAGCACCGGCAGAGTCTGACTGAGATACACACCGCAGGGACTTACGCTTGCAATCACTGCGGTCACGTAGAAAAAATGACCGAAACTGGCACACTCAGTTGCTCGCGGTGTGACCATGATGAGTGGTCTGAGGCATTAACTGCCCCCCGTACAGGTTGATAACGACTTCGACGCAATAAGTGGAAATAATCGCCGGTCAGCTAGAGGGGGGATTGATTCACCCCGTTGTATTAATGTTTATTATTTTACCGCACAGAGTTTTCCGCGTAATTATCCCAATTGAGGAAACTGCCCAAGCTGACGAAATAAGCCAAACCAGTCCTCAAGATGCCAGGTATGGGTGATGCGCCCGCCGGACAGATGATGGAATTCAAAGATGGCAAAATTCACTGACTTCCCTGTCGCCGGGATCCCCATGAAACTGCCGAGGTGCGTGCCGGTGATCTCTGCACGCACGCCAATGCGGCCAGGCGTTTGCACCACTTCATGAATCTGGATATGCACATCCGGTCGCGCTTCTATAAATCCCAGAATAATCGGTTTAAGTCCTGCTGCGCCCGGGCCCTGGCCTGGTGCGAGGGGAATATCCTGCCAGTCATCACTGACCACCCTGTCCAGCAAGTCAGGATTTTTTTCATTGAAGGCGCGGTACAGCGTTTCTACTGCGGTGCGTTCTGCTGACAGAGTCATGTGCTGGTGTCACCGGAAGGCGATGGTTATGGTCTGGTGGATCAGGTGTTGGCGCAGCAAGGATTACAGCGCAGTCGCGCACTTACCTTGCCACAGATGTTTGCCGCACCGGCCGTGGTGGCCGCTACAGATATGGTGACCACCGTGATGAAACGTGTTGCTCAACAGTCATCAGTCACCGATCGGTTACTGATGTTTACGCCACCGGTGAACTTACCCACAGTGCCTTTCGATCTGATCTGGCACCGCCGCAACGAAGCGTCATCAGCCCAGCGTTGGCTCAGAGCCCTGATCGCTTCGCTGGCCTCGTCACTTTAACGGTCTGGTGAAGAAATCAGTGCAGATCCCCAGACTGGCGACGATGCGCCCGCTGTTGCGCCTGAGACAAAATCTCCTGCAAATCGTCTTCATAGATATCAAGATAATCACCGCGCTCAGCAAGGACAGCGTGTAAATCCTCACGACTCACACCCACCCGTTGGGCTGGCATCACCTGAGTTGTATCAGTCGTCGTTTTTACCGGGGCAGCGTGGGGATAGCGGCGACGCAATGCGTTATTGAACACCAGCGCCACTGCGGTTAAAAACAGGGAGTTGATCAGCACCGGATAGAGGACAAACCCGAACCCAAGATGGCTAATCGCCGGTCCGCCGAACACAGCCGTCAGCGCTACCGCACCGCTTGGTGGGTGTAAACAGCGTAACGAGAACATCAGGCTGATAGTCAATCCAACCGCTATCCCTCCCGCTAAATCGGTATGCCCAATCCATTGGGCGCAGGCCACACCAATAAACGAGGCAATCAGGTTGCCGCCAATAATTGACCAGGGCTGAGCTAAGGGACTGGCAGGCACACCAAATAACAGCACTGCCGAAGCCCCCATAGGTGCAATAAACCATGGGTTCGCTTCGCCAAGCATCAGGTGGGATAAATAATTGGTGCCCGTCAACGCGATGGCAGCACCGATTGCCGCAGCAAACCGTTCTTTCCGGGCTGGCAATGCCGCCTGCGGCCAGAACGTTCGGGCCCAGCGGGTGAGTGTTTTGAGTAGATTCATCAGTAATAGCAGGAAATTTGTTAACACCAGAAGATAATGCGCAGCATTTTAGCTAGCAATATTCATTGTATCCAGACAAATCACTAAAAAGCGCAGGGAATGCTAATAAGCCTGAGCAGAAAATCATAGCACTGAGGAGAGGATTTCTGCCCTCACCCGATGAAGGCAAGGAGCATGATAAGAGGGGCTTAAGCGCCCAGATGAAGGTGAGCCAGCCCAATGACTCCAAAGCGCTAAATGCCGTGCTGGCATCCTCGCTATACTGAACAGAACGGTACGGGAAGCGTGCCGGGGAAACTCAATGAGGTGAAGGTTTGATTAAATACAGCGTACTTTATCCGACTACTGAAAACGGCCACTTTGATCATGACTATTATCGCGACGTGCATCTGCCGCTGATCAAAGAGCGGATGGGCGACTATCTGGTCTCTTACAGCATCGACAAAATCCTCTCCGCACCGGATGGATCGCCAGCGCCGTATGTCGCGGCCTGCCATTTGATCTGCCATTCAGCCGAAGCGCTGCAAAAAGGCATGGCCGGTCATGTGGATGAGATTGTGGGTGACGTGGATAACTTCACCAATATCAAATCGGTGAAATGGATCGCTGAAGTGGTGGTGTAACCCACGCAGCAGACGTAAAAAAACCGGCTCAGTGGCCGGTTTTTTATTTCTTACGCCAGGCTACAGCAGCTTTTTCTCAGCCAGATCCAGCGCGAAATAGCTGAAGATCAGATCGGCACCGGCACGCTTAATTGCGCCCAGGCTTTCCAGCACCACATCACGCTCGCTGATTGCGCCAGCCTGAGCCGCAAACTTGATCATCGCGTACTCGCCGCTCACCTGATACGCCGCCAGCGGCAGTTCAGTGTGGTCACGGACGTCACGGATAATATCCAGATAAGCCCCGGCAGGTTTCACCATCAGTGCATCAGCACCTTCGGCCTGGTCGATTAACGACTCGCGCAGCGCTTCGCGGCGGTTCATCGGGTTCATCTGATACGTTTTACGGTCGCCCTTCAACGAAGTGCCTGCCGCTTCACGGAACGGGCCGTAGAAAGAGGAAGCAAACTTCGTGGAGTAAGACATGATAGCGGTGTCAGTGAAACCGGCGGCATCAAGCGCGTGACGGATAGCAGCTACCTGACCGTCCATTGCCGCAGAAGGGGCAATAAAATCGGCTCCAGCCTGAGCCGCAGCAACAGCCTGTTTGCCCAGGTTGATCAGCGTGGCATCGTTATCTACGCCATGATCGTGCAACACACCGCAGTGACCGTGCGTGGTGTACTCACAGAAACAGGTATCGGACATTACGATCATTTCCGGCACGGTCTCTTTGCAGATGCGCGACATCCGTGACACCAGGCCATTTTCCTGCCAGGAATCACTGCCATCCGCGTCGGTATGATGCGAAATACCAAACGTCATCACTGAACGGATACCTGCCTTAGCAATACGTTCAATCTCATAGGCCAGACGCTTTTCAGGAATGCGCATCACGCCAGGCATCGCCTGAATGGCTTTATAGTCATCAAGACCTTCTTCAACGAAGATCGGCAAAGCCAAATCGTTGAGACTCAGTGAAGTTTCCTGGAACATGGCGCGAAGAGACGGGGTCTGGCGCAGACGTCTTGGACGTTGATTAGGCGTATAACTGGACAAAACAACCTCGGTTTAGCGGAGGATCGCCGGCAGAGACTGGCCAGCGAGAAAAAATGAGTCTGCTAACAGTATACCTCTGACTGCCTGCTGACAATCTTTGCGGGGATCAGGGGCACAGAATGCGTAATACAGGGCAGTGGTTTCCAGAAACAGACATTCCCCCAGCTGATTTTCCTCACCAACCCTCTTAATAACCGACTGTTGGTTTAAAAACTCGCCACTTCAACAGGATATCTCTCCCGCTTCGCTTTTTGCGTCCATACTTCAGGTAACAAGTTTAAAAGGAGTAACAATGGGATTTCTTGGCTGGACCGCCGCCACCGGCGGACTATTACTGTTAATGTCACTGGCATCGGGTTGGATTAACCGTGGGCCGGTGACGGCTTTTGCCTTATATCTGGCGGCGGGCATTGCCTGCGGCCCCTGGGTGCTG
>NZ_JBAVTT010000131.1:0-34306 GCF_049696395.1 Erwinia sp.
CCCTGTGCTTCGGTGCCCTTTTCATAAGGGCCGCCCTTATATTTCCACGCCGCATCGCCGTAGCTTCCGGCCAGTTGGTTGTCGATAAAGACCACGCAACCGGCTTCAGAAGCGCTGACACTGAGCTCATCGGCAGGAATTAAACGATCGAAGATGGCCTTAACCTTGTCCGCTTCCTCTGCTGTCAGATACAGCAGTTTGGTGGGATTGGCAGGCACTGGAGGCGGTGTCTGTTTGGCTTGCCACAGTTTTCCCCCGTTAAGAACATTATCCGCGGCGCCTGCGGGTTTAAAAACGGAGGCAGCAGTGCCCGTGCTGGCCAGGATCAGGCCAGCCTTAATAAATTTTCTACGCTTCATACGATGCTCCAATAAATCAGAGTCACCGACTACATGAAACACGCTCACTTATTATTAAGCTGAAGATGTGCATCATTAGACAGTGTTATTTTTAAAGTAAGGTGCGTTAATGTTGGTTTTGAAACTGACACCCGTATCCCTGCAAAGTGAATTTTCCTGTTTAATTACGCTCCATTGTTGAAATGTGATTGTTTTTTAACAGCCCTCAGACGTGACGATACCGCTGAAGAATCAGAGTAATAAAAGGACTCATGTCATGTATAACCGCCCTGACGTGAAGTAACGTTATGGCGGCTGGGGGAAACTACGGCTCTATTTCTTAATATGCGACTGCCGCAAACATAATTCGCCCTGTCGCCAGGCTCCACTCTCATCAGGCTGGTGATCAATCAGTCTGTTGATCGCTTCGGCAATCTGTAAATCTGCCCGCTGGTTCCAGGTTGTCAGATTCCAGGTCGAGGTTCTGGCCTCATCCACATCATCAAACCCGACTACGCCAATATTTAGTGTGCTGTCAAAGTCCCGGATGGCCTGCAGCACACCAAAAGCCAGCACGTCATTTTCGCAAAATAGCGCATCGATACGCTCGTTCTCAGGTGTGGAATGCAGATACTCGGTCATCACTTCCCAGGCCAGCACACGGTCGTAATGCCCGGCGATCAATACCTGATCCAGCGATCTCCCTGCTGTCTCCAGACAGGATGAGTAACCTTCCATTCGCAATAAGTGATCAGAGGCAGTATTCGGGCCCTTCATGTAGCCAAAACGTTGAAAGCCCTGCTCCACTAACACATTTCCCAGCGCCGATCCCGCAGCGAAGCCATCCACATTGATGACATCCACATCTTTGCTGTCTGTATTGCGGCAGACATGCACAAAAGGAATGTGGTGCAACTCCTGTGCGGTGACAATCAGCTTATCATCCAGGATCGTCGCCATATAAATCAGGCCGTCTACCTGCAGCTGCCCAGCCATCTGCAGTACCGAGTGATAGTCCGCACCCGAATCGATATTCAGTAACAGCGTCATATAGCCACGCTTGTTCAGCTGCCTGGTAACGTCATTTAACATCTTCAGGGTGTGCGGATTGGTAAATTCATCCGCTACCACGCCAATCAAATTGGTTGAGCGCTTTTTTAAACTGCTGGCAAGCAGGTTTGGCCTGAATCCCAGTTGCTTTGCCGCTGCCAGCACTTCGTTACGGGCGGTGGCTGAAATGGATGCGCCCGGTTTAAAGGCACGAAGCACCGTCCATTTCGACATCCCCACCAGTTCCGCCACATCGCTGGCTGTCGCTTTATGCACTCTTTTTTCTTCTGTCTTTGGCTTCACGCTGTTGTGTCCCGAGGCAACTCTTGCCAACAGGATAATGTAATCAGGCCGCCAGGCCCAACCTGTTAACCGGAAAAATGCTGCCTGCCACCCTGATTTTGTTGATTTTTGTGGCTTGGGACGGCTTTGATGTTGCAAGTATGTTTTCTTTTGCAACCGTTGGCAACATATTTGCCAACGGTTGCAAACCGCAATCAATTCAGCTTAACTTGCTGAATTTAATCATTTTGGTTATTTTTCAGCAGGATAGCGGTAGTTTAACCCGCCAGTTGATGGGGTCAGGAGTAGAGGGATAAAAAGTGTGGTCGGATGAGGCACGGTTTCGATCACTAAACCCTGCGCCCTTTAAGGCCGGATCCACGCCGCGATACACTCTTTCATCACCCGAAGGCGCTCGTCTAAAGCGGCTTGCTCACTGAGATCCTGTTGATAAAGGATCGATAGCGTGGACTGGTTAATCAGGTAGAAAAAACCCAGTGCGGAAATATTGATGTTCAGTTGCATAACATCAATTTCCTGTCTGACGTTCCCTTCCCGTCTGCCGCGTTCAAGCAGATTCAGGGTGATGCTTATCCAGCTCTGATTGATCTGCACTGTGGTTTCTGAGCCTTTCAGATGCCGGGCTTTCAGCTGGTTTTCACTGTTTAACAGCCGGATAAACTCCGGGTTCTTCAGATAGTAGTGCCAGGTGAATTCCACCAGCTTGAGAATGGCTTCGTTCGCCGGGAAGCCCTCAAGAGACAGTGCCGCTTCATGCTCACGAATATCGCGGTAAGCATCTTCCAGTACGCGGGTAAACAGCACATCTTTGTTGGTGAAGTAGTAATAGATAAGCTGCTTGTTGGCCTTAGCGCGTTCGGCAATACTGTCGACTCTTGCACCATCAAACCCTTTCTCTGCAAACTCCGCTCGGGCAGCCTGCAGAATGCGGCTCTGTTTATCCGCTGTCTCGCTTTTATCCTTAACTGTCGTGTCAGCCAAACCGGTGTCCTCACGCATTTTTGCTTTTATTAACATCATAGTGCCCTATTTTGCGGCTAAAACAAGGTCGAGAATATTTTCAACCAACTAGTTGGTTATGTGAATCCGATCACCGTCAGAAGCAAAAACCGACTCTATAGTGTGGTTATCAACCATCTGGTTGAATGAGTATTAACCAAACCCGATCGGTCAGCCTGCAGCAATCAAGCGAACTGTGGTTTTCCTCACAAACTGCGTGGCTGACTGACCTTCTCTTCTCAGAGGTGAATGAATGGCCCAGATCCCAGTTGGTATCATCATGCATGGCGTAACAGGACGAATGGGGAAAAACCAGCACCTAATCCGCTCGATTGTGCAAATACGCCAGCAAGGCGGCGTGCTGTTGGCCAATGGTGACCGCCTGATGCCCGATCCCATTCTGATCGGCCGCAACGAAGAAAAGATCGCCGCGCTGGCGAAGGAATATGGTATCAGCCGCTGGGGCACCAATATCGATAAAGCCCTGGAGAATCCCTCAGACAGCATTTTCTTTGATGCAGCCACGACTCAGGCCCGCCCGGCTCTGCTGAAAAAAGCCATCAGCAAAGGCAAGCACGTCTACAGCGAAAAACCGGTAGCGATGGGGCTGGACGAAGCGCTGGATCTCTACCACTACGCCCGTGAAAAAGGGGTTTGTCATGGCGTGGTGCAGGACAAGCTTTGGCTGCCTGGCCTGCAGAAACTCAAGCTGCTTAATGAGTCCGGTTTCTTTGGCAAGGTACTCTCTGTTCGCGGTGAGTTTGGCTATTGGGTGTTTGAAGGCAATCTTCAGCCCACGCAGCGCCCTTCCTGGAACTACCGCACCGAAGACGGCGGCGGCATCATTCTGGATATGATTTGTCACTGGCGCTACGTCATCGACAACCTGTTTGGTGAGATAAAAAGTCTCAGCTGTATTGGCGCCACGCATATTCCAGAGCGCTGGGATGAACAGCATAAGCCCTACCAGGCGACCGCTGATGATGCCGTTTATGCCACTTTTGAACTGCATAACGGCGCTATTGTGCAGATCAACAGTTCCTGGTGTGTGCGCGTCCGCCGTGACGATTTAGTCACGTTCCAGGTTGATGGCGTTAAAGGCTCTGCCGTTGCGGGCCTTACCGACTGTTTCACTCAGGCCAGCGTCAATACGCCTAAGCCGGTGTGGAATCCGGACGTGCGTCAAACCCATAACTTCTTTAATGACTGGGCAGAAGTGCCGGATTCGCAGCATTACGATAACGCCTTTAAAGTTCAGTGGGAGTTGTTCCTGCGCCACGTCTGGGGCGAAGGCGATTACCGTTGGGGATTGTTAGAGGGGGCAAAAGGACTGCAACTGGTCGATCTGGCGCTGAAAAGCTGGAAAGAACGTCGCTGGGTTGATGTCCCGTCACTGGACCGTTAAGGAGCCTGCTATGACCAGTCCCGATCCACGCAAACTCTCCATGAATACCGCCACTCTTCGCCAGCAATGGGACCTGCGGCAGATTATCGAAGGGTGCGCCCGTCACCAGATTCAGGGGATCTCGCCCTGGCGGGATCAGGTTGCCGCTTTAGGGCTGAAGGAAACAGCCCGTTTGGTCCGCCAGCACACTCTTACTGTCACCGGCTATTGCCGTGGCGGCATGTTCCCGGCTAACAGCGCGGAGCAACGGCAGGCAAATCTGACCGATAATTATCGTGCAGTAGACGAAGCGCTGGAGCTTGACGCCTCCTGCCTGGTGCTGGTTGTTGGCGGGTTACCAGACGGTTCTAAAGACCTGTTCGGTACACGTCAGCAGGTTCGGGATGGGTTAAGTGCCCTTCTGGAGTATTCCCGCCCGCTGGGAATGCCGCTGGCCATTGAACCGCTTCATCCGATGTATGCAGCCGACCGCGCCTGTGTGAACACGCTGAAACAGGCGAACGACCTCTGTGACGATCTGGGTGATGACGGGCTGGGGATCGCCGTCGATGTTTATCACACCTGGTGGGACGCCGAGTTTCATCAACAGATCGCCCGTGCCGGACTAAAGCGCCTGCTGGCTTTCCATATCTGCGACTGGCTAAGCCCTACTCAGGATCTGCTGGAAGATCGCGGCATGATGGGCGATGGGGTGATTGATATTCGCGGGTTGCGCCAGACCGTGGAAGCTCAGGGCTATAACGGCTTTCATGAAGTGGAGATTTTCTCCCGCCTTAATTGGTGGATAAAAGATCCGGATGAGGTTCTGCGCACCTGCAAAGCCCGTCATCTTCAACACGGTTAATATTATCCTTCGTATCTGACAGAGCTGAAAAGCTGTTTTCGTCGGGCAACAGACACGTCGAGGAACCCATGAATACAGATACTCGCAAAATGATCCTGGTTACCGTGCTGTGCGGGCTGGGCTACATGATGTACTCCGTCGATCGTATGACGGTCTCTTCTGCTATCGGCTTGATTGCCTCCGAATTTGGTCTGGGCAAAGGCGAAAGCGGCATTCTGCTCTCCTCCTTCTTCTTTGGTTTTATCGTCTTTCTGTTTATTGCCGGCATCATTGCCGACAAGCTGAGCGGCAAACCGGTGTTAATCCTTGGTTTAATGATGTTCTCGTTTGCCACCCTGATGACGGGCGCTGCGGGCAGCCTGTCGAGCCTGATTTTCTACCGAGTCATGACCGGCGTGGGTGAAGGCATCTTCTGGCCCGCTGCCTCGCTGGAGGTGGCGAACGTGACCAGTGACAAACAGCGAACAACGGTGATGTCACTCTACTGGATGGGGTATCCGATCGGGGGTTTCCTGGGCACCTGGATGGGCGCGATGCTAGGCCCGATCTTCGGCTGGCGCGTGGTGTTTTACGTCGCCGGTGCGATGGGCATGATCGTGGCGATCCTGTATTGGGTTCTGGTGAAAAACGATCGTAAACCGAAAGAGCTGGCTGCGCGTCAGGCCGCTGAAAAAGTGCCTTTACGCACCCTGTTCCGCCAGACACCGGTGATGCTGATGGCGGTGTATTACTTTGTGCTGCTAGCCGGATGGTGGATTGTGCTGCTGTGGGCACCAAGCTACCTGATGCAGGTGAAAAATCTGTCGATGGGTATGGCAGGCACCATTGCCAGCTTGCTGGGGCTGACCGGCGCTTTGGGTGGTTTTCTGCTTGGCCGTTATTGCGATAAAGGTGACTTTATCCGTCGCCGCAACATTTTGATGGTTATCACCATTGTCAGCGGTTTTTTGATGGCCGCGATGGTGATTAACCTCTCTGTGCCGCTAGTCGTGATGCTGGTGATGTTGCTTGGTTTTCTCGGCTATCCCATTACGCCGATCGTTTTGTCCGTTACTGCTGAACTGGTCCCGCCTTCCCTGCGCGGCTCTGCGATTGGCTTTGTAATGAATATGGGCATGGCTGCAGGCGGCATCTCCCCAATTGTCGCTGGTTATATGGCCCAGCAATACAGCCTGCAACCCGTCTGGCTGGCCGCCGCTGCGGTGATCCTGTGCAGCAGCGTGGTGTTACTCGGCGTGCGTAAATTACCTGTTATGGCCAGCAATATAACCGGGACACTGCCAAACGGGCAGCTGGTTAAGCATTAATTCCCCCAACTGCAAGGAATTGACTTTATGACCATCAATAACAAAGTGCGTTTACTGGACAGCCACGGCCAGCCTTACAGCTATGTGGTGAAAGGAGAACGCAGTTGGAGCGTGCCCCGCAAGCCGATCTATAACCGTCAGATTTTTGCTGCGGCTCATGTGGTCTCTGACCCGACAAAAATGCTAAACCCATTAACAGACCGGGCTATTGACTGGGATGCCACGCTGCAATACCGCCGACATTTGATGTCGATGGGCTTTGGTGTGGCTGAAGCGATGGATACGGCTCAGCGTGGGATGGGGCTGGACTGGCCAACGAGCCTGGAGTTAATTCAACGGAGTGTTGAGCAGGCAAAAGACTACCCTGGTGCCACCATCGCCAGTGGTGCGGGAACCGATCATCTGAGTGATTTCAGCGGATTGACGGTAAATGATGTGATTTCTGCTTATGAGCAGCAGATCTCGGCCATTGAAGCCTGTGGCGGGAAAATCATCCTGATGGCCAGCCGCGCACTGGCAGCGATTGCCAAAGGACCAGAGGATTATATTCGCGTGTATGACACCGTGCTGAGGCAGGTGAAACAGCCGGTGATCCTTCACTGGTTGGGGGAGATGTTCGATCCAGCATTAAAAGGCTATTGGGGCGCAGAGACGTTACACAGCGCTATGGAGATCTGCCTGGCGGTGATCCGCAATAACGAGGCTAAAATTGACGGCATCAAGATTTCGTTACTGGATAAAGATCGCGAGATTGAGATGCGCCGCCAGCTGCCTGCTTCGGTAAAAATGTATACCGGGGATGATTTTAACTATCCCGAGCTGATTGCCGGAGACAGTCAGGGCTATTCCCATGCCTTATTAGGTATTCTGGATGCCATTGCCCCTGCGGCCTCAAGCGCGCTGCATGAGCTGGCACAGGGAGACAGGCAAACTTACGAGACGATTTTGGCCCCAACGTTACCCCTGGCACGGCATATTTTTGCCAGCCCCACTCAGTACTATAAATCCGGCATCGTGTTTCTGGCCTGGCTGAACGGCCATCAAAAGCATTTCACCATGCTGGGCGCGATGCAAGGCGCCCGCAGTCTGACGCATTACAGCGAGCTGTTCCGCATGGCAGATGAAGCCGGCTTGCTGGAGAATGTCGATGTGGCGTCAGAAAGGATCTGGCTGCTGGCAAAACTGCACGGAATTTGAGGGAGAGCCCTCCGCTTGTTGGGTGAGGCGGAGGGGAAATTACGGCTGTCACCGTTGCTTAACTCCGCAAATCTTTATTCCGGGTTGGAGCGAGACAGGATGAGCTCAGCGACGGGTCAGAGCCAGCCTGATACCCAGGCCAATAAATGCCGTTCCCACTACGCGATCCATGATATTTCGCAGCGTTCTGCTTTGTGATACTGCACCTGCAGCGTTACCCGCCAGGATGGCAAAGGTTAATTTGAGGTCTGGGGGTTAAATCTGAAGGGAGTTTGCGATACGAGATGAACAGCCCTCCGCCTTAAAGGATAAAGCGGAGGGTAATTTGAAGGGAAAAAAGGGTCTAGCGACGCCGACGCCACCACCAGAACAACAGTGCCAATATCACGACAACGCCGCCCGCCATTCCTGCGCGCGCGAGCAGTAACAGAGACGAAGGCTCGCCGCCGTGACGTAATGCTTTGACCCGCTCAGGGGTGATCTGCACACTGCTGTTACCCATATCCTTCATCACATAGTTGGTCACGTCAGCTATCTGCCGATCGTTCAGCTCTTTGGCGAAACCGATCATTCCCTGCCCTTTTTCAGGCCAGACGCCCTGTAAAACGGCCATGGCCACATTGTCCGCCGTCGGCTTTTCCAGAACCGGATGCCCCTTCAACGCTGGCAAACCATTCAGTCCAACGCCGCCCAGGTTGTGGCACGATGCGCAGTTGTTGCGATAGACACCTTCACCAGCACTCATCTGTGACAGCGCTTCAGGCGTATCATCACCCGCTACAGAAGAGAGCCCGGCTGTCGCAACAGAACCTGCTTCAGCTGCAGAATCTGACGCTATTGTGGAGGGAGAAACAGGCGTGTGGGTTGATGCCGACTCTTCCTTCACTTCTGGCAACAGATAGTTGGCTATCGCCTGGCGATCTTCCGCCGTCATGCGCGAGAAGCTTTTATCTACCGCTTCCAGCATTGGGCCGCCAGCGGTCGCGCCATTGGCGGCGTGACCGGTCTCCAGATACTCGGCCAGGCTCTCTCGCGTCCAGCGCTGCTTGTCCTGCAACGTTTTAGCGGTAATGTCCGGTGCAAACCAGGTTCCCAACGAAGCGCCCTGCAAACTTTTGTCCTGCTGCTCGGCCATCAGGAAGTTACGCGGCGTATGGCAGGTGCTGCAATGCGTTAATCCCTGAACCAGATAGGCGCCCCGGTTCCACTCTGCTGACTGACTTGCATCAGGCGTGAAAGGTTTTGTCTCCAGGAACAGCAGGTTCCAGCCAGCCATGCTGAAGCGCAGGTTGAACGGGAATGGCAGTTCGGTTTTCTGCGGCTGCTTATCTACGGCTTTCACACCGTGCATAAAGTAAGCATAAAGCGCAGACACATCGTCATCGCTCAGTTTGGCATAAGCGGTGTAAGGCATCGCCGGATAAAGCTGGCGGCCATCACCCCGCACACCTTTGCGCAGAGCATCAGCAAACTGTGCTTCGCTGTAGTTGCCGATCCCAGCCGTTTTGGAGGGGGTGATGTTGGTACTAAAAAGGGTGCCGATCGGGCTGACAATGGCATGACCGCCGCTGAACGGGGCTTTTCCTGCGTCAGAATGACAGGCTCCACAGTCTCCGGCGATCGCCAGATATTCACCACGCTTAATCAGCTCAGCTGGCGTTTCAGCAGAGGCTGCATGTTGACCCAGCATCAGCAACAACGCGCTGGCAGGCAACAGTGATTTCACTAAATTAACCACGCTGCGTCTCCTGTAAAATCTTATCCGCAGTCCGCAAAGCCAACGCCATCGCCGTCAGCGTGACGTTACAGGTGCCCACCGTCGGCATCACGCCGGTCCCCACCATAAAGAGGTTCTGATGATCATGCGCACGTCCCCATGGGTCGGTCACGCTGGTTGCAGGATCCAGTCCCATCGAGAGCGTGCCGGTAATGTGCTGACGATTAGAGAACTTACCGCTTTTGCTGTGCTTGATATTGGTTGCGCCAAGTTTGGCGGCAATCGCGTCATAGCATTCACGGGTTTTTTCCGTGCCTTTAGTCACATAGTCGTCCACGTTCCAGAACAGCGCTGGCGTTGGGATGCCGAGCGGATCTTTATTGCTGCTGAGGGTGACGCGGTTGTTGGGATCGGGCAATTGCTCCAACGCATTTTTAATGCTGAGGCGGCGCGCAGCGCGGAAGCGAATCTGCTCCTGCAACGGCTTGCCAAAATAGCCTTCAGCCAGGAGTTCCTTAGTCACTGAAGCCACCTGAGAGGCATTGGAGATATCAATGCGGAACGGCGAGTGTTCGCGGCGGAATTCACCATCGCGGAACTGACCGATCGAACAAGGGCTGACTGGCCCACGACCAGGCCAGATTTCTTCATCAACGTCAAACGTCACGCCAATCGCCGGGTGATCGCAAAGGTTGCGGCCCACGTTGTCATGCGAGTTGGCTATCCCCTGCGGGAATTTATCGCTCACAGACATCAGCAGCAGTTTTGGCGTTTCGATAGCATTGGCCGCCAGCACGAAGGTTTCTGCCGTCACCCGGTGGCTGACCTTGTTCCAGTCGTAATAATGGGCGGCAATGATAGTGCCATTGCTGTCATGCTCTAGCTGATAGACCACAGCTTCGGTGATCACCTTCACGCCGCTGTCCTCTGCCTGCTGTGCGGCAATGCCGCCATGATACTGAGCATCAATCGGGCAGAGCGGCATACAGTTGTTATTGCCACAACAGGCCGGACGCCCATCATAGCTGCGGCTGTTACGGCCAGTGCTGTCATCCAGTACGGTGAAATCCGGGGCCAGACGTTCAGTCACCCGCTGTTGCAGCCAGGAGGCAGGCACGCGATCCATTGGATAAGGTTTGCTGCGTGGGGAACCGTTGTCAGGAGAACCCCCGACCCCGGCGATCACTTCCGCCTGATAGTAATACTCTTCCAGCTCGTCATACTGTATCGGCCAGTCTTTGCCCACGCCATATTGCGAGTGCTGGCGGAAATCGTTCGGGACAAAACGCCAAAGCTGGGCTGCCCAGTGCCAACTGGTGCCACCAAACATACGGATGTACTGAGCAGCAAACGGATGAGGCCCAGTCTGCTGTAAATAGTCGTTGGGCTCTGGCGTATAACGCGGGTGCGGAGCCATTGGCGAGAAAGGATAAGGCGACATGAAGTCCGACTTAAAAGCGGACTCACGGAAGCGCTCGACCAGTTGATCGCGGGCGAATTTCGGACCGGATTCCAGTAACAGCACGGATTTCCCGGCCTTCGCCAGTCGGGTAGCCAGCAACGAGCCATTCACGCCCGCGCCAATCACCACCACATCAGCGGATAATTTAGTGTTCATTTACGACATTACTCATCAAAAATGGGTTCAGGGCTGACGAGCCCAGCTTCCGCATGCGCCATAAGAGAAACCAGGCGGCACAACTTTGTCTTTTACCAGTTGACTGGCGAGCGTGTTGACGTACGTGACGTACAACGCGTCATTTCCTTTCCCCACAACACCGTTGTACCAGCCGCCCAGGATCGCTTTCGCCAGTTTCTCGTTTGTTGATTCGCTCTCGGCGAAGTGCAGCAGATCCTGCTCAAGCCGTTCAGGTTGGCTGGTTAACAAAGCTTTAAGCTGCGTCAGGCCAACGGCGAAATTCTTCTGGGTTTTGCTCAGGGCATGAAACAACGCGGCGCCAACCGTGGTGTTCAGGCCATCCTGCTGGACTAAAAGGGCTGAAAGCTGCATAAAATCAGCCAGCGCCGGAGCCTGCGGGTCAGGCTGTGCGGCGTTCAGTTGCGGCAGCGGCAAAAGATGGCCGGCAGCGGTAGTAACACCGACCAGCCCGGCCATCTTCAGCACACGGCGGCGTGAATAGAGGTTCATCTGTCTTTTCCAGTCAAAAGTCGCCAGCAGAATCAACGGCTGGCGACGGAGAGTATGAGTTAACGCCTGGCGTTTGAACGTTTACGACGCCAGATGAGATAGCCCAGCAGAAGCACAACAACCAGTACGCCCGCCGCCACACCCAACTGCGCCATTAGCACCAGTGGCGAAGAAGGCCCGCCACGACGAATTTCGGCAACCTGTTCCGGCTCAACCTTCACGTCCGCCTTGCCGTACTGCTGCATAATCCAGCTGGCCAGCGTGGCTACCTGACGATCGTCAAGGTGCGTCAGCGCGTGGGTTTGTTCACCAAACGGTGGCATATAAACGTCACCTTCTGCCGTTTTACGCTGCACGCCGTTGAGGATAGTGGCGATCAGGTTCGATGGATTCTGCTCAGCAGTCGCGCTGTTGTGGAACAGGCTTGGATAGAAACCATCGCTGGTGCCCTGTCCGCTGCTGCCGTGGCAGGAAGCACAGTTGCCGGAGAACAGCCGGGCGCCTTCATCGCTGGTTGGCGCAGTGAACGCAGTGCCACGGAAGGCCACCAGATTATTGGCCGGCTTGCCCTGCTCAAAGCGGGACTGGCCAGAAGTCGGTGGATTGTTATCGGGTACGCCAGCAAGATACTCAGCAATCGCTGAAAGGTCCGCTGGGGTCAGATGCTGGAAGCTGTGGGTGATTGCTTCCGCCATGCTGCCCGCCGCCTGAGCTTTGCCTGCCAGGCGGCCAGTACGCAGATAGCTGACTACATCTTGCTGCGACCAGCTGCCGATGCCGCTGACCGGGTTGGCGGTGATGTTCGGTGCGAACCAGGGGCCAACCTGAGCCCCCGTAAAGGCCTCGCTCTCTTTCTCCTGCATCAGGAAGCCGCGTGGCGTGTGGCAGGTGCTACAGTGAGCCGCACCTTCAACCAGGTAACGTCCACGGTTCCAGCTTTCAGACCTTCCAGCATCCGGCGTATAGCCCGGAGACTTAAGGAATAACGCATTCCAGAACAGCATGGAGAAACGCAGGTTGAGCGGGAACGGCAGATGCGTTTCTTCCGTTGGCAGATCTACAGGCTGTACGCCTGACATAAACCAGACATACAACGCATGTACATCGTCATCAGTCAGCGTGGCGTAAGCGGTATAAGGCATCGCAGGGTAAAGTTGCGCACCGTCAGCTCTGACGCCTTTTCGCAATGAATCAGCAAACTGCTGCTCGGTATAGTTGCCGATGCCGTTGATTTTAGACGGAGTAATATTGGTAGCGATAATCTCGCCCACCGGGGATTCAATGGCTTTGCCCCCGGCAAACGGTTTGCCGTTACTTGCGGTGTGGCAGGCGGTGCAGTCTGATGCCACAGCCAGATATTCACCGCGCTTCAGCAAAGCAGTGTCGGTCTCTGCCTGAGCCGTCAGGCTGCATAAGGCCAGCAACGTGGCTAAACCGGTCAGTTTGAAGGTCAGCTTCATGACACCGCCCTTGCCTGTTTGACGATGGCGTCAGCCGCTTTAAAAGCCAATGCCGTCATGGTCAGCGTGCTGTTACCGCAGGCCGTGCTGGCCATCGCACCGCCGCCCGGTAAAAACAGGTTTGGATGATCGTGAGCGCGGCAATCAGCATCGACAACGGAGTTAGCGGGATCGTTGCCCATAATGGTGCCGCCCATGATGTGCTTACTCTGATTGAACTGGCTGGAGAATTTCTTCTCTGTCGCGCCCATCGCATCGGCAATCCGATGCGCAATCGGCATCGAGTACTCTTTCAACGATCGACGAACATACTCGCCCACGTCATAGTGGATCGCCGGTTTAGGCAAACCGAGCCAGTCTTTCTTATCCGACAACGTCAGGCGGTTGTTGGCATCCGGCAGGATCTCATGCGCCAGCACAATATCAGCGGTACAGGCGGTCATTCTGCGGATCTCTTCATCCAGTGCTTTACCCACCAGCCCTTTTTTCAGGGCGCCAAAGGTGACGAAACGGTTGCGGGCAAAGTTGTTGAAGCGGAAATAGGCACCGGCATGTTCAGAGCGGAAATCCCCTTGCGAGGTTTCCATAATGCCGCTGTTAACCACCGGGCCAACGCCAGCCCAGTAAGGCTCTTCCAGCGTTACGGTCATGGTGATCTGCGGATGGTCCATCATATTGCGACCAACCTGATCGGAACTGTTGGCGATCCCATTTGGATTGCGCGAGTCCGTCGACATCAGCAGCAGCTTTGGTGTCTCCAGCCCGTTACAGGCAATGATAAACAGCTTGCCGCTTACACGATGGGTTTGCTTATGCTGGTCGTAATAGTGAACGGCTTCAATGTGGTTCCGGGCGTTAGTCTCGATACGCCAGACCACCGCATTATCCAGAATGGTTGCGCCTTTGGCTTCAAGCCGCCCCAGGGCGGTAGAGGCATCATACTTTGCCCCAACCGGACAGACCGGCACGCAGTTGTTGTTGGCGCAGCAGGCAGGACGATCGTCATACGAAGTGCCGCTGTTACGCGCCTGAGCCGTGGGAATGTTGTGCAGACCAAGATGCTGCTTCACCACGTCGGTGAAACGCGCTTCGCCCGGCCCAAAAGGCAGCGCAGGCATGGGATAAGGTTTAGAGCGTTGAGGCGGCCATTGCTGGGCGATATCATCCGGGCCACAAACGCCCAGCTTGTACTCGGCTCGGGCGTAAAACGGCTCAAGCGTCTCGTAATCAAATGCCCAGTCACGCCCCACGCCGTATCTGGTGTGCAACTGCATGTCCGCAGGGGTCAGGCGCCAGCAGGTTCCCGCCCAGTGCCAGGTTGATCCGCCCGCATAACGCACATAACTTTGCGCATAGGAGTCTTCACCGCTTAATTGCAGATAGCCTTTACCAGGACCTGCAGGCTCAGGATGCGGTGCCCATTCACGCGAGGGATAGCACTCAATCGGATTGGCTTTGGCGGCCAGCGGAAGGTTACGGTAATTTTCTACGATTTCTGCGCGGGTAACGCGCGGACCAGCTTCCAGCATCAACACCGGAATGCCAGCATCAAGCAGTTGCTCAGCGATCACCACACCGACCACGCCGGTGCCAACGATCACTACAGGTGACTGAGAAGGGGCTGCCATAATCTCTCTTCTTATACTCGGATCAGAATGTCGGGACGGGAAGGACCGGGGTATTCACGCGATGCCAGTTGTTGGGGCCACTGATGCCGTATGACGGAACAGTGATCACATCCAGCGTGGTGTGCCAGGTCAGCGCCTGTTCAAAGGCGAAAGTTTTCGCAGTGCGCGTGGGCTCAAGACTGCCGGTGTACCAGCCAAAAATAATCTTGTGCGCCAGATCCTGCAGTTTGCCCTGCGGGATCGAGGGGAAGAAGTCTTCCACTACACGGGCATTTTGTGCGCTGGCAATAGCGAGGAGCTGATTGAGGTTGTCGCCTAGCCCGCCTTCTTCCGCTGCCAGCAAGGTAAACATGCGCTGACCAACGGCTTGATCAAGCTGGTGGTTCACCAACAGTCGGGAAATCTGCATAAAAGGCGTGAAGGTATCTGAGGTGGCGGCAAGGGCAAAAGACGGTAGCGCAGAGGTGACAACGCCTCCGGCAATGATGACGGCTCCGGCCAACAACACTTTTCGACGAGAAAGCAAAACCCCTCCAGAAGAAGGATCGATTGGATCGTGCATGGGTTATCCCTGATTGTTCACACTGCTCAAAAACCCCCGGAGTCCGGCGGTAAAAACCTGTTTTCATTTTTTAGGGCCGGGCATTGATGGCCCCAGCTTGTTACTACCATACTACAACCAGGTTAATGATAACGACAATAATGACATGAGTTATTAAATGGATATTAAACAAATGTTACAAAGGTAACCTATTGCCTCGCTTTTCCCCTTGTTTTGCTCAAATCGCCCTCATCTCACCCTCTCTTCTTGCCCTTTTTGTGCCCTTTAACATTTACATCACATTTAGCCAATAACCCTATAGTGCGAAAGGACACTGCAACGATATGATTCGTATAGAAAAATAGTAAACAAAACTTAACAAAATTAATCATTGAGCTCGGGGGTGAAAAGCCCTATATTGGGCGCGCTTTTACATAGAGTCGCTACTTTTTTAACCAATTTTCAATCAGGGTGCCCTGGCTGCCCCCGGTTGTAGGAGAGATATGATGACGGATAAAGTCCGTATTGATACTTTAGGTGCAAAGTCTTCACATGCAAACAATGAAACCTATTTGGCGAGACAAGCTGAATTTGAATCAAATGTCAGGAGTTATCCACGCAAGTTGCCGTTTGCTATAGCAAAAGCACAGGGCGTATGGATTACCGACGTTGAGAATAATCACTATCTTGACTGCCTGGCTGGCGCGGGAACTCTGGCTCTTGGCCATAATCACCCTGACGTCCTGCAAAGCATACAAAGTGTCATTACCAGCGGCTTGCCGTTACATACACTGGATCTGACCACTCCATTAAAAGATGAGTTCTCCGCTTATCTTCTCTCTTTACTGCCTGGTCAGGGTAAAGAGTATTGCCTTCAGTTCACCGGCCCTTCTGGCGCGGATGCCGTAGAAGCGGCATTGAAACTGGCAAAAAAACACACCGGCCGTACTGGCGTGATCAGCTTCTCCGGCGGTTATCACGGTATGACCCATGGCGCGCTTGCGGTAACAGGTAACCTGTCGCCGAAAGAAGCCGTCAACGGCATGATGCCTGAAGTGCAGTTTATGCCTTATCCGCACCTTTACCGCTGCCCGCTGGGTATTGGCGGTGATGCTGGCGTGAAGGCGTTAACCTATTACTTCGAAAACCTGATTAACGATGTAGAAAGCGGCGTCCGCAAACCTGCTGCCGTGATCCTGGAAGCCGTTCAGGGTGAAGGCGGCGTTAACCCGGCTCCGGCTGAGTGGCTGCAGCGCATTCGTAAAGTCACTAAAGAGCACGGCATTCTGCTGATCATCGATGAAGTTCAGGCTGGTTTCTGCCGTACCGGCAAGCTGTTCGCCTTCGAACACGCTGGCATCGAGCCAGACATCATCGTGATGTCCAAAGCTGTGGGTGGCGGTCTGCCGCTGGCTGTATTGGGCATTAAGAAAGAGTTCGATGCCTGGGAACCTGGCCACCATACCGGCACCTTCCGTGGCAACCAGCTGGCAATGGCTACCGGTCTGACCACGCTGAAGCACCTGACTGAAAACGGCATCGCTGCCAAAGTTGCCACTCAGGGCGAATGGCTGAAAGGCCAGCTGGCTGAACTGCAGAAACGTTTCCCGGTAATCGGTAACATTCGCGGTCTGGGCCTGATGATCGGCATTGAGATCGTGAAACCTGGCGAAGCGCAGGATCATATGGGTTGCTACCCTGCTGATGCTGAACTCTCTGCCCTGTTGCAGAAAAAATGCTTCCAGACTGGTCTGATCCTTGAGCGCGGTGGCCGTAATGGTTGCGTGCTGCGTCTGCTGCCTTCCCTGCTGATTACCCAGGAAGAGCTGACCGTGTTCCTTGATAAATTTGAAAACGCCTTATTAGCTGCTGGCGTCAAACCAGTCTGAGTGGAGTGAAGTTGATGTCCGGATTAAACCCTATTCTGGCGGCTTCTGCGCAGAGCACAGAAGCATATAAGCAAGCTATCGAGCAGAGCAGCCAGGCCGTGGTGCAATGGCTGCAACAACCTGAGATGTATCAGGGGAAAACGGTTGCTGAGCTTCGCGAACGCATTACGCTGGATTTTAATCCTCAGGGCCTGGGTAACCAGGCCGCTATTGAGCGTGCCATTGAGTTCTTCCTGAAAGACAGCCTGTCGGTGCATCACCCACAGTGCGTGGCTCATTTGCATTGCCCTAGCCTGGTGGTAAGCCAGGCAGCTGAAGTGTTAATCAACGCCACCAACCAGAGCATGGACTCCTGGGATCAGAGCCCGTCAGCCACCATCATCGAGATGAAGCTGATTGAATGGCTGCGTACTCAGGTTGGCTATCAGGCTGGCGATGCGGGCGTGTTCACCAGCGGCGGAACCCAGAGCAATCTGATGGGTCTGATGCTGGCGCGTGATGCCTTCTTTGCACGTCAGGGACACTCTATTCAGCAGGATGGCCTGGTTGGCAACCTGAAGAAGATCAAAGTGTTTTGTTCTGAGCACGCGCATTTCTCCGTACAGAAGAACATGGCGTTGCTGGGTCTGGGTTATCAGTCCGTTACGCTGGTGAAGACCGATGAATTCGCCCGTATGGATCTGAACGATCTGACTGAGAAACTGGCCGCGGCGAAAGCCAACGGTGAGCAGGTTCTGGCGATTGTTGCCACAGCCGGGACGACCGATGCTGGTGCTATCGATCCTCTGCGCGCTATCGCTAAGCTGGCTGCGGAAGAGCAGATCTGGGTGCACGTTGATGCGGCCTGGGGCGGCGCTCTGCTGCTGTCTGAGAAATACCGCGATTATCTGGACGGCATTGAGCTGGTGGATTCCATTACGCTGGACTTCCACAAGCAGTTCTTCCAGACCATCAGCTGCGGCGCGTTCCTGCTGAAAGAAGCGCGCCACTATGAACTGATGCGCTATCAGGCGGCTTACCTGAACTCCGAGTTTGATGAAGCGGCGGGCGTACCGAATCTGGTGTCTAAATCGCTGCAGACCACCCGCCGTTTCGATGCACTGAAACTGTGGATGGGTCTGGAAGCGCTGGGTCAGAAGCAATACGCTGAAATCATCGATCACGGCGTCACTCTGGCTCAACAAGTGGCGAGCTACGTTGCTGACCAGCCTGCGCTGGAGCTGGTGATGAAGCCACAGCTGGCCAGCGTGCTGTTCCGTTATCGTCCTCAGCAGTCTGAGTTCGCTACGGATGCCGCGATTGCCCTGCTGAACCAGAAAATTGGTGATGCGCTGCTGGATTCTGGCCGTGCGAACGTGGGTGTGACCGAGTCGAATGGCGTTACCTGCCTGAAGATGACGTTGCTGAACCCAACCGTGACCCTGGAAGACATCAAGGTGTTGCTGGCGCTGGTTGACAGCACTGCACAGAAGTTAATCGCCGCGTAATCCGCTGCATTAACAGAAAAGCCGGTAACAGCGATGTGACCGGCTTTTTTATTGCTTCAAACTTACCCTTCGCTATTTCACTGAGTCATCCATCGCTTCCAGGTCGGCAGCCAGTTAAGACCTGACGATGACAGGAGAACGGTTCGTGAACATCAATCAATATGGCCAACAGCTGGGATGCGCCTTACCTGACTGGCAGCCTGCTCAACCTTTTCCCCGCAGCCAGTTAACCGGGCAATATTGCACGCTCAGCATACTTGATAGTCTTCATGCTGATGCGCTCTATCAGGCCTTTGCTGTGGCCGAAGATGACCGAGACTGGACATGGCTCGGGGCGCAAAAGCCCTCTTCACTGAGCGGGATGCTCGCCTGGATTGCAGAGAAGAGCCAGGACCAGGGGCTGGTCAGTTATGCCGTTATCGACAATAAAACTCAGCAAGCGGTTGGCGTGGTCTGTTTCGCCAATACGGAAACTACAAACGGGATAACTGAGATTGGGCATGTCACCTGGTCCCCACTGATGCAGCGCACCGTGTTCGGCACTGAGGCGCTGTATTTGTTGCTGCAGCATGCCTTTGCCCTTGGCTACCGCCGCGTTGCCTGGCGTTGTGATTCGACCAATGTGAATTCTCGTCGCGCGGCTGAAAGGATTGGTTTTATTTATGAAGGCCGTTTTCGTCAGGCGATGACCCGCAAACAACGCAATCGCGATACGGACTGGTTTTCCGTGATTGATGGCGACTGGCCTGCTATTGATCGGGCACTTACAGCATGGCTATCCGGTACAAACTTTACCCCTGAAGGTAAGCAGAAAAAATCGCTGGCAACCTTGTTCAGCCGACCCTCTGCAGACAGTGAGCAACAATGACAGCCGGTTATTTATTCAGCTTATGCTGCAAGTACACCGGCGAAAATGATTTTACTATTGACCCGATCTCATCGAACTTTGACTTTATGGACTCTCACTGGAGGAGTATTCAGCTGCTAGTCTTTAGGTGACTTTGTGCCCCTTACGATAAATAAAACCCAAGGACTGAACATGAAAAATGCCCTGATCGTTATCGATATTCAGAATGATTATTTCCCGGAGGGATCCTTCCCGCTTGAGGCACCTGAAATAGCCTGTAAAGCCGCAATTAACGCGATTAAAAAAGCGCGTGAGGAAGCCTGGCTTATCGTCGGTATTCAGCATATCGCAACAGCCGATGCGCCATTCTTCAAACCTGACAGTGAAGGGGTGAAAATCCATCCGGAGGTTGCTGCAGCACTGGGAGATGCGCCGGTTATCACCAAGAAACAGGCCGACAGCTTCTTCGAAACCGGGCTTGAACAGCTGCTGCGTGACAACGGCATTACTGATATCTCTCTTACCGGCATGATGACGCAGCACTGTGTCACGCATACGGCGCTTTCCCCGCAGGCCCTGGGGATGAAGATGCACATCATTGCTGAAGGATGCGCTGCGCCAACCAAAGCGCTGAGCGACCTTGCCCTGTCTGGATTGAGTGCGCGCTGCAGCATTAAATAACACTCTGTTTTGTGAAAATCGTAGGTCTTTAAGGGCTGTGTTATCTGATAACACAGCCCTTTCTTAAAAATTTATCACAATAAAGTCCCATGACGTTCTGGCGATCGGATCCGGGTTTGGCAGGAATACCAATAAAACATTGAGCCACTGTGATTGACCCGATTTCATCGATTAATGACCTGTGAGCCTGTCACGGCTTCCCCCTTCTTCCTCTTATAGTAAAGCCACTCGCAGCCACCCTGCCCGACACCACCAAACGCAGTGGCTGAACCTAAAATCTGAAGAATCACTGGAGTCATCAATGAAATTAACGCAAATCCGCAATGCCACGCTCGTGCTGGACTATGCCGGTAAAAAATTCCTTATCGACCCGATGTTGGCAGAAAAGGAAGCCTGGGAGGGTTTTGCCGGTAATGCTCGCCCGCACCTGCGTAATCCCATGGTTGCCTTGCCTGTTTCTGTAGAAGATTTACTGGCCGTTGATGCCATTATCCTGACCCACACGCATACCGATCACTGGGACGAAGCAGCGCAGCAGGCTGTTCCCAAAGACATGCTTATTTATACCCAGGATGAGAAGGATGCTGCGCTGGTCCGTTCTCAGGGCTTTCTTAACATCCGCGTTCTGAAAGAGGAAAATCAATTTGTTGACGGACTGACGATTTATAAAACAGACGGCCAGCACGGCAGTAACGAACTGTATGCCGATGCCCAGTGGGGTGATTTACTCGGTGACGCCTGCGGGCTGGTGTTCACACATCATGATGAAAAAACGCTTTATATCGCCGGTGATACCGTCTGGGTTAAGCCCTATGTGAGAAGTTTGCAACGCTTCCAGCCGGAAATAGTGGTGTTGAATACCGGCTATGCAGTCAACGACCTTTACGGTCCGATTATCATGGGCAAAGAGGACACGCTGCGCACGGTTAAGATGTTGCCAACGGCTACCATCGTGGCTTCTCATATGGAATCGATCAACCATTGCCTTCTTACCCGCGCGGAATTACGCGAGTTCACCCTTGAACACGGCATTGAAGATAAGGTCTTAATTCCTGCAGACGGTGAGACAATGGCTTTCTGATAAGCCACTCCGCCTGATATCCTTTGATCGGTCAATATCAGCAATTTAGCCGCCGGTGTTCCGGTGGTTAACCTTTACGGTAAGGGGAACATTATGCCTGCACTGACGGTTGCTGTGCTCGCCACGGCCGGATTCAGCCCGTTTCACTTTTCAGTGCCCTGTATTGTTTTCGGACAGTCTATGCCGCAGCCGGATTTATTCCACGTCGGAATCTTCGCTGAAAAACCGGGCGTGGTCCTGTCTGATATTGGCCTGTCAATCAACGTGGAACATGGCCTTGAGCTACTTGACGTCGCAGACATTGTTATCGTGCCCTACTGGAATCATCCTGAAGAACGCCCTTCTCAGGCGTTGCTGGATAAGCTGATAAGCGCATGGCAGCGCGGCGCAGAAGTGGTCGGGCTTTGCCTCGGCGCTTACGTTCTGGCCTATTCCGGTTTGCTGGATCAGCACCGGGCCGCTACACACTGGGAGTTCGAACAGGACTTCATTGAACGATTCCCCGCCGTTCGTCTGGACAGCAACTCACTGTATACCAGTGATGAACGCCTTATTACCTCTGCCGGTACTGCCGCCGGTATTGACTGCTGTCTGAATATTATCCGTGACCATTATGGTTCTACTATTGCAAACCGGGTGGCGCGAAGAATGGTTGTTCCTCCGTACCGGGAAGGGGGTCAGGCACAGTTTATTGAACGCCCGGTTCCGGTAACGACGCGTGACGGCAAAATGAACGAGCTGATGGACTACCTGCGCCGCAATCTGGACAAGCCGCACGATCTCGACTCCCTGGCGGGGTTTGTTAACATGAGCAGGCGGACGCTGACGCGTCATTTTCTCAAGGCAACCGGAACGACGCTGGGTGACTGGCTGAACGCGGAACGTCTTCAGAGGAGCCAGGAGCTGCTGGAAACCACGGACATCAGTATTGAAAGCCTGTCCAGCATGGTCGGGTTTCAGTCACCGATTTCTTTCCGCCAGAGTTTTAAGGCGAAATACAGCGTGAGTCCAAGCGAATGGCGGCGGGCATTCCGTGGCCCTGTGCCCGTTGATCTCGAAAAAAACCGGGTAGAAGTTAAGACATCAGAATAGTCGCTGTGACTACACTGATGCCCCCTTGAACGCTAGAAACGCATTTTAAGCCCGACCGAAGCGGAGATATTCGCCGCCATTTTGCTGTCTCCGCCATTGTCCCAGACTTTGCCCACTTCGGTGTAAGCCTGCACTTCATTACTCACCGCCCAGGTTGTTCCCACCGCCGCTTCCGTTGCGCTGTAACGCTGGTCGGCGCTCAGGCTGGTTTTCCCGGCATTGTTGCTGGTGTTGCGATAGGTCACGGTATCCTGGCCGTCCGACAGTTCCTGCCAGAGGTTCACACGGACATAAGGTTTCACTTTGCCGTAATCGGTGTCGTAATCCGCCGTTAACCGGGCACCCAGACGACCAATAACGGCTGCATCAGCCTCCACATTGACGTTGGTTTTCGCTGCGCCATCCAGCGTCACGTTCTGGAAATCGCTGTACTGATAAATCAGCTGACCCTGAGGCTCAAGCGCCCAGCGGCTGTCACCCAGTTTCCACGGTTTGCCCACTTCAACAGAGGCGACAAAGGAGTTGCCGTCTGGGTGATAGGAGATCCGATCGACGTTGTTTTTCAGATCGACTTCGTGGTGGCCATATTGCAGCACGTTATCCACGTAGAAGCCGGTGTCGTCTGTCCAGGTCGCATAGCCGCCAAGATAGCTTGAGAAGGTCGAGTTATAGGCGGAGCCGCCGCCCAAACCGGTGTTACCAGACACCGAGCTGTCAGTGTCCAGGAAGGTGGCGTACATGCCCGCACGCCATTGATCGTTCTGCCAGAAGTCGCGTCCCATCTGCATCCCGTTGTAATTGGAATCACTGGTGGTGCCGGTCGCATCATTCATCTTCTGATTGACGGTTTTATAGATATAGCGAGCCCAGAAGCGTCCTTCCTGATCTTCTGGCACCGCAGCCTGCCACGGTTGCTCATCGCCCACTCGCTGATGCAGGGTGCCCAGCACGGTCAGATCTGCCTGACGGATAATCGAGCCCAGGCTGTTAAAACCTGGCACATCAGGACGATAACCCGCCCGCAGGAACCAGTCTTCCCCGGCGCCAGCCGCATTTCCGGCAAACAGCTGGTACTGGTATGCGCCAGCCAGCAGTTTGTCAGCGCCGATGGTGAATGCATCTCTGGTGGTTTGTGCGGTGGTAGTTGCGCCATTTTGCGCCTCGACCACCTTGATGCCGTCACCCTCCGTTGGTTCACCCAGCTGACTGACGTCGATATTCAGCAACGTCAGGCCAGAGGCGGTACCACCGGAAATCACCAGCCGGTCTGCCACGCCAGGACTGTGCTGCTGAGCGGCGATTTTCAGCGTGCCGTTCATGCCAACGTAATCGCCGTTTACGGTCAGCGTTGAACCCACATCGCCACCCTGCAGGTTTACCGTGCCCTGGTTAACCAGGTTGCCGACAGTTTGATTGAATCCGCCGCTGTCCAGCGTGCCGTTCTGGCTGACAACGTAGTCCGAAGCTGAACTGAAGCGGTTAGCACTGCCAGCACGCAGCGTGCCGTTCTGTACCAGCGTAATGCCACTCCAGCTGTTGTTGCCGTTTAAGGTGGTAACCCCGCTTCCGCGCTGCCAGACCTGGCCGCTGCCGGAGATGTCCCCGTTTACCGCCATCTCATCTGAGCGGTTGAAGGCCAGAATCGCCCTGTTCTCAATGTCGCCACTGACATTGCCGCCCGTGCCGCCATCGCCCAGTTGCAACGTCCCCGCGTTGATGGCTGTAATCCCCTGGAAGGCGCTGTCTTTGGTCAGCGTCAGCACGCCAGAACCCGCTTTAGTCAGATCCCCGGCGCCAGTGACGCTGTTCAGTAACGAAACGTCAAAACCGTTGGTATCGACCGTGCCGCCGCCGTTAGCCAGCTTAACTTCGCGGGTGGAGTTAAAGGCTGCGCCATAGCGCAATATCCCGCCGGCCAGGGTTAGCGCGGTGTTTGCCGCCCCCATGCTGGCATCCTTAGCGACTTGCAGCGCACCAGCACTCACCGTGGTGCCGCCTGAATAGGTGTTGTTGCCGTTAAGGACCAGCGTACCCAGGTCGGTTTTTCTGATCCCGCCCGATCCTGCCAGCACGGAGTTGATCGTGGCGGTATAGTCTGCACCCTGTGTGGTGCCATCCCCCACGCGGAGCACGGTGTCGGCGGTGTTGGTAGTGATCACGCCATTGTTAAAGACATAGCCATCTGTGGCAAACTGCGCGCCGCTGATCGCTACAACGCCGAGACTGTTATTCACGCTAACCGTCCCGGCCTGCCCTCCAAAGATGGCGAAAGAGGTATCGCTAAACGGAGTGTTAAAGCGACCGTCTGGCGTGGTCTGGTCGGTGGTCCAGTTATCGTTACCGATGCTGTTTTGCCAGACCCCGCTTCCGCCGTCGATCTCTCCGTTATTTTTGTCGGTATTGTTCGCTCCGCCGAAGCCATCCCAGAACCTCATCACCGTGCCAGCATGGTTGATCAGGTTGACCTGACCGGCGATGGAGGTCTGCACATAGAGATCGGCGGCGGCTTCAGGTGCCGTGCCGATATCCAGCTGATTGTCCGTTAGCGTTCCGCTGTAATTAAACACACGATACAGGCCAACATCGAACTGGCCGCCCGCAGTTTGCGTAATATTCAGTTTGCCATTCAGGTTCAGATCACCGTTGACGTTGATCAGGTCATTCAGCGTGCCGCCAGGGGAATACGCCTCACCAAACTGGAAATCGACCTGAGCATTTTGATTCAGAGTCAGCCCACCTACCGTCAACACACCCACGCTGCTGAGATCGCGCCCGGCTGCAAGATGTCCGCCATCCGCTACCGTAACGTTACCACCTGATGTGCCTTCTCCTCCTAACGTGGCCAAATTATTGACGGTGACAGCGCCTGTTGCCGCGGATTGATCGCCATTGATTAACAGGGTTCCCTGCTGAACACGAGTGGTGCCTGTCCAGCTGTTATCGCCTGACAGCGTCAGCGTCCCGTTGCCTGTTTTCACCAGGTTGCCGCCACTGCCACCGATCACTCCGGAGATAAGATCGTTTCGGCCCAGATTACCTTCAACCAGCGTCCCAGCCCCCAATACCACATTCCCGGCACCAGAAAGTGAGCCGATAGACGTGGGTTGGGTCGCTGCGCTGATATCTACCTGGCCGTTTGACTGATTATCAACACGGGCATTTTGTGCCTGAGCATTGCCAGCGAAGGTCACGTCGCCGAGGTTCGTCACCACGGCGCTGCCAGCATTGGCCGTATCAGCAAAAGCCAGACCTGAAGTCGCATCAACAGTAATCGTTGAGGTTCCACCCGAGCTCTGGTCGGTAAAATTAAGCTGACCCCCTTCAGTTACAGCGACGCTGCTTTGCGCAGCCGAGCTGGTGTCGTTGAATTGCAGCGTCGAGTTATCCACGCTGAAAGCATGACTTTCTGCTTGTGCTGCACCCGTAAAATTCAACTGAGCGAGGTCGGTTAAACCGATATCGCTGGAAGCCGTCCCAAATACGCCGGTGGTATTGGCATTCACCGTCAGCTGTCCGGTCCCATTTTTACCTGCGATGGTCGTATCGCCTGAATAGCTGTTTTGCTGGTTTAGCTCCAGCACGCCCTCATCCGTCCCGGCCGAGGTGTCTTCAATATTCAACGCGCCGCCGCCAGCTATCACTCCGGCAGGTGTTAAGGTGTGACCATACACGTCCAGTGTTCCACCGCCGGTGGCATCGAGGAAGATCAGCCGGTTAGTGGTGAAATCTGCTCCGGCTTGCAGCGCCGCACCGTTCTTCAGCGTCAGAGAGGTGCCGCTGGCCCCCAGGCTCGCATCGCGGGATGCCTGCAATGTACCTTGCCAGACTTCAATACCGGCCGAGAAGTCGTTATCCCCATTGAGGATCAACCGGCCAGGATCGGTTTTCAGCAAGCGGATGCGGTTATCGTCAAGTTCATCCTGCACCAGATCGGCATTCATCGTGGTGGTGATATCACTGCCCGTGGCGCCATCACCCACTCGGATGATGTAATAGGTATCCGCAACTGATTCGCCCTGAGCAGTGTAAGTGTTGGTCGGAGCAGGGACGGCTTGAGGGAACGAATCGGTCACCGTGCTGATGTAATGCAGCTGTGAGTCCGTATTCAGTTGACTCACCACATAACCATCGCTGGTGAACTGCATCCCGGAGTTAATCACCCTGCCGTTCACATCACTGACTATCACCGGGGCAGCGGTTCCCTGGAAGATAGCAAAAGCTGTCTGTGACCAGGGCGCGTTGCCCACGCCATCTGCAGTAGTCCAGTCATTCGTCACCCCGGCGACATTGGCCCGCCAGATGCCCGCGCCCCCATCGACACTGCTGTTACCGTTGGTGCCGTCTCCGTGGTTAGCGGTGTTGCCGCCGTCCCAGAACTGCAGGGCTGAAGCCGGATTAAGGTAGTTGAGGATCAGGTTAACCTGGTTGGCAATATTGGTTTGAATACTGGAGGTGCCGCCGTCATTAGCCGGTAAGGTGCCTATCTCCAGGCCCCGATTGGCCGCAGTATTGTTGATGGTGGCCCCAGCATAGCTGAACAGGCGATAAACGCCCGGCAGGAAGCTGCCGCCCGGAGACAGAGTGACGTTCAGGACGCCATCAAGGATCATCGTCCCTTTCACATTCACAAAGTCGTTTAAAGCACCGCCAGCGGTATAGGACTGCCCCAGTTCAAACTGGTTGTCGGTGGTGTCATTCAGCGTCAGGTCGCCATTGATGGTCAGTGTGCCTCTGCCGTTATCGCCTGGCCTCAGGATAGTGTCGTTACCGAACACCACCGATCCGCCCAGGGTGCCGTTACCGCCTAAGGTGGTATTGTCACCTACTGTTGTCAGTCCTGTGGCGGCACTTTGATCGCCATTGACCAACAGGGTGCCATTTGAAATCAACGTCTCAGCCGCATAGCTGTTGTTTCCGCCCAGCCGGGTTATGCCAGCGCCAATCTGATGAAATGCGCCGCTGCCGGAAATAATGCCGTTCAGCGTGACGTCGTCAGACCGGTTAACGGTCAGGATGCCATTATCAGTGATGTTGGTCGCTTCAGACAGGGTTCCTGTGGTGCCCCCGTTGCCGAGAGAGAGTTCAGAACCACTGCCAATCAGCGTATTGCCGGTGTAGGTATTGTCGGCGAGCAGATTGGTTTTACCGGCACCGATTCTTTCCATGCCGCCAGTACCCGAAATCACCCCGCTGTAATTCTGTTCATTGCCGCCATCAAACGACACCAGACTGTCAGCGCCATCGGTGAAGATGGCGTAATTATGCAGCGTGGCCTCGGTGTTATCAGTGACACTGTCACCGCTACGCAGCGTTGCGCCACCCTCTACATTGATTTGCGGCGTGCCGGACAGTGTCAGGTCATCAACCAGACGCACGTCTGTAGCCGCGCCGTTCAGGGTTAAGGTACTCCAACCGCTGCCGATATTAGTGCCTTTGGCCTGATCGTCTGCGGCGAAAGATCCCACTAATGCCGGGTTACTGCCCTGATGGGTGCCACTAAAGGTCAGCGTGCTGCCCGTTCCACCTTCACTGAGAATATGGGCTGTATTAGTCAGAGAAACATCACCAATTGTCGCGCTGTCGTTGCCATCAGTACCGCTAAAGGTGACGCCGCCCGCCAGCAGGCCGCTGGTCCAGCTGAATTGATCGTTGCCACTGCCGAGGTTGATTTCACCGCGTGTGTTGCCACCGGTAAGCGAAACGGAGTCATTGCCGCTGCCAGTCAATACCGCCAGTAATGTGTTGGTAGCCGCCAGCAAGGTGCCACTGTTGGTCACGGTAGTGTTTGCACTGCCTGAAGCATCAATCACCTTCGCATTCAGGTCTGTGCTGGCGTTGGTCAGGCTGCCGCTGTTGGTGATTGTCCGGTTAGTCGCCGTGCCGTTCAGCACAATCATGCTGTTGCTGTTGCTGGTTCCGCTGGCAGTGATGCTCCCGTTATTGACGAATTGCGTGGTATTGGCAGCCAGAATGGTGCTGCCCGTATTGCTGCTGGTCACAATCGTGCCATTGTTGGTCAGGCTGTTGGCGTTGGTGGCATCGATAGCCGCACCAGCGCTGCCGCCCATGGTGATATTGGCTCCGGAGATGACATTCCCATCGGTATTCGCCAGGATCCCGGTGCTGTCAGCACCCGAGCCATTGATGGTGTACCCCGTACCAATAGACAGATCGCCGGTGGTCGCCGCACCGCCCGCCTCTTCAAAAGCAAATCCCTGACCACTGCCGCTGACATTCAGGATATTGTTAGTCCCCTCGGCATTGAAGGTCACCGCCGTTCGGATAGCCGGACCATCAGCAGCATTGATAGTAACGTTGTTGAGGTTGATATTGCCGGTATTGGATTTGTTGTTGATCCCCGCACCCGTTCCTGAGATCCCAATAATGCTGTTATTGGCGGTAAACGATGAGGAACCGGTGTCCATCAAAACGCCGTCAGCCCCGCCAGAAGCGTTGATGGTATTCCCGGTTCCGTTGATGGTCAGAGAAGCGCCTGAGCCAAGTAATTGCACGGCTGCCAGACCGCCATTTGCGGTAACCGAGCCCAGCTTCTGCACTACAGCGCCTGCGCCCTGTACACGAATACCCACGTTCCCAGCGCCGCCACCAACGGTAATGGTACTGTTATTGGTCAGCACGCCCGCATTCTGGATATCCACACCGATATTATTTCCGCCGGTGCCAAGCACCTGGACCGGTGCATTAACCGTGGCACTGCCGTTATCATGCAGCCAGATCCCTTTGCTGTTACTGCCGTTCAGCTGGATCCCTGAAGTGCCCTGTAGCAACAGGTTACCGAGGTGTGAGACGTCATACCCAACGATGCCACTCTGCCCGACACCACTTGTCGTGGCAGCGTTAGAGGTCACATTGGTGGCGAATTCATCGGTCCCTTTTTTGCCGTCAATATTGTAATTGCGGCCATCAATCAACACCGCTGTCGTGTCATCGTGATTAAGGATGATGCCGCCGTCATTGATCGTGCCTTTTGCGCCGCCAGTCACTTTTACGCCAACAGCACCTTCAGCGTTGACGTTAATAATTGCCGGACCGGTGTTCAATGTGGTCAGCACATCGTCACTGGCGTCGCTGTTATTTTTGTCATCAAACCCGTTGGCAAACACCCCGGTTGAGTCCGTACCGGTCAGCGTTAACTGATAAGGTGTGCCGCTGCCGTTATCGCCGTTAAAGGTGGCGCCATCATCCACGGCAAACAGCACCGAGCTCGTCTGCCCGTTATCGTTGACAGAAGCATTTGCCACGTTAATTTTGGCCGCACTACCATAGGCGTAATAACCAATCTGCTGACTGTTTTCCAGCGAAAGACTGGACTGATTGTCAACATTGATAATTGCATTGCCACGCGCATGTACCCCAATGGCCCCCGCTGAGAGTAGCCTGATCGTTGAAGAGAGGTTGACCACCGCCTGATGCGTGTTCAGGCCTTCGGCATAGACTGCGTAATTTCGATAGGTGAAAGGGTCGTTGTCCGTGCCGCCGGTATCTCCGGCGCTGCCGACGGTTATTTCGCTGCTTTGAGTAGAGGACACAGTTGCATTAGCTGCGCGGGCCTGTACATAGATGGCCATATTATTATCGCCATCTACCAGAATATCCCCACTATTCACTACAGTGCCGGTGTTATCGGTAATATATAAGCCGTAGTTTGTGGCCGCGGCATCGTTGGTTAATTGACCCAATACCTGAATATTGCCGGTATTGGTCACGTCACCAGTGCCACCGTCCGAAAAAATGCCTGCCGAATTGCGGGTGTTTTCACCCAAACGGATCAAGCCATTATTGACGATATTCCCGCTGCTTTGGCTGTAGATCCCGGCGGCAAGACTGCCGCCCCCCGTCATATCCACATCTACAGGTGCCGCCCCGTTAGTGAGGATCGGCTCAACGCCCAGATAGATGGTGCCATTGTTGGTGAATGTCGCCGCTTGATCGGCATACACACCATATCCTGTGGCACGCCCCCCAATATTGTTTGCATTGCCGGTAAGGGCAATGGTGCCACCTGCGGTATTGGTAGCTACGGTTGTTCCTGATGCGCGAATACCAACGGCATTGGCCGTGGTGGTATCAGTCAGCGCGGCGTTAATCTGCCCGTTATTGGTTAAGGTGCTGGCACCCAGACCGGACATCGCCACACTGCCCGCGTTGTTGACATCCTGATTGGTGCCATCTTTCTCGATAAATAAGCCAGCATTCAGGGTGCCGTTGTTGATGGCGGTGGCATTGGTAGCGAGCATCCCCACGGTCGCCGGGCTGCTTTTGCTGCTGCGCCAGGCATTAATGGCTCCATTGTTGGTGATGATCGCCCCTTGATCCGCCCGCATCACGGCTGACGCCCCATCCACAGCAAGACTGCCCGTTGAGGTGACCGTGCCTGTGGCATTCGCTCCGGTGGCATAAATCACGTTCAAATCGCCGACTGGCAAGGTGGCATTATTGGTGTGGCTGCCTTTGTCATCCCAGACGTGGTAAGTCAGGTTGATGGTGGTCTGGTCTTCCTTGGCCAGCAAACCCGTAATGATGGCGTTGTAGGTATTCTGCGCTTCCACCGCTGAGTCGATGGTTTCGCCATTTACCGTCGCCCCCGCCGTCAGCCAGTACTGGATTTGCGAATCGCCTGCATATTGGCCCTGGCCCGTCAGGTAGTCATTGACGTCAGCAATATCTTCAGAAGACGTGATAGTGAAAGTTTTACTACCGAACTGTGTGACACGTTCGCCGACCTGGACGTAATTAGGCAGCGTAAGGGTGTAATTATATTGCGCACTTTGTGCAGTGACGTTTTGCGTATCGTTAGAGAGAACTGGCGCGGGTAGGAAATGGATGTAGTTATCTGACTGCCAGTTTACCGCGCTGGGGGCCGTACTGCTGCCATCGGCTTTGGCCAGCACGGAATTTTTGGCCAGCAGGTCCAGCCTGTTAGTCGGGGCAGCAATTGGCGTGCTGCCAGCCGTATCGGCGCCAATATTAATATTGGCCGTTCCACCTACTTCACTGACAGAAGCAATGCCGAATCCGTTAAAGATGCGCATAGAGTCAGGGTCATAGACCGGCAGTAACAGTGCGCTGACTGCCGTATCATCCGCTGAAGCAAAGGTGCCGGAGTCATAAATGCTGATGACCTGTTTACTGCCCTCCAGGCCCGGAATTTCAACATTCAACTCCTGGTTTTGCTGCGGGTTGGCCGGATTGGGTGAATAGGTGAACTGATCGATGTTAGCGGCGGTGATCGGTATCTGAGTACCAGAAGAATCGGTGGCAGTAATCACCGTGATACGATTCGGATCGCTACCCGTCGTGCCCGGTAACGCCTGTAACACGGCCACTGAAGTGCTGCTCCCCGTGCTACCAACGCCAATTGTCGGAATGGCGCCCAAAATATTCAGCACGGTTCCCGCAGGATAATGGTTAGTCGCGCTCTGGTTATCCAGGGTGAAGGCAAACCCGGTGTTAATCACGGTGTCGTAATCAATTCCCTGGTCTTCCGGGAAGAGATAGGAAGGATGAGCCGAGGAACTCCAGTCCACATCTACTGCAAAAGCCTGATCGGAAAAACCCGCTCCTCCCACGATCAGCGCAGTGAGTAATAATGAGGTGGCTGAAGAGGATTTTTTCCCCTTAGCGGAGGAATTTTCGGAAACAGGGATATAGCAAGACGCGGCACAGCTCCAGACCAACCGGTAGACTTTATTCATTACGAACCCCAAAGCACGCTAAATATCTGTTTTTGATGGAATTACACATCCAAAAATATTAATTACTAATTCTTAACATATTTAACAGTAGCCCATAATTCTTAGCAGGAAAAGTTATTTATCGAAAAGTGGATCTAAACCAAATTGTTTTTGAGGGAATTTACTAAAAGATGAGATTTAACGGGGGGTTGAGAGGACTCATCGAGAAAAATTTCTGACGCCGCCTTCATTATTTTAAGAGAGAAATCCACGCTAACAAGCTAACTGAAACCTTACGTACGCTTACTGGTCTGTTTTTACCGATAATCGCCAACTGTTCGCACTCCAGGCAAGGATCGTCCTCCTGACATACTTGCTGATGATTTTTGAGACGAACCCTAACGCTACGCGGCTGTATTCCTCAGGCCAGTAGCGTTAAAATGGTCGTCTCAAAGCAACACAGGATAGCGAGGTATAATGTCTTATCGTTTCACCCTGGCCGCAGTAACGGCCGCCATAACGCTCACCGGTTGCGCCAAACAACAGACAGCCGGTGCGCCTGAAGACTTCTTCAATGGCCCAACGCAGATCAATGTTTCGCATGTTGTTACCCGTGCCGATGATGGTTCCGCCATTTTTCTGACCGTGGATGGTAACGATGCGGGCCCACTGGTGGCCGGTAAAAATACCGAGCTGCATATTCCAGCAGGTAAACACAAGGTGGGGGGCTACGCCCAGACGCTGCTTGGCTTAGGCCGTGTGACCATCCAGTCTGTAGACGTCACGACTAAACCGGGTGAAGTGACGCAGCTGGCTTATTCGGTCACCCGTGATAAACCCGTGTTTGCCACTGAAGGTGTGACCAAGCTGCCACCTAAGCCAGTAGCTGCACCGGAACCGGCCAAAGATGCTGCTGCAGATCAGGCCGATCAGAATGCTTCAACGGCAACGTCGGCAACCATCCCAACGGTAGCGGCTACACCACCGACTGCGGCAGCAGCGGCGCAACCAGCGGCGACGTCGACTGGAACGGACGCGGCTCAGAGCACCGCGGCTACTCCGGCTGCGACAACAACGCAAAGCGCAGAGGCAACGACAGCACAACCGGCTGCCACGTCTACAACGACGACTGAAAATGCAGCTACAACCAGCACAACGACGACTCAAAATGCGGCTACGACCAGCCAGCCTGCTGCAACTAGCACAACGACGACTCAGAGCGCTGCTGATACTTCAGCGAAACCTGCTACGACCACCACTGAAACCAGTAAGAGTACCGGTACTGAGGCAACGCAGCCTGCCACCACTACTACCGAGACCACCCAAAGCACGGGCAACTCAACTACCACGCCAGTCGAGACCACAGAGTCCTCAACTAACGGATAATTCAGCTACCGGGATCCCCTCCCTGCAACGCTGGCTGGAGGCGCAAACCTCCAGCACACACCCGTTATCAGGTTTGATCGAAACTAGTCGCGCCAGCCCAAAGCTGGTGCGACATGTTTCAGGATCGCTTCCATTACATGAGCACAGTAATCCACCCCCAATTGGTTCGGAATGGTCAACAGCAGCGTATCTGCTTCTGCAATGGCTTCATCTTTCGCTAACTGCGCAATCAACGCTTCCGGTTCCGCAGAATAACTCCGGCCAAAGATGGCGCGTGTTTTCTCATCCAGATAACCGATCTGATCCCCGCCTTCGCGGCTGGCGCCAAAATAGGCACGATCGGTCGCATTCATTAAGGCAAAGATGCTGCGGCTGACGGAAACGCGTGGGGTACGCGTATGCCCTGCTTCCTGCCAGGCTGCGCGGTAAGCGCGGATCTGTTTCGCCTGCTGGATATGGAAGGGTTCGCCAGTTTCATCGTCTTTCAGCGTTGAGCTTTGCAGGTTCATGCCCAATTTCGCCGCCCAGACAGAGGTTGCGTTGGAACCGGACCCCCACCAGATACGTTCACGCAGACCTTCGGAGAAAGGTTCAAGCCTTAACAGGCCGGGAGGATTTGGGAACATAGGTTGCGGATTTGGTTTAGCAAACCCTTCGCCGCTCAGCACCTCAAGCAATTGTTCCGTGTGTCGACGACCCATATCCGCATCGCTTTCTCCTTCCTGTGGCGCATAGCCAAAATGCCGCCAGCCTTCGATAACCTGCTCAGGCGAACCCCGGCTGATGCCAAGCTGCAACCTGCCGCCGCTGATCAAATCCGCCACACCGGCATCTTCGGCCATATAGAGTGGGTTTTCGTAGCGCATGTCAATCACGCCGGTGCCAATCTCAATGCGTTTGGTTTTGGCACCGACTGCGGCCAGCAAAGGGAACGGCGCGCTGAGCTGACGAGCAAAATGGTGCACGCGGAAATAAGCCCCATCTGCCCCTAATTCTTCTGCTGCGACTGCCAGATCGATGGATTGCAACAGCGCATCGGCTGCCGATTGCGTCGCCGATTGCGGTGACGGAGTCCAGTGCCCAAATGACAGAAATCCAATTTTTTTCATGACCGCCGTGCCTTGTGTTCAGAGTGAAAAGAATATGCATCCCGCAGAATGAAGCCGAATCCCCTGTGCTTGCAAGCTTTTGACTGTTTCAATCTTTTAGC
>NZ_JBAVTT010000132.1:0-39382 GCF_049696395.1 Erwinia sp.
TCTGAAGGGTCTGGCGGCAGGTCAGGGAGAGAAGGTTGAACACAAAGACGCCGTGAATCCTCCCTGGAGGCTTAGCTGCGACGTCCATGTCGCAGATACTTTGCTTATCAACCTTCTCTCCCTTCCCGTAAGCTTCATCGTTGCATAGTCAATTGTGGACGCACACTTCAAAATCCACTCAGCGCCGGTCTGTGACCTGTGTATCCCCCAAACCACTCAACGATGCAAATGTGATTGGGTGGCGGCATAGCGCTCGTTAGCCGAGTGTATGCAGCAGGGATGCTGCATCCAGGCTTCCACAAATGTTGCGAGTTTAGGAGAGGCTACATTTTCCCCTACGAGCGTCTCGGATAACGAGCTCTATGCTGACGCCTTACCACCGCGCCGGTTTTGACCTCAGGAATGAGCTCTATGCTGACGCCTTATCACCGTAGCCGATGTTGACCTTCAGCCCTTCAATCCGCCAACCGACAACGTAGGTGCCTGGCCTGGCCAGAACTCCCGGCAGCAGGCTATCCATGCCTGGGCGCTTTTCGACAGGTAACTGCCCTCGCGCCAGATTAACCCCAGCTCCCACACCAGATCCGACTCTAACGGCAGCCACAGCAGATGCTTCTTATCCAGACGCTGGCAAATGGGCTCTGGCAAAATGGCTACGCCCATTCCTGCCTGCACCATTGCCGCCAGGAAATCCCATTGCCCGCTGCGCACCGCGATCTGCGGTGCAAACCCGCTGGTCTGAAACGCCTTCATCAACTGGCGGTTCAACGAAAACTCTTCGTTGTAAATCAGGATCGGATGCCCGGCTAACTCCGCGATGGGAATATGCGTGCGCCTTAACCACTCGGCGGTGCGCGGCACCAGCACGCACAACGGATGACTCATCAGCGGCAGGGCGTTAAGCGGCAAATCATCCGCCACTGGCAGCGCCGTCAGCGCAATGTCCAGCGTGCCGGACAACACCGCCTGCTGCACCGTCAGGCCACCAAACTCAGAAATCTTCAGTTCCACACCCGGATAACGCTGACGAAAAGCCGAGATCGATCCCGCTATTTGCATGCCCACCATTGGCGGAATGCCCAGCCTCAGCTCACCGGTTTTTAAATCATTGATATCGGAGATCTCCGCTTCCAGCTGCTTAAACTCCTGCAGGATGGTCAGCCCTCGCTGATAAACCGCCTGCCCGGTATCGGTCAGATGCAGCTTGCGACCCTCGCGGATCAACAGTGTGCAGCCCAACTCATCTTCCAGCTGACGCAGCATCTTGCTGATGGTGGGCTGGGTCACAAACAGCTGTTCCGCCGCCCGGGTAAAGCTTTGCTGGCGTACTACTTCGACAAAATAGCGCAGGGCTCGGACGTCCATAAACATTCCTGAATGGCATAGTTTGGATAATATTAAGTCATTTTTTTCACTCTTTGTAACCGATTTATACTACTGACTCGCAACATTGGGAGAAATCATTATGGCGTTAGCACTACATCCGCAAAGAACGGGCTGGTTGCAACGTGTTCAGGTTCCATTACAGGTCATTCTTTATATCGGTTTCTTTCTGGTGGCCCAGCAGCTGGTGGACCGGTTCCACCTGCCGCTGCCTGCCAATATCGTCGGAATGCTGCTTCTGCTGGCACTGATTATGCTGCGCATCCTGCCGCTGGACTGGGTCAAAGCGGGGTCTCGCTGGCTGCTGGCAGAAATGCTGCTGTTCTTTGTGCCGGCCGTGGTGGCGGTGGTTAACTACTCGCAGCTACTGCGGGTGGAAGGCTGGCGCATCATGCTGGTGATCGGCATCAGCACGCTGCTGGTGCTGGCATCAACGGCATGGGTCGTTGATCGTGTTTATCGCTTCGAAATCTGGCTGGCGGAACGTAAACAGGCGCGTAATCATGAATGATCTGATTGTCAGTATCCTTTGTCTGTTCGCCACGCTGGCCATCTACTTCCTCAACAAACGGCTCTATCGCCGCTGGCATAAACTGCTGATGATGCCGCTGGTTATGACGCCCATGGTGCTGGTTGCGCTGCTGGTGATCACCCATATCTCCTGGCAGAACTACATCGGTGAGAGTCACTGGCTGCTGTGGCTGCTCGGCCCGGCCACGCTGGCCTTTGCCGTGCCGGTGTATGAGAACCTGACGATTATCCGCCGCCACTGGATGTCGCTGACCGCAGGCGTGATCACCGCAACCTCCGTTGCCGTGTTCAGCTCGATCTGGCTGGCCCGGATGCTGACGCTACCGGAAGAGATCCAACGCAGCCTGGCCGTGCGATCTATCACCACGCCTTTTGCACTGGCCGCCGCTAAACAGCTTGGCGGGCAACCTGATTTGGTGGCCTTATTTGTGGTGATCACCGGCGTGTTTGGCATGGCCGTTGGTGACCTGCTGTTTATCCGCCTTGCGGTTAAGCAGGGAATGGCAAAAGGGGCCGGTTTTGGCGCGGCTTCTCACGGTGCTGGTACGGCTCGCGCTTACGAAATCGGTCAGGAAGAGGGCGTTGTTTCCAGCCTGGTGATGATGCTGTCAGGGATCGTGACGGTGATCGTTGCGCCTGCCATCGGCCATTTAATGTGGGCCAGCGTGTAATAGAAACATCCTGTTACGGCTGTTTTGTAATGTTAACTAAATTCTGAGCTCTGTCAGCGTTGTCTCATAGGAATAAGTGGACAGTTGGTTTACTCTGCGAGGCCGCCCGTACAGGGTGTGAGTAAATTCATCAGGAGAAAAAAAATGAAAGCAGTGGCAACTACCGCAGGCGCACTGGCGCTTCTGGCGCTGGCAGGATCCGCGCAGGCAATCGATGGCGGCGTTGAAGTCGGCGAACATTACACCAACCTGCATGTAGGTCTGGGCACCAATTCCCCAGGTTTTGCGCTTTCAGGTGACTGGCTGCGTAGCGATCATGATGGCAACGTAGAAAGCCTGGGCCTGGGTTATAACGTCGCTATCGGCGATGTCTTCCTGTCGCCTGGCGCGAAAGTGATGTCTACCAACCCAACTGACAGCAAAGATGGCTATGCCGTTGCCGTCGGTGCTGGCGTGAAAGTGCCGGTAACCAAAATGTTCAACGTCTTTGGCGAGTACTACTACTCTCCAGACGCGTTCTCAAGCCACATCGACAACTACCAGGAAGCTTCTGGTGGTGTTAGCTTCCAGCCAATCTCGCTGGTTGATGTGCGTGTAGGCTATAAGTACATGACCATGAACGGTAAAGACGGTCGTAAAGACAACGTTATTGCTGATGGTCCCTACGTTGGTGCTTCAGTTCACTTCTGATGCGCAGGGCGGATCGCTCGATCCGCCCCTCAAAGCTTGCTTAGTGAGATTTCCCGCCTTCAATCCCCACACCCGTCTGTGAACGCACAAACTGTGCCCGGAAGCGCTGACGCTCCTCTGCGCCCGATGTAGAGCTATCAGTCACCGAGAACAGCCACGTGCCGATAAACGCCGCTAACATAGAGAACAGCGCCGGATACTCATACGGGAAGATCGGTTTCGCATTCCCCAGCACCTGAACCCAGATCGTTGGGCCTAACACCATCAGCATCACCGCGGTGATCAGCCCCAGCCAGCCACCAATCATTGCGCCACGCGTGGTCAGCTTCGACCAGTACATCGACAGCAGGATAATCGGGAAGTTACAGCTCGCCGCGATGGAGAACGCCAGCCCAACCATAAAGGCGATGTTCTGTTTCTCGAACATAATCCCTAATGCGATGGCGACAAAGCCCAACAGCACCACGGTAATCTTCGACACCCGCAACTCCTGCAACTCGGTAGCCTGCCCTTTACGGAACACGCTGGCATACAGATCATGCGAGACGGCAGAAGCGCCCGCCAACGTCAGACCCGCCACAACCGCCAGAATGGTGGCAAAGGCAACCGCCGAGATAAAGCCAAGGAACAGACTGCCGCCGACCGCATCAGCCAGATGCACCGCCGCCATATTGTTGCCGCCAATCAGCACGCCGCTGGCATCTTTAAATGCCGGGTTGGCACCCACCAACAGAATTGCGCCGAAGCCGATAATAAAGGTCAGGAAGTAGAAATAGCCCATAAAGCCGGTGGCGTAGAACACGCTTTTACGCGCTTCACGGGCATCGCTGACGGTGAAGAAGCGCATCAAAATATGCGGCAGGCCAGCGGTACCAAACATCAGCCCCAGCCCAAGTGACAGCGCGGAGATCGGATCGTGAACCAGCCCGCCAGGCCGCATGATCTCAATCCCTTTCGGGTGAACCGCCATCGCCTGAGTAAACAGATTATTGAAGCTGAAGCCGACAGTCTTCATCACCATAAACGCCATAAACGAAGCGCCAAACAGCAGCAGCACGGCTTTGATGATCTGCACCCAGGTCGTTGCCAGCATGCCGCCGAACAACACATAGAGCACCATCAAAATGCCGACAAGGACCACGGCAACAGGATAATCCAGACCGAACAGCAGCTGGATAAGTTTACCTGCGCCTACCATCTGCGCAATCAGATACAGCGCCACCACAACCAGCGAACCACAGGCTGAAAGGGTCCGGATCGGCAGCTGTTTCAGGCGATAAGAGGCCACATCAGCGAAGGTATAACGTCCCAGGTTGCGGAGACGCTCGGCAATCAGGAAAAGAATAATTGGCCAGCCAACCAGGAAGCCCAGCGAATAGATCAATCCGTCATAACCGGAGGTATAAACCAGCGCGGAAATACCCAAAAAAGAAGCGGCAGACATAAAGTCTCCCGCCATTGCCAGACCGTTCTGAAAGCCGGTGATATTACCGCCAGCCGTATAATAATCGCTGCGTGAGCGGGTGCGTTTAGAAGCCCAGTAGGTAATACCCAGCGTAAAAGCGACGAAAATGACAAACATCACGATCGCTTCGTAATTGATGGGCTGTTTTTGCACTGCTCCGGTAATAGCATCCGCTGCAACGGCAGAAAAAGGCAGCAGCGCCGCCAGGCAGAGAAGTAAATTAGGGCGCTTCATCCTTTCACCTCTTTCAGCAGTTCACGGGTTAAGCGGTCAAATTCACCGTTGGCACGCCAGACGTACACACCGGTCAGCAGGAAAGAGATAACGATCAGGCCAATGCCAATGGGAATACCACGGGTGACGTTGGTGCCTTCGTGTATTGGCGTGCCCAGCCAGCCGGGCGCAAAGGCAATTAACAGAATAAAACCTACGTACAGGATGAGCATGATCAAGGAAAGCAGAGTCGCAAAGGCCTGGCGTTTTCTCACCAGTTCCTTAAAACGCGCACTCTTTTCTATCCGTTGATAAATAAGGTCATTCATCACAGAGTCTCCAGAGGTATGTCGCTGTAGGGTATTATTTTTTTTGAAATGTGGCGGTTAGTGAAAAGAATAATGGGCAGCGTTATTCGGATCTTTTTATTACGCTGCCCATCTGCCGTTACGACTGTTTTAATTCTTTGAAGAGTGAAATGCCGTTAGGGCATCTTAATAGACTGTTTCTCTTCAAGAAGCTTTTCCACTACGCCAGGATCGGCCAGCGTTGAGGTATCGCCAAGATTGCTGGTATCGCCAGAGGCAATTTTGCGCAGAATGCGGCGCATGATTTTGCCCGAGCGGGTTTTAGGCAGCGAGTCCGTCCAGTGCAGAACATCCGGTGTGGCAATCGGGCCAATCTCTTTACGCACCCAGTTGCGCACTTCGGTATACAGCTCCGCTGAAGGCTCTTCGCCACTGTTCAGGGTGATGTAGGCATAAATCGCCTGGCCTTTGATACTATGCTGAATGCCGACTACGGCAGCCTCGGCAATTTTAGGGTGCGACACCAGCGCCGACTCAATCTCAGCAGTGCCAAGACGGTGGCCTGAAACGTTCAGCACGTCATCCACACGACCAGTGATCCAATAATAGCCATCTTCATCGCGACGGGCTCCGTCACCGCTGAAGTACATGTTTTTGAAGGTAGAGAAGTAGGTCTGCTCAAACCGATCGTGATCGCCGTACAGCGTTCGCGCCTGGCCCGGCCAGGAATCAACAATCACCAGATTACCTTCGCCAGCGCCTTCCTGAGGATTCCCCTCGTTATCTACCAACGCAGGCTGCACGCCGAAGAACGGCTTAGTGGCTGAGCCAGCTTTCAGCTCGGTAGCGCCAGGTAACGGGGTGATCATAAAACCGCCGGTTTCCGTCTGCCACCAGGTGTCCACAATCGGGCAACGGCCGTCGCCAATCTTGTTGTAATACCATTCCCAGGCTTCCGGGTTAATAGGCTCACCTACTGATCCCATAATGCGCAGGCTGGAGCGGTCGGTGCCTTCAATCGCCTTGTCGCCTTCCGCCATTAACGCACGGATTGCCGTTGGCGCGGTGTAAAGCAGAGTGACTTTGTGCTTATCAACCACTTCTGCCATACGGCTTGGTTTCGGCCAGTTTGGCACGCCTTCAAACATCAACGTGGTGGCGCCACAGGCCAGCGGGCCATACAGCAAATAGCTGTGGCCGGTGATCCAGCCTACATCGGCCGTACACCAGTAGACGTCATCCGGATGATAATCAAAGACATACTTAAAGGTAGTGGCGGCATACACCAGATAGCCGCCGGTGGTGTGCAGCACGCCTTTCGGTTTGCCGGTGGACCCAGAGGTATAAAGGATAAACAGCGGATCTTCCGCATTCATCTCTTCTGGCTGGTGGTGGGCGCTGGCTTTATTCACCAGCTCGTGCCACCACAGATCGCGGCCATTTTCCCAACCGATATCTTTGCCGGTGCGACGGAAAACCACCACGTTGGTGATCGTTTTGACGCCAGGATTCGCCAGTGCATCGTCGACGTTTTTCTTTAACGGGATAGTACGGCCTGCACGCACGCCTTCATCGGCGGTGACCACCAGTTTGGCGTTGGAGTCAATAATGCGTCCGGCAACGGCTTCCGGTGAAAAGCCGCCAAAAATAACGGAATGCACCGCGCCAATGCGGGCGCAGGCTAGCATGGCAACGGCCGCTTCTGGCACCATTGGCATATAAATAGCAACCACATCGCCTTTCTTCACGCCCAGTTCGAGCAGCGAGTTGGCGAAGCGGCACACTTCCCGGTGTAACTCACGGAAAGTCAGGGTTTTGCTTTCACTGGCATCATCACCTTCCCAGATTATCGCGGGGTGGTCACCGCGGCTGTGCAGATGGCGGTCCAGGCAGTTGGCCGCCAGGTTCAGCGTGCCGTCTTCAAACCAGCGGATATCGATATTCCCCGGCGCGAACGAGGTGTTCTTCACCGCGGTATAAGGCTTGATCCAGTCGAGAATTTTACCTTCCTGGCCCCAAAAGGCATCGGGGTCCTGCACGGACTGCTGGTACATCGACTCATACTGCTGGGCGGTGATCAGAGTGTTTTCCGCAATGTTGGCGGGAACAGGATGTCGGTGTTGTTGGCTCATGGCTATTCTCCTTGAAGATGTTAATGATATGTCAATCAATGGTTAATTGAAGCGAGCCGGGGAGTTTTGTTTGCTTTTTGCGCCACAGATCACGCCATAACGACAGGTAATGAAAAGCAGCAAAACAGCCTCAGAAGAGGCGAAAATGGCCCTTGCTCCCGCTCACAAAAACGCGAAATGCTGGCATGTGCCTGATTAAAAAGTAGACAACCGAAACGCGGGCCTATTTCAGATCAAGGACCTCATCTGCATAGATATGCTTTATCATTAACAAATATTGCCAGCTATAACAATGGCTTAGTTTATATGGGGCTGTTTCAGAGCTTTATCCTGTCTTCAGGGTATAAAGTAGCCACATCTCGCTTAGGGTTGCAATTTACCCAGTGAAAATGGTACTTATCACGCGCCTGAAATTCAGGTTTCAACCATCAATTATCCGCGAATTAGCCGACTTCGGCCTACTCCCCTTGAGAGTGATTCATTCCGCTATCTGCGCGCGGAGATCGGGTTTTGTTAAGGAAAAAGACAAGTTATGAAAGTAAAATTCAGCCTTGCCTGGCAAATAGTGACGGCGTTAGTACTGGGGATCGTCGTCGGCGCTATATTGCATAATCAGCCGGGAGAACGTGAATGGTTAATCACCAACATTCTCAGCCCGGCTGGCGACATCTTTATCCACCTGATCAAAATGATCGTGGTGCCGATTGTTATCTCTACGCTGATCGTCGGTATCGCCGGCGTGGGTGATGCGAAAAAACTGGGGCGGATTGGCGTAAAAACCATCGTCTATTTCGAAGTGATAACCACCATTGCCATCGTGGTAGGGATTACCCTGGCGAATGTGTTTCAACCTGGCTACGGCATTGATATGTCGACGCTGGCAACGGTGGACATCTCTAAATATGAAGCGACCACGGCACAGGTTCAGGGCGGGGCCCATAGCCTTGTCACCACTATCCTGTCGTTGATCCCGCAGAATATTTTTGCCGCTATCGCCAAAGGTGACATGCTGCCGATCATCTTCTTCTCCGTGCTGTTCGGGCTGGGGCTCTCTTCCCTGCCTTCTGAGCACCGCGATCCGCTGTTGAAGGTGTTCCGCTCGACCTCTGAAGCGATGTTCAAAGTGACGCATATGATCATGCGCTATGCGCCGATCGGGGTATTTGCGCTGATCTCAGTCACCATTGCCAACTTTGGTTTTGCCTCGCTGTGGCCGCTGGCTAAGCTGGTAATCCTGGTTTACGCCGCGATCATGTTCTTCGCCTTTGTGGTATTGGGCGCGGTTGCCAGGATTTGCGGTCTGCGTATTACCCTGCTGATGCGCATCCTGAAGGATGAGCTGATTCTGGCGTACTCCACTTCCAGCTCTGAAACCGTGTTGCCACGCATCATGGAGAAAATGGAAGCCTACGGTGCGCCAAAATCTATCACCAGCTTTGTGGTGCCAACGGGTTACTCGTTTAACCTTGATGGTTCTACGTTATATCAAAGCATCGCGGCCATCTTTATTGCCCAGCTGTACGGCATTGACCTCTCTATTGGTCAGGAAATCGTGCTGGTGCTGACGCTGATGGTGACCTCTAAAGGTATTGCAGGCGTACCGGGCGTCTCCTTTGTGGTGCTGCTGGCCACGCTGGGTAGCGTGGGTATTCCACTGGAAGGGCTGGCGTTTATTGCTGGGGTAGACCGCATCATGGACATGGCGCGTACCGCGCTGAACGTGGTAGGGAATGCGCTGGCCGTACTGGTTATCGCCAAGTGGGAAAACCAGTTTGATGCTGAGCAGGCTGTAGCCTATGAGACAAAAATGAAGGCCATAGCCTCCGCTTCTTGATCATAGTCTGGTGCTGGTGGCAGGTTTTCCTGCTGCCAGTACTGGTTAGTGATGATCTGTCCCACCTCGAAAACGGGTAAATTCTCCCCCAGCCGACCTGTTCTGTGCCACTGAATGTCCAGCCACTTACCTGTCTTCCTCAAAGATATATCCGCAATACTCTAAAACCCTGCTTGACAATAATGGCTCAGTAATTTCAGGGGCATTGATTGCTCTGGAACCGGTTCAAATTGTACTAATCACGCACCGGAAGGGCTTTGCACGCTTTTTGGTCTGGTGCGAGAAAGTTAGGTTAAGTCGCTAAAGTTCACTCGTTTCCGGCCGAAACTATAAAAAAACATAACTCTTCTGCCTAACCCCAATCCTGGCGACAGCCTCAAGGATAGTGACCCATGCGTACAAATTTGCCCGTTACACAGCAGGAATATGTGTTTGACGATCGTGCCACGCTGATGTCGACCACCGATACCAGCAGCCACATCACCTATGCCAACGATGCCTTTATTGAGGCCAGCGGATTTTCGCCGGAAGAGATCAGCGGCCAACCGCATAACATGGTCCGCCATCCGGATATGCCGCCGGAAGCCTTTGCCGATATGTGGGCTACCTTAAAGCAAGGCGAGCCGTGGACGGGACTGGTGAAAAACCGCCGTAAAAATGGCGATCATTATTGGGTAAGGGCCAATGCCATTCCGGTGGTCAGGGATGGAAAAGCGCAAGGTTATATGTCGGTACGCACCAAGCCCAGCAGGCAGGAAGTGCAGGCAACCGAAAAGCTGTACCGCGAATTCCGCGAAGGTAAACGCAAAGGCTGGCGTTTCCACAAGGGCCTTTTGCTCAGAACCGGCATGCTGCGCTGGACCACCGCACTCAAAACCTTGCCTCTGCGCTGGCGGATCCGTACGGCGATGTTGGCTTTGCTGCCGCTGTCTGTTCTGGGCGTGGGCTTTTTGGGTTTGCCTGGTCAGTCGCTGGCGATTTTTGCCGGTGTAATGGCTGTGCTGTTGATGCTGACTTCTGTCTGGCTTGAGCAGCAGATTTCCCGTCCGATTGAGCGCATGTGCCAGCAGGCACTTAAAGTGGCGACCGGTGCCAGCCACAAAGTGGACGAAACGGATCGGGTAGATGAAATTGGCATGACGTTGCGCGCTGTGGGTCAGTTGGGGCTGATGTTCCGCTGGCTGGTGGATGATGTCAGTGGTCAGGCTATCAATGTGCTGAGCGCCAGTGATGCTATCGCTCACGGCAATAACGAACTGAGCCGCCGCACCGAGCAGGCCGCCGCGAACGTGCAGCAAACGGCTGCCACCATGAATGAGATGACGGCTACGGTGCAGAGCAATACCGAAACGGCTCAGCAGGTGAATTCACTGTCGAAAAGCACCAGCGACGTGGCCACCAAAGGGGGCAAAGCCATGCATGAGATGGTGACGATGATGGCCGAAATTGATGAAAGTTCGAAGAAAATCGCCAGTATTACCAGTGTGATCGACGGCATTGCTTTCCAGACCAACATTCTGGCACTGAACGCCGCTGTGGAAGCCGCGCGAGCGGGCGAGCAGGGTAAAGGTTTTGCGGTAGTGGCAGGAGAAGTTCGCAGCCTGGCTCAGCGCAGCGCCAAAGCCGCCAGTGAAATAAAAAACCTGGTCGAGAATAGCGCAACCAAAGTGCGGCTGGGCAGCGATCACGTTAACGATGCCGGAAAAACGATGGGCAACATCGTCAGTCAGGTGCAGAACGTCACTTCCCTGATTGCCCAAATCAGTGCGGCGACTTCCGAGCAGGCTACGGCACTGAGAGAAGTCAGCCTGGCGGTGGAAGACCTGGATAATATCACGCATCAAAACGCCGCCCGAGTGGAAGAGGGGGCGCAAGCCTCTGGTCGCATGACGCGGCAGGCGACTCGTCTGGTGGAAGCTATCAGCGTTTTTCGTTAACCGTTCGCAGGACAAAGGGCTGTTGAGACTTTCCCTTTGTCCTGTCCCCGCAGATCGACTCGCCCTTCATACCGGTAGCATGATAAGTTTCTCTGAAAGCTGCCGCCGGTAATCGTTATGTCGACAACCTTCATACCCGAATTTTCGTCCCGCCCATTAATCCCCTTCGCCCATGATTATCAGCATGGCGATCGCGAGCCGATGCATCATCATGAGTGCGCGCAATTGATTCACAGCCTGACGGGCGTGGTCAGAGTAGAAACTAAATCCGGTCATTGGATCGTTCCGCCGGGACGCGGTGTCTGGATGCCCGCTGGTGTGCGCCATGCTTTACAGATTACCGGTCAGGTGGCGGCCAGAACCCTGTTTATCGATCCGCTGGCCAGAGCTGATTTACCGGTGACTTGTCAGGTGGTGCAGGTTTCGCCTTTATTGCGGGAACTGATTGTGACCTCGCTGGCTCTGCCTGAGTCTTATCATCCCAACACTCGCACTGAGCGTATTTATGAGCTGATGCTGGATGAGATCAGGGTGATGGCGGCGCTTCCCTTTTGCCTGCCAGAGCCGCAAAGTCCCCCGCTTGTCAACTTGTGCCACCGCATCCGGGCCGAGCCAGCCGACTGCTGGACGCTGGAGAATACCGCCAGCCAACTGAGTGTTAGCAGCAGGACTTTGGCCCGGCGTTTTCAGCAGGAAACCGGATTGCAGTTCAGTGACTGGGTGCGGCGCGCCAGGCTAATGGAAGCCCTGACGCGGTTGGCAGCGGGTGAACCCGTACTGCGTGTGGCGCTGGATATGGGGTACGAAAGCCACAGCGCGTTCAGCGCCATGTTCCGACGGATTATGGGCGTGGCGCCCAGCGATTATTTTCCGTCAAGAGACGCCCAGTGAGAGAAGGCGTTTAACAGCGCCTGCAAAGACGCTCTGGCAACGTCGCCATCTATGCCCACTCCCCAACTGCTTTGTCCGTCAGGCAAGATGCAGCGCAGGTAGGTTACCGATCGACTGTCGCTGTGTTGCCCCAGCGTGTGTTCGTGATAATCCTGGATCGACAGCGTGGCGTTATAGGTTTTGCTCAATGCCGCCACGGCAGCAGACAGAAGACCTTTGCCTTTTCCTTCCAATTTCTTACGTTTATCGTCCTGCACTACCTCACCCTGTAACAGCAGTTCGCCGCCCTCGCTTTGGCTGCGGTAATCATGGAGTAATAAGGTGGGTGACGTTAACCCGTACAGACGGCAGAACAGTTGCCAGATAGCGGCCTGAGTCATTTCACCGCCTTCGCTGTCGGCTTGCTGCTGTACATGTTGGCTAAAATGCTGTTGCAGGGCTCTTGGCAGCGAAAGACCATGATTTTGCTCAATCATCCAGGCCGCGCCGCTTTTACCAGACTGACTGTTTACCCGGATCACCGCTTCATAGCTACAGCCAATATCCGCCGGATCGAGAGGGAGATAAGGGACTTCCCAACGAGCTTCAGGATGCCGCTGGCGCGCACTGAAGCCTTTTTTGATCGCATCCTGGTGCGAACCTGAAAAGGCGGTAAACACCAGTTCACCGGCATAAGGATGGCGCGGATGAACTGGCAGCTGATTGCACTGTTCCACGGTTTCCACAACCTGCTTTATCTGGCTGAAATCCAGACCTGGCGAAATACCCTGCGTATATAAATTCAGCGCCAGCGTCACCAGGTCGACATTGCCGGTACGTTCACCGTTGCCAAACAGACAGCCCTCTACACGGTCAGCCCCTGCCAGCATCGCCAGTTCTGCGCAGGCAATTCCGGTTCCGCGGTCGTTATGCGGATGGACGCTGATGCAAACCTGATCACGGGCAGAAAAATGGCGGCAGAAGTGCTCAATCTGATCGGCATACACATTCGGGGTATTCACTTCCACCGTGGCCGGTAAATTGACGATCATCGGGCGATCGGCACAGGGTTGCCAGACGGCTGCTACGGCTTCACATATCTCCAGCGCAAAGTCACTTTCGGTGAAACAGAACGTCTCCGGGGAGTATTCAAACGTCCAGTGCGTTGCGGGATTCTCTTCGCATCGCTGTTTGATTTGCCTGGTGGCATTGACGGCCAGGGTGATGATTTCTTCGCGGCTTTGACGAAAGACCAGCTTGCGAAAAACCGGGGCAGTGGCGTTGTACAGATGCAAGGTGGCTCGATGTGCGCCTTCAAGCGCCACAAAAGTGCGGTCGATCAGGTCACTGCGGGCTTGAGTCAGCACCTGAAGGGTGACCTCTTCGGGGATGTGATGGCCTTCGATCAGTTCGCGAACGAAAGCAAAGTCAGTCTGTGAAGCTGAAGGGAAAGCGACTTCAATTTCCGTAAAACCGCACTGCAGCAGCAGTTTCCAGAACAGCATTTTGCGCTGGCTGTCCATTGGCTCTGCCAGCGCCTGATTGCCATCGCGAAGGTCGGTAGATAACCAGCGGGGGGCCTTAGTGAGGGTTTTTCCCGGCCACTGACGGTCCGTCAAGGCCAGCACGGGTGAAGAAGGGTATTTTTCTGCGGGGGATAACAACATGATGAGTCTCCTGAAATGGGAACGCTATCATGACCTGGCGCAGTGGCTGAGGCTGGCGGAAAGCTGACAATCAGTGTGGCAGAACGGACAAATGAAAAAAAAGCAGACCTTGCGGCCTGCCTTCTGCAACGCCCTGGAATTGGCGTGTTGAAACAAAATGGTTTGCTGTGCGCGGTATTATTTGTTGATTATAAAAAATCCGCACGTTTATTTTTAAAGGAAAATGATCTTTACCACAAGCTCTTCCTGGAAACCGCGTTACTTTTAAGCTATTTCGTAGAGGTTTGCACCAGCCTTAACAATAAAATGTGACAAAAACAGCAGTTTCTTTACGTTTTGCGGAATTAGGAATAATGTGAAAATGAAAGTCATTATAGATTATTTGATGTTTATCAATTATTTGTAATTAAATACAAAGCAATTGAGTCGGGATGTTACGTTTTTATCAGGGCATTGAAAATGACAATAGTGTAATCATCTGTGGGTTCTTTCCTTTGAGGAATAATTATTTAGCTATTCCACTAATGAGTATTTTCTTATTTCCGCATTTTTTCGCCAGATGATCTTTCATTATCGCTACGCGTCACGCACTCTTTTTCCCCAATCTGGCAGAATAATTCAGCTACAGTTAGTCACTTAGCTCGTTTTCCCCTGCAACATTCACATCATCAGAGAGAGAAGCGTCATGAGTCAGTTTTTTATGAATCAGAAGAGCGACCTGGTCAATGAAGCTATCGAAGGTGCCCTGATTAGCAGCCGTTTTCACAACCTTAGCCAACTGGACGTTGGGCCGGACATCCGTGTCGTGGTGCGTAACGACTGGGATAAATCGAGCGTAGCGTTGATTTCCGGCGGCGGCTCCGGACATGAGCCAGCTCATGTAGGCTTTGTCGGCAAAGGGATGCTGACCGCTGCTGTCTGCGGCGATATCTTTGCTTCCCCAAGCGTAGAGGCGGTGTTAAGCGCGATTGTGAATGTGACGGGCACGAAAGGCTGTCTGCTGATCGTAAAAAACTACACCGGTGACCGGCTCAATTTTGGGTTGGCGGCGGAGAAGGCCAAAAAGTTGGGCTTTAAGGTCGATCTGGTGATGGTGACCGATGATATTGCCTTACCAGACAATCCGCAGCCACGAGGGATTGCCGGCACGGCGCTGGTGCATAAAGTGGCTGGCTATGCGGCAGAGCAGGGCAAGTCGTTAAAAGAAGTGACGGCGCTGGCGAACAAAGCGATTGCTGCCACGGCGAGTATTGGCCTGGCCTTTTCCACCTGCCATGTGCCTGGTGAGAAGCGAGACGACCGGGTGAAAGAGGGGCAGAGCGAGCTGGGGATGGGCATTCACGGTGAGCCGGGCGCCTCAACGTTGAAGACGCAGAACAGTGAAGAGATCGTCAACGTCCTGGTCGAGAAGCTGGCTAAGCATCATCCGGATGGCAAGAAAGTCGCGCTATTGGTGAATAACCTCGGCGGTTTTTCGGCGCTGGAGATGGCGGTATTAACGCGCGAGGTGCTGAAAACGGAGTTGGGTAAATCAGTGAAGCATTTGGTGGGGCCGGCCACGTTGGTCAGCGCTCTGGACATGAAAGGCTTTTCGCTTTCGACGTTGGTACTGACGCCTTCGCTGGAGGAAGCGCTGCTTGCGCCCGTAGAAGCCAGCGGCTGGCAACCGGCGGTTAAGGTGAAAGCGCTGAAGTCGATCAAGGGTAAAAAGGTCGCTTCGCAGCAGAAGGTGAAACCTTCTGAGAATGCCAAAGTGGCGGCCGTAGTGAAGACCATTTGCAGCACGCTGGTGGGGTTAGAGAGTGAGCTGAATCAGTTGGATGCGAAAGTGGGCGACGGTGATACAGGGTCAACGTTCTCTGCCGGTGCCGGAAAGGTATTAAAGGAGTTGAAGGGCAAGACGTTGCCGTTAGACGATCTCCACAGTCTGCTGACGCTGGTAGGCGAGCAGTTAGCTGTGGTGATGGGCGGTTCCAGCGGCGTGCTGATGTCGATTATGTTTACCGCAGCGGGACAGAAGCTGGAAGAGGGCGAGTCGTTAGCGAAGGCGCTGAGCTGGGGACTGGACAGAATGCAGCATTACGGTGGCGCGAAGCCGGGCCATCGCACCATGATAGATGCATTGCATCCGGCCTTCGAAGCGCTGGTGGCAGGTAAAGACTTGAAGAAAGTGGCCGCGGCAGCGAAGAAGGGAGCAGAAGGAACGGCGAAGATGACGTCAGCCAAAGCCGGGCGCTCATCCTATCTGAACAAGGACAGCCTGAACGGCGTGAAAGACCCTGGCGCTTATGCCGTTGAGCAGGTTTTTGCTCAGTTGGCTAAGGGGTAAGGGCTTAAGGTCATCACCGGCTTTGGAGGTACGGAGTCGGTGGGTGGGCTTGGCGGACACATGGGGTAAATTCAAATGCGAGACAGGTTTTGACCCATCATCCATACCGCATTGCATCCAGACATCTTGCATCATAACGCCGACAACTCATCCCTGAGCTTGCCAACAGAGCCCAAAAGCCTCGTGCTTTTAGGCTCTTTTCAGCCCCGTTACTCTACGGTCACGTCCTCAGGATCGGGCAGATTATCCAGCGTGCGTTCGAAGCTGCGCAGACGTTTATAGATCGATAACAGCTCGACCAGCGTGGTCCAGGAGTTAATCAGATACTGGAACGAGCCACGAACCTGATCGAACACGTTGGTGATTTGCGTCAGCAATCCCAGCGTGATGGCCCCGGTGATAATCGACGGGAACAGCACGAACAGGCTGAATACCGCATCAAGCTGCAGATAAAGAATGCGGGCAATGTTGAAGTACAGATAGTGGAAATAGAGCCGGAAGTAATTGCGGCGCACGTTGGTAAACAGCTCTCGCACGGTCGGCGGGCGGGCACGGTGCGGATCGTCTTCGCCGTAGACCAGCTCTTTACGGTAGGCGGCTTCTACTCGCTGATTCCTGAACTCCAGACCCGGGAGCTTAATCCCTATTACCGCCAGTAAACCGGTTCCCAGTACTGACCACAACAGCGCAGCAATCACCAGCGAATAGGGGATACTGCCCAGAATCGGAATGGTTTTGACATGCACCGACAGCGCGACCAGCACCGGCAGGAAGGCAATCAACAGCATAATGGAGTTGATAAAGCTGGTGCCCATATCTTCAAGCGTTGAGGAAAACCGCATGGTGTCTTCCTGCACACGCTGTGCAGCACCTTCAATGCCCCGCAGCTCTGGCCAATGCTCCATGTAGTAATTGTTCATCGCCGTGCGCCAGCGGAAAATGTAGTGGCTGACAAAGAACATATTCAGCACGCCCACTACCACCGCAATCATCGCGATACTCAAAAAACCCTGCAACTGCAGGTAAAACGCTTCGATCTTGATGGTGTTCGGGTGCGACATCGCCTTCTGAATCAAATCATAAAACGGTTCGTACCAGGCATTTACCGCCACGCTCACCTGCACCGAAAACCAGGTCGCGAAGATAATTAATGCGGAGCCAAGAATGGACCACCGCTGCCAAGGATGTGGACTGATCATCGCCCAGAAGGCGTAGAAAATGGCCACAACGACCAGATAGTAAAGGTAAAAGGCCAGCGCAGAAGGGGCGATAAAACGTAACGCGTTATTCGGTAACGGTTCCTGCGCGTTGCCCGCGAAGGCCGAAAAATGAGTCATCCAGGTACTGGCACCCGCAAACCACAGCAAAATGGCCAGGGCACTCCAGAGCACGACACTTCCAAAAAACAGCCCCGGTCGGGGGAAAAATGACTTGAACATAAAGACTCCAGGTAATGTGCTCTTTTTTATAACGCTTTTAGCTGTAAACAATCTTATCGCGGTTGTTTCGGAAAGTGTCAGCGTTAAATAAACGGTGAATATTAATTAAACACTGCCGATAAACAGAAAAGAACCTCTGTCGTTAAGTGAAAGCGGCCTAAATTGGCGGCGCTTTTCAGTTTATAGCTATTAAGACTATTTTTAGAAAAAAAACAGGCAACCTCCTGATAAAAGGAGCGTTGAGCCCATTGGCGTCAAGCCCTGACGCACTTGAAAGCCGGGGTTCTGGTTGGCAAACGCCAGGCCCGCAGCAACCAGGCGAAAAGACCATGACAGAAAACAGCGATGTAATGTACCGCTTGCTGGTGCAGAGCGTAATCGACTATGCAATTTATATGCTCAAACCAGATGGGACCGTAGCGAACTGGAATGCCGGCGCACAGCGAGCCAAAGGTTATCTCTCTGAAGAAATCGTCGGGAAAAACTTCTCACTCTTTTACAGCGAACAAGATCGCGCAAAAGGGCTGCCACAGCATGGGCTGGAAATAGCCGGCAGAACGGGCCGCTATGAAGTAGAAGGCTGGCGTTACCGTAAAGACGGCAGCGCGTTCTGGGCCCATGTGGTGATCGACGCCGTACGAGCAGAAGACGGCACGCTGATTGGTTTTGCCAAAATTACCCGCGACTGCACCGAGCAAAAAGCGGCCCAGGCAGGGCAGCGCGCGCATGAAGAAAAATTTCGTCTGTTGGTGGATGGTGTGAAAGATTACGCGATATATATGCTGGATGCTGAGGGTCACGTAGTGAACTGGAACGCTGGGGCTACGCGTTCAAAGGGCTACTCTGCGGAAGAGATCGTGGGTAAGCACTTCTCGGTGTTCTACAGCACGGAGGATCGTCTGGCTAAAGTGCCGGAAGCCAACCTGAGAACCGCTTACCGTACCGGAAGATTTGAAGAGCAGAGTTTCCGCTACCGTAAAGATGGCACTGCGTTCCTGGCCCACGTAGTAATAGATGCCGTGCACGACGACGACGGCAAACTGATTGGCTATGCCAAAATCACCCGCGACTGCACCGAACAGCAACGCCTGCTGGATGAACAGCGTGAACGAGAGCAGGTCTTCCGGTTGCTGGTGGAGGGCGTGACTGATTACGCCATCTATATGCTGGACCCTAAAGGGCTGGTAGTTAACTGGAATGCCGGCGCTCGCCGGGCCAAAGGTTACACCGCAGAGGAAATTGTCGGCCAACATTTCTCCTGCTTCTATAGTGCTCAGGATCGCCTGGCGAATTTACCAGAAACCAACCTTAAGCTGGCTGAAACCAGCGGGCGCTTCGACGACCAGGGCTGGCGCTACCGTAAAGATGGCAGCGCGTTTTGGGCCCATGTGGTGATAGACGCCATCCACAACGACGAAGGTAAGCTGCTGGGCTACGCGAAAATTACCCGCGACTGCACCGAACTGCGTGAGTATGAACAGCAAATCCTGCGTGCGAAGGATCTGGCCGAGCAGAACAGCGCCAAAACGGCTTCCCTGTCGACATTCCTCGACACCATCATCGCCAATATTCCCTCTTCAGTGATCGTCGAAGATGTGGTCTCACGCGAGATCCTGCTGATGAACAACAAAGCCGAGCAGCTTTTGGGACTGACTCTGCAGCAGATGAACGGCAGAAAGCTGGCAGAGTGTCTGCCGTTAGAAATGGGCAACTATTTCACCCAGCTTTCCACGGCTGCCCAGCGTAACGAAGGACTGCACAAAAGCGAACAGCTGATGAATACCCGTGGCGGTGAGCGGATTATTTCTGGCTCGGCTTCGAACATTCGTGGCAAAGATGCCCGAACGAACTACGTGCTGCTGATTGCGGAGGACGTCACCGACCAGCGTGCGGCAGATGCCCGTATTCACCATATGGCGCACCACGATAATCTCACCAGCCTGCCCAACCGTGTGCTGTTCAGCCAGCGGTTGAATGAGGCATTGCATGCCGATCGCCAGGCCGGGAAACTGACCGCAACCCTGGGCCTGGATCTTGATAACTTCAAAAACGTTAACGATGCGCTCGGCCATCAGGTCGGCGACGATCTACTGCGTGCCGTTGCCAGCCGGTTGCGAAGCGTGCTGCGTGATATCGATACGCTGGCGCGTAATGGCGGCGACGAGTTTTCTATCGTGCTGCCTGCCCTGACGCATCAGCAAGAAGCCGAAGCCATCGCCCGACGCCTGATTGAAGTGACCAAATTGCCGTTTAACGTTGATGGTCACACCCTTTCGGTGGGGCTCAGCATCGGGATTGCCCTTGGCGGCGGCGAGTTATCCACGCCGGAGCAGCTGCTGCGCTGTGCCGACATGGCGCTGTATGAAGCCAAACGCAATGGCCGTAACCGCTTTGAACACTTCTCGGCGGAAATGGGGGAAGCGGCCAATCTGCGGAGGATGATTGAAAACGACCTGCGCGATGCGATTACCCACAAGCACCTGCGGCTTTACTATCAGCCTATTACCAACAATCACGGCCGCGAAATCATCGGTTATGAGGCGCTGATGCGCTGGCATCATCCGGTTAAAGGGCTGGTCATGCCGATGGACTTTATCCCCATCGCGGAAGAAACGGGGTTAATCCACAGTCTTGGCGCGTTTGCCCTGTATGAGGCCTGTCGCGAAGCGGCTAAATGGCCTGCTCATCAGAGCGTGGCGGTAAATCTTTCGCCGCTGCAATTCAAAAACAGCTCGCTGGTTTCAGTGGTGGAAGCCGCGCTGAAAGAGTCGGGTCTGGAGCCACACCGGCTTGAAGTGGAGATCACCGAATCGGTGCTGCTCGACAACACGCTGGTAAATATCCGTATCCTGCAAAAACTAAAAGCGCTGGGTGTTCGCATCGCGCTGGATGATTTTGGGACCGGCTACTCTTCGCTGAGCTATCTGCGATCCTTCCCGTTCGACAAAATCAAAATTGATAAGTCGTTCATTAACGATATGAAGGACAGCCGGGAAGCGCTGGCGATTATCCGTGCGATTACTGGTATGAGCCGCAGCCTGGACATTCAGATTACGGCGGAAGGTGTGGAGAGCAATGAGCAGTTCGAACAGCTGAAAAGTGAAGGGTGCACGTTGTTCCAGGGATACTTCTTTGGTCGACCTCAGCCTTCAGAAACCCGGCTTAAGGTCTTCAATCCGCCGGAGCGCTTTACCGAAACCTCTGCTGAAATCAGAATCGAGTTGCCTGATGCCGTGCCGGAAGCGGCAGTGTCGGTAAGCGTCCTGTCAGACCAGCATCCGGATCGGGGCTTACAGGCAGAGAACTAATCTGGCCTGCGGAATTGCCTGCGCTTGCAGGCAATTCCGGGCTGTTCGTTTTAAATCTGCTCCGGGTCCAGACCGCGCGTCTTCGGCCCGAAAATCCCAATCACCAGCATCACAATCACCATACTCGCCACGATAAACGCAATCACCCCTTGCGCCCCCGCAACCTGCAGGATCATGCCAATTATAATGCTGCTGAACACCGTGGAAAGGCGGCTAAACGAGTAACAGAACCCAACGGCTCTGGCGCGAATAAACGTCGGGAAGACCTCGGTCTGATAAGCGTGGTAGCTGTAGGTCAGCCAGGCGTTGGAGTAAGTAATGCAGAAGCCGCAGAGAATCAGCAAAATCGGGCTAGTTTGCAGCGCGAACAGCGTGCCAAAGATCACCGTCATCAATGAGGCGAGCACGATCTGCCATTTGTTCTCGATCTTGTCGGCGTAGCGGCTACAAATCAACGATCCCAGCGGATAGGCGAGGGTGATGAAAAAAGCGTAAAGCAGGCTGTGCGTGATGCTCGCGCCTTTACCGGAGAGCAGGGCGGGAAGCCAGTTGCCGAAGCCGAAGAAACCGATCGCCTGGAAGATATTCATCACCACCAGCATCAGCGTACGCTGGCGATATTCCGGTCGCCAGATATCCCGGAAACGGCCTTTCCTCTCGATGATTTCGCCGGTTTCAATCTTCTCCGCCGCCGGTTCAGTAGGGGATTTGCCACAGCGGATTTCCATCGCCGTCACGCCTTTATGCGCTTCAAGATGGCGGCCTTGCTGCGCCAGCCAGCGTGGAGATTCCGGCAGGTTTTTCCGGATAAACCAGATCACCAGTGAACACAGCGCCCCGGCAATCACCACCCAGCGCCAGCCGGTCAGCCCCAGAATCGTCTGCGGTACCAGCCACCATGACATCAGCGCAACCGCAGGCACAGAAAGGAACTGCACGAAGAAAGCGAAAGCAAAGGCCTTACTGCGCAGGTAGCTTGGTACAGACTCTGTGAGGTAGGTGTCAATGGTGACCAGCTCGATCCCCAGCCCTACACCGACCAGGAAACGGAAAAAAATGATCCCTTCAGCGTGATGCTGGAACGCCATAATCAGCGAGAAACAGCCGTACCAGGCCAGCGCGCACATAAACGTCAACCGGCGGCCAAACTTATCGGCATACGGTGCGAGCAGACTTGCACCAAGGAACAGGCCAAGGAAGGTGGAAGACGCAAAGGCCGCCTGATCTGAGATGCCAAATACGCCCAGGCTGCCTACATGGAAGATATTTTCAGCCACCAAACCAGCACTGATATAGCCGGTTTGAAACAGATCGTAGAGTTCAAAAAACCCGCCCAGTGAGAGCAGGGCGATAAAACGCCACAGCCCGGCAGTAGCAGGCAGCGCATCGATACGGTCGGAAAGCTTATTGTTATTGAATTCAGGTTCAGGCGGCAGCGTCCCTGTCGAACAGACTTCACTCATTGCTTTTCATTCCTCGGTCTACTGGGATCTTCCATCCTAAGGGTTTATGTCAGGTTTTGTATATCCTGACGCCAATCTTGTTAATGAATTTGTGCCATTTTGTTTCCCTACGCTAAATCTTTGCTAAAAGACCTGTTAAACTGCGCGGCATTGTTACCGGTAACATCCGTTTGGTAACCCAGATTGTCTGCTCTACTAAAAAAAATACTGCAAGCAACCGTGAACCCTAAGCCGAAGCACCAGGCGCAAGTTTATTAAGGCAATGTCATGTCGAAAGAAACCACAGGAAGCTCCCGCCGGGACTTCCTGCTGAAAACGATCACCCTGGCTCCGGCTATGGCGATTGGCAGTACAGGAATTGGCGCGTTGACGGCCGCTGCTCCAGCTGCCGCGAAAGAGACCGCACCTTCAGGCCCGCAAAAAGCCCGTGATTACCAACCAACCTGGTTCACCCCCGAAGAGTATGCCTTTGTGCAGGCCGCCTGTGCGCGTCTGATCCCGGCAGACGATCGTGGTCCTGGCGCGCTGGAAGCCGGCGTGGCGGAATACATCGATCGCCAGATGAATACGCCGTATGCGATTGGCTCCAACTGGTATATGCAGGGACCTTTCCATCCGGATGCCGACAAAGAGCTGGGCTATCAGTACCCGCTGGTGCCGCGCCAGATTTACCGCCTTGGGGTGGAAGATGCCGATACTGTCGCCAAAGCGCAGCATGGCAAGGTCTTTGCCCAACTGAGCGCTGACCAGCAGGACAGCCTGCTGCAAGCGTTTGAAGCGGGCAGCGTGGAGTTCAAACAGGTTCCGGCCAAAGTCTTCTTCTCTTTCCTGCTGCAGAACACCCGTGAAGGGTTCTTTAGCGATCCGATTCACGGCGGTAATCAGGGCATGGTCGGCTGGACGCTGATCAACTTCCCAGGTGCGCGTGCGGACTTTATGGACTGGGTTGAACGTGGCGAGCGTTATCCGTTCCCACCGGTGTCGATTCGTGGGGAAAGAGCATAACCATGGCAAATGAAATGAAGAAAGTAGATGCGGTGATCGTCGGTTTCGGCTGGGCTGGATCGATCATGGCGAAAGAGCTGAGCGAAGCGGGTCTGAACGTGGTCGCTCTGGAACGTGGCCCGCATCGCGATACCTATCCTGACGGCGCTTACCCGCAGGTGATTGATGAGCTGACCTATAACATCCGTAAAAAGCTGTTCCAGGACCTGTCAAAAAGCACCGTCACCATCCGTCATAACTCTGCGCAGACTGCACAGCCTTATCGTCAGCTGGCGGCCTTTCTGCCGGGCACCGGAACGGGCGGCGCTGGCCTGCACTGGTCAGGCGTCCACTTCCGCGTTGATCCGATGGAACTGCGTATGCGCAGCCATTATGAAGAGCGCTACGGGAAGAACTTTATCCCTGAAGGCATGACCATCCAGGACTACGGCGTAACGTACGACGAGCTGGAGCCGTTCTTCGACAAAGCCGAGAAAGTGTTCGGCACTTCAGGTTCCGAATGGAGCGTGAAAGGGAAAGTGATTGGTCAGGGCAAAGGCAACCCGTTTGCGCCAGATCGTTCTGATAAATTCCCGCTGCCAGCGCAGAAGCGGACCTTCTCGGCACAGATGTTTGCCCAGGCCGCAGAGTCGGTGGGGTATCACCCTTACGATCTGCCTTCGGCCAATACTTCAGGCCCTTATACCAATACCTATGGCGCGCAGATGGGGCCGTGCAACTTCTGCGGTTTCTGCAGCGGGTATGCCTGCTATATGTATTCCAAAGCGTCACCGAACGTCAACATCTTGCCTTCACTGCGCCAGGAAGCGAAGTTCGAGCTGCGTGAAAACGCCAACGTGCTGCGCGTGAACCTGACGGCCGATAAAAAGCGTGCAACAGGCGTGACCTACGTTGATGCGCTGGGGCGTCAGATTGAACAGCCAGCCGATCTGGTGATCCTCTCTGCCTTCCAGTTCCACAACGTGCACCTGATGCTGCTGTCCGGTATTGGTAAGCCTTACGATCCGGTGACCAACGAAGGAACCGTAGGCCGTAACTTCGCCTACCAGAATATCTCCACCATCAAAGCCTTCTTCGATAAAGACGTGTTCACCAATAACTTTATCGGTGCGGGCGGCGCGGGCGTGGGTCTGGATGACTTCAATGCGGATAACTTCGACCACGGCAAATACGGTTTTGTCGGGGGCTCACCAATGTGGGTAAACCAGGCTGGCGTGAAGCCGATCTCTGGTCTGCCAACTCCTCCGGGTACGCCAAACTGGGGCAGCAAGTGGAAGGCCGCCGTGGCCGATCACTACACCCATCATGTGTCGATGGATGCGCACGGGGCTCACCAGTCTTACCGCAATAACTACCTGGATCTGGATCCGAACTACAAGGATGCCTTTGGTCAGCCGCTGCTGCGCATGACCTTCGACTGGCAGGACAACGACATCAAGATGTCGCAGTTTATGCACGGCAAAATGCACAAAATTGCCGAAGCCATGAACCCGAAACTGATCAGCGGTTCACCGAAAAAAGCCGGCACACATTTCGACACCACGGTCTATCAAACCACCCACATGAACGGTGGCGCGATCATGGGTGAAGATCCAAAAACCAGTGCGGTAAACCGTTATCTGCAAAGCTGGGATGTCCCGAACGTGTTTGTCCCCGGCGCTTCTGCTTTCCCACAAGGTCTGGGTTACAACCCAACCGGCATGGTGGCAGCCCTGACCTACTGGTCAGCTAAAGCGATTCGTGAACAGTACCTGAAAAATCCAGGTCCGTTGGTGCAGGCATAAGGACAACCCGATGAAGATGATGATCCCGGCCCTGTTACTGGGCATGGCAAGTTTTGCCGCGCTGGCGGACGACACTGGCGCAGAGCAGATCCAACGCGGTGAATACCTGGCGCGAGCCGGTGACTGTGTGGCCTGTCACACCAAAGCCGGCGGCCAGCCGTTTGCTGGTGGCCTGTCGATGGCAACGCCTATCGGCAATATTTACTCCACCAATATCACACCTGACAAGAAAACCGGCATCGGTGATTACAGCTATGACGACTTCCAGAAAGCGGTGCGTCATGGTGTGGCGAAGAACGGCGACACGCTCTATCCGGCGATGCCTTACCCTTCCTACGCGGTGGTCAGCGATGAAGATATGCAGGCGCTGTACGATTACTTTATGCACGGTGTGCAGCCAGTTGAGCAGGCAAACCAGGACAGCGACATTCCCTGGCCGCTGTCGATGCGCTGGCCGCTGGCGATCTGGCGTGGCGTGTTCGCGCCAGACGTGAAGGCCTTCCAGCCGATCAAAGGCCAGGATGCCGTGCTGGCTCGTGGCCAGTATCTGGTTGAAGGGTTAGGGCACTGCGGAGCCTGCCATACGCCGCGCAGCCTGACCATGCAAGAAAAAGTGCTGAACGATAACGAAGGCAGTGACTATCTGTCCGGCAGCAACGCACCGATTGATGGCTGGACGGCCAGCAATCTGCGTGGCGATAACCGTGACGGTCTGGGCCGCTGGAGTGAAGACGATCTGGTGCAGTTCCTGCGTACAGGCCGTAACGATCAGACTGCCGTATTCGGTGGTATGACTGACGTGGTTGAGCACAGCCTGCAGCACCTGAGCGCGGAAGATGCCACGGCGATTGCCCGTTATCTGAAGTCGCTGGGGGCGAGAGATCCGAATCAGGTTGGCTTCAAGCAGGATGACGCTGTAGCGAAAGCCCTGTGGAAAGGCGATGACAGCAAGCCTGGCGCATCAGTGTATGTCGACAGCTGTGCTGCCTGTCATAAAACCGACGGCAGTGGCTATCAGCGTTTCTTCCCGGAATTGCGCGGCAACGCGGTAGTTCAGGCTGAAGATCCAACTTCGCTGATCCATATCGTGCTTAGCGGCGCTACGCTGCCAGGCACAAAAGGCGCGCCTTCCAGCATCACCATGCCGGCGTTCGGCTGGCGTCTGAAAGACCAGCAGGTTGCTGATGTGGTGAACTTTATCCGCAGCAGCTGGGGCAACAACGCGAAGCAGCAGGTCAGCGCCAGCGATGTCGCAGACGTGCGCAAAACGGTGCCGGAGCATCAGGGTAATGTTGATATTGAAAAACTGACAGAAGAGAAGTAACCCCGCTTTGTCAGTAACCTGGACGGCCTACTCTCAGGCCGTCCAGACTCCCTCCCGCAAGCACGGCGAAGTGACCGCTTTCCCTTCCCTGATTCAATTGAGACCCTGACGAAAGTCACTGACCTGAGTCTGGGTGAGGCATTCGCATGGCCGATCGGATTGACTCTGCACCGTGTTGGATCAGGCAATTTTCAGCGCAGCCAGCACCGACAGCAGCGCGTCAATTTTCGGCGTTAGCTGCTTTTTGCGCGGCCAGATGACGGTTAGCGGCAGGCCATCTACCGTCAGCTCTGGCAGGATTTGCACCAGTTCACCGCTTTGCAGCTGCTTATCCATAAGCCAGGTTGCCATCTGCGCCACGCCAAGCCCAGCCACAACGGCGGCAACCTGCGCTTCACCGTCTCCCAGCGCCATGCGGTGCGGAACCGTGCGCGTGGCCATTCGCCCATCTGGCGACATGAGGTGCCACGGGCTGGTGCTTCCGTCTACACGGTCATACACAATCGCCCGATGAGTGGCCAGGTCCTGCAAAGATCCCGGCATTCCGTGCTGATCCAGATACGCGGGAGAGGCGCAGAAGATCAGCTTCTCGCTGCCCAGATAACGAAACCCCAGCGAAGGGGGATATTCCGCCGGGCCGCCGATGCGGATCGCAATATCTACCCCTTCCTCAAACAGATCGATAAAACGATCGGAAAACGACAGGCTGACCTGCATCTCCGGGTTTTGCAGGCAGAATTCGTTCAGCAAAGGCACGACCTGCATTCGGCCATAAGTGTGCGGCACTGCTATTCTCAGACGACCTACAGGAATGGTTCGCTGCGCCGCCAGCACCGACTCAGCTTCAGACAACTCCGTCAGCACTCTGGTGCAAGTCTCATAAAATGCCTGACCTGCATCAGTCAGCGACAGCCTTCTGGTGGTGCGTTCAAACAGCTGTGAGCCTAAACGCGCTTCAAGCCTTGCCACGCTTTTACTGACCGCTGAGCTGGTCAGGTGCAGGACCCCGGCTGCAGCGGTAAAGCTGCCCTGTTCCACACTTGCCACAAACGGCGTGATGCCCTTGAGGCGATCCTGAGTCATCATGATTAGTGAATCCATTTCCGCAATGATGTGAATTTATACCTGAGACAGGATTTTAATTCTCTATTAAGCTGATTATCTACCCTAATTTTTGGAGTCTTACTATGCAACAACGCGCACTTATTGTCGGCGTCAGCGGCGTTATCGGAACCGCTTTGGCAGAACAACTCACCGGTGATGGCTGGCAGGTGTATGGCCTTTCCCGTGGACGCACTGCGGTGCCTGCGGGTTGCACGGCTCTTACAGCCGATCTCACCGATAAAGACTCGGTCATTAAAGCGCTGGAAGGCGTTAAAGTGGATAAGGTCTTTTTCAGCGTCTGGGCTCGTCAGGCCAATGAGAAAGAGAACATCCGTGTAAATGGCGCCATGGTTCGCAACGTGATTGACGCGCTGGGCGACAGCCTGAAAGGTGGCCACGTTGGCCTGGTGACGGGTCTGAAGCACTATCTCGGCCCGTTTGATGCGTACGGCAAAGGCGCAGTGCCCATGACGCCGTTCCGCGAAGAGCAAGGCCGCCAGCCAGTTGATAACTTCTATTACGCGCAGGAAGACGAGGTGTTTGCTGGCGCTGAAAAATATGGCTACAGCTGGAGCGTTCACCGCCCGCACACCATCATCGGCTTTGCGCTGGGTAATGCCATGAACATGGGCCAGACGCTCGCCGTCTATGCCAGCCTGTGCAAACAGAGCGGCCAGCCGTTTATCTTCCCTGGCTCAAAAGCGCAGTGGGAAGGCGTGACCGATATGACCGATGCGCATATCCTCGCTCAGCAGCTTGAATGGGCCGCGACCACGCCGTCGGCGCAGGATCAGGATTACAACGTGGTCAATGGTGACGTGTTCCGTTGGAAGTGGATGTGGGGAGAAATCGCTAACTACTTCGGCATCGAAGCTGCCCCTTTCCCTGACGAGATGCAGCCGCTTGATGGACGAATGGAAAATGCGCCAGCAGAGTGGCAGGCGTTGGCGAAGCAGTTCAGCCTGAAGGAAGCGGACATCAGCAAACTGGTTTCCTGGTGGCATACCGATGCCGATCTGGGACGTCCGATGGAAGTGTTCACAGATATCAGCAAGAGCCGCAAAGCAGGCTTCACCGGCTATAAATGTACCCGGGACGCCTTCACAGAGCTGTTCGATAAGCTGAAAGCAGAGAAGCTGATCCCGGCCTGATCGGCCTACTTTTTGCAACGACTGTTTCCTGTGGAAAACAATGATGGGGTAAAGTGTTTTATTGTTGCCTGAATGGCGGTTTAACGTCAGGATGTTTGCAACAGGCCAGTGCAAGGCCAGCCGGTAAAAGCTGTGCTACTTTGAAACACTGACCGACTCACTTTACCCCTTTACGTTAAACAGGTGCGACCATGAGCAATAAGACTATCCATTGGAACGGCGGCTTACAGCCAGAAGCAGTGAACGTTTTGTCTGCCGACGGCGGCATGATCGTCTGCCCGACCAAAGTGGGCTACATCATCATGACCTCCGATGCCAAAGGCCTGGAGCGTAAATTTGATGCCAAGCAGCGCAACCGCAACAAGCCGGGCGTGGTGCTGTGTGGTTCTCTGGAGCAGTTGAAAGAGCTGGCGCAGCTGAACCCGGAGATCGAGTCGCTGTATCAGCAGCACTGGGATCAGGACGTGCTGTTAGGGTGCATCCTGCCCTGGAAAGAAGACGCTGTTGCACGCATTCCGGAAGACGGTTCAAAAGACCTGATGATGGACCGCCGTCAGACCAGCTGCTTCGTGATCAAATTCGGCGTGCCTGGCGAAAACCTGGCGAAAGAGCTGTGGGAAAATCACGGTAAATTCTCCTTCGCCAGCTCCGCTAACCCGTCAGGCAAAGGCAACCGTGGCCTGGTCGAAGGCATCGGCGAGCGTATCGAATCGCAGGCTGACCTGATTATTGAAGCGAACGACTACGTGAAATCCATCCAGCCGAACGAGTCCGAGAAAACCCGTTACGAGCAGGGTGTGATGGTAGCGATGGTGGATGACCAGGGCAAACTGGTCCCGGAGCAGAAAGGCGAGCGTAACATCACGCCTTGCCCGGTCCTGATCCGTAAAGGTCTGGATGTGGATAAAATTATGTCCATGCTGTCTGACACGTTCACCACGTGGGATTACCGTCACGGTAATTACTACTAAGCGTGCTGAGGGCGGACGCTGTTCCGCCCTTTATTTCAGTTGCAAAGCCTTCTGCAAGTCTTCGATAAATACCCTGACACGCGGTGAAATCAGGCTGTCTTCCCTGGTCAGTATCCACGATTTATACACATCCATTTCCCACTCCGGCAATATCCGACTGAGCTTCCCTTCTTTAACCGCTTCCTGAGCGATGTACTCTGGCAAATAAGCAATGCCGGTCTGAGCCATGGCGGAATTCACCAGCGCAGTACTGTTATTGGCGCGAAAGCGGCTTCTCACTTCAATATCCAGCTTTTGCTTCTCTTTGCGGAACGGCAGGGAAATGGTGTGTGCCGGGCCACGGAACAGAATAAAGTCATGGCGCGGTAAATCGTCAGGCTGAGTAATCGGCGGGAAACGTTGCAGGTAATCGGGTGCGGCAAACAGCCCCCAGCTGATGTCCATCAACGGTTTGCTGTGGGCGTGTTCTGGCTGGTCGCGGCGGATGACAATCGCCAGGTCGACATTGTCATCCATCAGATTCACCGGGCGGTCCGTTAAATCCAGATCTACGCTGACGTGCAGATTTCTCGCCACAAACTGGTTAAGCACTGGCACGATGCACTGACAGCCAAACGTGACCGGGGCAACCACTCGCAGGCTGCCGGTCGGTTCTTCATGGTACTGGCGGATAAACAGCCCGGCGCTTTTCACTTCGCTGAGGATGCGGGCGCAGTAGTGGTACCAGGTCATGCCGACGTCGGTCACCACGATTTTACGCGTGGTGCGGTGTAAGAGCTTGGTGCCAAGCCGGACTTCCAGTGCGGAGATCTCTTTGCTCACCGAGGATTTTGACAGCCCAAGCAGTTTTGCCGCTTCAGTGTAGCTAAGCGTCTCCACCACTTTGGCGAAGACCACCATTCCCTGCAGGTTTTCTACATCGCTCATCGGCGGCCTGGCTCCTGAAAAATTATCTGGCTGAGATCGCCAGTGCGCTGCCCGCAAAGACGAACAGCGTCCCTGTCGAACGGTTCAGCATCCGCAGGCGTTTCGGGCTGGAGAACACGGAAGAAAGTCGACGACCCGCACAGGCGTAAGCAAACATCAGGCTGAAGTCGATCACCGCCCAGGTGACGGCCAGCGTGGCGAACTGCACCGCATGTGGCTGGCTGGCATCAATAAAGTTAGGGAACAGCGCCGCGAAAAACAGCAGATCTTTCGGATTGCTGATCCCCACCATATACCCTTTGCGAAACAACTTCAGGCCGCCGGGCTTCTCTTCAGGCTGGTCAGGGGTGAGCACGTTTTCCACTTCGCCTTTGCTACGCCAGGCGCTGATGCCCAGCCAGATCAGGTAAGCCGCGCCGATCACTTTCAGCACGGTAAAAGCGGTGGTGGAGGTGGCTAAAATGGCGCCGAGGCCTAAAGCAGAGGCGGTCATCAGCGTCATGGCGGACAGCACGCCACCCAGCACGGTAGCCAGCGCGCAACGGCGGCCATAGCGTAAACCGTGGGTCATATTGATCAGCGCGGACGGGCCAGGGATAGCAATAAGCGTGGCAATGATCCCGGTGTAGGCCAGCCAGAGGGTGAGCGTCATTCAGTGTTCCTTCGAAGGCAAAATTCTCTGCCTGAAAAGGTGCGCAGGCTGGGGAATAATCGTGGTCAGAGTAAGGGGCGGTAGCTTAATGGTTGGGCAGGGGGAAGTAAATCGTCATGCGCGACGGAAAACAGCAGGGGCGGAGCCTGAACTCCGCCCGCAGGTTAGCGAACTTTCTTCACCAGAACCGGGATTTTACGCAGGTTGTTCGCCAGGAACAGCCCGCCGATCAGCATCACGGCCACAAACGCCGACACGCCCATCCAGCCCCAGTTGTGCCAGAACACGCCGCCGAGGGTGCCCGCCACGCTTGAGCCAAGATAATAGAAGAACAGGTAAAGGGACGACGCCTGTCCTCTGGCCCGGCGTGCGCGGTGTCCCACCCAGCTGCTGGCAACGGAGTGGGCAGCAAAAAAGCCAGCCGCAAACAGCATCAGTCCAGGCAGCACCAGAAACAGCGTAGTGAACTGAGTCGCCAACAGGCCAACCAGCATCAGGCTGAGCGAGCCCATCAGCACCACGCCACGGCCATATTTCACCGTCATCATTCCAGCTCTTGGCGAGCTGTAGGTGCCAGTCAGATAGACTACGGAAAGCAACCCAACCACCGTCTGGCTCAAGGAGAAGGGCGCCGCCATAAAGCGGTAGCTGACGTAGTTGAACAAGGTGACAAAGCTGCCCATCAGGATAAACCCGACGAGGAACAGCATCGGCAGGCCCATATCTCGCCACTGGAACATGAAATTAACCAGCAGTTTGTGGGGGCGCAGCGAACAGGCGCGGAAGTGTTGGGAAGGGGGCAAAAGACGGAAGAACAGCCCGGCAGCAGCCAGCGCAAAAAGGCCGACTACAAACAGCGAGACGTTCCACGAGAAGTGATCCGCCAGCATACCGGTCGACAGCCTGCCAACCAGCCCGCCAATCGAGTTGCCGCTGATGTACAGCCCCATCGAGAAGGAGAGAAACACCGGATGAAGCTCTTCGCTTAGCCAGGTCATCGCCACCGCTGCCACGCCGCTCAGGGCAAGCCCGGTCAGCGCGCGCATCATCAGTACGCCTTCCCAGCTGCTCATTGTGGCGCAGATTAAGGTGAAGAACGCCGCCAACAGCAGCGAGATCGACATTACCGACTTACGCCCGATGGCATCCGATAACGGCCCGGTTACCAGCAGTCCCAATGCCATCATCGCGGTGGTGACAGAAAGTGACAGGCTGCTCTGTGCTGGGGTCAGATGAAAACTCTGCGAAAACACCGGCAGAATAGGCTGAACGCAATACAGAACCGCAAACGTAGAAAGTCCGGCACAAAATAACGCCAGGGTGGCATGGGTAAATCGCCGGGTTCCACGGGTAATATAGGTTTTAATTATGGGAGCGGTATTATCAAGGGGGGAAACTAAACTATCATCCTCATCAGAGAGGCTTTCCGAGTGCAACGCTACGGATTTATTTACTACCGGTGCCACGAGAGTTCCTTAATGGGTCATTTACAGGTCTGGTTTGCTATCAGATAAACTTATTGATGCCAGGCGTGGCAGGGGCTGCACGACGATCTGGCCTGCACAGTATTCGGCTGTTTAAATATAATGTAAATGGTAAAACAAATTATTTTTTTCGAATGTTGTATTTCAGTTAATTTAATTTCAAAACTGGATAAATAACCATCATAAAATAATTTGGCTTAGGGTGTTGGCTGGAGGCGTTTCGAGCAAATGCTGTGAATGTTGCTAGCTAATTTGCTGAGCTGAATAATAATGCGGAATTATCTTAATTTAGACGATGCTGTTATTTTTTGACATATTCGTTCATCGTCAGTAATAAGTTCAATGGGTTGCGTTGTGAGACTGGGGTACTATACTGATTGCTTGTTTCAAAATTCACAGTGCAATCATTGTCGATATCAATTGGCATCAGGAGGTTTCTATCACTTTTAACCAAAATGACCTAATCATTGACAATAATCAGACCGACTACGAAGCCTATTATCACGATTATGAGGCTGGTCTGGACGCTGTAGTGGAGCCCCAACCGGAATCCATTCGCGGTCTGCCTGCATCGGACATCCTGACGCCGTCCGATCGTTACCAGGAGCTGTTTGAGGCGGTGCAAACGTCGCGGATATTCACCGACAGTAAAACGTTTGCTGATTGTGCGCCTAAAATTGAACCTGAACGCATTCTGTACCGCTATTTTATGCAGCGTGAGCGCGAAGATTTTAATTTATTAGCGTTCGTGCTGGAGAATTTTGACCTGCCAAAAGTCCATGACAGCCGCTATGTTTCCGACCCCAATAAGAGCATGAGTGAACATATCGATTCGCTGTGGCCGGTATTAACCCGTAAGCCGGAGAAGCATTCTGAGTTCTCTTCGCTGCTGCCGTTACCGGAGCCTTACGTGGTGCCAGGCGGACGATTTGGTGAGACTTACTACTGGGACTCCTACTTCAGCATGCTGGGCTTTGCCGCCAGCGGCCGTACCGATCTGCTGAAGAACATGGCGGACAACTTTGCCTGGATGATTGATACCTACGGGCATATCCCGAACGGTAACCGGACCTATTACTTAAGCCGCTCCCAGCCGCCGGTGTTTGCGATGATGGTCGAGCTGTTTGAAAAGGACGGTGTGCATGAAGCTCAACGCTATCTTAAGCACCTTAAGCGTGAGTATGCTTTCTGGATGGACGGCGAAGCCTCGCTGACGCCAAACGAAGCTTATCGCCATGTGGTGATGCTTTCGGATGGATCGATTCTGAACCGTTACTGGGACGACCGTGATACGCCGCGTGATGAGTCGTGGATTGAGGATGTGGAAACGGCGAGAAATTCTTCGCGTCCGTCTAACGAAGTCTACCGCGACCTGCGTGCTGGTGCGGCTTCAGGCTGGGACTTCTCTTCACGCTGGCTCAGTGAGCCTGGCCGTCTTGAAAGCATCCAGACGACCAGTATCGTGCCAGTGGATCTGAATGCCTTCCTCTATAAGCTGGAAACCACCATTGCGCGGTTGTCAGCCGGTAAAAACGATCACGTTACGGCTGAACTGTTCCAGCAGAAAGCCGTTCGTCGTCGGGAAATTCTGGACAGATATCTCTGGGATGCCGAGGCAGGTTTGTACCGCGACTATAACTGGCGTGACCGTGAGAAAGGCGCCTTTTCTGCCGCTTCGGTAACGCCTCTGTATGTCGGCATGGCCAGCCTGGATCAGGCCACCCACACTGCGGCGGCAATCCGTTCGCATCTGCTGGCTCCGGGCGGTGTCCTTTCCACCGTGGAAGAAACCGGCGAGCAGTGGGACAAGCCTAACGGCTGGGCTCCGATGCAATGGATGGCGATTAAAGGCCTTAACAACTACGGCGAAGAGCTGTTGGCGAAAGAGATTGCCACGCGCTGGCTGCAGGTTGTTGGTGCCACTTATCATCGTCACCACAAAATGGTCGAAAAATATAACGTTGCCGGGCGCGCTCCGGTGCTGGCTGGCGGCGGTGAATATCCGTTGCAGGATGGCTTTGGCTGGACCAATGGCGTAACGCGCCGTCTGCTGGAGATGTATCCCGACGCAGCACCCAAACGTTAATATTGGTTAACTCACTGAATCAGAGCCTTCTTATGAAGGCTCTTTTTTTTGGCCAAAGCTTGCCCATGGTGAAGAAAAAATCCCCACCTGGCGGAATAAATCATGGTATGAAAGGAGATAACCGCTTTTTAGTTGATTCATTTTACCTTCGGGAGCCCTGCATGAAAAAAATCGCTTTGTCTGCTCTGGTGATGCTTGCCTGTGCCAGTACTTCTGCTTTTGCCGCTGAGTCTTTGCGTTTCGGTGTTGACCCTACTTTCCCGCCGTTCGAGTCTAAAGCGCCAGATGGCAGCCTGCAGGGCTTTGATATTGAGATGGGTAACGCCATTTGCCATCAGATGAAGGTGAAATGCGTCTGGGTGCAAACCGGCTATGATGGCATTATCCCGGCGCTTCAGGCCCGTAAATTCGATGCCATTCTCTCGGCAATGGCGATGACTGACAAACGCCGTCAGCAGGTTGCCTTCACCGACATGCTGTACAACACACCAAGCGCGTTAGTGACCAAGAAAGACAGTGGCTTAAAACCCGATGCCGAGTCTTTGAAAGGCAAGTCGGTTGGCGTAGCGCAGGGCACCACGCAGGAAACGTACGCGAATGCCGTCTGGGCCACGACTGGCATCAAAGTGGTTTCCTACCCTAATCAGGAAGAAATTTGGCCCGACCTGGCTTCAGGCCGGGTGGAAGCCACGCTGACCAGCGCAGCCTCAGCGGAAACTGGCTTCCTCAAGTCTGCTCAGGGTAAGGATTACCAGATCAGTGGCGATACGCTTTATGACAAAAAATACTTCGGCGAAGGCGTGGGGATCGGTTTGCGCAAAGATGATCAGGCGCGGGTAGAGAAGATCAACGCGGCGCTGGCCGAACTGCACAAAAACGGCACTTACGACAAGCTGGCGAAGAAGTACTTCAGCTTTGATGTTTATCATCTTCAGAAGTGAGCCAGATGCGATCCTTACCTGATTACAGCGCTCAGCGGGCGCGATTTCTGTCAGCGGTAGAGCGGGTTGGCGGCAACGTGACCCCTTATCCTCATCCGCTTTCCGGGCCGAAGGGCGAAGCGTTAAGTACCGATGTGGCGGTGGTGGGTAACCCGGCAGCAGAAAACCTGATGCTGATCGTTTCCGGCACGCACGGGGTTGAAGGCTATTACGGATCGGACAGTCAGATTGCCTGGCTGGAAGCTCTGGACGTTGCGGCATTGCCAGACAGCGTTGCATTGGTGATGGTGCATCTGATCAATCCGTGGGGCACCGCGCATCTGCGCAGAGTGAACGAAGATAACGCCGATCTTAACCGTAACTTTATTAACTTCGCCGCAGGATCGCCGGACAATGCGGCCTATCCAGATCTGCATGCGGTCTACACCTGCAAAGACGTTGATGGCGCAGAGCGTAAGCTAGCCGATGCGCTATTGCAGGCCAAATGCGACGAATCAGGCTGGGCTGGGGTGAAACGCATTGTTGAAGCCGGGCAATATCAGTTCGCCGACGGCATCTTCTTTGGCGGTAAGCAGGCCAGCTGGTCGCATCAGACGTTGAAAACGATCGTTTCGCGTCATTTAGCCCAAGCTAAACGCATCATCAGCTTTGATTTGCATACCGGTGCGGGCGCTTATGGTCATCCTATGCTGATGGCGATTGCGGAGCATGACTACCCGGCTCTCCAGCAAGGCAAAGAGATTTTTGGCGAGTGGCTGACGGTCTTACTCACCGGAGCAGGGCGAGATAGCGAAACGGGCGTCACCGCCACGGCAACCGGGTATCTGTCGCAGTTTATGCTGGATAACCTGCCTGAGGCTCAGCTACTGCAGCTGGTGGTGGAGTGCGGCACGCTGGAAGGGCAAGAGATGCACCGCCGCTTGCGCGACGATCACTGGCTGCATCTGTATGGCGATCCCGCCAGCGATCGCGGTCAGCAGATCAAGCGGGATCTTTATGCGGGTTTCTATCCTGACGATCCTGACTGGCAGGCGTTGATCGCTTTCCGCACCCAGCAGATCTTCGCCCGTGCCTGGACGGCATTAATCAAGTAGGAAAAGGAGCCGATTTTCTCAGAATGATCGGCTCCCGTCAGATCACGCGATCTCCCGCAGACAGCCTGCATACAACGCCCAATTATTTACCGCGGCGGCAACAGGAACCCAGCCTGACGATCGTCAACCAGCGCATTAAGGGGAGTTACAGACGCCCGTAAAAAGTCATGCGGGCAGTTTCTGACAGGGCAACGTCTGGCTGAGCGTTGTAGGCCAGCACCACTAACATCCGGCTGGTATCCCCTTCGGTTGGAGTCACGCGGTGCAGCGCATTTCTTCCCCTGAACAGCACCAGATCGCCTGGGTTGATCGCCAGTTGCTCCACCGGCTGCTGCTTTTGCAGCACCTTCTCCACACCGTCGAAATTCATCTCGCCAGCTTCGGCATTGCGCAAATTGCTGACGTATTCAAAGACACCGCCGCCTTCCGGTTTCTGGATCAACAAGGTAATGGCAAACGACGAGTTATCGAAGTGCCAGCCCAGTTCCTGGCCGGTGTGCGCATAGTGCAGGTTGATGGAAGAGAGAGAATCAGCATAAGGATAAAGCTGCTGCTCCCCTAACACGGCACACAGAAAGGCTTTGAAGGCTTCGGCGTTATACAGCGTCCTTAAAGGTGAGTGTTCTGGCACCTCTTCATCGGTTATACAGCCCTTGGAAGAGACAATCTGATAATTGCGCGGGTGGTCAGCGGCAAATGCCTCATCCGGTGCTTTCAGATAAACGTTGTGGTTGCTGGCAGTGTAAAACGCCAGATGCTGATGCTCCTCGCCTTCTTTGCGAATGGTTTCCAGCGCCTCGGCAGTCAGAAAATTTCGCAGGACCAGCGCACCGCTCCCGTCCAGCGAGGTTTTGCAACTGGCAAGGTAATCGGCATCCGTAATGGGATGGGAGGACAAATTGATAATCGGGGCCAGCTGGGTCATCACACGCTCATCATTATCAGTTATCAGAGTTTCTTACTCTACTGCCAGTGGGTCTTGCTCACCAGAGATTCACCGTGCCGATTGGCTGGTTTGCTGTTAACTGACTAAAGTTAAAAGCGAAATTGTGATCAACATCCAACAGGAGCAACGAATGCGCATTGGAATAGTGGGATACGGAACCGGCGGACAGAATTTTCATGCCCCTTTTATTACCGCAGCAAAGGGCGTGGAGCTGGTGGGGATTGTCGCCAGAGCACCGGCTACCCTTGCCCGCGTGAAGGCTGATTTTCCGGATGTTCCCGTTTATCCAAGCCTGACGGCGATGCTGGAAGCTGGTGTGGATATTGTCACCATCACCACGCCGCCCCAAACCCGCCGGGAACTGGTGCTGGAAGCGATTGAGGCTGGCGTGGCGGTGATTGCCGATAAACCTTTTGCCCCTGATGCCGCAACCGGCCGTGAGCTGGCCGCCGCAGCGAAAGCCAAAGGTGTGGTGCTGGGCATCTATCATAATCGCCGTTTTGATGCGGACATTCAGACGCTCCGCAACGTGCTGGAACAGCAACGGGTCGGCAAGCTGTGGCGGCTGCATAACCGGATGGATCTTGACGATCCTGATACGCTTGAGGGCGGCGAAACGGGCGGCTTGCTGCGAGATATGGGCAGCCATCTGGTCGATCAGGCTGTCTGGCTGCTGGGACCGGTGAAATCCGTGCTGGCGCAGACCGATCTTATCGATCGTCCTGAAGGAAAGACCGATGCCAGCTTCGTCATTACGCTAACGCACACCAGCGGTGTCCATTCGCATATCTCTTCCAGTAAGCTTAATCATCTGGCGGCTCGTGATATCCGGGCTTACGGCGACAAAGGCAGTTATGTCTCTAACGGCACAGATGTGCAGGCCAACGCCATCTTTGCGGGAAAACGTCCCGCAGACGATTTGGCTGGCTGGGGCTACGAGCAACAAGCGCTGTGGGGAACATTGCGCACTGCGGCGGGTGAAGAGCGCGTGCCTTCTGCTCAGGGCAGCTATCACGCTTATTACGAAGCTTTCGCCAAAGCAGTACGTGAAGGCACTGCGCCACCCGTCACGCCTGAGCAGGCCATTATGACGCTGGAAGTGCTGGATGCTGCACTGCTAAGCGCCAAAGAAGGGCGTCTGGTGACGCTGGGATAACCGGTTCAGCGGCCTTCACTAAGGGCTGCTGAGTCTGCTGCCTGATGAGCTGGCTACCAGCAGAACGCTTAGCGGCCTGTCAGCAGAGGCAATAACCCGCCTTCCTGCAGCAAGGTTGCCAGCGGTGCGAATAAGGGCTGCGGTAATTCTCCGGCGGAAAACCACTCCCATCCGGCACATTTGTCGGGTTCGCAGCGCTGTGGCGTGCCGCTTACCTCCTCTGCGAGCATAAAAAGCGTAACGTAGTGTTTCTTCTCCGCAATAAAAAAGTCGTTTGTGAACGCGACTTTAGCCAATTTCCCCACGCGTAAACCGGTCTCTTCCAGCGCTTCGCGGCGCGCGCACTCCTCTGGCGTTTCACCGAATTCGAGGTGTCCGCCGGGGGCTGACCAGCTGTCTGCGCCGTGGCTTCCTTTACGTCGGCCCAGTAACAGCCTGCCTTCCCGCACAATCAATATGCCTACGCCAACGTTGGGCTGGGTCATTCCTCTCTCCTCCGATCGGCCTGCCGGGCCGA
>NZ_JBAVTT010000133.1:0-12100 GCF_049696395.1 Erwinia sp.
GCGAGGTGGCGTATATTACGCTTTCCTCCTTCAGAGTCAACATCTTTTTGGGAAGTTTTTCTCTGGCGATTCAGCTTCCTGAACCTCTGACCCGGTGACTCGTAAGCCGTTGTTCCGTGTCAGTGGATGCGCATTATAGGGATCCCATTTCAGAGCACAAGGCTTTTTTCGATCTTTCTATTTGGTTGCTGTATTTTCACTCTTTCCGTTTAGATCTCAGACGATCCGCACAAAATTAATGCGAAATTGCCGACAGTTATTGATCGTTAAACCCCAGGCGCACTACCCTTCAAAGATCCTATTGCAGAGAGGTAATTATGTCAGGGAACCTAAGATCGTTTAAAAACACCCGTCCACAGCTTGGCCTGCGTGTCATGGTAGATGCTTCCAGCGTAGTTGTTGGCGAAGTGAACTTACAGGACGACGTCAGCATCTGGCCACTGGTTGCTATCCGCGGTGATGTGAACCGGGTGGTGATTGGTAAACGCAGCAATATTCAGGACGGCAGTGTTCTGCATGTCACCCATAAGTCTTCTTATAACCCGGAAGGCAATCCGCTGATCGTCGGTGAAGATGTCACTGTCGGCCATAAAGCCATGTTGCATGGCTGCACCATCGGAAATCGGGTATTGGTCGGAATGGGATCAATTCTGCTGGATGGAGTAATAGTAGAAGATGATGTGATGATTGGTGCCGGGAGTCTGGTCCCACCTGGTAAACGTCTGGTGAGCGGCTACCTCTATTTAGGCAGTCCGGTAAAACAGGCCCGTAAACTGACAGAGGCCGAGGTTGCTGGCCTACTTTATTCCTCGAACAATTATGTGGTCTGGAAAGATGACTACCTTGCTCAGGAAAGCCAGACCCAACCCTGATCGTTTTCCAGTGCTTCTTTTATAGCGACTTCCGCTTCGTCTTCCAATTCCCACCGATGCGCAAGAAAACAAGGCAGCATCGCCAGTTCATTACCATAGCGGCGAACAAGTGTTTCGCCGCTAATCGCACAGGTCAGCAGAAAGCCATTCACCATGGCAGGGAAACACACAGCCTTAACTGTTTCGTCCCACCCTTCCCTGTCCGGAAACTGAATAGCCTGATTCAAGCGCTGAGCTCTGCCTTCAATACCGCAATGACGGGGGTAATATCGGGTAACTTGCCGTGCCATAAGAAGAACGAGTGAGCGGCTTGTCCCACCAGCATTCCTAAACCATCAGCCATTGCCACGGCTCCGTACTGTTGGCACCACTTCAGGAAAGGCGTTGCCGTAGCCAGATAGAACATGTCATAGCAACGAGTGCGTTCAGAAATCAGCGATGAAGATAATGCCGGGATCTCCCCACCAATTCCGCTGGAAGTGGCATTGATGATCAAATCAAAGTGTTCGTCTTCAAGTTGATCCATCGCTAGGGCTTGAATGCCACCAGCATGCTGGAACACATCCGCAAGGATCTGCGCCTTAGACACCGTCCGGTTAGTGATCGTCAGCGAACAACCAAATGACAGTAAAGGAAGGATTACGCCACGAGCGGCGCCACCTGCACCGACCAAAAGAATACGATCGCCCGGTTTGATCAACTCCAGACGTTCCAGATCAGTCAGCAAACCAATGCCGTCGGTATTGTCACCAAGCAGACGGCCATCTTCCAGTTTTTTCACCGTATTCACTGCACCTGCCAGTGAGGCCCGCTCGGTTAACTGATCAACCCGTTCGTAGGCCTGCTCTTTGAAAGGTAAGGTTACGTTAGCGCCCTTACCTCCCTGCGCCATAAATTCTGATAAAGAAGGAATGAACCCATCAACGGGCGCACAGATGCGACCATAAGGATGAGGGATGCCTGTCTGTTCAGCAAAGAGCTGGTGAATACGCGGTGATTTGCTGTGGTTGATTGGATTTCCGAAAACGGCGAAGGTTTGCATCTTATTACCTGTTATCCCTGACGAATGAGTTCGCCGGTTAAGACATCCCGGATCTGTGAAGGGTTCATCCGGCCGCCAGTGTTTCCAGCAAGTACCGGGAAGTCAGCTCCAAACTGCTGATGAACCTCGCTCGCTGAACGACAAGGTTCAAGCCCGGTCAGATTGGCACTGGTTGAAACCAGCGGTTTTCCAAAGCCCAGACAAAGGCGCTGCACATCAGGATGGTCAGAGACCCGAACGGCGAGTGAATCGAATCGACCGGTCAGCCAGCGAGGTGTTGAAGGACGGGATGGAATAACCCAAGTTACCGGGCCTGGCCACGAGGCTAACATCCTCTCCTTTTGCGCATCAGTGAGACTGAGCTCATCAATGTAGTGCTGAAGCTGAGCATAATCCGCAGCAATAAGGATCAGCCCTTTTTCCACTGCTCGCTTCTTTAAAGCCAGTAAAGCCATAACCGCTGGCTCACTATCAGGATCACACCCCAGACCGAAAACAGCCTCAGTTGGATAAGCAATGACGGCATTCTGCCGAAGGTGGGCAATACAGGCTTCTACAGAACCTGGAACGAACTCATTCTTCACTGCTAGTTCCTGCTGTTACTGGCTTACCGCAGGCTTTACTGGCGCAAGAACGCCGCAGGCCGCGAGCCGTTTTTTTCTCAATTAAAAGAGGGAAATGGCAAAACTCACACTCACCCTCGACTGGCGTGAAGTTCACGGCAAACTGACAATCAGGATAGCGTTCGCAGGCGTGGAAAGTTTTGCCATAACGTGAGCGGCGCTGAACCAGCTTCCCTTGATTGCACTGTGGGCAGGCAAGCGTCGTCGTATCTGGCTTATCGATAACTTCAGTATGTTCACATTCCGGGTAGCGACTACACCCCACAAACATGCCAAATCTTCCCTGGCGCAAAACCAGTTCCGACTGACATTCCGGGCATTGTTGTCCTTCCAGAACCTTCACTACGTTGCTATCAGCCTGACTTTTCAGGGGGCGAATGTAATCACACTCGGGATACTGCGAACAGCCGAGGAAAGCGCCGTGTTTGCCGGAGCGAATAACCAGTTCTGCCCCACACTGGGGGCAGGGTTCATTTTTTCGCACAGCGAAAAGCGCTGTTTTATTCATAACATTTCTTACACGAAGAGGATCTTCAGTGCACTATTCCTTCGTTGACGTCGAAAAGAAGTTCTTCCATCTGTTGATAAGCGTTTTCACATCCTGGGATATTAAACAGCACCATTAGCACCACCCATTTGAGATCTTCAAGATCAAACTCGATAGTATCGAGGGCCATAATACGTTCGATAACCATTTCCCGGGTTTCCAGATTCAGTACCTGGATTTGCTCCAGGAACAAAATAAAGCCCCGACAGTTAGCATCTAAACGCTGACTCTCTTCCTCGGTGTAGATACGCATAGACAGCGGATCGGTAGCCAGCAGGATCGGAGCGACAAGTCCCTCCTGATAATCTGCAAGCTTTTCCAACCAGTTCAACGCATTATAAATATCTTCACGATGAAAACCGGCATCGGTTAAATCATCAGTCAATTTATCCTGGTCAACGCGCATTTCTGCCTCGTTGTGGATATACGTTTCAAATAAGTACATTAGTACGTCGAACATGGCTTGCCCTCCTCAATCGGACATAGCCGCCGGGTACAGCTGCGATCCACCCTGCTAACTCCAACTCAAGCAGCTTAGCTACGATGGTTGGCACAGGTTGGCCGGCACGTTCAGCGACGACATCAACAGGTGTGACCTCATCTCCTACGTTAGCCAACACATCAGCAAATGGCAATGAAGTATTACCCTGCTGATGTGAATATATTGTTGAATTTGGCGTATCGGACAACCATTTGAGGTCACTTTGCAGTTGTTCCAGGATGGAATGAGGGTGTGCTGTTAATAAAGCGCCTTGTTGAATCAACCAGTGAGTCCCTTCGCTTCCAGGATTCCCAATCGCGCCAGGCAAGGCATAAACATCACGATTTTGCTCTAATGCCAGCCTTGCGGTCACCAGCGAGCCGCTTCTTAGTGTCGCTTCTACCACCAAAACACCCAAGCTCAGGCCACTGATAATCCGGTTACGTCGGGGAAAATTGTTGGCAATTGGCGTAGTAGATAAAGGAAATTCAGAAATCACCGCGCCACCACTTGCGACAATCTCCTTTGCCAGAGAAATATGCTGCCGGGGATAAAGGTGATTTAACCCGCTACCCAATACGGCAAGTGTTTTCCCTCCGACCTCCAGCGCAGCACGATGAGCGATGCCGTCTATCCCTAAAGCCAGCCCACTAGAGACAGTGATGCCACTTAACGCTAATGTCTGAGCGAAATAGCTTCCCCAATTTCTGCCATAAGGTGAGCACCTTCGACTTCCCACGATAGCAATCTGCGGTGTCAGTAGGACATCCGGGTTACCCGCAATGAAAAGAAGGGGAGGATAAGAAGCAATGTCCTTCAGGCGTTCTGGATAGCCAGGGCTGTCACAGGTCAGGAGATGATGTTGCGGCTCCTCCAGCCAGAACAGCGTCTTTTCCAGAATGGCAGGATCGTAGCTGAGAAAAGCCTGACTTTGTTCGTGATTCAACCCAGCGCGCATCAACTCATCCTTTCCCACGCAGGCAGTTTGCAGCAAGCAGGCAACTACGCTTAAACGTCGCTGGCTGCGGATCCCTGTAACGCCGGAAAGACGTAACCAAATCTCCGTTGGTGTCATGATGCATCCCTGTGAATACTGAAAAGTCCGTAAGGCTAACGTAGCGGGAATGCTGTCAATCACCGACCGAAATGTCTACAATAAGAAAGATAAATATCTACTCCCTTGAACACAGATCTGGAAAGTTATGTCAGTTTTGCAGGTATTACATTTTCCTGACGAGCGCCTGCGCATCGTTGCGAAACCCGTGAAAGAAGTGAATGCCGTTATTCAGCGCATCGTGGATGATATGTTTGAAACGATGTATGCCGAAGAAGGTATCGGGTTGGCGGCCACTCAGGTCGATATCCATCAGCGCATCATCGTGATTGACGTTTCTGAAAATCGCGAAGAACGTCTTGTGCTGATTAACCCGGAAATGCTGGAAAAAAGCGGCGAAACGGGGATTGAAGAGGGTTGCCTCTCTATTCCTGAACAGCGTGCGCTGGTTCCCCGCGCTGAAAAAGTTAAAATCCGTGCGCTGGATCGTGAAGGAAACAGCTACGAGCTGGAAGCAGATGGTTTACTGGCTATCTGTATTCAACACGAAATGGATCATCTGGTCGGTAAGCTCTTTATTGATTACCTGTCGCCAATGAAGCGTCAGCGTATCCGCCAGAAACTGGAAAAACTTTATCGCCAGACTGCTCGTGATCAAAACGAGCCTGAATAAGGGAAAAGCGTGTCTGAAGCCCTGAATATTATCTTTGCCGGCACCCCAGACTTTGCAGCGCGTCATTTAGACGCGCTGTTGTCTTCCGGGCATAACGTGGTTGGCGTGTTCACTCAACCAGACCGTCCGGCAGGCCGTGGAAACAAACTCACAGCCAGCCCGGTTAAGCAGTTGGCTGAACAACACAACCTCCCGGTTTTTCAACCTAAATCCCTTCGTCCGGAAGAGAATCAGCAGCTGGTTGCTGATTTACATGCCGATGTGATGGTGGTGGTCGCTTATGGCTTGATCCTGCCAGCGCCAGTGTTGGCAATGCCACGTTTGGGTTGTATCAATGTGCACGGTTCACTTCTGCCGAAATGGCGTGGTGCTGCACCAATCCAACGCGCATTGTGGGCTGGAGACAGCGAAACCGGCGTCACGATTATGCAAATGGACGTTGGCCTGGATACAGGCGATATGCTGCACAAACTTGCCTGCCCAATCGGGCCTGAAGATACCAGCGCCACGCTCTACAGCAAGCTGGCAGAACTGGGTCCTGAAGGTATGTTGACCACACTTTCTCAACTGGCCGACGGTACTGCCAGGCCAGAAGTGCAGGATGAAGCACTGGTCAGCTATGCTGAAAAGCTAAGTAAAGAAGAGGCGAAGCTGGATTGGAGTCTTTCCGCTGCCCAGCTGGAACGGTGTATTCGTGCCTTTAATCCGTGGCCGGTTAGCTACTTTGTTATTGACGATCAGCCAGTGAAAGCATGGAAAGCGACGGTATTGCCTCATGTTGGCAAACAACCGGGCGAGATCGTTCAGGCTGATAAGAACGGTATTCAGATTGCCACCTCAGAAGGCGTTCTGAACATTGAAGAACTGCAACCTGCCGGTAAAAAGCCGATGAAAGCGCAGGACCTGCTAAATTCCCGCCGAGAGTGGTTCACGCCAGGCAACATTCTTGCCTGATGCCTCGCCCGGCTCACTGCCGGGCAGATTTTGACATGCGATCCCTATGAAAAAAAATACCAACTTGCGCAGCATTGCTGCCCAGACTATCGAAAAAGTGGTCGAGCAGGGCCAGTCTCTGAGTAACGTGCTGCCTGCTGCGCAGAAATCGGTGGCTGATAAAGACGCTGCGCTGCTGCAAGAGCTTTGCTACGGCGTATTGCGTACCCTTCCTCAACTGGAATGGATCATTGCCCAACTGATGGAACGCCCGATGACGGGTAAGCAGCGAACCATTCACTTTCTGGTGATGGTTGGACTGTACCAGCTGATGTTTACCCGCATTCCAGCTCACGCCGCGCTGGCAGAAACTGTTGAAGGTGCCGTTTCCCTGAAACGTCAGCAGTTCAAAGGATTAATCAACGGTGTATTGCGTCAATTCCAGCGTAAGCAGGAAGAGCTGATGCAACAGATGAACGAAGGCAATCAGAAATACCTGCACCCGAAATGGCTGCTGGAGAGACTGAAGCATGCATGGCCAGAGAACTGGGAAGCTATCGTTGATGCCAACAATCAGCGCCCACCGATGTGGCTGCGAGTTAATCGTCAGCACCATAGTCGTGATGCCTGGCTGAAGTTGCTGCAGGAAACAGGGAAAGAGGCCGTCCCGCATCCTTTGCATACGGATGCTTTACGACTGGAAACGCCTTGCCCGGTTTCCCAGTTGCCAGGTTTTGACCAGGGTTGGGTGACCGTTCAGGATGCTTCAGCACAGGGATGCGTTGCCCTTCTGGATCCCCAAAATGGCGACTCTATTCTCGACCTTTGCGCAGCACCCGGCGGCAAAACCACCCATATTCTTGAAGCAGCGCCGCAGGCTACTGTGCTGGCAGTGGATATTGATGAGCAACGTCTTGCCAGGATAAATGAAAACTTGCTGCGTCTTAATATGACTGCGGAAGTTAAAGTTGGCGACGGTTGCCTGCCTGCAACATGGTGTGGCGACAGGCTGTTCGATCGCATCCTGTTAGATGCCCCCTGCTCGGCTACCGGAGTCATCCGACGCCATCCGGACATTAAATGGTTACGTCGCGACCGTGATATTCCTGAACTTGCCGCATTACAGCAACAGATCCTTGATGCTGTCTGGCCACATCTGAAACCTGGCGGAACGTTGCTGTATGCTACCTGCTCTATCCTGCCGGAAGAGAATCATCTGCAGGTTGCTGCTTTCCTTAAACGCCATGAAGATGCGATGCTGTCTGAAACCGGCGATGCCAGCCAGCCTGGTTTACAGGTCTTCCCTGCTCCGCAGGATGGCGATGGCTTCTTCTATGCAAAACTACTGAAACGATAACTGCGTCGGCCGGGGAAATGCTTTCCCGGCCAGGTTGACTCCCAACGAATCAGACTGAAGCAAATGAAAATAATCATTCTTGGCGCCGGTCAGGTCGGTGGCACACTTGCCGAAAACCTGGTTGGTGAAAACAACGACATTACCGTAGTAGACACGGATTCGAACCGTCTTCGTCAGTTGCAGGACAAATTCGACCTGCGCGTGGTGCAAGGACATGGATCTCACCCTCGCGTGTTACGCGAAGCGGGAGCTGAAGATGCCGATATGCTGGTAGCGGTGACCAATTCAGATGAAACCAATATGGTTGCCTGCCAGATAGCCTACTCGCTATTTAATACACCTAACCGTATCGCTCGTATTCGTGCCCCTGACTACATCCGGGACGGTGAAAAGCTGTTTGTCCCTGAAGCGATCCCTATCGATCATTTGATTTCTCCTGAACAGTTAGTGATCGATAACATCTACCGGTTGATCGAGTATCCGGGAGCCTTGCAGGTCGTGAACTTTGCAGAAGGCAAAGTCAGTCTGGCAGTAGTGAAGGCTTACTATGGCGGTCCTTTGGTGGGCAATGCGCTTGCTGTTATGCGCGAGCATATGCCGCATATTGATACGCGTGTGGCGGCTATTTTCCGTCAGGATCGTCCTATCCGCCCTCAGGGATCTACGATTGTAGAAGCCGGTGATGAAGTGTTCTTCATCGCTGCCAGCCAACATATTCGTGCCGTAATGAGCGAATATCAGCGCCTGGAGAAACCTTACAAGCGCATTATGATCGTCGGCGGTGGAAATATTGGGTCAGGGCTGGCCCAACGGTTGGAAAAAGACTACAGCGTTAAGTTGATAGAGCGCGATCAGCAACGTGCTGCAGAGCTGGCTGAGTTATTACAGAACACCATCGTCTTCTACGGTGACGCCTCCGATCAGGAGTTGCTTGAAGAAGAACATATCGATCAAATTGATCTGTTCATCGCCATTACCAACGATGATGAAGCCAACATTATGTCGGCCATGCTGGCAAAAAGGATGGGTGCTAAAAAAGTAATGGTGCTAATTCAGCGCAAGGCCTATGTCGATCTTGTACAAGGCAGCGTTATTGATATTGCGATCTCTCCACAGCAGGCAACCATTTCTGCATTACTGGGGCATGTGCGTAAAGCCGATATCGTTGGTGTTTCTTCATTACGACGTGGCGTTGCTGAAGCCATTGAAGCCATCGCGCATGGAGATGAAACCACTTCTCGCGTGGTTGGCAGATTGATCGACGATATCAAACTTCCGCCAGGCACGATTATTGGTGCCGTGGTTCGCGGAAATGATGTGATGATAGCTAATGATAATCTGCGCATTGAACAAGGCGATCACGTCATTATGTTCCTTACGGATAAAAAGTTTGTCCCGGATGTGGAACGCCTGTTCCAGCCGAGTCCTTTCTTCCTGTGATTTTCTACCGGTGCGATCCTGCACCGGGTGATAATTCATTTATTCAGTAATGACCGTGGAAAAAAAGCGATCGTTTGTTAGACTTAACAATTGGCACAGGAAAGGAGATAACAATGAGTTTATTCAAAGAGTTTCGCGATTTTGCAATGCGCGGCAATGTTGTCGACCTGGCGGTCGGTGTCATTATCGGTGCAGCATTCGGTAAAATCGTTTCTTCTCTGGTGGCGAATATCATTATGCCACCGCTGGGGTTACTGATTGGTGGAGTTGATTTCAAATCTTTTGGTTGGGTACTTAAGCCTGCAGTAGGTGATACACCTGCTGTCGTGATGCAGTACGGTATTTTCATTCAGACCGTATTTGACTTCGTTATCGTTGCCTTCGCTATTTTCATGGCGATCAAACTGATGAATAAGCTCCATCAGAAGAAAGAAGTTGAAAAACCTGTCGCGAAACCGAGTGCAGAAGAAACGCTTCTGACGGAAATTCGTGATCTGCTCAAGCAGCAGAACAACCAGCCCTAAATCTGGCACCGATTAGATGAAAACCGCCGATGGCGGTTTTTTTATGTCCTGAAAGCAGAAGACCAGTGGTAAAGCTGTCTTTACCACTGGCCTCCCAGTTTCCCTTCTTAGCGTGTTTGTCTTTACGCCGGAAGCTGCCTTTCCCTTTTTGATTCACTTCGATCCGGACCTTAAACAGAGGATCGTGCAGTAACGCCTCAATCGCATTATCGCGAATGACACCTTTCTTATGTTGATAACCTGACATGGGGAACTCCTTTGGTTAATGAAGGCATGAATATAGAACCCGCTGGGTAAAAAATCAATCTGCTGCAGCAATTTCCCCTTTCTCGAGCGCTTCAAGGATCGAACAGTAAACACTATTATGCGACGTCCCGCAGCAGGCATCATTCAATCGCTTCAATGAACGCTGCATATTCTGTAGTTCAGCAATCATCCCTTCAACTTCCTGCAGGCGGGACTGCACAATAGTTTTAGATTCCTGACAGGTATGATGCTCCGGATCTATGCGGATCGAAAGCAGTTCTCTGATCGCTTCAAGACTGAAGCCCAGCTGCCGGCCATAACGAATAAACTTCAACCGCTGGAGGTCATTATCGCTATAGAGACGAAATCCACCTACAGTGCGGATCTCATGATCCATCATTTGCTGCTTCTCGTAATAACGAATGGTATCCGGCGTGACGTCGGCCAGCTTAGCCAGTTGCCCAATCTTAAACATCAGTCATCTCCTTTGAATCGTTTCTGAATCTGATTACTGTAGTCGCCCCGAATAAACAAGGTACTCATCCCAGCCTGCCTGAGTTTCATTTCCAGTAAGACCAGCCGTTTAGCATGCTGTTCATATCGGTCGTCATTGGGCTCGAGTCCTGTAAGGAGCCTGTCCAGCTCAACCGCTTCCCTCCGCATTTCGAGTTCGGGAGGAAGATAGCCAGAATTTTTCATCAGACGGTAGGCTGCCCTCAAATCAGTAGGGACATGGCTGTCATCATCCAGCTCAAGCTTTTTACCGCTGCCGGGAAGATCTTCCAACTCACCCTTCTTTTGTGCTTCGGCAATATGCTGCTCTACCAACTGATCAATTAACCACATAATGAGCCCGTTGTGAGAGAGGGAGATAACAAGGATAACGCTTGAAAGGGGGAGAGGGGAATTTCAGATATAAAAAAACCGGGCAAGCCCGGTTTTTCCGTAGTGCAACAGATTACTCTGCTACAGCTTCTGCTTGAGCTTCTGGACGATCAACTAACTCGATGTAAGCCATCGGAGCGTTGTCACCAGCGCGGAAGCCACACTTCAGAATGCGAGTGTAACCACCTGCACGGCTCGCAAAACGCGGGCCGAGCTCATTAAACAGTTTTGCCACGATCTCGTTATCACGAGTACGGGCGAATGCCAGACGACGATTAGCTACGCTGTCGGTCTTGGCAAGAGTAATCAGCGGCTCAACTACGCGACGCAGCTCTTTCGCTTTTGGCAGGGTCGTCTTGATAATCTCGTGACGAACCAAAGAGCCAGCCATGTTGCGGAACATAGCCTGACGATGGCTGCTGTTGCGGTTCAGTTGACGACCACTCTTACGATGGCGCATGACCTTATCCTTCTCAGTGAAACCTTAACCTGTGATCGGTTTATTCATCAGCAATGCTAGCTGGTGGCCAGTTTTCCAGGCGCATGCCCAGAGACAGTCCACGCGAAGCCAGCACATCTTTAATCTCGGTAAGAGATTTTTTACCAAGGTTAGGCGTTTTAAGCAGCTCAACCTCGGTACGCTGTACCAGATCACCGATGTAGTGGATAGCTTCTGCCTTAAGGCAGTTAGCAGAGCGGACAGTCAATTCCAGATCGTCAACAGGGCGCAGCAAGATCGGATCGAATTCTGGCTTCTCTTCTTTAACTTCCGGCTGACGTACATCACGTAAGTCAACGAATGCTTCAAGTTGTTCTGCCAGGATGGTAGCCGCACGGCGGATCGCTTCTTCAGGATCTATAGTGCCGTTGGTTTCCATTTCGATGACCAGCTTGTCCAGGTCAGTACGCTGTTCAACACGCGCTGCTTCAACATTGTAGGCTATGCGCTCTACAGGGCTGTAGCAGGCGTCTACCAACAGACGACCGATCGGGCGCTCATCTTCTTCCGAATGAATTCGGGCAGAAGCCGGCACATAACCACGACCACGCTGAATTTTGATACGCATGCTAATCGCAGCGTTCTCATCGGTCAGGTGGCATATCACGTGCTGCGGCTTGACGACTTCGACATCACCATCATGGGTGATATCGGCTGCAGTTACAGGGCCAATGCCAGATTTATTCAAGGTGAGAATAACTTCATCTTTCCCCTGAACTCTTACCGCCAGCCCTTTCAGGTTGAGCAGGATTTCCAGGATATCTTCCTGTACGCCCTCTTTGGTGCTGTACTCATGTAGTACACCATCAATTTCAACCTCGGTCACCGCGCAACCCGGCATGGATGAAAGCAGAATACGGCGCAGTGCGTTACCAAGAGTATGGCCAAAGCCACGCTCTAAAGGCTCAAGGGTCACCTTGGCGT
>NZ_JBAVTT010000134.1:0-2813 GCF_049696395.1 Erwinia sp.
TAGAAATCGGCCGCCGGATACCGATTTAAAGAGTGAAAAATTTCTGTTGCTGAAACTGACCCGAAATTTTAATGTGCAGCTTGCAGAGATTCCGCTGGAAGGTGAGGTGCCGATCACAACCTGACTGGCCGCGTTCTATATTCAGCTGTCACACTGGAATGAGTGAAAATGCAGCGCCACTCTGTGCCAGGCTTTACTAAAGGGAATTAGTGAAATGGATACAACAGAATAAATTATAAGATTTAGTTATGTAACTAACTTGGGCGCATTTGCAGGCCGCTGGATACCGATTTTAGGTATAGTTTTTGTCATGAATGATGTATCCCGAATTAGCTTTAACACCGTTAGTACCTATAACCGAATTGCAAGAGGAGGCGAAAAGGTATGTTAATGGACGATCTAGAATTGGCGGTTATGGACTGGTATGACAATACCTATAACAAAAAGCTGTTTTTGCGAGAAATAAGCCATAGTTAACGCTCGAAACCAGTCTCTCTACAGGAAGGTATCCCTGGGCCCGTGAAACGGGAGATGACATCATGCAGGATTATTTCCAGCGCTTTAATGTCGATAGTGGTTCATTCAACTTCTTAACGTATTGGCCTAATGAAAAGGGGTTACTTCCCAATTTCCTCCGTCCAAAATCTCAAAAAGTGCCAGACGTTGAACCAAAGCCATTAACAATTAGCATGCTAATCGCTTCTGCTAAGGCCAGAAAGTGGCTGTTTGACTGATTGCCTGGATAAGTTACGATCGCTTCCTCAGAGGAACTGCAGATCCAACCCGGCGAAAACCTGCCAGCAAGGCTGGCCAGGCACAAGATCAGCGACAGAAATTGCGGCTCAACAAAGAAGTTATAAACATTTTTTGCTGTTTAATAACCTGCCCAATATCTATACCGATCGGGTCAAATCCGACATAACTGACTGAGCGTTGTATCGAATTCCAGGGAGAGGTCAGAAGGGCCGTATGAGGCGCAGATTTTAACAGTGTATAAACCGATCGGGGAATGTTCTGTGTGATAACTATTTGATGTATTTTAACTTTGTTAAGGCAGCTTAGCACGAATGGTCAGCTGACTTAACAAAGTGTCCGTTAATTAGTCAGTATGGACTCTACCCCACGAATTAGGTCGGGGAAATAAGACTGGTCAATCACGATGCCACCCTTGAGCGTCCACCCTTCATCTTCTTGAGGGCTGGCAGTAAAGTTGAAGCCGATAATATCATCGCCTTCAACCTCACGGACTTCAAACGTAAACACAGGCACTCTTGGCGTGAATAATTCAGGAGCCGCTTCGATGTTGTTCGTGATCTTGTTATAGAACCGCGAAAGCATGTCTCGAAGCCTTTCCAGATCAAAAAGGGTCAGCTCACACTCGCATTGCAGCTTTATGGAAGGTTCTTCAATCTCCAGCCAGCACACAATCAGATCTTGTCGGCGATCTTCCAGAACTTCGATTCGCTCGACAAAGGAGAAGCGGAATAAGACGCTTTCATTTTTGATTTCAAACATTATCGAACCGCCTCTATGTGGTAGTGCATTACTGTCCAGTCCTTCTCTCTGACGACAACCTGTAAAGTATATTTCTTAGGTCTATAAACGATCGCATTCCCTTCAACTCTTTTAGTGAGGCGGGTCATGCCTATTAGGTATTCGAACTGGCCGGGTATCTTTTGTGGATCCGGAACTCGCCTTCCGAACCTTACCGCTTTTTCAAGGATATGAACGGGAATATACCTTCCAGGGTCGGCCATATGTTTGGCAGTGGCTTGCGTGAACAACAGATTCTTTACTGACAGACCAGCCTTGAAGCGTCCCTTCAAGATATTGAGCGCACCGCCGCTTAATGCAGCCTTGACTCTGTTACTGGTGGCCGCCTCAAACAATCCTACACCTGTGCGCAGCAGACGAAATGCACCAAACATGAATAAGGCAATGTCGATGGGGTCAATCAGCGGCGCCTCTAAGGGGGCTTCTTCGAGCATCGCAAATCGCCCATCAGCGTCATATATTTGCCACAGACCGGGCGCCTGAGCTACAGAGTAGCCAATGCATACACCTGTTTGGTCGTCGATAATGGGCTGAGCGTTATGTGGAGGGCGATAGGTGGGAGTTATTGCGAAATATTCGCCTGGCGACAGAGGTGTTCTGAAATGGTATTGATGCCCTGGCGCGTTCCGATCCATTTGGTTTAAATCTGCCATTACAAGATCCTATGTAGTGATATCCTCAGGGAATTAAATAACACACGGCCTTTAAAGGCAAACAAAGCATTATTTTTGCATGTAGATGGTCTTAGTGACCGCCAGCTCAAGAAGCACTGCCAGCACGGCCATGGTGATTATGTTTGCCTTACCGCGCTTCCAGCCGTCAAACTTCAGTACGAACAAAAGCCAAGTGATCACAATGGCCATCAGCGCTTAAAAAGAAACGTCAACCCCGCCACGGAAGACTGATTCATCGCCGCGATCGGCAATATGCTTATCGGCAAGGATAAACAGGTGAACTGAACCCCTAAACCTGGACAATTTTGCTAAAAACCTTTTTGAAACTGAGTCCTGTAATCCACCGGATTCATCCCCGGAATAGCAAAACTTTTCCTGCTGAATCCGCGCCCACCCATCGGGCATTTACGTCATGTCAGGCCTCCGGCTGAGTGCAAGTCAGATGAGGGCTACCATTAATTGCTGAAAAAGCGCTCTGGCAGCACACGGGCTTGTGCCCGCAAACCACTTCCCTTAATCTAGCCACAGATTGCACGTTTTAAATGACTCGGGGTGCCGTTTCTTTCCAAAGAAAGGGCTGAGAAA
>NZ_JBAVTT010000135.1:0-32086 GCF_049696395.1 Erwinia sp.
ACGCCCAGCGAGCGAGCCGTCTCCCCGCCTAAAGGCAGCAGAGTCAGCCAACGACGGCAGAGTGGCACCAACGCCAGCAGAATCACGGTGATTGCGACCGTGCGCCACGCCTGGGCTGCATCAACGCCGTAGGTAGAACCGGAGATCCAGGTCATCAGGTTTGCCATGCGCGGATCGCCGCTGGCTAGCAGCATCAGTAACAGCGTGGCAAATGCGGTACTCAGCGCCATTCCGGCCAGCAGCATACGTTCAGGAGAGAAACCGCCCCGCCCGCCAACCACGGTAATAATCAGCAGAGTAACCGCCGCACCAAGACTCCCGGCAGGCAGAAGCCAGCCAAAAGCATCGCCCGGCACCAGGAACAGCATTACAACGACCCCAAAAGCAGCCCCTGAACTGATGCCCAGAACCTCCGGGCTGGCCATTGGATTGCCGGTCAGGCGCTGGACGATACAGCCTGCCACACCCAGCATCATCCCGGTTGCGATAGCGGCCACCAGACGCGGCATGCGCCACGGCAGCAACTGGTGCCAAATCTCGCCGGAGACCCAGCTCCAGCCCTGCGCATCGCGACCAAAGCTCAAGGCTACGACAGACAGAACCAGCAGCACTCCGCCGCCAACTGCCGCCCACAGCAACACATTGTTCCGCTCGACCGGGACAGGATCGCCATAATGGGCCGAAGGCGGGGAACCCGCTGTTTTCAGACGAGGCAGCAACCACAGCAACAGAGGCGCGCCGATAAGCGCTGTAGCCGTACCGGTAGAGACTTCCTGCCAGTTATCTGTCAGCCAGATCACAATCTGATCGGCCAGCCACAGCAGCAGCATACCGATCACCGGAGCCAGTAACAGGCGGCTCAGCAGACGTCGTGCTCCAAGCATTTTTGCCAGCAGCGGCGCAAACAACCCGATAAAGCCGATAATACCTGCGGCGTTAACCAGCTGTGCGCTCAACACAATTGCCAGTGCCAGCACGCCAAGACGGGCTGCCGATAACGCCAGTCCCAGGTTTTTGGCTACGCCATCATCCAGCCCCATCAGCGCCATCGGGCGCAGCAGCAGCAGGGAAAGCACAAAGCCCACCAGCAGCTTCGGCCAGATGAAGCTGACGCTGTGCCAGTCCATCTGATTCAGCGTGCCGGTACTCCACAGAAACATGCTTTGCAGCCTTTCATGATTGAACAGCCCGAGGATCTGATTAACCGCGCCACAATAGAGTGACATCACCAGCCCCGCCAGGATCAGCGTAACCGGGGAGAGACGTTTCCCCCAGGCGATGCCAAACACGATCAGTCCGACGGCAATAGCCCCGACCATCGCCGCCATCTGTTGAGTAAACACCCCACCAGGCAGGCTCCAGAGAGTGACGACAGTAAGGCCGAGCTGCGCTCCGGTCGCCACGCCCAGCGTGGTCGGTTCTGCCAGCGGATTTCTTAACACCTGCTGGAAGAGCAAACCGACCAGCCCCAGTCCAGCGCCCACTAATAGCGAAAGCGTCAGGCGTGGCAGCAGGCTGTAGTGAAACACCATCTGCTCGACGCTGTCAGGATTTGCGGAAGCCAGAGCCTCCTGCCACTGTGAGACGGGCAGGTGCTGGCTAAGGTTGTAATAAGTCAGCCCGGCGGTCACCAGCAACAGCGCCGTCAGCAGCACAACAGGGAAACGCATTGACGTTTTCATGCGCTCACCAGTGCACTGCTCAACAGCCGACAGAAGCGCATCGCTGAGAGTGTTCCGCCGTAGAACCAAACCTGAGGCACCCGGTGGAAGCGGTTTTTCCTGACAAACGGCATCGACTGCCAGAGCGGCGTAGAGGTCACTTGTTCCATCATCAGCTCCTCGCCGTGATCAAAACTGACCACGTCCACATCCTCAGTAATCGTCGCTAAGCGTTCGATACCAATCACCGCACTGCCCCAGAAATTGGTTTCTCCCTTCCAGGCATTTTCCAGACCCAGATCGTCCATCACCTGCAGGAACAAACTTCCTTTGCCAAAGACCAGTGTATGACGAGCGTCGAGCACCGACATCAACAGCACCGGTCTTTGTGAGCGATGGGACAGTTGGATTTTCATCTGCGCCGCGAAGTCATCATATTCCGCCAGATGCTGCTGTGCCTGAGGCACCCTGTCCAGCCGCTCAGCGAGCTGCACCAGTGATTCACGGGCGACGGTCAAGGGCTTGCCACGATCGTCACTGAAAGGGAACCCCATGGCTGGGGCAATCTTGTTGAGGGTGTCGACCGACGGGCCATACCCCGAGGAATAGACCACCAGCGAGGGTTTCATCTGGATCATCAGTTCGATGTTGGGTTCGGTTCTCAGCCCCACATCCACAGTCGAAGCAGGTAATTTGGGCTCACCCACCCAGAGATCATAGTTATAAAGTTCAGCTGCGCCCATCGGGGGCACGCCGAGCGCCATCAGCAGCTCAGTAGGCCGCCATTCCAGCGAGATAATCCGCTGAGTGTCGACCGATGAAGCGGCCTGGGCTCGCCAGGCAGGCAACAACGGAGAAAGAGCCATCGCCATTAGCAGGCGGCGGCGAAGTAAGTCCGGCATGGAAACCCTTAGTAAACGAAGCTCACCGGCGCACCGCCGTTAGGGTGAGGCAGGATCCCCATCGGGATACCATAAATTTTGTTCAGCACATCGGCCTGCATAATTCCACTGGCATCGCCCTCGGCAATCACCCGGCCACTGTGCAAGGCGACCATATGGTCGCAATAGCGTGCGGCAATATTGATGTCGTGCAGAACGGCAATCACCGTCAGTCCGCGTTCACGGCTCAGACGTTGGATCAGCGCCAGCACTTCAATCTGATGCGCAATATCCAGCGCCGAGGTGGGTTCATCCAGCAACAGACAACGGCTGTTCTGTGCCACCAGCATCGCTATCCAGGCGCGTTGGCGCTCCCCACCGGACAGGCTGTCCACCAGGCGTTGAGCAAAAGGTTTAAGACCAACCAGCGTGATAGCTTCCTCGACCCGATCGCGATCTTCTGCGCCATAACGTCCCAGCGCGCCGTGCCAGGGATAGCGCCCCATCGACACCAGCTCACGCACGGTCATCCCTTCCGCAGGAGGAAGCTGCTGCGGCAAGTAGGCCACCTCGCGGGCGAACGCTTTACTTTGCCAGTCTGAAATCGTCTTGCCGTTCAGCAGGACCTGGCCTTCTGTGGCCGGATGATGTCTGCCAAGCAGCTTTAACAGCGTCGACTTTCCGGAGCCGTTGTGACCGATCAACCCACAAACTTTCCCGGCAGGAAAGGTCAACGACAGCGGCTGCAACAGCGTTCGGCCAGGGACGGTAAACGAGGCATTATCAAGCGAGAAGAGTGTTTCTGTAGCGTGCGGATCAGACATAGCGGTCTTCTGGTTGGTGGACGCGGCGAACCGCGCCCGATTTATAAATTAGAAACGGAAGGTTGCTGTTCCAACAACCTGGCGTTCCGCGCCCCAGTAGCAGGCATAGTCGCGATAACAGCTGGCAACGTAATCACGGTCAAACAGGTTGTTAACGTTAACAGCAAGCGAAGATCCCGGCAGGCCAAAGCGGCCAAGATCGTATTTCACCAGAGCATCTACAGTGGTGTAGCTGGCTACGTTAAAGTTCTGATTAAGCTTATCGCCTGAGCTGTACAATCCTTTGCTTTCGCCAACATAACGGACGCCAGCACCTACGGTCAGACCTGATAGTGACGATTCGTTAAAGGTATAATCCGTCCACAGGGAAGCCATATTCTTAGGCACCTGTACCGGTGTTTTACCTTGCAACTGAGTATCATGAGTATATTCAGCATCCGTATAAGTATAAGCAGCCGTCACGTTCACATTGGCGTTAACCGCGGCTTTTGCTTCGAGCTCAACACCACGAGAACGGATCTCGCCACCCTGATTACTGAACAAAATGTTGCCTGGGTCAACCGTCAGGTTCTTGGTTTTGGTTAACTGATAAACCGCACCAGTAACAACAATTGGACGGTCTTTCGGCACGTACTTCACACCGGCTTCATACTGTTTTGCCCTTGAAGGGTCAAACGGTTGGCCGCTAGCCGTTGTTCCTGAAGTCGGGATGAACGATTCGCTGTAGCTGAAATAAGGTGCCACACCATTATCGAAGACATAGTTCAGGCCACCACGCCAGGTGAAGGCCTGATCATGGTTTTTAGTCTCAGTGTTGCCGTTACGATTCAGAGCGGAAGTCATCGCGTAATCGTAGCGGGCTCCCAGCGTCATCACCCAACGATCCCATTCCATCTGATCCTGAGCATACAGACCGGTTTGCTCCTGCTTATTCAGGTACTGGTAAGGGAAGTTCAGCGCGTAAGCATCATCGCCATACTGCGGGTTCAGGGCGCTGAGCGGAGCTGCTGAACCGAAGTTGCCGTCAATATCGTTACGAGTTCGCTGGTAATCCACGCCCAGTAAAAGGGTGTGATCCACATCACCGGTACCAAACTTAGCCTGCACCTGATTGTCCACGGCAAACTGATTTAACGTTTCTTTAGAAAGCGCAACGCCACGCGTAATGGTGTTGTTGGTCGCATTAAACCCGTTGCCATAGATGCTGCGATAGTCAGTACGCAGGTCTGAATAGCGCAGGTTCTGACGCACAGTCCAGGTATCATTGAAGCTGTGCGAGAAGTTATAGCCAATCATTTTGGTGTTGCGGGAGATCTTGTTGTTGGCTTCACCTTCATCAAAATCAGTCGGTAATTTTTGCGAGTTGCCATTGGCATCAGTGATGGGTACCACTGTTCCCTCACGCGGTAACCAGCCGTAGTAACCCGTCTCAGGCTCATTCTGGAAATACGTCAACAGGGTGAAATTGGTATTGGCATCCGGCTGCCAGCTAAAGGAAGGGGCGACGGTGTAGCGCTTTTCCTTCTGCATATCCTGCTGCGCATCCTGGCTTCGTGCCAGGCCGGTCAAACGATAGGAGTAAACACCGTCATCATCAATTGCGCCACCAAAGTCAAAGCCGGTTGAAAACAGGTTATCAGTGCCCATTTTGAACTGAATTTCACGTAAAGCTTCCGTGGTTGGGCGCTTACTGACCAGAGCAACTACACCGCCTGGATTGCTTTTTCCATACAGAACAGAAGCTGGACCACGCAATAATTCAGCACGCTCCAGGAAATAGGGGTCGATCGCAAACTCAGAGTAGTTATCACCCTGCAGTTTCAAACCGTCGAGATATTGGTTGGTATTCGTTTCGCTGAAGCCACGGATTGAGAGGGCATCAATCACATCAGAGCTACCGCGGTTACCTGTCAGAACACCAGGCGTGTAATTGAAAGCGCCTTTTACTGTGTTCACGCCATGTAACGCCATCTCCTCGCTTGTCACTACGGAAACAGACTGCGGATTCTTTTCGATTGGCGTATCGGTTTTGGTCCCGGTAGCACTGTGTTTGGCGGCGATAGTTGGGGCGGGTCCCCACGCGCTTTCTTGCGGCACGTTGCTGTTCGCATCAGCATTTACGGTCAGGGTTTCTTCACTTGCAGCATAAGCAGAAGAGGACAAAGTCATTGCAACAAGGAGAGCCAGACGGCATTTAGAGGTATTCACTGGCAAGGATAAACGATCAAAAGACAAAATAGTCATTTAGCATTTCTCTGAATGAGACTAGTTGAATGTAAACGTAAACGAGAATTATTATTATAACGATTGGATAATATGCGAATTAACGGCGTTTCTGCAAGCAGAAATGCCCCGTCAGCAGGCCGGTTGGCTTAGGAATAACCGCATGTTGAGTGTGGGAAATCGAGTCGTAAGCACAAAGTTACGCTGAAGAGATCAAATGTTATCTTTTTCCCTTACTGACCGGGTGCCACAGGCAAAAAAAAACCGGCTCAATGTGAGCCGGCTTCTTCAGGTCAGAAGGATTACTTGCCGAACATATCCTGGATCCACCCTGCTACACCGTTACTGTCTTTCTGCTCGCTCTGCTGCTGTTGCTGCAACTGTTGTTGTTGCTGCTGTTGCTGCTGAACCTGCTGCTGTTGCTGCTGACAAAGCGCATTAGCATCGGTCGTCCAGACGGGCAGAGTCCGCCACGCGCTGCTGCCTGTACCACAGACAAAGTTACCGGCTGAATCCACTGACATCGGCGCAATATCTTCCGGCGGCGTCGGCGTTAGCGGCATCGGAGCCTGGTTATCCAGATAGCGGCGATAAATCTGCATTGCGCCGCTGGCTCCGTACAGCTTGGTTGGCTGGTTGTTATCACGCCCAACCCAGGTCACCGTCACTTCTTTGCCATCCACACCGGCAAACCAGCTGTCGACCAAATTGTTGGTGGTCCCGGTTTTCCCGGCCAGATGCGCCTTAGGATAACGGGCGCCCAGCGCACGCGCTGTTCCGTGGTCTGCAACCTGTTGCATGGTGTAAAGCGTCAGGTAAGCGGCCTGAGCCGGAACCGCACGTTCAGCCTGAGGGAAGCTCTGATACAGCACCGTGCCGTCTTCCGCAATCACTGAACGCAGTGCTGAAAGCGAAGCCCGGTTACCGCCGCTGGCGATGGTCTGGAAGGCCTGAGCCACTTCAATTGGCGTCAGATTCAGCGCACCCAGCAACATTGCCGGCACTGGCGGCAGCTGATCTTTGTTCACGCCCAGCTTGGTCCAGGTATCAATCACCTGCGGCAGTCCCAGCGTCATCCCCAGGTTTACCGTTGGCACGTTCATCGAGTTAGTTAATGCATCCACCAGCATCACCTGACCACTGAAGCGGTGATCGTCGTTCTCTGGTTTCCACACCGAGCCGTTAGGCTGTTTCAGCGCAATCGGGTTATCGGCAATCCAGGTATTCAAACGGTACTTATCTGGCTGGCTTAATGCCGTCAGATAGGTGGCCGGTTTTGCCAGAGAGCCAATTGAGCGACGCGCCTGCAGCGCACGGTTATAACCGGCAAACTGCGGATCGGCTCCGCCGACCATCGCACGCACTTCCCCACTGAAGCGGTCAACGACCACCATCGCGGTTTCCAGATCTTTCAGTCCACGCTGTTTACGCAGCGCCGGAATGCCCTCTTCTACCGATTTCTCGGCCGCATCCTGTGAGACAGGATCCAGCGTGGTGAAGATTTTCACGCCGGAGAGATCTTTCACTTTATCGCCCAGCTTGGCCTGCAGTTCGTTACGTACCATCTGCATAAAGGCTGGCTGAGGCGTAATCACGCCGCCTTTAGGCTGCACGCCTAACGGACGGGCGCTGAGCATGTCATACAGCTCCTGATCGATCACTTTCTGCTGCTGCAACAGACGCAGCACCAGGTTGCGACGCTCCAGCGCCAGTTTAGGATTACGCCACGGGTTATACAGTGACGCCCCTTTCACCATGCCAACCAGCAACGCCTGCTGATCGAGGCTCAGCTCATCAACCGGGCGTCCAAAGTAGTACAGGCTCGCCAGAGGGAAACCCCGGATCTGATCGTTACCTGCCTGGCCGAGGTAAACCTCATTCAGATACAGCTCAAGAATGCGGTCTTTGCTGTAGCGGGCATCCATGATCAGCGCCATATAGGCTTCGTTCGCTTTACGCCACAGGGAACGCTCATTGGTCAGGAACAGGTTTTTCACCAGCTGCTGAGTCAACGTACTTCCGCCTTGCACTGCTTTTCCGGCAGTAATATTGGCGAGGAAGGCACGGCCAATAGAGTACAGGCTGATGCCGTCATGCTGATAGAAATGGCGGTCTTCTGTCGCCACCAGGGTGTCTACCAGCAAATCCGGGAAGCCAGCACGCGGCACGAACAGGCGCTGCTCACCATTTGGCGACTGCAACATGGTGATCAGACGGGGATCAAGACGGAAGAAGCCAAAGTCACGGCCGCTATCAAGGTTCTTGATCTCACTTAAGGTGTCACCGCTGAAGCTTAACTGCGCGCGGATCTGCCCTTCCTTGCTGTCCGGGAAGTCAAACGGACGGCGGATCATCTCAATGCTGTTGGCCTGCACGGTAAATTCGCCAGGACGGGTCATCTTCGTCACTTCACGATACTGTGTACCTTCCAGCAGGGCGATCATCTCTTTCTTGTTGTAAGACATGCCTGGCTCAAGGTTGACCATGCGGCCATACACTGTGGCCGGCAGCTGCCAGACTTTGCCATCAATACGGCTGCGGATTTGTGAATCGAGGTAAACCCCGTACACGGCCATCACCACGATAAAGACCAGCATTAACTTAATAAATAAGCTCAGCCAGCCTCTTTTCTTCCCTGGTGGACGCCCTTTTCCTTTACGTGGCACCGGTTCTACCTCCTCGTTTTCATGGTCATCATCCTGAAAATCATCATAATCATCATGCTCTTCATCCCTGCGGCGACCTTTGCCCGCCACCTTGCGCGGGGGGGTGGACTGTTTTCCTTTGCGCCCAATCGGTTCGCGATCGTCAGACATTCGTTTTTCTTCTCCAGGAACTGCCGTCGGCAAAGCCGACTACTTTGTTCTTACTCGATAAGCTTCGGAACTGGAACCTTCCGAAATACGGACTTCAGCCGCTTCCTTCAGGAAGGCGCTGAGAATTTTTTCGTGCGCCGCGTGGGCAGCGCTGTTGCCGGGTTATCGGGCCAGGCGTGTTTTGGATAGCGTCCTTTCATCTCTTTTTGCACCTCACGGTAGGCTCCCTGCCAGAACCCAGCCAAATCGCGGGTAATTTGCAGCGGCCGCTGAGCCGGGGAAAGCAGCTCTAGCACCAGAGGAACACGCCCTCCCGCTACCGCCGGATTTTGCGCTTCGCCAAACATCTCCTGCAGGCGAACGGCCAGCGCCGGGGGGTTCTCTACATCATAACGGACCGGAAGTCGGCTTCCGGTCGGCACAGTGTAATGAGTTGGCAGGACAGTATCCAGTTGCTGGCGCTGTGACCATGTCAGCAATTGTAATAAAGCCCCGACAACATCAAGCTGTTTGAGTCCCCGGCCATCCTTCACGCCGCTCATAGCGGGCAACAGCCAGTGCTCCAGCGAAGCCAACAGCTCGGCTTCTGTGGCAGCAGGCCAGGCTTCCTCAGGGAACCATTGGCCGGCGCAAACCAGCCGTATCCTCAGTTGTTCAGCCTGCGGGCTCCAGTTCAGTACCGATAACCCTTTGCTGCGTATCCAACGAAGCATCGCCAGATGCAGGTCGGCCTCATCGGGTTTACTCAGCGGTTGAGACTTGATGACCAGCTCACCGATCTGCTCCCGTTGCCAGGCTCTCAGCGTGCCGCGCTCCTCATCCCATTCCATCTCAGTGCGCCGTTCCACCAACTGTGGGCATTCGCTGGTCAGCCTGTCAATTTCGACTGGCATAGCCAGCAGAATTCTTGCATCAGGTTGTGCGCTGCCTTGTAAGAGTGCCGGAGAAATCAGCCATTCGTAACGGGTCAACGCGGCATCATTATCCAGCATCGCGCCCAGACCGTTTGCCAGCTGATAGCGCCCTTCGGTCCCTCGTCGCCGCGCGATCCTGTCCGGAAAAGCGCCAGCCAGAAGAGGGGCGATATGGTCGCTGTCAGCAACGCCACCTTCGACTTTCAGCCGACGCTGCAACTGCGTAGCGCGCTTAAGCCAGTTCGGCTGACGGCGGTGAAAACTGTCGCGGAGGTCGGCGCTCCCCCGAGCGGGCTCTTCAAGAATGGCGACCAGCAAGGCGGCAGTAGCCGCTTTATCCGCCTCCGCTCCGGCATCCACCAGCAGAGCCGAATAGCGCGGGTCGCTGCCCAGGTTGGCCATGCTCCGGCCTTTAGCGGTCAGCATGCCCGACTTATCCGTTGCGCCTAACTGGTGTAATACTCTTCGCGCCTGGCTCAGGTTGAATTCCGGCGGCGTATCCAGCCACTGTAACTGACTGACGTTATGACAGCCCCATTGCAGCAGATCCAGCCATAACGAGGCCAGATCGCTGTGCAGGATCTCCGCTTCGGCATGGGTGGCTGCCCGTTCGGCCTGATCTTTGGCCGTCAGATGCAGGCAAATTCCCGGCTCCAGCCGTCCTGCACGCCCGGCCCGTTGGGTCATGGAAGCCTGGCTGACACGTTGGGTCTGCAAACGGGTTAAGCCGCTGCGGGTATCAAACAGGCCGGTTCTTTCCAACGCGCTATCGACCACCAGACGGATCCCTTCGATGGTCAGGCTGGTCTCGGCAATGTTGGTTGCCAGCACCACTTTACGGCGTCCGGCAGGCGCAGGCAGGATCGCTTTGCGCTGCTCGTTGAGCGGCAGCGCGCCATATAAGGGACAGAGATCGACATCGCTACCGATCAGCGAGGCAAGCTGAGTCTGGACTCGCTGGATCTCCCCCACGCCGGGCAGGAACAGTAATAGCGATCCTGGTTCTTCACGCAGCAGCTGGCTGACCTGCTTTGCCACGGCATCATCGAAGCGAAGGTTTGCCGCTAAAGAGGTATAACGGCGCTCGACAGGAAAGGAGCGACCTTCAGAGGCGATCATCGGGGCTTCTGGCAGCAGCTCCTGAAGCCGTTGGTTATCAAGCGTGGCGGACATCAGCAGGATTTTAAGATCGTCACGCAGGCCTTGCTGCACATCCAGCAGCAGCGCCAGCGCAAGATCCGCCTGTAAACTGCGTTCATGGAATTCATCCAGGATCACCAGCGAGACGCCGTCAAGCAGGGGATCCTGCTGCAACATGCGGGTGAGGATCCCTTCGGTGACCACTTCCAGCCTTGTGGTCGGCCCAACCCGGCTTTCAGAACGCATACGGTAGCCGACTGTTTCACCCGGTTGCTGCCCCAGTAATTCAGCCAGTCTTTGCGCGACGTTTCGCGCGGCCAGGCGACGGGGTTCCAGCAACAGAATGCGCCCGGTGAAATCGGCCTGCTGCAGGATTTGCAGCGGCAGCCAGGTGGATTTGCCTGCGCCGGTAGGTGCCGCCAGCAGCACCTGCGGAGCCGTCCGCAGCGCCGAAAGCAGTTCGGGTAATACGACACTCACCGGTAATGAACTCACGTTTTTGCTCCATAACGTCATGGTCATAAATTGCCGGGCATTGTAGCATCCCTCCTTCTGGAAAACCGGAGAGCCCCATGAGTGAGCAAAAAAGGCTGTTTTTCGGCATTTCATTGCCGGATGAAATCAGTCAGAGCGTCATTCACTGGCGTGCTGACACCTTTCCCGCTGAGGCCGGTCGTCCGGTAGCCGCGGCGAATTTACATCTGACGCTGGCGTTCCTCGGTGAGATCAGCGATGAAAAGGCCCAGGCGCTGAAGCAGCTGGCTGGTCGGATCCGACAACGTCCTTTTGCGCTAACGCTGGATGATGCAGGACAGTGGCCGGGCTCTGGTGTGGTCTGGCTGGGGCCAAAACAGTCACCGCGTGGATTACTGCAGCTGGCGGAACTGCTGCGGTCACAGGCGGCCAGAAGTGGCTGTTATCAAAGCCCAATGCCCTTTCATCCGCATGTCACATTACTGCGTAACGCTACGCAACCAGTCTCGTTACCGCCGCGCAATTTTAGCTGGCCGTTTCGCGTCGAGCGCTTTGCGCTGTTTCAGTCCGTCTATACAAGGGGCAGAACCAGCTATCAGCAGCTTGCAGAATGGGAATTAAAACAGGAAGTGCTATGAGGTTTAGCCCTGCGCTACAGTCGGCAACGCTACTAAAACGTTACAAACGTTTTCTGGCCGATGTTGTTACACCGGCAGGCGAAACGCTGACAATCCATTGCGCCAACACCGGAGCAATGACCGGCTGCGCCACGCCAGGAGATACCGTGTGGTATTCCACGTCAGACAGTTTGACCCGGAAATACCCGCACAGCTGGGAACTGACAGAGACACAGCAAGGTCACTGGATTTGTGTGAACACGCTGAGAGCCAACAGCTTAGTCAAAGAAGCGTTTGCTCTGGGTGCGATTCCAGAATTTTCCAGTTACACCGGCGTGCGTGCTGAAGTGAAATACGGCGCAGAAAAGAGCCGCATCGACTTTCTGTTGCAGGCGGAGGATCGGGTAAACTGCTATATTGAAGTCAAATCCGTGACGCTACTCCAGCAAGGTAAAGGGTATTTTCCGGATGCGGTTACCGAACGCGGCCAAAAACATCTTCGCGAACTGGCGAAGATTTCTGAAAATGGTGAGCGTGCGGTTCTGTTTTTTGCCGTTCTGCACTCGGGGATTGAGGACGTTTCCCCGGCGCGTCATATCGATGCACGCTACGCAGAACTACTGGCACAGGCTCGGCAGAGCGGGGTTGAAGTGCTTTGTTATAAAGCGCAGTTATCACCGGACGGCATGACATTGAAAAAGCCACTGGTTGTGGAGTTGTAAAGTAAGGCGCAATTTGCTGTTATAGGAATGCTCTTAGCGGGCGCCCAAATACGCTTTTCCTCACAGGCTTGTCAAGGCATGTTCAGGAATAATTGCCAACCTTGATCGCTTCTGCTATTTATAGCGACCTGTTTTTATCCCCTTTGGGGATCGATAGTGCGTGTTATCCAGGAGAAACAACATGCAAGAAGGGCAAACCCGTAAAACCTCGTCCCTGAGTATTCTCGCCATCGCTGGGGTGGAGCCATACCAAGAGAAGCCGGGTGAAGAGTACATGAACAAAGCCCAGCTGGTGCATTTCAAGAAGATCCTTGAAGCCTGGCGCAACCAGCTCCGGGATGAAGTTGATCGCACGGTAACTCATATGCAAGATGAAGCCGCCAACTTCCCCGATCCGGTTGACCGCGCTGCACAGGAAGAGGAATTTAGCCTTGAACTGCGTAACCGCGACCGTGAGCGCAAGCTGATCAAGAAGATTGAGAAGACGTTGAAGAAAGTCGAAGACGACGATTTCGGCTACTGCGATTCCTGTGGCGTTGAAATCGGTATCCGTCGCCTTGAAGCACGTCCTACTGCCGATCTTTGCATCGACTGTAAAACGCTGGCGGAAATCCGCGAAAAACAAATGGCCGGTTAATGGCTAATGGATTGTGCAGTGAGGCTGGTACGTTACCCGCTTCACTGCCTGTCTCTACTACTATGCTCACTTCCTGCAACGGGCGTTTTGCCCCCTCTCCCTCCGGTGAATTGCATTTTGGCTCTCTGATTGCTGCGGTTGGCAGTTACCTGCAAGCCCGTGCTCAGCATGGCCAGTGGCTGGTGCGCATTGAAGATATTGATCCGCCCCGCGAAGTACCCGGTGCGGCAAAAAGAATTCTTGAACAGCTGGAACAACACGGTCTTGAGTGGGATGGCGACGTGCTCTGGCAATCAGAGCGTCATCAAGCCTACCGGGAAGCGTTAGCCTGGCTGGAAGAGCATCACCGCAGTTATTACTGCACCTGTACCCGCAGCCGCATTCAGCAACTTGGCGGTTTTTACGACAGGCACTGTCGGGATCGGTATGCTGGCCCGAATAATGCCGCTATTCGTTTGCGAGTAGACCATCCTGTTAGCCAGTTTCAGGATCGCCTGCGGGGTGAAATAGTGGCTAATGCAGCCATGGCAGCGGAAGACTTTATTATCCATCGCCGTGACGGTCTGTTTGCTTATAACCTGGCGGTTGTGGTGGACGATCATTTCCAGGGCATTACGGAAGTGGTGCGGGGCGCCGATTTGATCGATCCAACGGTCAGACAAATTGCCCTGTATCAGCAGTTCGGCTGGCAGGTTCCAGACTATCTGCATTTACCGTTAGCCATGGGTCCTGATGGCAATAAATTGTCGAAACAGAATTACGCCACGCCACTGCCCGCTGGCGATGCTCGCCCTGCTTTAGTGCAGGCATTACGTTTTCTGGGTCAGCCTGTCAGCCAAAGCTGGCAGGATCTGCCGCTGTCAGCGCTATTACAGCAGGCAATTACTCACTGGAATGTGGCTAACATTCCGCCACAGGACGCGATTTATCAGCGTGCGCAGACCTGACAAATTATCGGTTAATAACGGGAAGATGTCCGGGATGTCAGATGAGCATTCTCAAACGCGCTTCTCTGAGCTATGATTAGCCGCAGTTTTTTATCGCCCAGCTTTTAATGTCACTATCGAGGTGTCCCATTTTTACCCGAGTTGCTAATTTTTGCCGAAAAGTTTTGAGTCGCGAAGACGAAGCGCCAGTTGCTGAGGTCGCTGAAGTGCATCAGATGACCGTGATCCCTCGCGATCGTCATACTATTTCGCGCAAAGACATCAGTGAAAATGCCCTCAAGGTCTTGTATCGCCTGAATAAAGCAGGTTACGAAGCCTATCTGGTCGGTGGCGGAGTCCGCGACTTATTACTGGGTAAAAAACCGAAAGATTTCGATATCACCACCAACGCCACGCCGGAACAGATGCGTAAATTGTTCCGCAACTGCCGTCTGGTTGGCCGTCGTTTCCGCCTGGCACACGTGATGTTTGGCCCGGAAATTATCGAAGTGGCTACCTTCCGTGGTCACCACGAAGCGGAACCGGTCGATGAAGATCGCAATACATCACAACGCGGTCAGAACGGTATGCTGCTGCGCGACAATATTTTCGGCACCATTGAAGACGATGCCCAGCGCCGTGACTTAACCATCAACAGCCTTTATTACAGCGTGTCCGACTTTTCAGTCCGCGACTATGTTGGCGGCCTGAACGATCTGCAGCAGGGCATTGTGCGCCTGATTGGCGACCCGGAAACTCGCTACCGTGAAGATCCGGTGCGGATGCTGCGTGTGGTGCGTTTTGCAGCCAAGCTGGATATGTCTGTTGCCGCTGAAACGGCGGAGCCCATTCCGCGTCTGGCTACGCTGCTGCACGATATTCCTCCTGCCCGCCTGTTTGAAGAGACACTAAAGCTGCTGCAGGCTGGCTACGGCTACAGCACCTATCTGCAACTGCGTGAATACCAGCTGTTCCAGCCCCTGTTCCCAACCATTACCCGTTACTTTACGGATAAGGGCGACAGCAATATGGAGCGGATGATTGTGCAGGTGCTGAAAAACACCGATCACCGTATTCATAATCAGATGCGCGTCAACCCGGCCTTCCTGTTCTCCGCCATGTTCTGGTATCCGCAGTTAGAAGCGGCACAGAAAATTGCTCAGGAGAGCGGCCTGGCTTATTACGATGCCTTCGCCCTGGCGATGAATGACGTGCTGGATGAAGCCTGCCGTTCGCTGGCTATTCCTAAGCGCATCACCACGCTGGTTCGTGATATCTGGCAGCTGCAGTTGCGCCTGTCGCGTCGTCACGGCAAACGCGCCTGGAAGCTGATGGAGCATCCTAAGTTCCGCGCGGCTTACGATCTGCTGGCGCTGCGTGCTGAAGTTGAAAACAACCAGGAACTGCTGAAGCTGACCGCATGGTGGAATGATTTCCAGGTTTCTGCTCCCCCGCAGCAGAAAACCATGCTGAATACGCTGGGTGACGATCCGGTGCCACGCCGGCGCACTCGCCGTCCACGTAAACGTGTGCCTGGCCCACGTCGTGATGGTAACAACAGCAACGCATGAAGCGCGTCTACTTAGCGCTGGGCAGTAATCTTGCCGATCCAATGCATCAGGTGCAGGCTGCACTTGATGCATTGGCTGTTATTCCCCTAACCACGCTGATGACCACCTCTGCTTTCTATCGCACGCCTCCCTATGGTCCACCCGACCAACCTGACTATCTTAATGCTGCTGTAGCGCTGGAGACCTCACTGGCTCCCGAAGCGTTGCTGGATCACACTCAGCGTATTGAGCTGGAACAGGGTCGCGTCCGCAAAGATGAACGCTGGGGGCCGCGCACGCTGGATCTGGACATCATGTTGTTTGGTGAGTTGACGCTGAACACGCCCCGTCTGATCGTGCCGCATTACGACATCGCTAACCGGGCATTTATGCTGGTTCCCCTGCTTGAAATTGCCCCTGACCTGACCTTCCCGGACGGAACAGCAGCCGCGGAATTGCTGGCTAAGCTGGATGCGAGCGCCATACAGCGCTGGTAGTGCAAACCCCCTTCCCTTCCATTAAGATACGCCCACCAGAACAAGCCTACAGAGGTTGCGATGAAACCGACCACGGTCTCTACCCTTCGCCAGTTAAAAAAGAGCGGACGCAAGTTTGCCTCCATCACTGCCTATGATTTCAGCTTTGCCCGTCTGTTTGCCAATGAAGGCCTGCAGGTGATGTTAGTGGGCGATTCACTGGGCATGGTGGTTCAGGGCCATGAATCAACGCTGCCGGTGACCCTTGCCGACATCGTCTACCACACTCAGGCCGTCCGCCGTGGCGCGCCCTCTGCGCTGCTGCTCTCTGACCTGCCCTTCATGACCTACGCCACGCCTGAGCAAACCTTTGACAGCGCGGCGCAACTCATGCGCGCCGGGGCGAATATGGTCAAGCTGGAAGGCGGGAAATGGCTGGCAGAGACGGTGAAGCAGTTAACCGAACGTGCCGTGCCGGTTTGCGGTCACCTCGGTCTTACGCCACAGTCAGTGAATATCTTTGGGGGCTATAAAGTTCAGGGCCGTGAAAGCGAGGCAGCCGATGCGCTGTTAGCGGATGCGCTGGCACTGGAAGCGGCCGGAGCACAGATGATGGTGCTGGAATGTGTGCCTGTGGTGCTGGCAAAACGCATCACCGATGCGCTGACCATCCCGGTGATCGGCATTGGCGCTGGTAACGTCACCGATGGTCAGATTCTGGTGATGCATGATGCCTTCGGCATTACTGGCGGCCACATTCCCAAATTTGCTAAAAACTTCCTCGCGGAGACCGGCGATATCCGCGCCGCCGTCAGGCAGTATGTTGCTGAAGTCGAAGCGGGGACTTACCCTGCCGAAGAACACAGTTTTCACTAACACAGGAGAAGCTCTGTGCTGATTATTGAAACCTTGCCGATGCTCCGCCGCGAAATTCGGCGCTGGCGGCAGGACGGTAAGCGTATCGCGCTGGTGCCGACCATGGGAAACCTGCATGACGGGCATATGAAACTGGTTGATGAAGCCCGCGAGCAGGCAGACATTGTGGTTGTCTCGATCTTCGTGAATCCGATGCAGTTTGAACGTCCTGACGATCTGGCCCGCTATCCGCGCACCTTGCAGGAAGACTGCGAGAAGCTGAACCGCCGTAAGGTCGATTTAGTCTTCTCTCCTGCCCCTGGTGAAGTCTATCCAAAAGGGCTGGACGATCAGACTTTTGTGGATGTGCCTGGCTTGTCCACGCTGCTGGAAGGAGCCAGCCGTCCAGGCCATTTCCGTGGCGTGTCGACGATTGTCAGCAAACTGTTTAACCTGGTACAGCCTGATATGGCGCTGTTCGGTGAGAAGGATTACCAGCAGCTGGCGCTGATCCGCAAAATGGTCGCGGACATGGGTTACGACATCAGCATTGTCGGCGTGCCTACCGTCAGAGCTAAAGACGGTCTGGCGCTCAGTTCACGTAATGGCTACCTGACCTCTGATGAGCGCAAAATCGCGCCGATGGTCAGCAAAGTGATGAACAGCATGGCAGAGCGGCTGTCCAACGGTGAACGGCACGTAGAAGAGATTATTGCCTCGGCGGAAGAAGCCCTGGCAGAAAAAGGCTTACAGGCCGATGGCCTGGCAATTTGCGATGCCGATACGCTGCTGCCGCTGAATGTAGACAGCCAGCGAGCGGTGATCCTGATGGCGGCCTGGTTAGGCAAAGCGCGCCTGATTGACAATCAACAGGTCGATCTGACGCAGTAACAGTCAGTGGCGCTCAGGGCTTACTGGCGTTCGTTTAGGTGATTTCCGAGAAAGGTAACAAGGTTATGAACCGTACTATGCTGCAGGGCAAGCTTCACCGGGTGACTGTCACTCAGGCCGATCTGAATTACGAAGGCTCCTGCGCCATCGATCAGGATTTCCTCGACGCTTCCGGCATTCTGCAATACGAAGCGATCGACATTTACAACGTGACTAACGGTCAGCGCTTCTCTACCTATGCCATCGCGGCTGAGCGCGGCTCAAAAATTATCTCTGTTAACGGTGCGGCAGCTCGTTGCGCCTGTGAAGGAGATATTTTGATTATCTGTTCTTACGTCGATATGCCGGATGCGCAGGCCCGCGAGTGGCAGCCGAAAGTGGCCTATTTTGAGGGTGCCAACGTCATGAAGCGCCTGGCGAAAGCCGTGCCGGTCCAGGTTGCCTGATCGATCACTGCGCTGTAGAACGCAAAAAGGGCCGACACTGTGTCAGCCCTTTTTTACAATGACAATCCGCCTGAAAAAATTAGGTACGCAGACCGCGGCCGCGCTGGATCAGCACCCAAACCAGCAGATAGAACACAACGATAAAGGCAAGCAGCACCCCTAAAGTGAACACTACCGGTACGTCAGAAATCCCCAGGAAGCCGAAACGGAAGCCGCTGATCATGTAGACGATCGGGTTCAGTTTGGACACCATCTGCCAGACCGGAGGCAGTAATGTCAGGGAGTAGAACACGCCACCCAGATAGGTCAGCGGCGTCAGCACGAAGGTCGGGATCAGGCTGATATCGTCGAACGTACGGGCAAATACCGCGTTAAGCAGGCCAGCCAGCGAGAACAGGATCGCGGTCAGCAGCAGCGTTACCGCCACCATCAGCCAGGAGTGAACCTGAAACGGAACGAAGAACAGTGAGATTGCCGTCACCAGCACGCCCACACAGATCCCACGCGCTACACCGCCACCGACATAGCCGGCGATGATCACATGAGTAGGAACCGGGGCCACTAACAGTTCTTCAATATTGCGCTGGAATTTGGCGCTGAAGAACGACGAAGCCACGTTGGCGTAGGCGTTAGTGATCACCGCCATCATGATCAGGCCCGGCACGATAAACTGCATATAGCTGAAGCCGTGCATCTCACCAATACGGGAACCGATTAAGTTACCGAAGATGATGAAGTACAGCGTCATGGTGATCACTGGCGGCACCAGCGTCTGGATCCAGATGCGGGCAAAACGGTTAACTTCTTTGCCCCAGATGCTCTTCAGGGCGACCCAATAAAGATGTGTCATGCTTTCTCTCCTTTGCGACCGTTGACCAGGTCGACAAACAGCTCCTCAAGACGGTTAGCCTTGTTGCGCATACTTAAAACCTGCACGCCCTGATGGCTGAGCTGGCTGAACACGCTGTTCAGTCCCTGCTCGCGCAGCACTTCCACTTCCAGCGTGGAGGTGTCAGTCAGGCGATACTGGAAACCTTCCAACTGTGGCAGCGGACTTTTCGGCGCCAGATCGAGGATAAAGGTTTCGGATTTCAGCTTCGACAGCAGCCCTTTCATTGAGGTGTTTTCCACCAGCTCACCGCGCTGAATGATGCCGATATTGCGGCACAGCATTTCAGCTTCTTCCAGATAGTGCGTGGTCAGGATGATGGTGGTGCCTTTGGCATTCAAATCCTGCAGGAAAGTCCACATCGACCGACGCAGCTCAATGTCGACGCCCGCGGTAGGTTCATCCAGGATCAGCAGTTTGGGTTCGTGCATCAAGGCGCGGGCAATCATCAGTCGGCGTTTCATACCGCCGGAAAGCATCCGCGCACGTTCGTTGCGTTTTTCCCACAGATCGAGCTGCTTCAGGTATTTTTCAGCACGTTTCAGGGCCTCAGGCTTCTCAACGCCGTATAAGCCAGCCTGACTGACCACGATTTGCATCACGGTCTCAAACTGGTTGAAGTTGAACTCCTGCGGCACCAGGCCAAGCTGGCGTTTGGCATTGACCACATCCTTTTGCAGGTCATAGCCAAAGACGCGCACTTTACCGGCCGTTTTGTTAACCAGCGAGCTGATAATGCCAATGGTAGTGGACTTGCCGGCCCCGTTCGGACCCAGCAGCGCATAGAAGTCACCGGCTTCTACATTGAGATCAATTCCCTTGAGGGCCTGAACGCCGCCTGCATAGGTTTTGGTCAGTTTTTCAAGTTCCAGTGCATAAGTCATAGGTAAAAGAGTGCCCTGTTTTGTGTGGTTTTCTTGTTTGCCGTTTTAAATTACGCCGCGTTGGCCTATATTATCGCAACGCATTTCGAGTATTGGTCGACACTAACATGAAAGATATTGATACCCTTATCAGCAACAACCGTGAGTGGTCGAAGCTGCTCAAAGAAGAAGATCCTGGTTTCTTCGAGCGTCTCTCACTGGCGCAAAAGCCTCGCTTCCTGTGGATTGGCTGCTCTGACAGCCGTGTTCCTGCCGAGCGTCTGACCGGCCTGGAGCCTGGCGAACTGTTCGTTCACCGCAACGTGGCCAACCTGGTCATTCACACAGATTTGAACTGTCTGTCCGTGGTGCAGTACGCCGTTGAAGTGTTAGAAGTGGAACACATCATCATCTGCGGTCACTACGGCTGCGGCGGTGTTCAGGCTGCGGTTGAGAATCCAGAACTGGGTCTGATCAACAACTGGCTGCTGCATATCCGTGATTTGTGGTACAAGCATAGCTCGTTACTGGGTGAACTGCCGCCGGAAAAACGCTTCGACAAACTGTGTGAAATCAACGTGATTGAACAGGTGTATAACCTGGGTCACTCCACGGTCATGCAGTCTGCCTGGAAACGGGGCCAAAAGGTCACCATCCACGGCTGGGTTTACGGTATTCAGGACGGCTATCTGCGCGACCTGGAAGTGGCTGCCACTAACCGTGAAATCCTTGAGCAGCGCTACCGACACGGTATTGCCAACCTGCTTAACGACGTGCAAAGCCCGGATTAACGGGTTCGAATCATATATCAGGCCGGAAAAACCGGCCTTAGTCGTTTGTGCTGTAACCTTGCCGGCGTAATTACTCTTCCAGCATCACAACTTTGCCGACGTACGGCAGATGGCGATAACGCTGGGCATAATCAATACCGTATCCCACCACAAATTCGTCCGGAATAGTGAAGCCGACGTAGTCTACCGGCACGTCCACTTCACGGCGATCGGGCTTATCCAGCAGCGTACAAATGGCCAGAGATTTAGGCTGACGCAGGCTGAGGATCTCACGCACTTTGCTCAGCGTATTGCCGGAGTCGATGATGTCTTCAACGATCAGCACATCTTTACCGCGAATATCTTCATCCAGATCTTTCAGGATGCGCACATCACGCGTACTGGACATGCCGCTGCCATAGCTGGAAGCCGTCATAAAGTCGACTTCATGCCCCACCTCAATTTTACGGCACAAGTCTGCCATAAACATAAAGGAGCCGCGCAGCAGGCCAACCAGCACCATGTCGCTGCCGCTGTCTTTGTACTGCTCAGTAATCTGCTGGCCCAGCTCAGCAATGCGTTTAGCGATCTCGTCTTCGGAGATCATCACTTCTACGGTATGTTTCATAACTTATGTCGTTCTTGATGGCTTAAGGGAAGCAGCGAAGTCTATCACAATTCCGCCGGCTTTTTTCCGTTGTTGCGCAAACGCCGCTGAAGACATCACAACAGCCGTATAGACTTCCGAATGGGCAATAAACAACATTTAATCAGCAAAAACACGCTAACCATAGAACGATAATTCATTTATCCGCACGATCATGCTCATGATAACGTAAGCTGACTTTATCCCCCTTCAGCATGCCTTAACGGCAGGAGTTTGCATGGCCTCCCCTCATTCTAAAAAGACCCATATCGGCAACCGCGAGCTCCAGCCAGAAACGCAAATGCTTAACTATGGCTACGATCCGGCGCTGTCTGAAGGCGCGGTCAAACCTCCGGTGTTTCTGACCTCCACCTTTGTGTTTAACACGGCTGAAGAGGGGCGGGATTTTTTTGATTACGTCTCGGGACGTAAAGAGCCCCCGGAAGGCGGCGCAAACGGTCTGGTGTATTCGCGCTTTAATCACCCCAACAGCGAGATTGTTGAGGACCGGCTGGCGATTTATGAACGCACCGAGAGCGCTGCCCTGTTCTCTTCCGGCATGTCTGCTATTTCCACCACCCTGTTGGCGCTGGTTGAGCCTGGCGACGCGATCCTTCATTCCCAGCCGCTGTATGGGGGAACGGAGACGCTGTTAAGCAAGACCTTTAGCAAGCTTAAAGTTGCGGCAGTGGGATTTTCTGACGGGTTAGATGAGGCGGTTGTGCAGGCTGCCGCTGAAGAGGCGATGAAGCTGGGCCGCGTTTCGGTGATCCTGATTGAATCACCGGCCAACCCAACCAACAGCCTGGTCGACATTGCGTTGATTAAGCGGGTGGCAGAGGTGATTGAGCAGCAGCAAAAGCATCGCCCTGTCATCGCCTGCGATAACACCTTATTGGGCCCGGTGTTCCAACGGCCAATCGAACACGGAGCAGATTTGTCGCTGTATTCGCTGACCAAATATGTTGGCGGACATTCGGATTTGATTGCCGGTGCCGTGATGGGCAGCAAAACCCTGGTGAGGCAGATTAAAGCCCTGCGCAGCGCGATTGGCACCCAGCTGGATCCCCATTCAAGCTGGATGATTGGCCGTTCGCTGGAAACGCTGGCGTTAAGAATGGAGCGGGCTAATGACAACGCGGTGGCCGTTGCTGACTTCCTTCGCGGACACGAGAAGATAGCGAAGCTGCACTCGCTGTCATTTCTTGAGCCTGATTCACCGGCGGGCAGGACGTTCAGTAAGCAATGCAGCGGCGCAGGATCGACATTCTCATTCGATGTGGCAGGCGGTCAGCCCGCCGCGTTTAAATTGCTGAACAGCTTGCAGCTCTTTAAGCTGGCAGTCAGTCTGGGCGGTACAGAGTCGCTTGCCAGCCATCCCGCCAGCACCACACATTCCGGCGTGCCATCGGATGTTCGTGCAAGGATCGGCATCAGCGAAGCGACCGTCCGCGTCTCGATTGGCATCGAGAACAAAGATGACTTAATTGAGGATCTAAAACTGGCCTTGTCAGCCCTTTAACCGGCTGCTTTACTCCGCAATTTTTTCGCGGTGAATTGGAACGTCGAGACAGTCAGCCAGTATGCTGCCTGGATCAGACGTTTTTTCATCAGCAGTTTTTTGCGTAGTGATAAGATTCAAACGCTTTCTTTGGTAACTCCAGCGGAACGGTTGTCAGCGATTCACCTTTATCGTCTTTCATTTCTAAGCTGCCTGTACGGCAGTGAACTGTTGAAAACAATCAATAACCGACTGTTATAAAAGATAAAAAAATACATTTATTCCTTTACCCCCTATTTTTTACCAGCTGAATCCTAACGCTTAAAATCAATGGGTTAGGATTCGCTGAAAAATTAGGGTTTAAAACCAGGGAACCGTCGCAAGATTGCTCAGACCATACACACTGAATTCACCTGGAACCGCCTGTGCAACAATCTTCCCCTGTTCGATAAACAGTAAAAAGTGTTGGTTGCTAGAAGAGCTTCTGAGTCGAATAAATGGCAGGGATGACCGTTTTTCCCTGGCGTCAGGAATACGCAATATCGCCTCCTCTTCACTCAACCAGCCTTTTCTCACCGAACGACGGCGGAGCCTTTCAGCACTGCTTTTTAACTGCACACGCCGAACGGTACGAAACTGAGTCGTTTGAGGCACAGGCAAAATACCGCTGTCATCAGTGTTATCTCGCAGCCCTTTTCGCCAGGACAATGCATCCAGTTTGCTTAGCGCGGCATAAGTACCATGCAGTCTCAGGCGATCCCCCAGCGTCTTTCCTGCCACAGGGAAACTGACGCCAATAGCTCCTTGTGCCGTGCTGCCTAACGCCCGATGCAGTTTGGCGAACAGCGCCTCCATCAGGATCGTCGCGCTAAACTCAGGATCGGGAAGAAGCCGGATTTCAATATAGTGATCCATACAAAGCCCCTATTCACCCTTCTCGCCAAATACCCCACCGCGGATCAGCGTCGCCATCACGTAATGCTGCTGATCAGGCTCAGGTTTTACGCCTTTGGTTACCCAGTTATCCAATAAGGTATAGAAATCCATTTTCTGTTTAGGCTGACGGTAAGCTTTACCCCGGCTGGTCACCGAACCATAAGGCTCGACCGCGATTGGCCCCAACGCCAACTCAGCCGCCTGTGGATACCAGGTATCGATGGTGCGCAACGCATTGCCCACTTTTTGTGAATGCAAAGCGGCGCAGTCACCAACCTGATACAGCACTTTGCTTTTCTTACTGTTGCTGTCCAAAATCAGTTCCTGAGAAGGAAAAATCTCCTGCCCTTTCCCCAAACGAACGTAAGCATCAATACTGAAAAAGCTGAAGTTATTTCCTGACAACCCTTGCTCAATTTGCTGTGCCAGTTCGGCCAGGTCGCCCTGAGGCTGGCTAAATTCTTTCAGGCTTAGCTCGCCACTATTGAATTCCCAGCTTTTGGTTTTAGACGACACGCTCACGCGGATATCATCAACACCTAAACGGTTGCGCCAAAGAAAACGAGCATTAGCCAGGTTTTCCGCATAACGCGAGGCCAGCACGCTAAATCCATGCTCTTCGATGTAGCTGTGAATCACGCTGGCGAGTTCCGACTGATATTCCTGATCGTTGCAGACTGAAGGCACAGCCAAATTACCCAACACCCGCAAGGTGAAGCTGACTTTCAGCGTATCAGCATCAAAGGGAAGAGCAGCAACATCGACACGCTGGATGTTCGCTTTCTGAATTTCGCTGTCCAGCTTTGCCGGATCGCTGACTAAGGCATTTTTAAGACGATTGGAAATCGTCCCACGAACGGCTTTTTCTTTAATCTCAATCGGATGCCAGCCCTCTTTTTGCTCCCAGTTACCCGCATACATTATCGCGTCAGAATTGGATAACTTACGCTCGAAAGCCAGTACGGACGCGGTTTTAATTGCTGATTTAGCCATTTTTTTATTCCTTTAAGTTAGTCTTCTTCATTGAATTCGTAATCGTCGTTTGGTGCTGATGCGGTGCCCCGGCAATGATAGAACCCCTCCTGAAAGTCGGTGCGCCACAACAGAGTTTCCAGACTGGTGATGCGATGTAAGCTGCGCCATTCACCAATGCCGTAAATAGCTTCAGCGAAGCAAAAAGGCACGCCAGGATCGCGAGTGTTGCCGACTTCACCAGCAGGAAACAGCGGAGATATGGCTTTATAACCAACATGAAGGGGCACCAGATATCCCGGCTGGGGCTTCGGTAAATAGCACCATTGTGCCGGGGTTTCGGATGACGGGTTGGCTACGTCATCAGAGACAGAAGCCGACATTTTTAATGCAGAAAAATCCAGCCAGGCATCAATCATCTCGACCTGAGGATTTTGCTGCTTTAAGGACTGATAATGTTGAGTGAGATAATCAGAACGATCCATTAATGCAAAGCCCGGTAACAGACGACACATCAAGCTGCGCAGTGATTTTTGTTCTTCAGGATAAGCAACTACCCGGACTTCACCCAGGCTGATGATCGTTCCGCCAGCCAGACGATTGCTGACACAAAGGGTTTCAAGGTGCTCTTCCAACGCCCTTGCACCTTCCCGACCATTAACAATGACGCGATCACATTCAATCAATAAAGAGACCGTCATATGCATACGCCCCTCTTCATTAAATGCCGCTGTTTTCGCCTCTTTTGTTAATGGATTGCGGGTCAGTGAAAAGACATGATCCCGACCGGATGAGTGGGCATGCAGCTGTTGCTGATGGCAAATCACGCCACAATTTTCCAGCTTCAGGCCATGACTGGTTTGCAGTTTTCTTGAAAGCGCGTGGGTGTAACCGAGGAAATGAGTAATGGACGGGAAACCATAAGTCAGCCCGGCAATCGCATTGGCGTTCTCAACCCGCAGATGCTTCAGAATAATAAGCGTACTCATAACCCTTCCTCCTTCAACGCCTGCTCAAATTCACGCAACCTTTGCCTGAACAATTTGGCCGTTGACCCTTCCCGCCTTTCCACGTCCCCCATTTTCAATTTTTCATGCTGCAACTGTCGGTTGAGCCAAGCGCCAAAATCAAACGCAACTTCCTTCTTCCAGTCACCGGCTTCGCGTTCAGCGTTGAACGTTTGATCCTCTTTCGCCCGTGCAGGATCAAGCCATAACTGCTGCGAGCGCTTTAGCAGGCAATCTTCGCCAGCGCTCCAGCCTTTGTGCACATCCAGATTCTGCACCCCAGCCACGAAGTTGAAGAGGATATCGATAATCTCATCGCTATAAGCCAGACGCCGCTGGCGGATTTCACTGTTATTTTCTGACTCTCTGACGCTGAGCAGAAATTCCCGCAGCTGCCAGACGACAGGGCGCGCCATCTGGCTGAACAGGCTGTACCGATTAAAAATAGACAGATGTTTTGTTGGTGGTGTAGGCAGGTTTTGCCATATCGGGGCAGCACAGGGAAGCAGCCAGTTACGGCCGCCGCGAACACTATTAAGATACGAGATATTCTGCGGCTTGGTTCCGCCAATGCTTTGTGCAGCGGTATTGAGATAGCTGATGCGTTGGTGTGAGTGCCACTTTTCGGCTTTAATGGCTGCAGAGACCTCTTTAGCACTATCACTAAAGCGTGAATCGACCAGCCGTTGCTGCAATGCCTGTGCTAAAGATGAGGAGAAAAGCGGACTGATAAGATGGTAGTCATTATCCGCGACAGGAAAATAGAGCTGTTTGGCTAACTTATGTGAACTGGGCTGTTTATTGGTTAGCACCTGTTTGAAACCACTCACCCACTGTTCCAGCTGCTGGGGGGATTCCGCTAACCCAGTCAGAGGGGAATGGTCATCACGATTCAGGCATTCAATTAACGTTACGCCCTGGTATTCGCTCTGCAACAACTTTGCCACATCCAGCACGGCAGCATTCCCTACCGCATCAATAGCAGGTTTATGTAATGTTGCGGTGGAGAGGTAAGCCGGATCGCTGACATCAGAAGATAAATCAAACAGGCTGCTTCCTTTCGCATCACTGTGGGTAAATTTCAGGGCATGAGTGACCAGGCTTATCTGTCCTGCCCGGTTTGCCGCATCCGTCAGCCAGGCACGTGCTTCATAGCGCTGCTCCAGCTCAAGACGTTGTTGTGCAATTTCCTGTTGGGCGTCCAGGATTTGCTGACTTTCTGTTAAAGCTACCAGCTTCTTTTCCGCATCCTTATCAAAGGCTTCCAGTTTAAGCTGTCCACGGGCTTTGATATAAGAGGTGACGAATAAAGCGAACTCTTTATTTGGCACGATCGACTCCTTAATCTTTAGATATAATCCGTTAACAATATTTCTGATAAAGCACTTTCTGTAATCTCCCCACGGCACATTCACTCAATTTCAGAAAACACCCCCAACAACGGATGGTAATGCCATATTCCGTCCTCTGTTTTACGCAAACTGATTTCACCAAACTTCTGACTCACCTCCCAAAGCTCCATATTCAACGCTTCAGCCAGTTGCTGATAAACCTGCTGATAATCAGCATCAGTCCAGGCGCTAACACCACTCGCCACAGGGATGTCGCAGGCCTTAAAACCTGAGCTGGGTTTCCACTTGCCTGGTTCAGCATCTGGAAATTTAAATATTGCCAGGTCGGTCTCATCTTCAATCCACAGGTAATGCAATTCATCAGGAGAAGACTGACGAAAAGGAGTTATACGTTGTTGTTCACCACACCAGGTTCCCTGTTCAAGCCACCACTGTGCGGCATAATATTCACGGCTATTTTTCAGCCCCTGCAATTTTGCACGTAAGGCAACGTGCTCCAGATCGACCAGATTCCTTTGAGCGTCCTTTTCTGCTCTCTCCTGTACCCGGGGAATGGCATTAATTACCTGATATTGAGAGGGCAGCAGAATAGCGTTTAGATCATGGCTAAGAAGTTTAAAACGCGCGGATTCAAAACCCGGCCGACAATAGGCCAACTCAGATTGCTGTAATGCTCTGCGGTTTTTTTGCAGGATATGAATATTAGGCGTGAGGCTCTTTTGCTGACGATGTCGCTGAACCCGGCCAGCTAACTGGATTAAAGAACGCATCGAGCTGGGTTCAGCAATAGCCCAGTCGTAATCATGATCGCGGCCAACCTCGGCTACGGACGTTGCCAGCACCACAAACAAATGGTGCGTTTCGGGCAAGCTAAAAATACGGCTGATTTCAGGAACCTGCCAGAGGGCACTGGTATCGTAGCGGGTGAGCGTTTCATCTAGCCGTTGCTCGATGCGGGAACGCATTACCAAAGGATGCTGGCTGTGATAGACGCAATAATGAATACGTTTATCCGCCGGTGATGCGGTTTGCATCAAACGTCTGGCAACCGCAACCAGCGGATCGATATTTGCCATGCGAATCAGCCCAAGAGAAACCGTCTTACCCGATTCATGCCGTTGATGATGTTCAGCGTGCAAAGTGTGCATTGAAGACAGCAACACAGCGGCCATGCTATCCAATACATCTTTTACGCCAGAGCCAGATGAACTGATGGGGATCACCAGCGCCTTGCGCAGCGCTTCTGAACCTTTTAATTTCTGTACCCGTCTTTCGACAAAATCATCATGCTTCAGTCTGAAATCTTTAATGACCGCACTATCTTGCTGCGCGGTGTGATATTCATCAAACCAGGCACAGCAGATATTTACCGGGCGTTCCGGCTCACCGCAGGCCTGTTGATAGTCGGCACGACCGGCACGATAAGCGCTGAATAAAGCCTGAACCAAAGCCGGAGGCAACGTCGCGGAAGAGAGCAGAACGCGTGAACCGAGCATCCCAGCCCAGTTAACCAGGCGGCATAAAGCGGGCAGATCGTTGAGGTCAAAATCATCAGGCTCATCCAGGACCAAATCGGAGGTCATCAGCCGTAAGATTGGCGCAATTTGCTTACCACCGCGCACGCCTTCTGTTGCCCCAATAAGATGATCAATGGTGCTCACCAGCACCGGCGCACTGATTAACCCGTGAAGTTTAGGTGTGTGGCTCAGCCAACGGCTCAGGCGGCCATCATCAAGAGAACCGTCATAACGGACGTATTGATGCTCAGCGAAATACGCCTCTTCCGACGCACTGCCATTATCCGCAGACGAGGAGCCTTTACCGGTTTCGTGGTCATGCAGTTGCCGAACCGACTGTGAACCAATCAGAACGGCGAGGTCATCATTCTGCAAACCAAGCTTTTCTTTTAAGGCATCACCTGTTTGCAATGTTAAGGTGCGCAGCCCCAAAGCCACCGAAAAACGGCAGCCGCCTTTTTCATCCGCAAGAGCATACATAATACGGGCATTCGCGAATGTTTTTCCGCATCCGGTAGAAGCCATGTTTATACCGAAAAAGCCCTGTTGCTGAGTACGTTCACGCAGTGCCGAAGCCAGATCGTAAGCACGATCCTGCCAGCGAAATTTCTCTTGCTCTGCTCGTTGCCGAAATCCTTTATGTCGGGAGATGGCAGGCAAAGAGCGGCGCAATGATGACAAGCTGCGCCCAAGAAGTAATGCATTCTGGCTCACGCCTATATTGTGTTCATCCAGCCTTTGTTTGGGATGGCCAGTCTGGCGATCCGTATTGGCCCAAACCTCAAAAGTCGGATCCTGCCAACCTTTTGTAACAGGAGAGGAGGAATAATGGTGGTCAGCCAGCATCAGAACAAGGCGAGCCATATGACAGGTAAAACGCTGCTCAAGGCGGGAGAAATGGCTAAGCGTGGGTAGCTTCAGAGCGCGTGACGCAATCTTTTGGGCTTTAGCCCGCCATTGATAACTGCGTAGCGGTGTACCGTGAGGGAAATGCCACACACTCGCCCTTTCGGCCGCCGTCCAGTCAGGGTTGAGGTGATTGATAGCATTCCATTCCGGGGTGAGTTGTTGTGTCAGCCAGGTTTCTATCTGCGCCAGATCTGGATGATGTTCACCCGCTGCAGGGTAAACAGGCAAACGGTGGTGGGAAAGGATTAACCACGCGACCGTCGTCGCTATCGGAGGTAATGTAATAAATGGGTTTTCATAAGGATCAGCGGCATCCTGATGTAAGTTTTTCCCTATTTGCTGTTCATCGGCCTCGCTGACGTTGCTGAGTGCCGTTAACCAGGCCAAATCCGTTCTGTCGCCAACCCAAGCCCTGAATAATCGGAGTGATACCCATTCATGGCGATAAGGTTGAAAACGTTTTCCTGTTCCCTGAAGAGCATTCTGGAATAATTGATTGGCTTTACCGAAGTCATGAAATAAACCCGCCAGAGAGGCCAGCAGACTAATACTTTCACCGCTGTGCCAGTGATTCTCGCTTTCAGATTTCAGAATATCCCGGCAGGTGATATTGGTCGGTACAGTTCCCTGAGCATTAAAGCGCCGCAGGTTTCCCACAATCCATAAAACTTCCGTTTGATGACTGGCTTTAATCCAGTGGCAGGCAACGGCGGTATTTCGACGCGCTGTTTTTTTCAGTAATTTTCGTAAGGTATTTAAGCCTTCAAGGGTAATCGCCGTTTGCCAGGTTCTTTCGCCTTTTCGCTCGGCAAATTGATCCAGAATGCGCCGAGTTTCCGTTAGTGCCCGCTTATTGCATTGTGAAACCAGCAGGATATTCATCTTCCCACCTGGCTAAGCCTTTCAGCGGTGGATTGCAACGTTTCAATCATCACATCCAGCGCATCTGCTTTTTGCAGCCCTCTGATACAGCGCTGACGAAACGCCTGCTCATCTTCTCCCAACATCGCAGCAATAAAGGCTTGGGGTAAAATCAGAGCATCTTTAATCAGATCGGCCACATCAAAAACCAGCCCTCCACGGCGGGTTTTTCCATGCAATATCGCCAACCCATGAGGTAATCCAATAACCCAACAGGCAACAGCGGCCAGTCCATACGCAAGATAATTTCCGTGATCCAGAAAGCGATTAGCCATATCCACACCACCGCCTCGTTTTGCTCGCGTGAAGTCACCGTAATTAACGGATTGTGCCGCGAGTTTATACAGGGCCTTAGTCATAACCGCTTCTTGCGCCAGCACATCCTGTAAATGTCGGCACGTTAATAATCCCTGCTCAAAGCGATCCAGCAACGCGATGAGCCGCTCTGGATGACACGGGAATTTACCTTCTTTTTTGATACTGTCACTGAGCCAATGCTGGCGAATCTGAATAATGCGTGTTTGCTGGAAAAACCTGGCGGCTTGAAGCCGGTATTCCTCATTGAACCAGAAACTCACCCATTGCTGCAGGTATTCGGTAGGACGATATTCACTTTGAGAAGTCAGCCAGGATACGGCGGTTTCGACTTCATTTGCCGCATAAAGCGGCGTGCCTCCGCCGCCACAAAAACCAACCAAAACCCCCGCCCGCGCGAACTCTCGCATCGCAGCCTGGGTAACGGACGTTCCTGTGCCCAGCATTATCACCGTGGTATTGGCTATCGGGATATTCCAGTAAAGAGATTGCTTGCCTTCTTCGGTGATATATTCCACTCGCCCACCATTAACCAGCACCCGGCAGTACTGCAAATAATAAATATTACTACGTTTTGAGTGAAGGATGGTTTTCAGATCGGAGGGTTTAAACAATTCCATTACGTCTTTCCTTTGCGCGATCCCTTGTCCAAAAGAAAGAAGATATTATAATTTTTCCTTATTGTTTTTTGAGAGTTCTATAACACTATCACTATTTTCATGGTGATCCCGGCAGAATAATAATCGCCCCATCTTATTCCCGGAATTAACATACTTAACCGGATTGGTTAACATTTATTAGGTATTTATCAACCTGTACGGCAGTGAACGCCCCGGTTACTTCCTGGGGCCAGTTCCAGTATTTCTAAACTGCCTGTACGGCAGTGAACATTGGCGGGATAGCGCGCCGTGGTGTTGTCCAGTTTCTAAGCTCCCTATACGGCAGTGAACGCCGGTAAAACACCGCGTGGCATGGCTTCAAATTTCTAATCTGCCTGTACGGCAGTGAACGAAGGGGTGGCATTAACGCGTGACCAGCTTAATTTATAAGCTGCCTGTACGGCAGTGAACGCTGACACCACAGATTTACGCGACACATTTGCTTTCTAAGCTGCCTGTACGGCAGTGAACTCGTTAGCGTCTTTGGCATCTGCCAGCTCCTTTTTCTAAGCTGCCTGTACGGCAGTGAACCTATCTCTACGCCAGCAGTGCGAAGCAGGTTATTTCTAAGCTGCCTGTATGGCAGTGAACGTAGCACGCGGCCACCAGCCCGAACAAAGTCATTTCTAAGCTGCCTGTACGGCAGTGAACGTTAAGACGTACCGGAACATGATTATTTGCCATTTCTAAGCTGCCTGTACGGCAGTGAACCGCACAACGTCCGCAACATGGGACGACTTTACTTTCTAAGCTGCCTGTACGGCAGTGAACGTTAA
>NZ_JBAVTT010000136.1:0-26726 GCF_049696395.1 Erwinia sp.
GGTGCCGTTGCCGCCACGGTAGCCAACGTCAGCACGCCCTTCTCATTCGCCCCAATCCCCGCCAGCCCGTTATGCAGGCTCATCCTGGCACTGGGTGAGATGGTCCCGAGCGTACTGAGATCGGTCACTTCACTGAGGTCAGCCACAAAGAGTGAGCAGACGCCGGTGTCAAAGCGGGAAGGACCGTTGGAGGTCATATTAAACATCACATCCCCACTTAACCCTTTCACCAGTATAAAGATATCGGCATAGCTCGCGCCCACTCTGCTCAACTTAACGTCGAGCACCGCCGGAGAGCCCTTATGCTGAATATCGCCATAAATACCCGAAGCACACTTCGACAGGTTCAGCCAGGTCAGGCAGGATGCCATCATGGAGACCGGATTACCGGCCGTACCCGACACGTTATCTTTGGTGGACTTGCTGATCATCTCAATCATCCACTGCTGGTTCTCCTTCGGCATATTAATCCTGCCAAGCCTGAACCATTTATCGCCCGCCGTGGGATTGCTGACCCGATAACCGGTGTACCAGCCTGCCCGCATCGAGCCCGTCATCAATGAACCGTGATGCTCCTCACGACGCCAGCCGTATTCATACATTGAAAGCCAGCGATTTGTCAGCGGATTCTGGCTGATAGCCGCACCGGACTGCAGGCCAAGCTGGCGAATCTGAACCCGACAGTCATCAAGATTCAGCGGGTTATCACAGGCTTCCAGATTGAGGGTTTCAATCGTCCAGCCACCATCACTCAGGTCCCCCGGGAAGCGGGTATGCTCAATCCACACATTACGAATAATCCCCTGAGTGACACGCGGCATGTAGAGCGTGGAGTCACCGTAACCCGTCTGGAAATTAGCATTGGTTAATTCGATGGCCGTTGAGTGGTCCCAAACCCCGGCCGCAGTACCCGACCAGCCGATATCAAACACGCGGCCAAAGGTGTTCAGGGTATAAATCTGGTCAAATTTCGAATCCAGCGTATCCAGCAGCTTAATCACCGTGCCGCCGTTATTTTGCGCACGGAAGCGGTTGATGACCACCGACTGACCCGCGACCATGGTATTTTCAAAAAACGGCTGCTGGTTAGTGCACATCGACGCGGTAATCGCCGCCGTATTGGTAACGATGTCGGCATTAGCCTGACCGTTCCAGGCAATCCCCTTGATCGCCACGCGCCGCGCATTGACTTTAAAGACCGGTGAGGCCGATTTATCAGAGATAATGGTGGTACGTGGCAACGCACCATGCGGGTTTTCATCGCCGTGAAGATAAAAATGGGCCATTGGGGTGGCTGAATAATCGATCGGATTAATGAGGAACTTCCCGGCAGGAAAACGTACCCCTAAATCGCTAACGGCGCTGCTGTAGGTTTGTGCCCAGGCCATCATCAGCTTGAATGCCCCGCTGTCATCGGTAACGCCATCGCCTTTAGCACCGAAATGGTAAATATTAATCTCAGCCGGTTCGTTAATTGTGCGTTTCCAGTAAAATTTATCGCTTGAAGCAATGGTACCGGAATCATCTTTTAATGGAGTTGAAGAAACAAAACCAACAAAATCCCCCCCACCGTGGAAAGTGGCGTCTTTATCATAATAACGTTTGAGTGAGGCAACATCGCCAGATTTCGTCGGTGCGGTGGTTCTCAATTCTGCAAATGAATTAACTTCGATCATAATAACCTCCGGGGCAATAAGCCGCAGCAAATCGCCTTAAGTGAATAGTTCATTAAGTTAAAAGAGAATACGATTAATGACTCCTGTGGGGATTCACCGCCAGTTCCTGTTGGCCGATGTATTACTTTTCCTTTTTATTCGCGCACAGCTTATTCCAGGTGTCGTTATGCACGTTAACTTCTTTAACCGTCCTGATATCCATCACCTGCCAGTCCTTACCATAAGTCCTGATGGGTGAAAAAAAGGTACAGGCGGAATCAGTAATGATTTGTGGGCTATTGTGGGGTGTTCCAGGTTGAGTCGCGCAGCTTGTTACGAGCAGCGTCGTCACTGAGTACGTTATTACGGTCCTGAACATCTTTAACCTCCTGACTGTTCTGAGCCTGTTTATTCGCCACGGCTGCCACGCGTTCAGCTTCCTGCTGTGCTGCCGTGACATCAGAGCGGGCTTGCTGCTGCACCTTGCCGATTTTCTTACCGCCAAACCAACTGGCGATTAACGCGGCAATTACCACACCGATGGCCGCCAGGCTATGCCAACCGCCGGTGAACAGAGAAAGAAGCGTATTCATGCCTTACCCTCCGTCATGGCCTGACTTTTAGCCGACAAGGCCTTCTGCCGAATAAATTGGGAGATGACGGCCATCGCAACCATAAAGGAAGCAACCAGCCCGAGGTAATGCTGTGGCATAAAGGTCTTCACATCCTCTGGTAAAGCGCTCCATGCATTCATTGCCGAATCCGGGAAAGACTGCACCCAGGCACCCATGGCTGACCCAGCAGAAGCCAGCCAGACGGACCAGGTCTTAAACAGCAGTTTGGTATGAGTGACCAACTCAATTTTTCCGTGTTTATTGACCCACCAAACGAGAGAGATCACCGCCAGTACAATCAACAAGAAAAGAATAAATTTCATATAACCTCCTGATAAGCATCGTAAGTTCCGGAGCGCATGACTTGCGCCAGCCGTTTGGCACGCTGCGGCGTTTGTCGTGCCCATAAACTGCTGAGCATCCCTTCTGCTGCGCCGTCGAAATTTCCGTTTGAGATCATCACCAGGGTGTTTTTAAAAGCCGCGAGGCCATCAACACCCAACTGATAAGCCATGCTGTAAAGCACATCCGCGCGCGGTGGATTACACTGTTTTAACGCGGCGACTAACGAAGGACGTTTATTCATTTGCTGTAATTTTTCTTCCAGCCTCTTTTGCATCCAAATATCTCCCACGTTTTTCGGGACGGTGAACTGATAATTAACCAGTGCAGCATCTTTGGGGCCAATAACTATTCCGCAGGCCACGGTTGGATAGCCTTCCGTGTCGATGTAAGGTTTTTCTTTATAACCTTCCTCATAATTAAGAATCTGAATAATTTTGCTCATTTCTCACCTCCTCAATTGAAACAGGCACCCGCCTGAATTCAGTTAAATTGAATTCCCCGATATTGAAAGTCCTTCAACGATGCAGATGAAATTGCCTTTCTAACACACTAGAACGGTAATTGCGTACGCAACCACTTTTTTTAAAAATAAATTAATTATCGGATTCCAGCCTGATATCCAGCGCAGATAAAACACCTTCGACAAAACCCTCTGCCGTCTGAAGCTGTTTACGAATGGTGCCATCGGCACAATGCCTTCTGCGTGCGATCGAGCGAAGAGAAATCCGAAACAGATAATGTGCCACCAGCAGTGCATGTTCGTCAGGATGGTTAATTTTCAACCGGCTGATACAGCTGTCGAGGAGAATGCCATCATTGTCACTGCAAACAGGACGGGGAACCGGAGATGAAGTGATAAGACCACGGAAACCGGCAGCAATATGGGAATAGCCAAGCGCATTGCGATCGGTAGCCGCCCAGCCGCCCCAGCTTTCCAGTAAAATTTTGATATCTCGCATAGTGACTCCTTAATCCAGCGTTCAGGCAGGTAACGAGCCGAACTTATCGGCACTTTTCGTCAACACCTGCTAAGTTCAACCCGGCAGGTTGCCCCCAGATTGAGGGAGGAAAGCTGCCACAGAGTGAAACGTTGAATGCATTGCCAGCGATTAGGCTGGGCGGCCAGATTGTGAAAGAGCGGGGGTACCAATAGCCATCCCTGTCACTTTAAAAATCCCTTTTGCTATTACATACCTTAAATTAATAGCAATAGCTATTAGCTCCGTCAATAGCAAAGCGTGTTTGACGAAAAATAGCCTTCGCTATAAATTCTGGTATATGAAACCGAATACACTCGCTTACCGACTGAACATGGCTATGTCCATGATGGGGATCACCCAGGGGGCTTTAGCTAAAGCCTCCGGCGTATCGCAGCCCACAATCTGGCGTCTGACCAAAGGGGAAGCTGAAGGCTCCCGTAAACTGGTCGACATTGCCAGAGCCCTCGATGTTAACGTGCAGTGGCTGGCTAATGGCGAAGGAGAGATGCGTGGCGCATCTGCCATCAGCGCCATTGACAAAGTAAAGAGTGGTACTACTATTTCCGTTTGGGGGGCTGAGGGTAAAACAGGAGAAGTGGTCTCAGCGCCTAATGGTGTTAAGGCCAGGAAAAGCTGGCGTGCCTACATTCTTGACCGGAACAGCGGTTGTTCAGAAGCGACAGCTGGCAGTATCGTTATCATCGACACAGAAGTACCAGCAGAATCTGGAGATTTGGTGATTGCTAAAGTCAATTCCCGCCTCTCCGTTTACCGTTATCTTGAGGGTCCTTCTAATGGTTTTTTAACCGTGGATGACCCCAGATTGCCCGCTGTAGAGCTCTCTGAAGAGTCAGCACTGATTGGCGTAGCAATCTTCCTGATCCGTGATTTAAGGCGGTAGGTACTGACATCCTGCCCTTGCAGAATGGTTTCCTTGTAACGCCCTCCGGATACTCTGTGCAGTACAGATATCATCAGTAACCCCTCGCAAAATCCCACCCTCTGTGACAGTTAACCTGCACAGGGGCTTTGGCGCATTGTCTAAACTGAATAGATTAGTAAAACTTTCGATAACATCGCCAGAATAATGCGTAAAAAAAGCCGCATAAAATTATTTTAAAGAGCAAAAACAACAAGATAAATTGATAGCCTGAGTTATTTTCATCATAGCCGTTGATATTAATAATAACTATGGCTATCGTTTTTATCAGGGGATGCATTTCTGCCGTTTATGGATCCAGCGGCTTCGCTTCCTTCAACTCAACCCCGGCCAGCCATCAAGAATCAGGAGGTTACGATGACCACGATAATCTGGAAAGCCTGCCGACAGCATGGCACCAGCAAAAGTCGTTACAAAGCCCGTCGCGCTGAAGCTCAGGCCAGGCATCAGCAGGATCAACGACTTGCCAGCAAGATCGCCAAAGAGTTAACAGGCTGCAGCCAACGTGTGTTGAAAACGGTAAGGGAGGATTGATTAGGGATGGGATGTGGGTGATTCGATTTGGTGTTTCGATGTTGGTGTTTCGATTTGGTGACTCGATTTGGTGATTACATTTGTTGATTCGATGTTGGTGACTGGATGTTTAGGCTGGATATTTGGGACTGGGTGTTTGGAGCTGAATATGGGGGACTGGGTGTGGGTGACGGGTAATAACTGGCGCAGGAATTCGGAAGAGTGAACTACCTGATTGCAGCGCTGAAATGCGGGGGAATGTAACTCACCTGGCTTTCATTCGCGGCAATCAAGAGGTTTTATCAGCGAGAGATATTAGTTAGCAACAGCCCGGGAGCTGACCATCATTCCTGCTTTGCAGAAGATACAGTTAGCACCGTGGGGGTTTTTTGGCGTGATGTTATGGGGAGATAAACGGAACTGACATCCATGACATGACGGGCATTTGAATTTGATAATAGGAATAGTAACCTTCATAAACTGTGAACAATGAGAAATGACAATATCACTCCCCGCCCATTCTGTCTGAATTATTTGCCGGGAATTTGTCTGAAAAGTAACAAACATGCAACACGCTGCTAAGACAGTGATCTGTCAGGTGTTTCATAAATACAGAACCGCGGCGGGCAATAATCAGCGACGTTGCCCTGTCGATGTTCAGCTAGCACAGGATCCCTCGGCCAGCAAAGTCTTCTAGCCTCTGTTTCCATTCCTACTAATAGGTTACCTACCCTACACCTGCATATTCATAATGTCGGTGTAAGCGCTGACCAGCTTGTTACGCACCTGAATGCCCATCTGCATTGAAACAGACGACTTCTGCATATCGACCATCACATCGTTCAGGTTTATGCCTGGTTTACCCATCTCGAAGTCCTGCGCTTGCGTACGAGCAGCCGTCTGCGTGTCGCTGATCTTGTCCAGTGCCGCTTTCAGCTCGCCGGCAAAATCCGCATGGCTGGAGGCGTCAGTACTCTTACCACTGGCCTGAATCGCTGCGGTTTGCAGCTGCTGCATAACACTTTCAATACCCTGAATTGACATGATTTACCCCGGTTAGTTGTCGGTAGATTTTTTGATGAGTGAAAACTTAACACAATGTCAATGAGACAAAGCCGCTAAATGAACGCATAAAACACGGCTTATCCAGCCATCGAATTTCCCAATTCAGAAAATAATGGCACCCATTAGAAGTGAAAATTTTTTAGTAAGCCGCATCAGGGAGTCAGTTTTGTTACGACACAACACGAAACAGTCCGGTCAACTGTCAGCCAGGAATGAGTCATGAATGCAACTGTCACGCAGGATCAACCAGAGAAGAAAGGTCTGAACGACCTTTTTGCTCGTTTACGCGCTAATCCTCGCATCCCAATCATCATTGCGGCGGCGGCGGTTATCGCCATCGTTATAGCTATGGCGCTGTGGGCTAAACAGCCTGAGTACCGTGTGCTGTACAACAACCTCAGCGATGAAGACGGTGGAGCAATCATCACTCAGCTAACCCAAATGAACATCCCTTATCAGTTCGATGATAAAGGCGGTGCATTAATGGTTCCGGCTGAAAAAGTGCATGAGCTGCGCCTGCGTCTGGCCCAACAAGGTCTGCCTAAAGGCGGAGCTGTGGGCTTTGAGCTGTTGGACCAGGAAAAATTCGGCATCAGCCAGTTCAGCGAGCAGGTTAACTATCAGCGTGCGCTGGAAGGCGAACTCGCGCGGACGATTGAAACGCTGGGCCCGGTTAAAAATGTTCGTGTGCACCTCGCGATGCCAAAACCTTCCCTGTTTGTCCGCGAGCAGAAAGCCCCGACCGCTTCCGTAACCTTAACGCTGCAACCTGGCCGTGCGCTGGACCAGGGACAAATCAGTGCCATCGTGCATATGGTGTCCAGCAGCGTCGCCGGCCTGCCGCCAGGCAATGTGACCGTTGTAGACCAGGCCGGTCACCTGCTGACTCAATCAGATAATGCTGGCCGCGATCTGAATGATGCTCAGCTGAAATACGCTACCGATGTTGAAAACCGCTTCCAGGCGCGCATCGAAGCCATCCTTAATCCAATCGTGGGTGCCGGCAACGTGCATGCTCAGGTAACGGCGCAGATCGACTTTAATGCCCGTGAGCAAACCGACGAGAAATATCAGCCCAACAGCAACCCAGCGAATCAGGCTGTCCGCTCTCGCCAGACCAGCGACAGCGAGCAGATTGGTGGGCAGTATCCTGGCGGCGTTCCTGGTGCCCTTTCAAACCAGCCTGCCCCGGCTAATACCGCACCTGTAACTACGCCTCCGGCTACTGGCCAGAACGGACAGAACGGCAATGCAGCTGCGGCGACGCCGGCTTCCAGCGCCAGCACGGCTAAATCCGGTCCTTCTAATACAAGAACTGATAACACCACTAACTACGAAGTGGACCGCACCATTCTGCATACCAAGATGAATGTGGGCGAAGTGCAGCGTCTGTCAGTAGCGGTGGTAGTGAACTTCAAAGCGGACGCAGCCGGTAAGCCCATTGCCCTGACTGATGCGCAGTTAAAACAAATTGAAAACCTGACCCGTGAAGCGATGGGTTACTCGGATAAACGTGGTGACAGCCTGAACGTCGTTAACTCACCGTTCACCGTCACTGTGGATACCAGCGATGACATTCCGTTCTGGAAACAGCCGGCCTTCATCGACCAGATGATGGAACTGGGACGTTGGTTGCTGGTGTTGATTGTTGCCTTCGTGCTGTACCGCAAACTGGTTCGCCCTCAGCTGCGCCGCAAAGCAGATCAGGAGAAGGCTGCTGTTGAAGCCGCTGCCGTCGCTAAGCAGGCCAGGGAAGAGTCGGGTGACGATGCCGTTGCCGTCAACCTGTCGAAAGACGAGCAGGATCAGGAACGTAAATCTCAGCACCGCATGAGTGCTGAGGTCATGAGCCAGCGTATTCGCGATATGTCAGAAAATGACCCGCGTGTAGTGGCTCTGGTTATTCGCCAGTGGATGAAGGAAGAGCTATGAGTCTCACCGGTACTGAAAAAAGCGCCATCCTGATGATGACGATTGGTGAAGACCGCGCTGCTGAGGTGTTTAAGCACCTCGACAGCCGTGAAGTCCAGCACCTGAGTTCTGCTATTTCTAACATGCGTCAGGTGTCCCATAAGCAGCTGACCGACGTGCTGCGCGAATTCGAAATTGATGCAGAACAGTTTGCCGCGCTGAGCGTCAACTCTAATGATTATCTGCGCACGGTGCTGGTGAAAGCACTGGGCGAAGAGAAGGCCGCTACCCTGCTGGAAGATATTCTCGAAACCCGGGAAACCACCAGCGGGATGGATACCCTCAACTTTATGGAGCCGCAAGCGGCTGCCGATCTTATCCGCGACGAACACCCGCAGATTATCGCCACCATCCTTGTGCACCTCAAACGTGCTCAGGCGGCGGATATTGTCGCCCAGTTCGACGAACGTCTGCGCCACGATGTGATGCTGCGTATTGCCACCTTCGGCGGCGTTCAGCCGGCGGCGTTGGCAGAACTGACCGAAGTGCTGAACGGCTTGCTCGATGGCCAGAACCTCAAGCGCGCGAAGATGGGCGGCGTGAGAACGGCTGCGGAAATCATCAACCTGATGAAGACTCAGCAGGAAGAAGCGGTTATCGAAGCGGTTCGCGAGTTCGACGGCGAGCTGGCACAGAAAATTATCGACGAGATGTTCCTGTTCGAAAACCTTATCCAGGTGGACGATCGCAGCATTCAGCGCCTGTTGCAGGAAGTGGAGTCCGAATCTCTGCTGGTCGCACTGAAAGGGTCCGAGCAGCCGTTGCGCGAGAAGTTCCTGAAAAACATGTCCTCCCGTGCGGCAGATATCCTGCGCGACGACCTGTCCAACCGGGGTCCGATGCGTATGTCTGCGGTAGAAAGCGAACAGAAAGCGATCCTGCTTATCGTTCGTCGTCTGGCCGAAACTGGCGAGATGGTGATTGGTGGTGGCGAGGAACAGTATGTCTGATAAATCTTCCTTACCGTGGCAGCGCTGGCAGCCAAACGATCTGGGGCAGTTGAATAAGCCGAAGATCGAAGAGTTTGTTGAGGAAGAGCAGCCGGAAGACCCGTTTAATCAACAGCAGTTTGAGCTGGAGCAGTTACAGACCCAGGTGCGCAGTGAAGCCCAGGGTCTGGGCTATGCCGAAGGTCAGCAAAAAGGCTTTGCTGAAGGACAGAAAGCCGGTTACGACGCCGGTTTTCAACAGGGCCTGGCCGAAGCTCAGCAGCAGCAGGCGCCGCTTCAGGCACGCATGCAGCAGCTGGTTTCTGAATTCAACCATACGCTGGAAGCGCTGGACAGCGTGATTGCTGCCCGTCTGATGCAGCTGGCGCTGGAAGCCGCTCGTCAGGTGATTGGTCAGGCGCCGCACGTGGACGGTACCGCCCTGCTTCGTCAGATTCAGGGGATGATCCAGCAGGAACCGATGTTAAGCGGCAAACCTACGTTGCGTGTGCATCCGGATGATTTGCAGCGTGTGGAACAAACGCTTGGTGCCACCCTTAGCCTGCACGGCTGGCGCCTGATGGCAGACAGTACGATCCATCCCGGCGGCTGCAAAGTCAGTGCCGAAGATGGCGATCTGGATGCCAGCCTCGCCACCCGCTGGCACGAACTTTGCCGCCTTGCCGCGCCAGGAGAACTGTAATGACCACTCGTCTTTCACGCTGGCTTGGGGCTATGGAGTCGTTTGAACAGCGCCTGAACCAGTTACCTGAAGTTCGCCGCTACGGACGTTTGACCCGCGCCACCGGTCTGGTGCTTGAAGCCACAGGCTTACAGCTGCCGCTGGGCGCAACCTGCGTGATTGAACGCGCCGACAATAATGGCGTGGCCGAAGTTGAAGCCGAAGTGGTGGGTTTTAACGGTCAGAGGCTGTTTTTGATGCCGCTGGAAGAAGTCGAAGGTATTTTGCCTGGCGCGCGTGTTTACGCCCGTTTGACCGGTGATAAACACAGCGGCAAGCAGCTGATGCTTGGCCCGGAATTATTAGGTCGTGTGCTGGATGGCAGCGGTCGTCCGCTTGACGGTTTGCCAGCACCAGAAACCGGTTATCGCGCCCCGCTGATCACACCGCCGTTTAACCCCTTACAGCGTACGCCGATCACGGAAGTGCTGGATACCGGCGTCCGCGCGATTAACGCCCTGCTGACTGTCGGTCGTGGGCAGCGTATGGGTCTGTTTGCCGGTTCAGGCGTAGGGAAAAGTGTGCTGCTGGGCATGATGGCGCGCTACACCAAAGCCGACGTGATTGTGGTTGGCCTGATTGGCGAACGTGGTCGTGAAGTCAAAGACTTTATCGAAAATATTCTCGGCACCGAAGGTCGCGCCCGTGCAGTAGTCATTGCGGCTCCGGCTGACGTTTCCCCGCTGCTGCGTATGCAGGGTGCATCTTACGCCACGCGCATTGCAGAAGACTTCCGTGACCGTGGTCAGCACGTGCTGCTGATCATGGATTCACTGACCCGCTACGCCATGGCACAACGTGAAATCGCGCTGGCGATTGGTGAACCGCCCGCGACTAAAGGTTACCCGCCATCTGTCTTCGCCAAACTTCCGGCGCTGGTTGAGCGTGCAGGTAACGGCATTGATGGCGGCGGGTCGATTACCGCTTTCTATACCGTCCTGACCGAAGGGGACGATCAGCAGGATCCTATTGCTGACTCCGCCCGAGCCATTCTGGATGGTCACATTGTTCTGTCCCGCCGCCTGGCAGAGTCCGGCCACTATCCGGCAATCGACATTGAAGCTTCAATCAGCCGTGTGATGGCGCACCTGATTGATGATACGCACTACGCGCGAGTCCGCCAGTTTAAGCAGTTACTGTCGAGCTATCAGCGCAACCGTGATTTGGTCAGCGTGGGCGCCTACGCCGCAGGCAGCGACCCGACACTGGACAAGGCAATCAAACTCTATCCTGAGCTGGAAACCTTCCTGCAACAGGGCATGTTTGAGCGCAGCACTTTCGACGATGCCTGTTTACACCTTCAGGCAATCTTTGGCTAACGGGCGGCCCGAGCGGAGAAGTCCGACCCTGGCGGAGGAAGCATGGCAAAACAAGCATCACCAATAGAAACCCTGTGCGGTCTGGCGCAGAAAGATCTCGAAAAAGCGGCCATCCAGTTGGGTGACGTCAGGCGCGCGCACAAACAGGCCGATGAACAGTTGTCCATGCTGCTGAACTACCAGGACGAATACCGTAAAACGCTGAATAACACCATGGCTGAAGGCATTGCCAACACCCGCTGGTACAACTATCACCAGTTTATCGAGACGCTGGAAAAAGCCATCGAACAGCATCGTCAGCAACTTCTTCACTGGAGCAGCCGGGTAGAGAACGCCCTGACCTTCTGGCGTGATAAACAGCAGCGGCTTCATGCCTACGAAACGCTTCATGCGCGTGCGCAGGCGAACGAATTATTACAGGAAAACCGTCTCGATCAGAAACGGATGGATGAATTTGCCCAACGGGCATCATTGAGGAAAGGCGAATGATCACTTTGCCACTTGTTGTGACTTCCGGGACCAAAGCTACCGCTTCCAGTCATACCGCGTCTGCTTCTACTTCATCTTCGGCAGAAGTGGGCACCGAGACTACGGCCGCAGCTGGCGAAGACGCCGCTGCGGGAGAAGGCTCGTCGAAAGGCTTTCTGACCCTGTTGGGGAACAAATTGCTGACTCTGGCTCAACAGAGCGAAAAGGGACAGGCTGCAACCGCCGCGGCGACCAACGCAGCAGCCGGTGAAACGGCCGAAGCGGGCCAGTCTTCCAAAGCGAAGCTGAATGCCCTGCTGGCCGCGCTGGACAAGCCTGAAACCTTAAACGCCCTGCTTCAGCCGGAAAAAATCGGCAAAGAGCTGAAGGTCGATGAGAAAGCCACTGACGAAAATCAGGCGGCCGCACCAGCATTAAATGAGAGTGACAGGCAAACGCTGCAGGCATTGTTCGCGATGCTGCCACCGGTGGCCCCTCAGCAGCCAGCGACTCAGGTCAAAGGGTCTGAATCGCTGGCTGACGGGCAAAGCATTAAAGGGGCGAAGCAATCCACACTCGCCTCTTTGCTCAGCACGGGTAACGCCGAAGAAAGCGATAAAGGGAAAACCAGCGGCAAAGCGGATACGGCTGTTACAGCTTCTACTGGCGGCTCTTCACAGAAATCGACGCTGGACACCAGCGCACTGACGACCGCTTTCCAGCAAGCCCTTGGTCACGCAGGGAAAGAGACAGATAAAGAAAATTCAAGTTCTGCCCCCGCTTCGACGATAACCAATAATGTTATCAGTGCAGCCTCTTCACTGACCACGCCGGTTACCACTTCGCTGGTAACGGCACCGGCCAGCGCGCAGTTAAGTTCACAACTTGGCAGCCAGGAGTGGCAGCAGGCGTTGGGTCAACAAATCCTGATGTTCAGCAAAAACGGCCAGCAAACCGCTGAGCTGCATTTGCATCCACAGGATCTGGGCAGCATTCAGATCAGTCTGAAGCTGGATAACGACCAGGCGCAGCTGAATATGGTGTCGGGACACAGTCAGGTACGTGCAGCGTTGGAAGCGGCTATTCCACAGCTGCGCACCGCACTGGCAGAAAACGGCATCAGCCTCGGTCAGAGTAACGTCAGTAGCGATGCTTTCCAGCAGGGTCAGAGTTTCAGCGGCCAGCAGGAACAGCAACGAAATAACTCAAGTGGTAACAAATTTAATCTTGCAGCAGAAAATGATAGCGAAGTCACCGCTATTGCCGTTCCTGCCTCACTGCAGGCGCGTGCAGCCGGTTCCAACGCTGTTGATATTTTCGCCTGACGGTGACAAACGCATAAGCTAGTGGCAAAACTCGCGTCTTATCTGCCTATTGTTTAGCGCAAGACGCGGGATAATCTGCCCATAACACCGTGGGATAGCGGATTAAGTTGTACCGCACCTCGAAAATAATCACAGGAAGTTATAGCTCATATGACTGATAAGAAAGCCAAAAGCGGCAAACGTAAGCTCTTAATACCTCTGTTACTGGTCGTAACACTGGTTGCTTGCAGCGTGGCGGGCTATATGGTCTGGCGCATGATGAAGTCCCCTGCCGACACGGCTAAGGTTGAAAAGCCTGAAGTTCATGTTGCGCCGGTCTTTTATGCGCTGGATACCTTCACGGTTAACTTAATCAACCCGGACAACGATCCCGATCGTGTGCTGTACGTGGGCTTTACGCTGCGTCTGCCTGACGAAGAAACTCGTTTACGCATCAATGATTATCTGCCGGAAGTGCGCAGCCGCCTGCTGCTGCTGCTCTCCCGTCAGGACGCTGCGGCCTTGAGCAATGAACAGGGCAAGCAGGATCTGATGAAACAAATCAAAGCTGTACTGGCACCGCCGCTGGTACAAGGCCAACCTCAGCAGGTCGTGAACGATGTTCTGTTCACTGCCTTTATCCTGAGGTAGACATTATGGGCGACAGCATTCTCTCACAAGCGGAAATCGACGCACTGCTCAATGGCGACAGCGACAGTGCGGCAGAAGAAACCACCACCAGCAAGGGCGACAATGACATTCGTCCGTATGATCCTAATACCCAGCGTCGCATGGTTCGCGAACGTCTGCAGGCGCTGGAGATCATCAACGAACGTTTTGCCCGCTCTTATCGCATGGCGTTGTTCAACCTGCTGCGCCGCAGCCCGGACATCACGGTAGGGGCGATTAAAATTCAGCCTTACCATGAGTTTGCCCGTAACCTGCCGGTGCCGACTAACCTGAACTTGATCCACCTGAAACCGCTGCGCGGCACGGCGTTGGTGGTGTTCTCGCCAAGCCTGGTGTTTATCGCCGTGGATAACCTGTTTGGCGGTGACGGTCGTTTCCCTACCAAAGTGGAAGGCCGTGAGTTTACCGCCACTGAACAGCGAGTGATCCGCCGCATGCTGAAGCTGGCCCTTGAAGGATACAGCGACGCGTGGAAGCCGATTTTTCCGCTGGACGTAGAGTATGTGCGCTCAGAAATGCAGGTGAAGTTTACCAATATCACCACGTCCCCGAACGACATTGTGATCACCACGCCGTTCCAGGTAGAGATTGGTAACCTGGTCGGTGAGTTCAACATCTGTATCCCGTTCAGCATGATTGAACCGCTGCGCGAAACGCTGGTTAACCCGCCGCTGGAAAACTCCCGACAGGAAGATCAGAACTGGCGCGATACGCTGGTGAAGCAGGTTCAGCACTCCGAACTGGAGTTGATTGCCAACTTTGGTGAAGTGTCGATGCGCATTTCCCGTCTGCTGGCGCTGAAGCCAGGGGACGTTTTACCGATTGATAAACCGGACCGCATTATCGCCCATGTCGACGGCGTGCCGGTCTTAACCAGCCAGTACGGCACCCTCAACGGGCAGTACGCGCTGCGTGTGGAACATCTGATTAACCCGATTTTGAATTCGATGAACGAGGAACAGCCCGATGAGTGACACTAAGAAGCCGTCCGAAGACGACATCTCCGCGGACGACCTGTGGGCTGACGCGATGAATGAACAGACCAGCACCCCCTCTTCTGAAGGCGTGTTCAAATCTCTGGAAAGCAACGGCATCACGGGTTCGCTGCAGGATATTGATCTGATTATGGACATCCCGGTCAAACTGACTGTGGAGCTGGGCCGGACCAAGATGACCATTAAAGAGCTGCTGCGCCTGACTCAGGGATCGGTTGTCTCTCTGGAAGGTCTGGCTGGTGAGCCGCTGGATATCCTGATCAACGGCTATCTGATTGCTCAGGGTGAAGTGGTGGTGGTGGCCGATAAATACGGCGTGCGTATCACCGACATTATCACCCCTACCGAACGCATGCGTCGCCTGAGCCGCTAAATGAAGACCGGTTCACTCCAGCCACAGCCAGCAGGCCAGCCTGCTGTTTCCACCGGTTCAATGCTGACTCAGGTCAGCAGCGTACTGGCCGTGATTATCCTGCTTATTCTCGCCTGTGCCTGGATAGCCAAACGCCTTGGCTTCACGCCTAAACGCGGCATTCGCGGGCAAAGCAACCTGACCGTCAGCGCCAGTTGCCAGGTTGGCCAGCGCGAACGTGTGGTGATTGTCGATGTGGAAGACGCCCGGCTGGTGCTGGGTGTGACCGGTCAGCAGATTACCCATTTGCATACCCTGCCGCCTAAACCGCCGCAGGAAAATCCGGAGCCTCCGGCTGCGACGGCAGATTTCCGTCAGGTGTTACAGTCCTTACTCAAACGCCCCGGTAAGCCATAATGAAACGCTTTCTTCCTCTGCTGGCGCTGATTTTACTGTTTGCGCCCGATGTTCAGGCTCAATTGCCTGGCCTGATGAGCCACCCAACCGCCAACGGTGGCCAGAGCTGGTCTTTGCCGGTGCAGACTTTGGTGTTCCTCACCTCGCTGACCTTCCTGCCAGCGATCCTGCTGATGATGACCAGCTTCACCCGTATCATTATTGTGTTTGGCCTGTTGCGAAACGCACTGGGCACGCCGTCCGCACCGCCAAACCAGGTGCTGCTCGGTCTGGCGCTGTTCCTTACCTTCTTTATTATGGGCCCGGTGTTCGACAAGATTTACCAGGATGCCTATCTGCCGTTCAGCCAGGACAAGATCAGCATGGAGGTTGCGATAGATAAAGGTGCGCAACCCCTCCGTGAATTTATGCTGCGTCAGACTCGTGAAGCTGACCTTGCGTTGTTTGCCCGCCTGTCTAACTCCCCGCCGTTGCAGGGACCAGAAGCCGTGCCGATGCGCATCCTGTTACCCGCTTATGTCACCAGCGAACTGAAAACAGCGTTCCAGATTGGCTTTACCGTGTTCATCCCGTTTTTGATTATTGACCTGGTTGTCGCCAGCGTCCTGATGGCATTGGGGATGATGATGGTGCCACCGGCCACGATTTCACTGCCCTTCAAGCTGATGCTGTTTGTCTTAGTGGATGGTTGGTCGCTGCTGGTCAGTTCCCTTGCTCAGAGTTTCTACAGTTAAAAATTGAGGGCGGAGTCACTCCGCCCCGAAAAAGAACAAGCACCTCCCTTTTATTTCTCCGGAGTCACTATGACACCTGAATCGGTTATGGTTATCGGGCACGATGCAATGCAGGTTGCCCTGGCAGTTGCTGCCCCACTGCTGCTGGCGGCGTTAGTCAGCGGCCTGATTATCAGCCTGCTGCAGGCGGCGACTCAGATCAACGAACAAACGCTCTCCTTTATCCCGAAAATCCTCGCGGTGGTCACGACTATGGTGATTGCCGGGCCGTGGATGCTGAATCTGGTACTCGACTATATGCGTACCCTGTTCACTAACCTTCCTTATATGATCGGTTAATGATTAACATCGACAGCAGTCAGCTGGTGTTCTGGATGAGCCAACTTTTTTGGCCGCTGGCCCGCGTGCTGGCTTTGATCATGACCGCGCCACTGCTGAGCGAGAAGGCGATCAGTAAGAAGGTGAAACTCGGGCTGGGCCTGATGATCACTTACGTTCTTCTGCCTTCCCTGCCGCAAACAAATGTGACGCTGTTCTCAGTTGGCGGCTTCTGGCTATTGATTCAGCAAATTCTGATTGGCGTCGCTATAGGGTTTACGATGCAATTCGCTTTTGCTGCGGTGCGTACCGCGGGAGAAGTGATTGGATTGCAGATGGGGTTGTCCTTCGCCACCTTCTTCGACCCAGCCAGCCGCCTGAACATGCCGGTACTGGCAAGATTTCTGGATATGCTGGCCATGTTGCTGTTTTTGTCCTTCAACGGACACCTGTGGCTGATTTCGATGGTGGCAGACAGTTTTCATACCCTGCCGATTGGCGGCGATCCGGTGAACGGCAATGCTTTCCTCGCCCTGACAAAAGCGGCCAGTCTAATTTTCCTTAACGGTCTACGATTAGCACTACCCTTGATAACTCTGCTACTCACGCTTAACCTGGCACTGGGTTTGTTAAACCGTGTTGCACCTCAGCTGTCGGTTTTCGCTATTGGTTTCCCCGTCACCTTATCAATAGGGATCATCTTCATTAGCCTGATGATGCCTCTCCTCGCCCCCTTCTGTGAGCATTTGTTTAGTGAAGTGTTTGACTTACTCGCCAGTGTGCTCAGCGAGATGCCTGCTAAATAAATTAATGTATCGCCCATTCAAACTGTAGCCACTGTTAAGAATGCGAAATGTGTTTGTGCATTTTTCGAACCAAAATTATCAGAATCTCATTAAGGAAATTCTGATAATTTAAAACCAACAATGAAAATTATTCTTATTAAATCCCACTTAGCGTATTTTGATTTTCGAAACGGGCAAATTGTTACCAGAACGTTAACGTTCACAAAACAAACAAACCCCTGTTTTTAATGGAAATTTTATTTTTAGTGGTTTATCTTGTGTCAAACCGCATTTTGCGGCATTGTCAACACACCACACAGCGTCACACATTCGCATGACGAATGTTTTTTAGGAATCGTCCTATCAGACTTTTCTGGGTTTTGCGCGATAGTGGCATCACTCACAAAAACATGAACCATGCTGTGCTAAGAAAATTTGCCAGTCACTCCTTCTGTACGTGGACTTTCAGCGTAGAAAGACTGGGTTTATCTGCAGTAAAAACCTAAATATTACTTCGGGCATGAACAGGTCTGACCAGTGCGGCTCTCGCTCACACAGATTTACTGCCGGGTATATAACAATAACGTCATAAGAACAATTTACTCTCGTAACTACACAAACGCGTAATTCTCGTTGATTTAAACGGATAACAATTTGGTGAGGGTCGCTACAATGCCAACAATTATAATGGATTCATGCAGCTATACCAGGCTAGGGCTTACTGATTATATGTCTGTGAAGGGTGTTAAAAAGAAAAACATTACTTCCGTTACCGACATTGATCAATTACAAGCAAAATGCCAACAGTATCAGCCAGGCGTGGTTTTTATTAACGAAGATTGTTTTATTCATGAAGCAGATGCCAGTCAGCGCATAAGAAATATTATTATGCAGCACCCTGACACGCTGTTCTTTATCTTTATGGCTATCTCTAACATCCATTTTGAGGAATATCTCTACGTTCGTAAGAACCTGATTATTACATCAAAATCGATTAAGCCAGCCACTCTGGATAACTTACTGCTTTCTTATTTTCAAAAGAAACTCAACGTTTCACCGCGGTATTCCGCAGGGTTCGACGTGCATCCACTGACGCTGAGCCAAACAGAATCAAATATGCTTAAGATGTGGATGTCTGGCCACGATACGATTCAAATATCGGATAAAATGCAAATAAAGGCCAAGACCGTTTCCTCTCATAAGGGAAATATTAAACGCAAGATTAAAACACACAACAAACAAGTTATTTATCATGTGGTCCGTTTGACGGACAATGTCACCAGTGGCATTTATGTTAATGTGAGATAATCACATACTGTGAAAAAAAGCCGGCCTTGCCGGCTTTTTTCTTTTTAGCCAAACTGTTAACCAGATCTCATTTCCCCGCTAAGCCTTTTCCTTCTGTTGCCGATGTTCTGTAGACAGACCGAAGCTCCCCGCTTCGCTTACCCCTTACAGAGAGCAAAAGGACATGAAATCATCACACCTCAATGCCGACCAAAACGGGATCAGTTTCTGGCAACACCTGCGACTGGTTCCTTTATTCTCCGTGATCCTCGGGGGCATTTTGCTGCTTTTTGCCCTGTGTATTGCCATGGCGAGTTATTTTCTCATTCAGAGTAACCAGTCACTGAAGGACGTCACGGAAGAAATTCAGGTTCGTATGGCGATTTCTAACAGTTCTAACCATTTACGCACTGCGCGCCTGAATATCATCCATGCCGGAGCCTCGGCCCGTATCGGCGAGATGGACGCCTTTAACGCTAATCTTAAGCAAACCGAAAAGCGTGTACAGCAAGCGACAGACAGCTTTACTGCTTATCTGAATCGCCGGGTGAAAACACCGGCAGATGAAGCGCTGGACGCCGAACTGAAAACCAAATTTGACGCTTATGTTACTCAGGGCGTATTGCCGATGGTGAAAAGTGCCAAAGACGGCAGCTTTGAAGGGGTTATCGCGCAGGAAACGGACTACACCCGCAAGCTCGATGATGACTATAACGCGGTATTATTGAAAGCCATTGCCATTCGTACTCAACGTGCTGACGCCATCAATAAAGAAGCTGAAGCGCAAACGCGCCTGGGCTTTATTATGATGGCCTGCGCTTTTGCCGCTGCCCTGCTGCTGACGCTTGCCACCTTTATCTTCCTGCGCCGCGTGGTTATTACGCCACTGCGTCAGGCCGTTGAACGCATCGAGCATATTTCCCGTGGCGATCTGACCGCCCCGCTGCAAAGCTGGGGAAGAAGTGAAATTGGCACGCTGAGCAGCAACCTGCAAAATATGCAGCAGTCGCTGGTGAAAACAGTCGGTACTGTGCGTGAAGGCGCAGTCGCTATTTATCAGGGTTCCAGCGAAATTTCAGCCGGTAACACCGACCTCTCGTCACGCACCGAACAGCAGGCAGCCGCTCTGGAACAGACAGCAGCCAGCATGGAGCAACTGACCGCCACCGTGAAACAGAACGCCGAGAATGCTCATCACGCCAGCCAGCTGGCCGCTGATGCTTCCGGTAAAGCCAGCCAGGGCGGTGACATTGTTTCCGGCGTGATCAGCACCATGAACAATATCTCCACCAGCTCGAAGAAAATTGCCGAAATCACCACGGTCATTAACAGCATTGCCTTCCAGACCAATATTCTGGCGTTGAATGCGGCGGTGGAAGCCGCAAGGGCTGGGGAACAAGGGCGCGGATTTGCCGTGGTCGCCAGTGAAGTGCGAAATCTGGCTCAACGCAGTGCTGGGGCAGCGAAGGAGATTGAAGGCTTAATCGCTGAATCGGTGGAGTTAATTGGCAAAGGATCTTCTCAGGTCAGCCATGCTGGCGATACGATGACCGATATTGTCGGTGCAGTCCGTCGTGTTACCGACATTATGGCCGAGATTGCTGCGGCTTCTGATGAACAGAGTCGTGGTATTCAGCAGGTCAGCCTTGCGGTGACTGAAATGGATAACGTCACGCAGCAGAACGCCTCGCTGGTTGAGGAAGCTTCAGCCGCTGCCTCTTCGCTGGAAGAGCAGGCTTCAAGATTGACGCAGGCTGTTGCGGCCTTCCACCTGAATGACAGTGCGCCACGCCGCGTAGCGCAGCCGGTGCCTACACTTCAGCCAAAAGCCGCGCTGGCAGTAGCCGGGCGTCCTGCTCTGGCCAACAGCGATAACTGGGAAACCTTCTGATCGAAAAAGGGGCGAACTTTTCAGTTCGCCCCTTCAGGATATTGACCTGCAGCCTCGTCGGAAGCTGCCGAATCGCAATAAAGCTCCGCCCGTCAGGTTTCCGGATGGGGTTCCACGAAGATGCCATCGTGGTGACCAATCTCATTGAAGAACCAAATCCCCATTGGGTAATCCTCCAGTGCGACCAGAAACATCGTTCCCTCACTGAAATCCTCTACAGCCAGTACTTTCCCCGGACGCCGTGGGCCTCCATCGGTTTTGACCGTGACCCGATCGTTCACTTTCATTGCGTTCCTCCCTTGTTTGATGCGCTAAGTTTAACCGAAATTAACGCGTCTGACAGAGGAGTCAGTTAACGACGTGCGATAACCCAGACGGCGTGGATAATCCCAGGGATATAACCGCAAAGGGTTAACAGGATATTCAGCCAGAATGCACCGCCGAAGCCAACCTGCATGAAAACGCCCACTGGCGGTAAAATAATAGCAATGATGATACGTAAAAAGTCCATGTCGCCTCCATAGCGTGGATAAAACTTATTTTTGTCTAATCAACTGATAAGTATAGCCGTTATGCTCAATGCCGCCCGGCTGCGGCGTGTAAATCATCGTAATGTCCGCCCGACTGGCCCTTTTCACATTCTTAACGTTTCGCAGTGGGACTTCTGACAGGAAGTTTGCTTACACTGTCCCCACTGCTCCAAACCCAAAGGCGCAGTCAACCTAAAAAGTAACAAGGATTTTTGCCCGCGCAGCGCGGGCTTTTTTTTGCCCATTTTCCTTCCCCCCTCTTTCCAACTCGCCATCTATACTTAGTTCATCTGATGAGCTGAGGAACTCCGTTATGGCTATTGCAAAAGAGTACAGCGACAACGTTCAGCGTGAAGTCAATATTGATGTCGAGGCCCTGCTGGAAGCGATTCAGGATCGCTCAAGCGGTGAGGTTAAAGAGTTCATGGATAACGAACAGGCACGCAAAGTCAGGGTGGATGGCCGCGAATACCGTTCTTACACGGAACTGGCCGATGCCTTCGAACTCGATATCCGTGATTTCACCGTTTCGGAAGTGAGCAGATAAAAAAAATCCCGGCCTTCTGGCCGGGAATGAAAAACTCATTACTAAAATTCGTTACAGAGGAAATTCTCTGACTGCAGCAGATTACCTGAGTTAGCTACTAAGACAAGTCCCAAGATTGTCACAAACCTGTACAATCAGCTGAAAGCTGTACATGCAGAAAAGTGGCGAGACCAGTATTGCCGCGCCTTGAGACACCATTCTCATTTTTCTGATCCCCTGTACAGTCAGGATCTGTTTTTAAGATTATTCCTGGTAGAAATCCCCCCGTCAGGGTCAGTTTTTCTCCACTTCTCCCTTCAGAGTTTCCAGTCGGGGTTATACTCTCTGATTATCCTGCATTTTTTCCGTTCTGAACGAGGAGGATGGCTGATGCCCACGCTTACTGATCCCCTGATGATTGTGACGGATTTAGACGGTTCCCTGCTCGATCATCATACCTACACCTGGCAGCCTGCTCAGGGCTGGTTAGATCGGCTAAATGACCGGCAGATCCCTGTGGTGATCTGCTCCAGTAAAACCGCCGCCGAAATCCTTCCTTTGCAACGCCAGCTGGGTCTGGATGGCGCGCCCTATATTGCTGAGAATGGCGCCATTATTCATTGGGAAGGCCTCCAGGACGCTTTCGCCCACCCTACGCACAAGGGCTACACCGAGATTTGTCAGGCACTTCATGCGCTTCGCGACCGCTATCACTTTAAATTCACCGGATTTGCGGATGTGACCGAGCAGGAAGTGGCTGACTGGACAGGGTTATCGCTTCATGACGCCTCTCTGGCAAGAATGCGTGAAGGGTCCGAAAGCCTGATCTGGCGGGACAGCGAACAGCAGTTTGCCGCTTTTAAAGAGGCGCTGGCCGCCGAGCAGCTAGGTCTGCTGCAGGGCGGACGCTTCTGGAGCGTAACCAATCAGGGCGCTGGCAAAGGGGCGGCACTGGACCTCCTGCTGGCCCACTACAGCCAGCCTTCAGGCCAGCGCTGGCTGACGATAGGCTTGGGAGATGGTCCAAATGATGCGCCCATGCTGGATAAAGTGGATTTTGCGGTCATTATTAAGGGCTACAGTAAAACACCCGTTACGCTGCAGCGTGCAGATAAAGAGCACGTCTTTCACAGTGCGTCCTTCGGCCCACAGGGCTGGAGTGAAGGTCTTACGCACTTTTTACATCAGGATGGCCCACACCGATAAGCCGCCTTAAGGGGAATACGATGAGTGATTTTTTCCAGAACGGCGTAATTACCAACTTCCATAACCTTACCGGACGACCAGTAGAGGAGTTGGAGAAAGATTTGGTGCGTTTTTCCAAAAAACGCAAAATGGCGTTAATCCTGCCTTCCCTGTTCTCTGAGCTGGAAGGGCCCGCCCTGAGCAACATTGTTGACGAGCTGGCAAAAGTCCCTTACCTCGAAGAGATTGTGATTGGCCTGGACAAGGCTGACCGGGAACAGTTTCTTTTTGCACGAGAATTCTTCTCAAGATTACCCCAACGTCACCGTATCTTATGGAACGATGGCCCGCGATTAAAAGCGCTGGATGCGGAGCTGGACAAAGAAGGCCTGTCGCCTTCTCAGCCGGGCAAAGGACGTAATGTCTGGTTCTGTACCGGCTACACGCTGGCCTCGGATAAGTCGTCCTGTGTGGCGCTGCATGACTGCGACATCGTCACTTACGAACGCGGCATGCTGGCTCGTTTACTCTATCCGCTCGCTAATCCCTCCTTCCAGTACGAGTTTTGTAAGGGCTTCTATGCCCGTGTGGCTGACAATAAGCTGAATGGCCGTGTTGGGCGCCTGCTGGTCGGGCCGTTGTTACGCTCTCTGCAAAAGGTCTATGGTCATTCAGAGTACCTGGATTACCTCAGCAGCTTCCGTTATCCCCTCTCTGGCGAGTTTGCCATGCGGACTCACGTGCTGAACGGGATTAAAATTCCGGGCGACTGGGGGCTGGAAATTGGCGTACTGTCGGAAATCTACCGTAACTACACCACCCGGCAGAGTTGCCAGGTAGAAATTGCCGATAATTATGATCACAAGCATCAGCCGTTATCGGAAGAGGACGGCACTGGCGGGCTGCGCAGGATGAGCAATGACATTGTGCAGTCGCTGCTGCGTAAGATGGCAACGATGGGGGTGAATATCACCAGCGACTCGTTCCGCGTGCTAAAAGCGACCTATTACCGCAATGCGCTGGATATGATGGAAGTTTACAACCACGAAGCGACGATGAACGGCCTGAAGTTCGACCAACATGCCGAAGAAGCCGCCGTAGAGATGTTTACTCAGTCAATCCTCGATGCCGGTCAGTCGTTTATTGAACGCCCCAATGAAAAGCCTTTTATTCCAAGCTGGAGCCGCGTGCAGTCAGCCTTCCCTGATATTTTGCACCGCATTTATGAAGCGGTAGAAGAGGATAACGCCGGGAACGTTTAGCCTTCGGCACAGACAGGATGTCGATCGAGGAAAAAAGCAGGACGAAACCGACTTCGTCCTGTTTTTGGCGCTAGCTGGCAAGTTGACTCTCACCTGTAAGCAGAGGAGAGAGTTCTTCTTCCCTGAACGCTTCACGCCGGACGCTGTGGCCATCATACCAGCGGCACTCAACCATGCCGCTGGCATAGCCTGTTACCACCATCGCCGGACCACCACTTTTAAGCTGCACTTCCTGACTCACCATGATCATGACTCGCCTCACATTTTGGTTAAGCAGACTTTACACCGGGAACTTCAGGTATAGCAGGCGGGCCAGTTTTATTCTGTTAATGCAGAGTAAAACTTATGTTAAATGTCGATAAGCTGCTCAATTTAAGGCAAATAAAAAAGGCGAATAACCGAAATTATTCGCCTTTCCAGGGAGTCTACTGGCGCTCTGGCGTCAGATTTTGCAACCTTCACAATCCGCTTCATCACCTAAGTCGGCAGGCACTTCACTGGCCTTTTTTTCCGCATTGGCTTCGGCTTGTTCCAGCTCGGCATCAATATCAAATTCAAAAATGTCGTCTTTCATCATCACTCCAGAGTTTTTACTCGCTAATAAGCTGCCTTTATACTGATTTACCCCGTAGCCTGGCAATCAAATTTACCCCCAACAGCACGATTGACCCCACAATCAGGCCCAGTACCAGATTGGCAAGGTTGCTAAGCAGTGAGGAAACAAGGCCGCCGTAGTCTGCGGTGTAATGCTCAATAAAATGGTGAACAGCCGGAATGCCGTGGGCAATAATCCCGCCACCGACCAAAAACATCGCGATGGTGCCAACCACAGTGAGAATTTTCATCAACCAGGGAGCCACCGCCAGCAATGCCCCGCCAACAGCCCTGGCAGCAGCCGAAGATTTCTCCTGCAACCACAGCCCTAAATCGTCGATCTTCACGATACAGGCCACTATGCCGTACACACCAACCGTCACCAGAATGGCAACGCCCGCGAGGATTAGCACCTGGTTCATCAATGGAGCTTCAGAGACAATCCCTAGCGTGATGGCCACAATCTCTGCCGAGAGAATAAAGTCAGTGCGGATCGCTCCTTTCACCTTCTTCTTCTCAAACTCAGCGGCATTTTGCTGCGAGAGTTTTTTAATCCGCTCTTCCCTTGCTTCCGGACTTTTCTCTGATTTGTCCTTATGCAGACTGTGAAGCACTTTCTCGAAGCCTTCATAACAGAGGTAAGCACCGCCAATCATCAGTAAAGGGGTGATCGCCCAGGGTGCAAAGGCACTGATCACCAGCGCCAGCGGCACCAGGATCAATTTGTTAAGAAAGGAACCTTTGGCTACGCCCCAGACAACAGGCAGTTCGCGGTTGGCTTTTACGCCGCTAACCTGCTGCGCGTTCAGCGACAGATCGTCGCCCAGTACGCCAGCGGTCTTCTTTACCGCCACCTTCCCCATCACAGAAATATCATCCAGCAGCGTGGCAATATCGTCCAACAGCGTCAGTAAACTCGTTCCTGCCAAAATTACGTTCCTTATTGTTGTTCATCATGCTGACAACAGGGGCAAACCTGTATTTCGGTCACTGCCATATCGGCAATCCCATCACAATCCCACTCCACCCGCACCGGTTGGCCTTCTGCTTGCTGATGATGCAGAAATTTACTCACCGGGCTTTCGGTCATTCCACTGATCTCTTCGGTTGCCACCAGCTGTTCCCCGACAAATATCCGTGCGGTTGCATGGGTGCTGACCATGCGCTCGCCGCTGATTTTATACAGCCGTCTTACCGTGAGTTTGATACTGGCCATGGTTTACCCTGCCGAGAGATGTTAAAGAGTGTGATCTAAACAATTATGAACGAGGGATGCAACTTGTGTGACCCTAATCGTTCCTTCGATCAAAAAAAAGCGTCTTTTCATCTGGTTGAAACGTTTTTTTAGCGTTAAGTTAACCCTCCCTTAACAGGCTGAGAAAATACCATGTTACGCCGTGCTCCTGCCCTGCTGCCGCTGTTGGCTGCGCTGTTCGCCCTCTACTTTATCTGGGGATCGACCTATTTCGTCATTAAAGTCGGCGTAGCCAGCTGGCCGCCAATGATGCTGGCTGGTCTGCGCTTCCTGCTGGCGGGTGTGGTGCTGACGGTGTTCCTGCTCCTGCGAGGCGAGCGGTTGCCCGGCTGGCGTCCGGCTCTGAATGCCGCCCTGGTCGGCATCCTTCTCCTGGCTATAGGTAATGGCGCGGTGACCGTTGCCGAACACCAGAATGTCCCTTCCGGCATTGCTGCGGTGATGGTCGCTACAGTGCCGCTGTTTGCGATGTGCTTCAGCAGGCTGTTTGGCATTCAGACTCGCTGGATTGAGTGGCTGGGCATTGCTGTTGGGTTGGTTGGCATCGTGCTGCTGAACAGCGGCGGTCATTTGGGCGGTAATCCCTGGGGCGCATTGATGATCCTGCTGGGATCATTAAGCTGGGCTTTTGGCTCGGTTTGGGGCTCACGCATTACTCTTCCGCACGGTATGATGGCAGGCGCGATTGAAATGCTGACCGCAGGCGTCGTGTTGCTGATAGCCAGCACCTTGAGTGGCGAACACCTTGCCACACGTCCTGGCATTGAAGGATTGCTGGCACTGGGGTATCTCAGCCTGTTTGGTTCGGTGATTGCCATCAACGCCTACATGTACCTGATCCGCAATGTCCCCCCAGCCATTGCCACCAGCTATGCCTATGTGAATCCGGTGGTTGCCGTGCTGTTAGGCATCAGCTTTGGGGGCGAGAGCCTGACTTCCAGAGAGTGGCTGGCGCTGGCCATCATTGTGCTGGCGGTGGTGCTGGTGACGCTGGGTAAATACCTGTTCCCGGCCAAACCCACCGTTAAACCTTGTGTGCTGGGCGAGTAACAAGAATGCG
>NZ_JBAVTT010000137.1:0-2574 GCF_049696395.1 Erwinia sp.
CAACAATCGCCATCACTTGTGCCCCTTCATGGAAAGTCGCGAATCCGCCTGCCTGCGGGTTTCCCTGCTCTACCGCCTGATAAAACGCCTGCATCATATTGCGGAACGCATCAGGCCAGCCCTCAATATGCCCGCCGGGGAAACGAGCCCGGCTGGCAACATCCGGATTCAGCAGTGACGGGTCGTCAGATAAGATCTGATTGGCTTTATGCCGATGACCCAGCCAAAGCTGTTGGGGAGTTTCCTGGTCCCAGGCCAGTGAGCCACTGCTGCCATTCACTTCCAGATTGAGGCGATTTTTGCGCCCTGCGGAAACCTGCGACACGCTGAAACTGCCTTTACTGCCGTCATCAAAGCGGAACAGAATGAACCCCATATCTTCCGTGGTGACGGGATGAGATTCGTAGCGCGTTTCCTCTTCCTGACCGGCACCAAAAGTGGCCGCGCCATTCAGACTCGCTTTTCGCGTTGGCCAGACAATCGAGAGATCGGCCATCACCGCAACGATTTTTTTGCCGGTGATAAACTGGATGGTGTCACACCAGTGTGAACCGATATCTGCAACCGCGCGGGAAATCCCCCCTTTTTGGGCATCCACTCGCCAGTTATAGTCGGTCTCTTCCAGCATCCAGTCCTGATGATAACTGCCCTGAGCTGAGAACAACCGGCCCAGCTGCTGATATCTCATCATGCTGGCCGCCTGCTGCACCATGGCAAACTGACGATAGACAAAGCTGACCCCGTGTACCACGCCAGACTGCTCAGCCAGCGCTGTCAGCTCGTGGGCTTCGTCCATCGTCATACATAACGGTTTCTCCGAGAACACGTGCTTCCCGGCGCGGAGGATCTGCCGGTTTATTTCTGCATGCAAATGGTTGGGCGTACAGTTATGCACGGCATGAAGACCTTCATGCTGCAGAAAGGCCGCCACGTCGCTGTAAGCATGTGGAACATTCAGTGCAGCAGCACGTGACAGTGCAACGGATTGACTGGCATCACAGATGGCCACCACATTGATGTTACCCAGCCGACGGAGTGCTTCTATATGCGCCGGGCCAATAAACCCGGTGCCGATAATTCCCACATTGATCATCTTCGGTTCCTTAATCCAACCCCAGCTGCTTGCGCACGTGGGTGAGTGAGCTGTCCTGCGCGGCAAAATCATCAAAAGCGCGGTCGGCTACGGGGATAATATGGCGCTGAATAAATTCAGCCCCTTCCCGTGCGCCCGTCTCACTCTCTTTCAGGCAGCATTCCCACTCCAGCACCGCCCAGCCTGCGTAATCGTACTGTGCCAGCTTGCTGAAAATGCTTTTGAAGTCGATCTGCCCGTCGCCTGGCGAACGGAAACGCCCGGCACGCTCAATCCAGGGTTGATAGCCGCCATACACGCCGCTACGACCATTCGGCACATATTCAGCATCCTTGACGTGGAAGGCCTTGATGCGGGCGTGATAGTGATCAATAAACTGCAGATAGTCCATCTGCTGCAGGTGCAAATGGCTGGGATCAAACAGGATATTGCAGCGCGGATGGTTGTTCACCCGTGCTAAAAAGCGTTCAAAAGTCACCCCATCATGAAGGTCTTCACCGGGGTGAATTTCATAGCAAACATCCACACCCTGTCGGTCAAATTCGTCCAATACCGGTTCCCAGCGGCGCGCCAGTTCATCAAATGCTTCGCTGAGGAGTTGAGTATTGTGCGGTGGCCAGGGGTAAAGATAGGGCCAGGCCAGTGAACCGGAGAAAGTGGCGTGCGCGTTCAACCCCAGATTGGCCGATGCAACAGCAGCAAGTTTCACGGTTTTGATAGCCCACGCAGTCCGCTTAGCACTGTCACCCCGCACCTGTTCAGGCGCGAAGCCATCAAAGGCCACATCATGGGCCGGATGAACCGCGATCAGCTGTCCTTCAAGGTGGGTAGACAGCTCGCTTACCACCAGCCCGTAGTTCGCCAGTAATCCCCTGATCTCATCACAATACGTTTTGCTGGCTGCGGCTTTCTCCAGGTCAAAAATCGCCGGATGATTGCAGGGGATCTGTAGCGCCTTATACCCCAATGCAGAGGCCCACTGCGCAAGCCCCTCCAACGAATTAAAGGGTGCCTGCGGGCCTATAAACTGGGACAGAAAAATCCCGGGTCCTTTTAACGTTTTCACGTTTACCTCCAGTTAATCAAACCGCTTCATCCCGATATTTAAAGGTGAAGAGGAACAGAATGGCGATCGCCGCTGCCGCAACGGCCGGGATCCACCAGAAAATAGCCCAGTTCTGTGCCGTTCCCTGCCCGGCAACCAGAGTGTTGTAAAGCACGCCGGAAATCTGCGAACCGAGCAACATGCCGATACCGTAGGTGAACATCACCACCATGCTTTGTGCCTGTCCTTTCACTTTCGCCCCGGCTATGCGGTCGGTGTAGATAAAGCCCACCACGAAGAAAAAGTCATAACAGACGCCATGCAGAAGAATGCCGAGGTAGATCAATGTGCGGCTCTGGTCGTCCATGCCCAGCGCGAACAGTGCATAACGCACAAACCAGGCACACATCCCTGCCAGCAGCATGTATTTCACGCC
>NZ_JBAVTT010000138.1:0-25664 GCF_049696395.1 Erwinia sp.
GAGGAAAATATGTATTACAAAATGTAAAAATCACGGAACTTTGTGAAGCATCTCTAAATTTACAAAAATAAAAAAAGGCCAGCTAGGCTGACCTTGAATATATATATGAATTTCTTATATTTAATGCGGAAAATCAGAAGGTGGCGTTACGCGGCGTTCTTGGGAAGGCGATAACATCTCTTACATTTTGCACACCAGTGACATAGGCGATTAATCTTTCGAAACCTAAACCGAAACCTGAATGAGGAACGGTGCCGTAACGACGTAAGTCACGATACCACCAGTAATCTTCTTTATTCAGACCCATCTCGGCCAGGCGAGCATCCAGCACGTCCAGACGCTCTTCACGTTGAGATCCCCCGATAATTTCACCAATACCTGGGGCCAGAACGTCCATCGCCGCCACGGTTTTACCGTCGTCGTTCAGGCGCATATAAAAAGCTTTGATATCTTTCGGATAGTTTTTAACCACTACCGGCGCTTTAAAGTGTTTTTCCGCCAGGTAACGCTCGTGTTCAGAAGAGAGATCGATACCCCAGGAGACGGCATTTTCAAACTTCTCGCCGCAGGCGATCAGGATCTCAACCGCTTCGGTGTAATCCACCTGAGCAAAATCTGTGGTTACAAAACGTTCAAGGCGAGAGATGGCATCTTTGTCTACACGCTCGGCGAAGAACTCCATATCATCACGACGCTCTTCCAGCACGGCTTTGAAGACATACTTCAGCATGGCTTCGGCCAGGGCCGCATTATCTTCCAGGTTGGCAAAAGCAATTTCCGGCTCCAGCATCCAGAATTCCGCCAGGTGACGGCTGGTGTTGGAGTTTTCTGCACGGAAGGTTGGACCAAAGGTATAGATTTTGGAGATAGCGCTGGCGTAAGTCTCACCGTTCAACTGGCCGGAGACGGTCAGGAAGGCTTCTTTACCGAAGAAATCTTCGTCAAAATTCACTTTGCCTTCAGGCGTGCGCGGCAGGTTTTCCATATCCAGCGTGGACACGCGGAACATTTCGCCAGCACCTTCGGTATCCGAAGCGGTGATCAATGGGGTGGAAACCCAGAAGAAGCCCTGCTCATCAAAGAAGCGGTGCAACGCTTGCGCCAGGGTATGGCGAACACGCGCCACGGCACCAATCAGGTTGGTACGTGGGCGCAGGTGGGCCACTTCGCGCAGGTATTCAATGCTGTGGCGTTTGGCGGCCATTGGGTAAGTATCAGGATCATCAACCCAACCAACCACTTCTACAGCGGTGGCCTGGATTTCAAAGCTCTGACCTTCGCCAGGGGATTCCACCACTTTGCCCGTAATGACAACAGAGCAGCCGGTGGTCAGTCGCAGTACTTCGTCCTGATAATTATTCAGAGAATTATTGACGACAGCCTGGACGGGATTAAAGCAGGAGCCGTCATATACGGCGATGAAAGAAATACCAGCTTTTGAATCTCTTCTTGTACGTACCCAACCGCGTACGGTGACTTCACTGTCAACCGCGACCCGGCCTTGCAGTACATCCGCTACAGGCACAACGCTCATAAAAGTCTCTCACTATTAATCAGGATTAGGAAAAATACCCCGGATTTGGGGTAGTGCTATGTTACTTGCCGACTGGCGAGACACAAGAAGAATTCGTTGTTCTGCGGGAGATTTATTAGGGGAATTGCAGGAAAGAAAAGAGAAGAGGCTGAAGCTCTTCTCTTTTTATTGCGGCACTAACTGGCTTTTTTCACCAGCGGCAGATCGAAGGCTTTACGTAAGGCGCGGACAAAGGCTTTATCCTGGCAAATGGTTTTGCCTGGGCTGTCCGACAGTTTGGCTACCGGTTTGCCGTTACATTCCACCAGCTTGATCACAATGTTAAGGGGGGTTATCTGAGGAATATCGCAGGTCAGTTTGGTGCCGATGCCAAAAATCACGTCCACGCGCTGGCCAAACTGGCGGTAAAGCGCCACGGCTTTCTCAAGATCGAGATTATCGGAGAACACCAGCGTTTTGCTGCGAGGATCGATACCCAGATGCTCATAATGCGCAATGGCCTTTTCGCCCCATTCAAACGGGTCGCCAGAGTCATGGCGCAGGCCCTGATAACTGGTGGCAAAATTTTGGCCGAAGTCACGCAGGAAAGCATCCATGGTAATGCAGTCAGTCAGCGCAATACCCAAACGGTCAGGGTATTCATCCAGCCAGGCCTGCAAAGCTGCACGCTGGCTGTTAGCCAGCACCGGGCTAATCTGCTGATGAGCCTGGAACCATTCATGAGCCTGAGTGCCAACGGGCGCGATAGTCAGCTGTCGGGCAACATCGTAGTTACTGGAGCCAACCAACCACGGGAACTCCTGCTGAAGCGTGCTGACGATAGCCAGCTGCACATCGCGCGAGAAGCGGCGACGCGTACCAAAGTCCATCAGCTTAAAGCGGGACATATCCAGCTCGGCCGTTAATTCTTTGAAATCAGCCAGCTTGCTTTGCAGGTGCGTCACGGCCATTTCTGGCGTAACCAGCGGCGAACGATGGCGATGAACCACTTCACTGATCAGCGCCAGCAGCGGCACTTCCCACATGATAACGTCCAGCCAGCTGCCGCTGATGCGAATATCCAGTTTGCCCTGGTGGTTACGCACCACAACCGTTGACGGGTCATAACGGTATTCTCGCAGCCAGGCCAGATAATCCGCCTTAAAGAAGGGCAGGCCAGCAAGGTAATCAGCTTCTTCGTCAGTCAGTGCCAGCGACTGCATGGTCGCTATCTGCCGGACAATTTCATCTGCATAAATGCCCAGCAGGTCATCACCACGGCAGCGAAACTCAGCCACCACAGAAACGTTCCGATAACGATGGAACACTGCTTGCTGCATATGCAGCTTATAGGCATCCGTGTCCAACAAGGTGGTCAGGATCGGGGTAGCATGTCGAGTCATGGTGCGTTTCAGCATCCTCTGGCGAAGAGCGTTATCCCTGGTTCAAAAAGTGGAAAAGACGCTGGAGTATAACTTGAATACTCGTTTAGTGAAGCTGATCACAACACATTACCGCGGATCAGGTCGAGGGCAATCTGTGCGCTTGTTAATGAAATGTAGCTTTTCAGGCTAAAGACCCCGCCCTGTCGCGATTCAACGTGGCAACATCGGGCTAACAGGAATAGACTTGAAAAGGTTAACTAATTATCGACGTGAGAAGGACTTATGACGCAACTGCCACAAGCCAAAAATCGCCATGATTACCGTGCTCCGGATTACACCATCACGGATATCGACCTGACTTTTCTCCTGGATGCCAGCACCACGCAGGTGACCGCCATCAGCCGCGTAAAAAGGTTGGGGGCTGAAGGAGCAGAACTGCGTCTTGACGGTGAAGACCTGAAGCTGGTCTCACTGGAGGTTGACGACCAGGCCTGGTCACAGTACCGGCTGGAAGAGGGCGCTCTGATCCTTGAGCAACTGCCGGAAGCCTTTACGCTGAAAATCGTCAACGAGATCCACCCGGATAAAAATACCGCGCTGGAAGGGCTGTATAAATCAGGGGAAGCGCTCTGTACCCAATGTGAAGCTGAAGGCTTCCGCCATATTACCTGGTATCTTGATCGCCCTGACGTACTGGCGCGCTTTACCACCACGATTGTGGCAGAGAAGGCGCTTTATCCATATTTACTGTCAAACGGCAACCGTATCGATGCCGGACAGATGGAAGATGGTCGTCACTGGATGAAGTGGGAAGATCCGTTCCCGAAACCTTGCTATCTGTTTGCGGTGGTAGCGGGTGACTTCGATGTGCTGCGTGACAGCTTCAAAACCCGTTCAGGCCGCGATGTGGCGCTGGAAATCTTTGTCGATCGTGGCAACCTCGATCGCGCTGACTGGGCGATGACCTCGCTGAAAAACAGCATGAAGTGGGATGAAGAGCGTTTCGGTCTGGAGTACGACCTGGACATCTTTATGATCGTCGCGGTGGACTTCTTCAACATGGGCGCGATGGAGAATAAAGGACTTAACGTCTTTAACTCCAAATATGTGCTGGCGAAGGCAGAAACCGCTACCGACAAAGATTACCTCGGCATTGAAGCGGTGATCGGCCATGAATATTTCCACAACTGGACCGGCAACCGTGTGACCTGCCGCGACTGGTTCCAGCTCAGCCTGAAAGAGGGGCTGACGGTGTTCCGCGATCAGGAATTCAGCTCCGATCTGGGATCCCGCGCGGTCAACCGTATCGATAACGTGCGCATCATGCGCGGTGCTCAGTTTGCCGAAGATGCCAGCCCAATGGCGCATCCAATCCGCCCTGAGCAGGTGATCGAAATGAATAACTTCTACACCCTGACGGTGTATGAAAAGGGGTCAGAAGTGATCCGCATGCTGCATACCTTACTGGGCGAAGAGAACTTCCAGAAAGGCATGCAGGTCTATTTCGAACGTCACGATGGCAGCGCCGCAACCTGCGACGATTTTGTGCAGGCTATGGAAGATGCGTCCAACGTTGATTTGTCGCAGTTCCGCCGCTGGTACAGCCAGTCTGGCACGCCAATTGTTTCGATTCGCGATGACTACAACCCGGAACTGGAACAGTATACGTTGCACGTCACGCAGAGAACGCCAGCTACAGCCGATCAAAAAGAGAAGCTGCCGCTGCACATCCCGCTGGACATTGAACTGTATGATGGCGAAGGCAAGGTGATCCCTCTGCAGCATAATGGCCATCCGGTACATAACGTGCTGAATGTGGTCGACGAGTTCCAGAGCTTCGTGTTCGACAATGTTTATTTCCAGCCTGTTCCTTCGCTGCTGCGTGAATTCTCCGCGCCGGTAAAACTGGACTATAACTGGAGCGATGCGCAGTTAACCTTCCTGATGCGTCATGCCCGCAATGACTTTGCCCGCTGGGATGCTGCTCAAAGCCTGATGGCGACTTACATCAAGCTGAATGTGGCCCGCCATCAACAGGGGCAGCCGCTTTCCGTTCCTCTGCATGTTGCTGATGCTTTCCGCGCGGTGCTGCTGGAAGAGAACAGCGATCCGGCGTTGATGGCGTTAATTCTTACGCTGCCTGGTGAGAATGAGATAGCCGAGCTGTTTGAGACTATCGATCCTCAGGCTATTTCTGACGTGCGTGAATCGTTGGTGCGCCTGCTGGCAACCGAGCTGGCTGACGAATGGCTGGCGGTTTATCACGCCAATCAGAGCGGCGAATACCGTATTGAGCATGCTGACATTGGTAAGCGTTCACTGAAAAATGTTTGTCTGGGTTATCTGGCCTTTGGCGAGGTTGAGCTGGCCGATAAGCTGGTTCAAGCCCAGTTTAAGCAGGCGAATAATATGACCGATTCGCTGGCGGCGATGGCGGCTTCTGTTGCGGCTCAGCTGCCTTGTCGTGAAAGTCTGCTGATGGCATTTGATGAGCGTTGGCATAAGGATGGCCTGGTCATGGATAAATGGTTTGCCCTGCAGGCCACCAGCCCGGCACCGGATGTGCTCAACCGTGTTCGTGCGCTATTAAGCCACCGCTCATTTACCTTGAGCAATCCAAACCGTATCCGTTCGTTGATAGGGGCTTTCGCTTCGGCGAATCCGTCGGCGTTCCATGCTGCCAATGGCAGCGGTTATCAGTTCCTGGTGGAAATTCTGACCGATCTGAACACGCGCAACCCGCAGGTTGCCGCACGCATGATCGAGCCGTTGATCCGCCTGAAACGCTACGATGCTGGTCGTCAGGCGCTGATGCGCAAAGCGCTGGAGCAGTTGAAAGGGCTGGACAAGCTTTCGGGTGACCTTTACGAGAAAATCAGTAAAGCCCTGAGTGCCTGAGTAAGCTGAAGAGAAAAGGATAAGGGGCGAGATTCGCCCCTTTTTTTAGCGTTGTGCGTAGCGTTTTTCCGCTTCAAACGGGCTGCGCTTCATCACCCGATCCAGAACTTCTGCTTCAAGTTCCGCCAAACGCACAGAGCCTTTACGTCTTGGGCGGGGCAAATCAACCAGCAGATCCAGCCCGATATTCCCTTCTTCTATTAGCAGAACCCGATCGGCCATTGCCACAGCTTCGCTGACATCATGAGTGACCAGCAACACGGTAAAGTTGTGCTTCTGCCAAAGCGACTCAATCAGATCCTGCATTTCGATGCGAGTTAAAGCATCCAGCGCGCCCAGCGGTTCATCCAGCAGCAATAAACCCGGACGATGGATCAGCGCGCGAGCCAATGCCACTCGTTGCTTCTGGCCACCAGAGAGGGCAGCAGGCCACTCTTTCGCCCGGTCAGCCAGTCCTACGGCTTCAAGTGCTTCCAGCGCCGCGGCTTTCCAGCTTTTGCCTTTCAGGCCTAATCCGACATTATCAATCACGCTTTTCCAGGGCAGCAGGCGGGCATCCTGAAACATCAAACGAGTGTCGTCTCTGGCTTCACTGAGCGGTGCATTGCCCGCAAGCAGCGCCCCGGATGAGGTTTTTTCCAGGCCAGCAAGCAGACGCAGCAGCGTACTTTTGCCACATCCGCTGCGGCCCACAACCGCGACAAACTGACCAGAAGGAATATGCAGATCGATATTGTTTAATACCGTACGGCCTTTGTACTGCTTGCTGACGCTGTTGATCACCAGTGGCGTGCCGGCATTCAGGCGAGCCGGAGAAGCGGTTAATTCGCTCATGCGTTATCCTCTTTCAGTTGATAAGCCGGATGCCAGCGCAACCAGACACGTTCCAGTAGCTGCGCGCTGACATCGGCCAGTTTACCGAGCAGGGCATAAAGGATGATCGCCACCACGACCACATCGGTTTGTAAAAACTCACGGGCATTCATCGCCAGATAGCCAATGCCTGAACTGGCGGAAATGGTCTCGGCCACGATCAGCGTCAGCCACATCAGTCCCAGCGCAAATCGGACGCCGACCATGATGGAGGGCAGGGCGCCAGGCAATACCACCTGAATAAACAGGCTCCAGCCGGAAAGGCCGTAGCTGCGAGCCATCTCTACTAAGCCATGGTCAATATTACGGATGCCGTGATAGGTGTTCAGATAGATGGGAAACATCGTGCCCAGAGCAACCAGGAAGATCTTGGCTGACTCATCGATGCCAAACCACAGGATCACCAGCGGGATCAGCGCCAGATGCGGCACGTTACGCAACATCTGTACTGACGTATCCAGCAATCTTTCTCCCAGGCGCGACATGCCGGTGATCAGCCCCAGGATCAGACCAATCGATCCGCCTATGCCAAAACCGATAGCGGCACGCCAGCTGCTGATAGCCAGGTTTTGCAGCAGTTCACCGCTTACCGAAAGCTTCCAGAAGGTCACGACAATCGCCTCGGGCGAGGGCAGAATGCGGGTTGAGAGCCAGCCAGTCTGGGAAGCAATCTGCCAGACCAGAATTAACAGGGCGGGAAGAGCCCAGGGCACCAGCCCGTTCCCGACACGAGTAAGCTGCTTTTTCATCTTCACCTCTAACTCTGTGACACTTTTTGTGGGGCAAAATCGTGAGCCACCGCTTCGCCATGAGCCATCACTGACCCCGGCTGCGGAATTTCCGGCACCGCCAAATCCAGATGAGGGAACAACAGTTCGCCTACGCGGTAGGCTTCCTCAAGGTGCGGATAGCCAGACAGAATGAAGGTTTCAATACCCAGGTCGGCATATTCCTGCATTCTGGCCGCTACTGTTTTACCGTCGCCGACTAATGCTGTGCCAGCACCCCCACGAACCAGACCGACCCCAGCCCAGAGATTTGGGCTGATTTCCAGCTTGTCACGACTGCCGCTGTGCAACGCTCGCATGCGCTGCTGGCCTACCGAATCTGTTTTAGCCAGAGCAGCCTGGGCTTTGGCAATTGTGGCATCATCAAGATGAGAAATAAGACGATCGGCAGCCTGCCAGGCTTCTTCATTGGTTTCACGCACAATCACATGCAGGCGAATGCCAAACTTCACTTTGCGCCCTTGTGCTGCCGCTTTCGCCTGCACCTGAGCAATTTTCTCTTTCACCTGAGCGGGAGGCTCGCCCCATGTCAGATAGACATCAACCTGTTCTGCTGCCAGATCCTGCGCGGGGTCCGAAGAGCCACCAAACCATAAAGGCGGGCGAGGTTGCTGAATGGGTTTGAACATTAATCGAGCGCCACGAACGTGAACATGCTTGCCTTCGTAGTCGACCGTTTCGCCTTCCAGCACCCGACGCCAGACGCGAGTAAATTCAGCAGACTCTTCATAGCGTTCTTTATGGTCGAGGAACACGCCATCACCGGCCAGCTCTTCGGCGTCGCCGCCAGTCACCAGGTTGAATAACGCCCGGCCATTTGACAGCCGGTCTAAGGTGGCAGCCTGGCGAGCGGCCTGAGTAGGTGAAATCACGCCAGGACGTAAGGCCACCAGGAAGCGTAAGCGTTGGGTTACCGGGATCAGGGAGGCGGCAACCAGCCAGGCATCTTCACACGAACGGCCAGTGGGGATCAGCACGCCGCCAAAACCCAGACGATCCGCTGCCTGAGCGATCTGCTGCAGATAACCGTGATCGACCGGACGAGCACCCTCTGAAGTACCTAAATACTGCCCATCACCGTGGGTAGGTAAAAACCAGAAAACGGAAAGGCTCATGTTGGGACTCCTTATTAGTTAGCGCTGCTGGCGTGCCAGATACGGTCGGCAATCTCGACTTTTACCGGCATTAAATGGCTGGCATAAAACAGGTCTGCCGTTTGTTGCTGGGCTTTGGCTGTCCGATCACTGACCGGGCCGATTGAAGTAGGGGGACGATGATCCAGATAGCTGGCAATCACCGGCTTGGGCAAGCCCATCGCCTGCGACAGCAGATCGATACTCTGGCTTCGGTCACTTAAAGTCAGGGCATCAGCCTTGCTGAAGGTAGCCAGTACTTGAGTAATAAAGGTGCCATTGGCTTCGGTAAACGGTCGGGTAGCCAGATAAAATGAGCCAGTCTGATTTAGCTGGCTGCCATCGGTCAGGACTCTGACGCCACCTTGCAGCAGGGCCGCAGAGTAGTAAGGGTCCCAGATTGCCCAGGCATCTACATCACCCTGCTGGAAGGCGGCTCGTGCATCGGCAGGCGTCAGATAAGCTGGCTGGATATCGCTGAACTTTAAGCCGGCTTTTTCCAGCGCGCGCAGCACTAAGTTGTGTGAGCTGGAGCCTTTCTGAAAGGCGACCTTATGGCCTTTAAGATCGGCCACGGTTTTATACGGGCTGTCTTTCGCCACCAGAATCACTTCGGCTTTCGGCTTCGGCGGTTCCACGCCTACATACAGTAAGTCTGCTCCGGCAGCCTGAGCAAAAATGGGGGGGATATCCCCGGTGCTGCCCAGATCAATGCTGTTGACGTTTAGCGCCTCCAGCATTTGGGGGCCCGCCGGGAACTCTACCCATTTGATTTGGGTGTGGGGAAAACGCTGTTCCAGCAGGTGATGAGATTTAGCTAACACCATGCTCACAGACCCTTTCTGATAACCAATGCGGAAGGTTTTCGGTGCCTCTGTTTCTGCGGCGAAAACGCTACTCGCCAGCACGCTGCTCAGCGTTAAAGCGGAGAGGATCCTTGTAAAAAAAGTCATCAACGGCTCCTTAAACGGCCAAAGCCAGCGGCTGATGGCGACGAGCCAGAGCAGACCAGAAGGTGTCTATGGACTCGTTGATACGGTCGCGAAGCACAGGGGAAAGCTCCGGCTGGCGGTCGTAATCCGTTATCTGTGAATCATCAGCGAACACGCCGTGCAGCACTTCCTGCGCCTTCAGCGCATTCAGAACAGGCTTGAGGGCATAATCTACAGCCAGCATATGAGCAACCGTTCCACCGGTAGCCAGCGGCAGCACAACTTTATGTTCAAGGGCGCGCTCTGGAAGCAGGTCCAGCAGCGTTTTCAGTGCGCCAGAAAAAGAGGCTTTATAAACTGGGGTGGCAACAATCACCCCATCCGCTTGCTCAAGATCTTCTTTTAAAGCCAGCAGAGCAGGCGAATCGAAGCGGGCATACAGCAGGTCTTCAGGCACGAAGTTATGCAGATTCCACGGAATAACCTCGACACCGCGCTGTTCAAGCAGGCGCTGGCAAACAGTTAACAGGGCAGTGGAACGAGATGGGTAGCGAGGACTTCCCGCCAGAGTAATAACGCGCATAACCTCTCCTTATAACTAAAAGTTATTGAACTGACTTATTCTGGAACCGATGGAACTATCCTGACAGACGGGCAGGGGAGGCTTAAATGATTTATCTGGCATAGAAAAGTTGATTAGCGGATATAAAAGCGTTCCGGGCGCTTAAGCTGGCACTATCGTTTTACTTTCACGGCAAAGAACTTTACCATTTTGCCCCGCACCTGCAGCGTCACTGCGCCGTCATTGACTGGCATCACAGCCCTCCAACGGTTCCACAGTATAAAAAGGGGAGAAGCGGCGAGACGTGACGGTAAAACGCAGTTTTCAGGGTTAGTATCGCCAGACGATATCAACTGTTTGTCCTTTCCAGCCTGAGAGTCTCGGGCATTCAGGAGCGACCATGTATTACCCCTTTGTCCGTAAGGCCCTTTTTCAGCTTGATGCTGAGCGCGCCCATGAACTGACGCTCAGGCAGCTGCATCGCGTTACCGGTACCCCTTTAATGCACCTGGTTCGCCAGTCACTGCCTTTTAAGCCGGTGAACTGTATGGGACTGACCTTTAAGAATCCGCTGGGCCTGGCCGCAGGACTGGATAAAAACGGCGAGTGTATTGATGCTTTTGGGGCGCTGGGCTTCGGTTCGATTGAAATTGGCACCGTGACGCCAAGAGCACAGGACGGTAACGATAAGCCAAGAATGTTCCGCGTGCTGGAAGCCGAGGGCATCATCAATCGCATGGGGTTCAATAACCACGGCGTGGATAACCTGGTAGAGAACGTCAAAAAATCGCATTTCGATGGCGTGCTGGGGATCAACATTGGCAAGAATAAAGACACACCGGTTGAGAACGGCAAAGACGATTATTTAATCTGCATGGAGAAGATCTATCCTTATGCGGGTTACATCACGGTAAATATCTCCTCCCCGAACACCCCAGGATTACGTACGCTGCAATATGGCGAGGCGCTGGATGATCTTTTGATTGCGGTCAAACAGAAACAGAAAGATCTTGAAATGATTCATCACAAATATGTTCCTGTTGCGGTGAAGATCGCGCCGGATCTTTCTGAAGAAGAGTTGATCCAAATTGCCGACAGTCTGGTGCGTCATAATATTGATGGTGTGATTGCCACCAATACTACGCTCGATCGTTCTCTGGTTGAGGGACTTAAGCACGCTGGAGAAGCCGGTGGATTAAGTGGGCGTCCGGTGCAATTGCGCAGCACAGAAATTATTCGCCGCCTGTCGCATGAACTGCAAGGCAAGCTGCCTATTATAGGTGTGGGTGGCATTGATTCGCTGGTTTCAGCCCGTGAGAAAATGGCGGCGGGTGCCTCATTGATCCAAATCTATTCCGGCTTTATTTACAAAGGTCCGCCGTTGATAAAAGAAATTGTGACCCACATCTAAGCTAATTCTTAGCTAAACAAGCCAGGGGCTTTATTTTCGCCGCTGGCTCGTTTATATTTTATCCTGTTTAAACATTATTCAGACTATTTTGGCTTGCGGTTGGATTGACGTAACTTTTCAAATCCAGCGTTCGTCCAGTAAATAGCGGCCATTTTTATTACTACAGGACCCATCATGAGAATTAAACCTGACGACAGCTGGCGCTGGTTTTTCGATGTAGATCACGATCGCATGATGCTGGATCTGGCTGACGGAATGCTGTTCCGTTCGCGCTTTCCTCGTAAGATGCTGACGCCTGATGCTTTTGATACTTCAGGGTTTTGTGTCGATGACGCCGCACTTTTTTTCAGTTTTGAAGAGAACTGCCGCCGTTGTGAACTGAATGTGGATCAGCGTGCTGAACTGGTGCTGAACGCCCTGGTCGCCTGCCGTTTCCTCAAGCCGTTAATGCCGAAAAGTTGGCACTTCGAAACCCATCGCCACAGCGGTTGGGTTCCGGCGGAAGGTGAACTGGTCAATGTGAAGCTGTGTGAAAACGGTGAACAGGCTAGTCTGCTGGTGATAGAAAGCGGAGAAAATGCGGCACTCTGTTTGCTGGCTCAGCCACAGCTGACGTTAGCAGGGCGCGGAATGGTGTTAGGAGATGCGATCAAAGTGATGAACGATCGTCTTCAGCCCCGGCAGCAGTCTGAATCTCTTCCTTACGCCAGGGCTGTTTAAGGTTATTGCGTCAGGACCAGGTCGCCGGCTGGAATACAGCTGCAGCTGAGGATCCTGCCGTTATCACGCACAGCCCCTTTTTTCATCGGACTGACTTCGCCTGACACCAGATTTACATGGCAACTGCCACAAATTCCGGCCCGGCAAGAGTACGGAATGCGGAACCCCTGCATTTCCAGCTGCTCCAGAAGTATCTGCTGATTGTTGCCCTGAAAAGTGTCCCCCTGCCAGCTGATAGTGACGCTTTCCGCACTGTTACTGACCACGTCCAGCGACTCAACGACCTGGCCTGCGCTATAAGGGCGTGGGGGCTTGCTGGCCAGAACCTGAAGTTCGTCGCCTACCCGCATGATGCCGCTGTTTCTGGCAATCAGGTTGAGACCAAAATCAATGTCTCCGCTGCCGTCTGTGGCGGTGCGGAACTTTTGCAGCGTGACCAACGGCTCTCCGCTTGGGTGTTTACGCCCTTTCTCCGGGCTAACGGTGGTCAGCACGCAACGGCTGCAAGGTTTTGGCACATCAAAAAGGACGTCACCAATCCGTACGGTTGACCAGCTGTCTTCAGCCCAGGCCGTGGCGCCTGTGACCACAAGGTTTGGCCGGAACTGTTCCAGCTTGATCCCTGCCGGACAGCGCTGACGCAAATCCTGCAAAGAGGCTTCATTTATAAGCAGGAACGGAAAGCCATCGGCAAAGCCCAACGGAACCTGCTCAAAGCGTTTAACCCGGCGGGACATTTGCGGGCCAACCCAGCGCAGTTGCACCGGGCGAGGGAAGAAGCCACTGAGCCACTCGTTGATAGCCGCTGGTGCAATGAGGGAAGTGAACACATTTCCCCAGACTTCCGTTGGCGCTTGCCGATCGGCGAAGTCGGCCAAACGGATCGTGGCGCTGGTGCCATCTGGAGCCGAAAGAGACAGACCTTCAGGGATCAATGCTGGCGTGAAAAGAACCATTTCCGGATACTGGCGGGCGGTAATAAAGGTGCCATCCTCGTCCGTGATCATAAAGACACGGTCAAAGGCCAGCCCACTCTCCAGTGCCTGTGCATGGGAAACCTGGGTTCCCCGCAACGACTTCACCGGATGAATGAACAGACGAGACAGGCTAATCATGGTGCCCTCCAGGCAAATAAAGAGGAAAAAAGCGTCTTCAGGCAAGAAAAGCGGCGGGGTACCTGAGGAAAAGAAGCTAACTTTATGACATGTGCCTGCGATTAGCTATAATGCGCAGCAATTTTCTGACGACGATAAGTGACACTATGAATTCTCTGTTTGCCAGTACGGCGCGTGGGCTCGAAGAGCTGTTAAAAAGTGAACTGGAAGCGATGGGGGCCGAGGGCTGCCAAATCGTCCAGGGCGGCGTACATTACCAGGGTGACGATCGTCTGATGTACCAAAGTCTGATGTGGAGCCGTCTGGCTTCGCGCATCCTGCTGCCGCTGACCGAATGCGGTGTTTACAGTGACCTGGACCTCTATCTTGGTGTGCAGGCTATCGACTGGCCGGCGATGTTCGGCAGTGATAAAACGTTTGCGGTGCATTTCAGCGGTCTGAACGAAGTTATCCGTAACAGCCAGTACGGCGCGTTAAAAGTAAAAGACGCCATTGTGGACAGCTTCACCCGCAAAGGCTTTGCGCGCCCTGACGTTGACCGCGAGCAGCCAGATATCCGTGTTAACGTCTGGCTGAACAAAGATACTGCCAGCATTGCGTTGGATCTGAGTGGTGAAGGCCTGCATCAGCGTGGTTATCGCCAACAAACCGGTCAGGCTCCGTTAAAAGAGAACCTGGCCGCCGCCATCGTATTGCGCTCGGGCTGGCAGGTTGGAACGCCGCTGGTGGATCCTATGTGTGGATCGGGAACCCTGTTGATTGAAGCCGCGATGATCGCCAGCGATCGTGCCCCAGGCTTGCATCGTCCACATTGGGGCTTTACCGGCTGGTCCAAATTTGACCCGGAACTGTGGCGTGAAGTGACCAGCGAAGCACAGGTTCGTGCCAAACGCGGTGTGCAGGAAACTCCGTCTCGCTTTTATGGCTATGACAATGACTCACGCGTGCTTGAACGTGCGATTGCCAATGCCCGTCGCGCAGGAATGGCCGACATCATCAGCTTTACCGTGCAGGAAGTGCAGAAGCTGAGCAACCCACTGCCAGAAGGACCCACCGGGACAGTGGTGAGCAACCCCCCTTACGGTGAGCGTATGGACAGCGAACCCGCGCTGATTGCTCTGCACAGCCAGCTGGGCCGCCTGATGAAAAGCCACTTCGGCGGCTGGAATCTGTCGCTGTTCAGCGCCTCTCCGGAACTGCTTAGCTGCCTGCAGCTGCGTGCTGACCGTCAGTTCAAAGCGAAAAACGGTCCACTGGACTGCGTACAGAAAAACTATCAGCTGGCGGTGAACCCTTCTGCAGCTGCCGGTGGGCAGGTTGCGGAAGATTATGCTAACCGCCTGCGTAAAAACATCAAGAAGCTGGAAAAGTGGGCTCGTCAGGAAGGGATTGAATGTTACCGCATTTATGACGCCGACCTGCCTGACTACAACGTAGCCGTCGATCGTTACGGCGACTGGGTTGTCGTTCAGGAGTATGCAGCGCCAAAAACCGTTGAACCTGCCAAAGCCCGTCAGCGCCTGTTCGATGTCATTTCAGCCACGCTGCACGTGCTGGAATTGCCTTCTGACAAGCTGGTACTGAAAACCCGTGAGCGTCAGAAAGGGAAAAGCCAGTATCAGAAAATGGACGAGAAGGGCGATTTCTTCGTAGTTAGCGAATTCAATGCCAAAATGTGGGTCAATCTGACCGACTATCTGGATACCGGTCTGTTCCTGGATCACCGCATTGCCCGTAAGATGCTCGGCAAGATGAGCAAAGACAAAGACTTCCTTAACCTGTTTGCTTACACCGGCAGTGCCAGTGTTCATGCGGGATTGGGCGGCGCACGCAGCACGACCACGGTGGATATGTCGCGTACCTATCTGGAGTGGGCTGAACGCAATCTGCGACTGAACGGCTTAACGGGCCGTCAGCACCGCCTGATGCAGGCCGACTGCCTGGGCTGGCTGAGCGAGTCGACCGAACAGTTCGACCTGATCTTTATCGATCCGCCAACCTTCTCTAACTCCAAGCGCATGGAAGAGAGTTTCGAGATCCAGCGCGATCATCTGCTGCTGATGAAAGATTTGAAAAGGCTGCTGCGTAAAGGCGGCACCATTATGTTCTCTAACAATAAACGCGGTTTCAAAATGGACCACGACGGCCTGGCCGGGCTGAATCTTGTTGCACAGGATATCACCGCCAAAACCCAGTCGCAGGATTTTGCCCGTAATCGTCAAATACATAACTGCTGGCTGATCGCTCACGCCGGTAAGGAATAAGTTTTTATGTCATTAATTAGTATTCATGGTGCGTATCTCTCTTTCAGTGATGCCCCGTTGTTGGATAACACCGAACTGCACATCGAAGAAAATGAGCGGGTCTGTCTGGTAGGTCGTAACGGCGCGGGTAAATCCACGCTGATGAAAATCATTAACCGCGAGCAGGCGCTCGATGATGGTCGCATCATTTATGAGCAGGACCTGGTTGTTTCACGTCTGCAGCAGGATCCTCCGCGGAATGTGGAAGGTTCTGTCTATGATTTCGTGGCCGAAGGCGTCAACGAGCAGGCCGAATACCTGAAGGCTTACCACGCGATTTCGCATCTGGTGATGACCGATCCTAGTGATAAAAACCTCAATGAAATGGGGCGTCTGCAAACCATTCTGGATCATCAGAATCTGTGGCAGTTGGAAACGCGTATTCATGATGTGTTGAAGCAGATCGGCCTGGATCCAGATGTGCCGTTGTCTTCACTGTCTGGCGGCTGGCTGCGTAAAGCCGCGCTGGGCCGGGCACTGGTCAGCAACCCGCGTGTGTTGATGCTGGATGAGCCAACCAACCACCTGGACATCGAAACCATCGACTGGCTGGAAGGGTTCCTGAAAACCTTCCAGGGCAGCATTATCTTTATTTCCCACGACCGTTCCTTTATCCGCAATATGGCTACCCGTATTGTCGATCTGGATCGTGGCAAGTTAGTCTCCTGGCCTGGCGATTACGACCTGTACCTGCTGAGCAAAGAAGAAGCGCTGCGCGTTGAAGAGATGCAGAATGCCGAATTCGACCGCAAACTGGCGCAGGAAGAAGTGTGGATCCGCCAGGGCATCAAAGCTCGTCGCACGCGTAACGAAGGTCGTGTCCGTGCGCTGAAAGCGTTGCGTAACGAGCGTTCAGAACGCCGTGAAGTGATGGGCAAAGCCAATATGCAGGTTGAGGAAGCTTCCCGCTCCGGCAAAATTGTCTTTGAGATGGAAAATCTTCACTACAGCGTGGACGGCAAACAACTGGTGCGTGATTTCAGCGCTCAGGTTCAGCGTGGCGATAAGATTGCCCTGATTGGATCCAACGGCTGCGGTAAAACGACCCTGTTGAGGCTGATGCTGGATGAGCTGAAGGCCAGCAGTGGCCGCGTGCACATCGGGACAAAACTCGAAGTCGCTTACTTTGACCAGCACCGTGCCGATCTGGATCCTGACCGCACGGTAATGGACAACCTGGCCGAAGGTAAGCAGGAAGTGATGGTTAACGGTAAGCCGCGCCATGTTCTCGGTTACCTGCAGGAGTTCCTGTTCCATCCTAAACGTGCAATGACGCCAGTGCGTGCATTGTCAGGGGGGGAGCGTAACCGCCTGTTGCTGGCCCGTCTCTTCCTGAAGCCAAGTAACCTGCTGATCCTCGATGAACCGACCAATGACCTGGATGTGGAAACGCTGGAACTGCTGGAAGAGTTGGTTGACGGTTATCAGGGCACCGTATTGCTGGTAAGCCACGATCGTCAGTTCGTGGATAACACCGTGACTGAATGCTGGATCTTTGAAGGCAACGGTGAGATTGGTGCCTTTGTCGGTGGCTACCATGATGCTCAGCGTCAGCGTGCAGCCTATAAGCAGACTCGTTCTCTGGGCAAACCTGCTCCGTCAGCGCGTCAGGAAAATGCCAAAGCAGAGCCAGAAAAACGTGCCGTTAATAAGCTAAGCTATAACTTACAGCGTGAACTGGAACAGCTGCCACAGAAAATGGAAGCGCTTGAAAGCCAACTTGAAACCCTGCAGGCCAAAGTGGCAGACGGTGATTTCTTCAGTCAGCCTCATGATGTGACGCAACCCTTGCTGGATGCGCTTGCCGTTGCTGAGCAGGAACTGGAAGTGGCGTTTGAACGCTGGGAATATCTGGAGTCGTTGAAAAACGGCTGATGCTTAAGCAAGAGGTCGTTTATGTGTTCATCGTACCACGCTGATCAATGGATGCTCTGCCCGCAGTGTGACCTGATGACACAACTGCCGGAACTGAAACCGGGTAGCAAAGCCAGCTGCCCGCGTTGCGAAACCACGCTAACAGCTAACTGGGTAGAGCCGCAAAAGCGGCCTACCGGTTATGCGCTGGCGGCGTTGTTTATGCTGGTTCTGGCTAACCTGTTCCCGTTCGTCAATATGCGCGTGGCGGGACTGAGCAGCGAAATAACGCTGTTGCGTATTCCTCAGGTGATGGTTTCTGAGGATTACAACAGTCTGGCTACGCTGTTTATGGTCTTTGTGCAGGCGGTGCCTGCGGTGTGTATGGTAGCTATTCTGCTGCTGGTCAATCCCTTCCGCTTACCCTTGCCGCTGAAAAAGAGCCTCTCTCGCATGCTGTTTCAGATCAAGACCTGGGGAATGTCAGAGATTTTTCTGGCAGGGGTTTTGGTCAGCTTCGTGAAGCTGATGGCTTACGGCAATATCGGCATCGGTGCCAGCTTTGTGCCCTGGTGTCTGTTTTGTGTGCTGCAGCTCAGGGCTTTTCAATGTGTGGACCGTCGCTGGTTATGGAACCACATTGAGCCGCTTCCCGCGCTGCCTTCCAAACCTGTTCCTGCGATCAGCGGTATTCATCAGGGATTAAGGTCCTGCCGTTGCTGTACCGCTATTCTCCCGGTCGATCAGTACACCTGCACCCGCTGCGGGACGAAGGGTCATGCCCGCCGTAAGAACAGTTTACAATGGACTATGGCGCTGCTGGTCACCTCGATTGTGCTGTATATCCCGGCCAATTTGTTGCCGATAATGATTACCCAGGCGTTGGGCACCAAAATCACCTCGACCATTATGGCCGGAGTGGTGTTGCTGTGGAGCGAAGGCTCGTTCCCGGTGGCGTTGGTGATCTTCATTGCCAGTATCATGGTTCCGTCACTGAAAATGATGGCGATTGGCTGGCTGTGCTGGGATGCGAACCATAAAGGCGAAACCCAACACGACAGCGAACGGATGCACAAGATTTATGAAGTGGTAGAGTTCGTGGGACGCTGGTCCATGATTGACGTGTTTGTCATTGCTGTGCTCTCTGCGCTGGTGCGCATGGGGCAACTGATGAGTATTTATCCCGCGACGGGGGCGCTGCTGTTTGCCATGGTTGTTATTCTGACTATGTTTGCAGCCATGACCTTTGACCCTCGTCTGACCTGGGATCGTGTACGTGAAAAAAGTCTTGAGGAGCCAAGCATTGAAGGAAAATAATCACGGCGTGGCGACGGTTGATCAAATCAAACGCTGGTCACCGGTCTGGATCATTCCCATTGTCACCGTATTGATCGGTGCGTGGATCCTGTTTTACCACTTTAGCCATCAGGGGCCATTGGTCACCTTGATCACCACGAATGCTGAAGGGATTGAAGGCGGTAAAACAGCCATCAAAAGCCGCAGTGTGGATGTGGGTGTCGTTGAAAGTGCAGTCTTAACCGACGATCTTCACCATGTAGAGATTACTGTCCGCCTGAACTCAGGTATGGAAAAACTGTTAAAAAGCGACAGTGCCTTCTGGGTAGTGAAACCAGCGATAGGGCGTGAGGGCGTTACCGGCCTCGGAACGCTGCTATCAGGGGCCTACATAGAATTGCAGCCGGGGACGAAAGGCGAGAGTAAAGAGAAATACGACCTGCTGGATTCGCCACCTCTTGCTCCACCAGATGCTAAAGGTATCCGGATCACGCTGGACAGTGCTAAAGCTGGCCAACTGAATCCTGGCGATCCGGTTCTCTTCCGTGGCTATCGCGTTGGGTCGGTGGAAACCAGCCATTTTGATGCCGACAAGCGCATGATGACTTATCAGCTGTTTATTGCCGCACCTTATGACCGCTTAATTACCACCAACGTCCGCTTCTGGAAAGACAGTGGCATCGCGGTGGATATGTCGGCTTCAGGTATGCGTGTTGAAATGGGCTCACTGACCACACTCTTTAGTGGCGGCGTAAGCTTTGATGTGCCTGACGGTTGGCAGCTGGGACAGGTTGCGCAGAACCAGGCGGAATATAAGCTGTTTGACGATCAGCGCAGTATTCAGGATTCCCTGTATACCGCCCATAAAGACTTCCTGATGTTCTTTACGGATTCAATCCGTGGTCTGCAGCCGGGCGCGCCAGTTGAATTCCGTGGCATACGTCTGGGTACCGTGGCAGAAGTGCCCTTTAAATCAGAATCTATTTCACAGCAGCTGGATACGGATTACCGCATCCCGGTATTGATCCGCATCGAGCCCGATCGTTTCCAGAGTATGTTGGGTAAAGATTTTGATATTGAACAGCACCTGAAAGACGGTATTCAGAATGGTCTGCGAGCTTCTCTGAAGTCGGCGAACCTGTTAACAGGGGCGTTGTATATCGATCTCGATTTCTATAAAAATGCGAAACCGTACACCGGACCGCGGAATTTGTCTGGCTATCAGCTGATCCCAACCGTGAGCGGTGGGCTGGCGCAAATCCAACAGAAATTGATGGATGCGCTGGACAAGATCAACAATCTGCCACTCAATCCGCTGTTGAATCAGGCTACCAGCACGCTGAAGCAAAGCCAGAAAACGGTGCAGGAACTGCAGAAAACCCTGGATAACATCAACCAGATCACCTCCAGCCAGTCGATGAAAGATCTGCCGGCCGATATGCAGAAAACGCTTCGTGAACTGAACAACAGTATGAAAGGCTTCCAGCCTGGTTCGCCTGCCTATAGCCGGTTGGTCGGTGATATGCAGCGACTGGATCAGGTCATGCGCGAACTGCAACCTGTACTGAAGACCTTGAACAGTAAGAGTAACGCCCTGGTGTTTGAAGCTAAACCAGGTCAGGACCCGCAGCCGAAGAGGGCGAAATAATGATGAAATGGATCCCCGTAGCCCTGGCTCTGGCGCTGTCTGCCTGTAGCAGCACGCCAGAAACAACCTACTATCAGCTGCCTGCGGGCGGCAAAGCGACCTCTACAAGCAGTCCTGCGGATGCCATTCGTCCGGCGGTGTTTGTTCAGCATGTTTCCGTGCCAGATTATCTGGCCGGAAACGGCCTGGTCTATCAAAGCAGCGATGTGAAGTATGTGATTGCCGCTAATAATCTGTGGGCCAGCCCGCTGGACCAGCAGTTGCATCAGACGCTGGTGACCAATCTGGGCGAAGCACTGCCAGGCTGGCTGGTTTCATCCAGCCAGTTGGGGCAACAGCAGGATACGCTCAACGTCAACGTCACGGGCTTCCAGGGTCGCTACGATGGGCAGGCGGTAATAAGCGGTGACTGGGTTCTGGAGCATCAGGGCCAGATCATCAAGCGCTCATTCGCGCTAACCTTGCCGCAAACGGAAGATGGTTACGATGCGTTAGTCAGAACGCTGGCTAAAGGATGGCAGCAGGAAGCGGGCGAAATCGCCAATGCGATCCGTGGCATTAATTAATACAATTTAATCTTTAGAGCTAAGCCCTTGATTGTCGAAAATTCAAATTTTCCGCAGTCAGGGGCTTTTTTTTGGCTTAACAGCGGCTTATTAGCAAAATGTGCGCTTATTTGCGCCCAGGATTTCCCCTGGTTTGTCACAGAACGATGACATTGGCGTGAAATTTGCGCATTGATCTTTGGACCAGTTGGCGGTAGAACTTATGAGTGGTTACGCAGAAAGCGACCATTGATTTCTTTCCACCAGATTCCACCTGACCTGAAGAGAGGATTACAGGCATGATGAAGAGACAGAAACGAGATCGGCTAGAACGGGCACACTCACGAGGTTATCAGGCCGGTATAACCGGACGCTCGAAAGAAATGTGTCCCTATCAATTGATAGATGCGAAATCTCACTGGTTGGGAGGTTGGCGACAAGCCATGGAGGACAGGACGGTTACTGTGTAATCTGACTGTTCACTGTAGTAACGAAAAGAACCTCCGCCGAAGCGGAGGTTTCTGTTTAGTGCTCAGGATTAAAAAGCAGTCGTATCTTTGAACAAACCCACTTTCAAATCTGTAGCGGTATAAATCACGTGACCGTCTACCAGCACTTCACCGTCTGCCACACCCATCACCAGCTTGCGATTGATCACACGCTTAAAGTGAATGCGGTAAGAAACTTTCTTCGCGGTTGGCAGTACCTGGCCAGTGAATTTGACTTCACCCACACCCAGAGCACGACCTTTACCTTCAGCGCCTAACCAGCCGAGATAGAAGCCAACCAGCTGCCACATGGCATCCAGACCGAGACAACCAGGCATTACCGGGTCGCCAATAAAGTGACAGCCAAAGAACCACAGGTCCGGATTGATATCCAGCTCGGCTTCAACGAAACCTTTCCCGTAGTTACCGCCGTCTTCAGTCATTTTGACCACGCGGTCCATCATCAACATATTGCCAGACGGTAACGGTGGGCCTTCAGCGCCGAACAGCTCACCACGACCAGAGGCAATCAGGTCTTCTTTTGTATAGGAGTCGCGTTTATCTACCATGTTCTCAATATGCCTTATTTTAATGAGTCACGAAGTCTAGCTTACAGCTGTAAGCTGAACAAGTCCGATCAGCTGTGGTTAAACCAGTTTAACCAGCGAAACGGCCACGGACGATGACGTCCTTCCTGCTGATTCATCAGAGCGATACGCTCCTGGATAGTACGTAGCAGGCAAGGACCCTCTTCTTTATCCCACTCTGCACCGGTCAGGATCGGTAAGGCTTCTTCCACACTGCTGACTGCCCAGATATGGAATTTTCCTTCCCGAACCGCATCAACAACGTCTTGCTGCAACGACAGGTGGCGAACGTTTGCCAGAGGCATAATGACCCCCTGCGTTCCGTTAAGCGTTCGCTGATGACAGATGTGGAAAAATCCTTCGATTTTTTCGTTCAGTCCGCCGACTGGCTGCACCCGACCGAATTGATCGACAGAACCCGTCACGGCGATTTGTTGCGTCAGCGGCTGGCCTGAGAGGGCACTTATCAATGCGCAAAGCTCTGCCAGTGAGGCGCTGTCGCCGTCCACTTCTGAATAGGATTGCTCAAATACGATGGAGGCCGAGAAGGGCAGCTGCTGCTCAAGTTCCAGCTCAGCGATCAGCCAGGCTTGCATAATCATCATGCCTTTAGCATGAATGTTACCGCCTAACTCTGCCTTGCGCTCGACGTCGTTGAATTCACCGTCGCCAACATGCACTACACAGCTGATCCTTGAAGGCTCGCCGAAAGCACGCGGATGGCCAGGAAACTCGATCACTGACAGGGCATTAATCTGACCGATCATTGTCCCTTCGGTTTCGATCAGGATTTGATCGAGCAGGATCTCATCGCGCACACGTTCCGCGAGGAAGCCTTCACGCCACGAACGAGTCTCCAGCGCGGTTTGCAGCTGCTCTCCATTGACCGATTCGTCCGGGCTGTACATGGCCGCTTCCAACAGTTGCCGGGTGATCCAGGAAGGATCCAGTGGCAACGTATCCTGATCGCCAGTGTAACGGGCGGCTTCGCGGATCAGCACCGGCCAGAAGTCTTCAGCAATAGGACCGTAGCCTTCGCTGGCGGCAATGTTCAACACCCATTTCACCCACAGGCTGAACTCTTCGCCATCTACAATCTGGATATTCTCTTCGAATTCCGCGTAGAGGCAGAGTGCAGCCATCTCAGGTTCCATTTCCTGAAAATCTGCCAGCACGTCACGATCGCCAGTCAGGACCAGACGAAACTGCACTGGCATTGAAGGGATAGCTACCGGTAAAGGGCGGGTTTCATCAGGAGAGTGCCAGTCAAAGCGCTGTGTAGTGAGGATTTGTTTAATGCGCAGCCATAAAATGGGTTGTGCAATTAACGTTCGCAGCGACAAAATTACTGTGCCGCCGTTGGCCCTGTGAACCAGCCCGGGTTCAAGTGTCAGCTGGTTGTTGTACCAGCGAACACAGCCTAAAAGCTGTTCTGCCTCAATCCAGTCTGCACGATGGATGCCGCCAGTGCTGGCGAAGTTATCCTGTTCCGTCTCTGCCGGACGCCAGGTTACCGACATTCCTTCGATCTGGTAATGGCCTCCCTGTAAGGTCACCTCATCATCTTCTGTGAGGGCGGTAAGGACATCTTGCAGTAAAGCCTGATATTCGACGTTCTCAGCTGTTTTGATCAGCATCAGCGGCAATTTTGCCGGCGTTTGCTGCAGGAGACTCAGGCCATTAAACAGGCGTGATTGCACGGCATCAAAGCAGCTGGCGTCGTCTTCAGGCGCCTGCAGGAACAGGGGCTGAACGCTTTCTGTATCGGGCTGTAGGGCACGCCATTCAAGTCTGTTGTTGGTCAAAGTTATCGTATTTTTCTGAAATGAGTAAAAGCGGCATTATACAAGATTTCAGCCTGTTAAGCACCGTAGAGTGATACTTCAGACGATGTTCAGCTGCAGATTGCGATAACCAGCCCGTTTTCTCTACGGTATGCTTAAAAAAAGCTGTTATTCTAAACCCGTCACGAAATCAGCATGAGATTCCGATGAAATATCAGCAACTGGAAAATCTTGAAAGCGGTTGGAAATGGAAATACCTGGTGAAAAAGCACCGGGAGGGTGAAGCGATCACCCGATATCTTGAATACAGTGCGGCTCAGGTGGTGGTGGATGAACTGCTGGCGATGGAGAATCGTCCGGTAGATGTCTTAACCTGGATTGCTCAACACATTAATCCGGCACTCGAAAACCGGATGAAGCAAACCATTCGCGCCCGTCGTAAGCGTCATTTTAATGCTGAACATCAGCACACACGCAAAAAATCTATCGACCTGGAGTATCTGGTCTGGCAGCGCCTTGCTGGTCTGGCTCAACGGCGTAACAGCACGCTGTCTGAAACTATCGTGCAACTGATTGAAGATGCAGAGCGAAAAGAGAAGTACGCCAATCAGATGTCTTCGCTTAAACAAGATCTGCAGGCCATTCTCGGCAAGCCTGATTAATTTCTCAGCGTAAATTTTGCCGCCAGTCCGGTACACAAAAAAAAGTCCAAAAAAAAACCCCGCCGAAGCGGGGTTTTTTCATCAAAGAGAACTTAGCCCTGTGGCTGAGTTACAACATCTTTGATGCCTTTAACTTCGATTTCTACGCGACGATCCGGTGCCAGGCAATCGATCAGGGCATTACGGCCTTTCACGCTGTCACAGGTGTTGCCGGTAACTGGGTTAGATTCACCCATACCGCGTGCAGAGATCTTGTTAGCAGGGATGCCTTTAGAAACGAGGTAGTCAACTACTGACTGAGCACGTTTCTCGGACAGTTTCTGGTTGTACTGGTCAGAACCGATACGGTCTGAGAAGCCCATAACAACTACAGAACCATCTTTAGGATCCAGGGAGCTCAGCTGGGTGTACAGCTGATCCAGAGCCTGCTGACCTTCTGGCTTCAGGGAAGCTTTGTTGAAGGTGAACAGAACGTCTGATTTCAGAGTGAAACGCTTGGTTTCAACAACTGGCGCTGGCGCTGGAGCCGGAGCGACTACTGGAGCAGCAGCTTCGTCCTGACCGAAACGGTAAGACAGACCCAGTGCTAACATGCCGTTGTCTGGACGAGCGCCAACAGTCTGTGCATCACCAATGTTGTTAACCCACTGGTAGTCCAGGCGGGTAGCCCAGTTCTGAGTCAGTGCGTATTCAACACCAACTGCTGCCAGTGGAGAAACACCGGTATCGTGGTCGCTCTGACGGTTGCCAGTAGCCACGTTCTGCTGGGTAGAATCTGCACGCCATACCATGCCGCCCAGACGAGTGTACACGTCCAGATCGTCAGTGATTGGGTAGCTCAGTTTAGCAGCCAGCTGAATGCCCTGTGCTTTGAAAGCGCCGTTAGTTACGTTGCCTTTGTTAGGCATACGGCCTAACCAGTCATAACCCATTTCGAAGCCCAGGTATTGGTTCGCCTGGTAGCCACCGAAAGCACCTGCACCAAGCTGGCTTTCGTGAGTTGGGCCGTCGTTGTTTGCATAACCGTTACCGTAGTAACCAGTGTCATGGTACTGAGACCAACCCAGTTTTGCACCAGTATACCAGGTGTTATCTTTAGGAGCGGCCTGCGCTACGGTAGCGAAGCCAGCCAGTGCCACTGCAATTGCGATAGCTGTCTTTTTCATT
>NZ_JBAVTT010000139.1:0-2710 GCF_049696395.1 Erwinia sp.
CAGACGTTAATATACGTTCGCTCAGCACAATAGCGTTGCAGATAAAATACTTTTTATCTGGTCGTTTTTGCGCTTTCAGGAAATTATATAATAAAAGGGTAGGGGAATGAAAAAGCTCGTTTTAGCGTTGGCTGTGCTTACGTTGGCAGGCTGTGCAAGGCCTTATGGTCCTGCGGATACAATACTGGATAAACACCTTGTTACGCCAGTTTCTTCGGAGCAGCAGACCAAGGTCACCGTTACCCGGCAGAAGCAGTTTATTGGCAGTATCAGCGGCGGGATGTGCAAGTTTGTTATTACCGTGGATGATAGCGAAGTGGCTTTATTGCGTCAGAATCAGTTTGTGACGACTTATTTAAAAAATGGACCACACAAATTACGTGTCAGCAATGATTGTAGCGTGTTAACGATGGGCATGCGAAAAACCCTGGATATTACGGCAGACGGTACCGCTCAGGAATATGTGGCCGAAGTCGGTTTCTGGGGCCAATATCGGATGTGGCGCACCAAATAGATTTTCCCTCAATAAGACGACAGATTTCTTTCTGTCGTCTTATCATCAGTTATACTGACGGCCTGAACGGTGAGGTGTGCATTATCTTGATGCAGACTGCACCCTGGTTAGCAGGCACATTTCCTGCTTACGCACTTACAGGCCACTCCTCACTCATGATAAAAACACCTTTGTTACTCTCAACTCTGTTGCTGTGCGTTTCCCCGGCAATGGCTGCGATGCAATGTGGCCCATTTCAGTTAGATCGTCATCAGGATGGCACCGTTTTCGTCAATAAGGTGAAACCCACTCAGCAAAAAGTCACCTTTACCGGCGAGAAAGGGGATTACGATAACGTGAAGATCCATCTGCGCGTGAAGAACACCAAAGCGCCAGGTATGCTGGATATGGACCAGGCTGTTGAGCACGGGAAGGCTACGCTGAACGTAAAAGTGGTGCGAACCAGTGCCAGCCAGATCCGCATCAGTGGTTCCTACGATTGTGAAAAAATCAGTTAGCCACTTCTGTCGATGGGTAAAGGTCGTTAGCTATTTCAGTTTCAAGAGAAAAATAATGAGAAAACTCCTTTCTGTGTTGGGCATGATCCTGTTCCTGTCTGCTTGTACCTCGTCGACCGGCAAGGATTTTGATGACACAAAGTTGACCAAAATCCAGTACGGCCAGACTACCCGACAGGATCTGATTTCGCTGTTCGGCCAACCCACTACGGAAACGTCCTATCCTGAAAATCATCTGCTGATGATGTGGAGCTACAGCCAGGCCAAAGCTGGCAGCACTACAGAAGGCAAAACCCTGACAGTGCAGCTCGATGGCGGGAAGGTGAAGAGCTATACCGTCAGTAAGACCTGAGATTTGGCTGAGGGCTGGCGCTGATAATTAATAGCGCTGTTCAATCTTCCGGTACGGGTACTCAGGTTCAACATAGTCTCCGGCTTTCTCACGCTTGGGCAGCTTGATTTTCTGCTCCTCAATTTTCTTGTACGGAATGTGCCGCAGAATATGATTGATCACGTTTAGCCGGGTTCTTTTTTTATCATCTGACTGCGTGACATACCAGGGCGCCCAGGCTGTATCGCTGCTTGAAATCATCTCGTCGCGCGCGCGTGAATAATCGTACCAGCGACTGTATGACGCAATATCCATCGGCGAGAGTTTCCAGGTTTTGCGGCCATCGGTAATGCGATCTTTCAGCCGTCTGGTCTGCTCATCCATGCTCACGTCCAGCCAGTATTTCAGCAAAATGATGCCTGATGAGACGATGGATTTTTCCGCGGTAGGGATCATGTCGAGAAATTCTCTCGTTTGTTCTGGCGTGCAAAAACCCATCACGGGCTCGACGCCTGCACGGTTGTACCAGCTGCGATCAAAGATCACCACTTCGCCGGCAGCGGGGAGAAGACTGATGTAGCGCTGCAAGTACATCTGACTTTTTTCGCGCTCGTTCGGCGCGGGCAGAGCGTGAATACGAAATACACGCGGGCTAACGCGTTCGGTCAGTGCCTTGATGACCCCGCCTTTACCCGCACCGTCGCGACCTTCGAAAATAATGCAGACTTTGAGTCCTTTCTTCTTCACCCATTCTTGCAGATGCACCAGTTCCACATGCAATTCAAACAGGTGTTTTTCATAGTCCTTATTGCCGAGCTTTTCGTCCCCCTTAACAATGGGAGATGATAGTGACACTTTGTGCTTCTTCTTTGCCATGTCGAACCTCACGAGTCAGGTTTGAGCTATCAATGTACTGTGGAAAAATGCACACATAATGTCTGGCCGGTCGCTGCAGATATCTTCCGGCATGAATGCTAATAACACCGGCATTTTGCGTGCAGGCTGCAACGGGCGTGGGTCATGCCTTATCAACAGCGTTAACGGCATACCGTCCGGCGTTGTAACAGCAATGACTTTAAGAGCTTAGGAGATCCTGTTGAGTCTTTCCATGGCTATGCCTGGCAATGTTACCTGCATCAACTGCACAACTGTGACGAGATACCATTAAATTTGAGATACAAGTGGGGAGTGTTTGACTGGCACTAAGGGGTTTAGAGTTTCGGCATGGGGACTTATCAGTGAAATGGTGTCCCCTGCAGGAATCGAACCTGCAACTAGCCCTTAGGAGGGGCTCGTTATATCCATTTAACTAAGGAGACAGCGGGCGGCAGTATAGCGCGCTTTCAGTCGCAGATTAAGCACTTACCC
>NZ_JBAVTT010000140.1:0-18301 GCF_049696395.1 Erwinia sp.
GAGGTGCAGGCAGAACCTGAAGAGAGCGCGAGATCTTTCAGCGTCATAATCAGGGACTCACCGTCGACATAATTAAAGCTGACGTTGAGGATATTCGGTGCACCGGCAGCCAAATCACCGTTCAGATTCACTTCTTCGATCTCACTGAAGCCTGCCCACAGTTTACTGCGAAGCGTGCTCAAACGAGCCATTTCCTCAGTCATCTCTTCTTTAGCGATGCGGAAGGCTTCACCCATGCCAACAATCTGGTGGACAGGCAGCGTGCCGGATCGCATACCGCGCTCATGACCGCCACCGTGGATCTGCGCTTCCAGACGAATGCGGGGCTTACGGCGCACATAGAGTCCGCCTATCCCTTTCGGGCCATAAAGTTTATGCGCGGAGAATGACATCAGATCGACCGGGATCTGGCTGACATCTACCGGTAACTTACCGACGCTTTGCGTAGCATCAACATGGAAGAGAATGCCGCGAGTCTGGCAAAGTTCAGAGATTTTGGCGATGTCCTGCACCACGCCGGTTTCGTTATTCACATGCATAATCGACACGAGGATCGTGTCTTCACGCATGGCAGACTGCAGAAGATCCAGGTCGATCACACCATTGCTTTGCGGGGCAAGGTAAGTGACCTCGAACCCTTCGCGTTCCAGCTGAATACAGGTGTCCAGCACCGCTTTATGCTCGGTCTGGCTGGTGATGATGTGCCTGCCCTTCTCATGATAGGAATGGGCTGCGCCTTTGATCGCCAGATTATCGGATTCGGTAGCGCCGGAGGTGAAGACGATTTCGCGAGGATCGGCACCGATTAACTCGGCCACCTGGTTACGGGCGATATCCACCGCTTCTTCGGCTTGCCAGCCAAAACGGTGAGAACGGGAAGCGGGGTTACCAAAAGTGCCGTCCAGAGTCAGGCACTTGATCATTTTCTCGGCTACGCGAGGATCGGCAGGCGTGGTTGCAGCGTAATCAAGGTAAATCGGAACCTTCATGGCTTTTGAACTCCATACATCATGCTAAATGTAAGTCATTCACTGCGTGCCGATAAGGTTTATCCTCCGCCGCCACCGGCTGAAACTATCATGCCAGTGGACGACAGAAGACAGGTTCGCGTTAGCGACAATCAGGCACGCAGATTGACGTTAATGGTTTCATGCACGCGGCCAGTGGACACGCGAGCTTTTTCAGTGTTGTTCTGACGGTCGGCCACTTCCAGGATTTCCTGGTTGTTGACCAGCTCAGCCAGTGAAATGTTATTCAGGAAGTCGCTGATGCGCTCGCTCAGGTCACGCCAAAGAACGTGAGTCAGGCAGCGTTCGCCACCCTGGCAGCCTTCTTTACCCTGACACTTAGTCGCATCAACGGATTCATCAACAGCAGTGATAACGGCACCCACAGCGATAGCGTCAGAGCTTTTACCCAGCAGGTAACCACCGCCTGGACCACGAACGCTGGCCACCAGACCGTTTTTGCGCAGGCGCGAGAACAGCTGCTCCAGATAAGACAGGGAGATGCCCTGACGTTCTGAAATATCAGCTAACGGCACCGGTCCCTGATGGGAGTGAAGTGCAACGTCGAGCATAGCAGTAACGGCATAACGGCCTTTGGATGTCAGTCTCATGGCGTAAACGACCTCAGTAGTTACCCTGGTAGGGTGTTAACAAAATATGCTCTGAAGTCTGCCATTCCCGACTAAATTGGTCAAGTATTTAACCTACTAAAACACTCAACTATTTAACCAACTGTTTTAGTCAACTATTACCCCCTGATTCAGGGGGTGTAATGGGCTACTTTTCGCCCTTTGGCTTTTGCAGCGAAGAGAGCATACCGCGCAAAATATTGAGCTCATCGCGCTCCGGGCGGGCTCTGGTGAACAGACGACGCATTTTGCTCATCACCTGGCCAGGGCTGCCTTCACGGATAAAACCGCTGTCCGTCATCATCTTTTCCATGTGCTGATAGAAGCGCTCAAGGTCATCTACCAACGGATAAGGCGACTCTTCGTACTCTGGCTGCGCAGTTTCCTGTGACTGTAAAAACGCCATACGCACTTCATAAGCGATGATCTGCACAGCCATCGCCAGGTTCAGCGAGCTGTATTCCGGGTTAGCCGCAATCGCTACATGATAGTGGCATTTCTGCAGCTCTTCGTTGGTCAGACCCACGCGCTCACGGCCAAAGACCAACGCTACCGGAGCCTGCTGACCTTCCTGCACGCTTTTGATCCCGCATTCACGCGGATCCAGCATCGGCCATGGCAGGGAACGGGAGCGGGCACTGGTGCCAACCACCAGACTACAACCGGCCAGGGCTTCGTCGAGGGTGTCTACAATATGGGCTTCGCCGATCACATCGCTGGCACCAGCCGCCAGGGCGATCGCCTGAGAGTCAGGTTTTACAAGAGGGTTAACCAGATAAAGGTTGGTCAGGCCCATGGTCTTCATCGCGCGGGCGACGGATCCCATGTTGCCGGTGTGAGAGGTTTCAACCAGCACAATTCGGATATTTTGCAGCATAGGAGTTCAGGTCAGTGAGATAATTTGAGGATGCTATCATATTTTCAGGACATTTTGTGATCTCCCTGCTATAATCCGCGCCGTTTTCCCGTTCTTTAACATCCAGTGAGAGATAACGATGCATCCAATGCTCAACATTGCCGTGCGCGCTGCGCGCAAGGCCGGAAATTTAATCGTCAAGAATTACGAAACCCCGGACGCTGTCGAAGCGAGCCAGAAAGGCACCAACGACTTCGTTACCAATGTTGACCGCGACGCCGAGCGCCTGATTATAGAGGTGATTCGCAAGTCCTATCCGAAGCACACCATTATTACAGAAGAGAGTGGTGAATTAGCCGGTGAAGACCAGGATGTACAATGGGTTATCGATCCACTGGATGGCACCACCAACTACATCAAACGCCTGCCTCACTTCTCTGTTTCTATCGCCGTGCGCATTAAAGGCCGCACTGAAGTCGCTGTAGTTTACGATCCGATGCGCAACGAATTGTTCAGTGCAGTTCGTGGTCAGGGCACTCAGTTGAACGGTTACCGTCTGCGCGGCAGCACTGCCCGCGACCTGGATGGCACCATCCTGGCAACCGGCTTCCCGTTCAAACTGAAGCAGCACGCAACGCCTTACATCAACATCGTGGGTAAACTGTTCACTCAGTGTGCTGATTTCCGTCGTTCCGGTTCTGCTGCTCTGGATCTGGCTTACGTGGCTGCTGGCCGTGTTGACGGTTACTTTGAAATCGGCCTGAAGCCATGGGATTTCGCTGCCGGTGAACTGCTGGTTCGTGAAGCTGGCGGCCTGGTGACTGACTTTGTTGGTGCACACGGTTACCTGCACTCCGGCAACATCGTTGCGGGCAACCCACGTGTAGTGAAAGCCATGCTGGCGACTATGCGTGAAGAACTGAGCGAAGCGCTGAAGCGCTAAGTTCCTGCCAGTCAGGACAGTTCAGTAACAAAAAGGCGGAGCTAAGCTCCGCCTTTTTTTGCTTCAGGCATCAGTGTAAAAACATCGGTCTTATCCCGCCCGACATCGTTGGTGTAGCGCTCAGCCACAGCATTATTCCCACTGCGACCAGTAACGCGCCCCCCACCAACGATAATCCTGACCAGCCCACTTTCTGCCAGCCAGCAGGTGAAGCTCCGCGACTAAGCTTTAACGCCAGCGCTCTGGAAACCTGCACCAACAAAGCCATCGCCGAAACAGTCAGTGCCGTTCCCACTGCCATCGCCAGTGCTGAAAGCACTCCCCAGCCATACACACCGATCACTTTTGAAAACAGCAACATCATGATCGCCCCCGAGCAAGGGCGAAGCCCCATTGAAAGCACCACGATAGCTCTAGTCTTACCGTTTACCGCTTTGTCCAGCATCTGACTGTCCGGCACATGCTGATGCCCGCAGCCGCAGTTATCACTGTGTTGATGGCCCGCAGGCACAATCCGTTGAATGTTCAGACCGGCTGAAACTGGCGAGGGCTTTAGAGCCAGCCAGATTTTGTGCAGTGCGCGCCAGCAAAGCCAGAGTCCGAGCCCGGCGACCATCAGATAACTGCCCTTCTCCAGCCAGTAACTACTGAGATGGAGCTGACGGGATGAGAGGCCGAGCACCACCAACATCACGGTGACTAACAGAATAGCAACGCCGCCCTGAACCACCGCTGCCGCCAGCGTCAGCTGCAAACTGGTTTTTACTTTAGTGGGATGAGTCGCAAGGAAAGTGGCAATCACCACTTTGCCATGACCAGGGCCCAGAGCATGCAGCACGCCATACACCAGGCTGAATCCCATCAGGGTTAATCCAGCCTGATGAGGATGACTGGCAACCTGCTGCAGCAAGGCGGTCATCTGCTGATGCAGCGTTTTCTGCCAAAGGATGCTTTGCAACAGGATCTGCGACCAGTGCTGCCAGACAGTGACACCAGCAGCAATAAAAAGAAGCAGCAAAACAGACAGCGGCCAGGCCTGGATCCAGCTGCGCCCGGCACGAGTGGATAAAGAGTTTACTGACATGTCAGGGTTACCGTCTGCGCGAATTGTTGCCCCAAATCCATCTCCTCAGGCGGCGCATCGGCTTTATCCAGCGACAGCGCATAGGCCTGCATCGACGAATCCGGCTTCGGCGTTTTCAGGGTGAATGCGCAGCGCTGAGCCAGCTCAGCGGGAATGTGCAGGGATTTTTCAGAATCGTAATACATATCCACAAAGTAGCTCGGGTCGTAAGTGGTAAAGACATAAGTCTGGCCAGTCAACGGCTGCGGCTCGCCCAGAGGTAAAACATAGTCCAGCACGGCTTTATTTCCCTGGCGCGAGAGATGGTATTCAGGCGGTAAATTATCGAATTTAACCGGCTTCCCCTGATGCCAGAACTCACTAAAATAGTGCTGGCCCAGCACATTCGCCATCACCTCTGCCGCCAGTTTTTTCCAGACAACGGAATCCGGTTTAGCCTTGCCTGCATCGTAGAGCAGATCGGCCGAGGTAATTTCATCCATCACCCAGTGCATTTTCAGGCCAGTGATCTTGTCGTCTTTGTGCACCAGAGTGGCCTGCATATCAATAAAGCTGTGCGGATGTGCCCAGACTGACGGCGACAGACACAGGCATAATGCCGCGATTAGCCGCTTAACAGTCATGTTATAATGTAACAAATTTCGTTCCTTCTCCTGTTAAGACAAAAATTCTGTGACCTGCCTTGAAAGCTATAAATAAAACTGGCCGCACAGCGCCGCCACTGCCAGCAATCACGCTATGCTTAGCGATGTTACTTTTCACGGGGATTGCCGACGATGAGTTTACCCTCACCCGAGCCTTCTGCTTTCTCCAGTCCGCAGCGTCATTGTCACCTGCTTTTACTGCTGTATCTCCCTGACCTTCCCGTGACTCTTGACGTAGTGAGTCAGATTAACGGGGTGGATCGGTCGGTTACCCGGCAAGATATAGCGGAGCTGGAAGCAGAAATCCAGCGCTATCACCGCCTCGCCCTGCATCAGGATGCCGCGGGAAAGTGGCAGATAAGCGGTGCGGAACTGGATCAGCGGTTGTGCCTGTTTTACTGGCTGCGCCGGGCATTGCGGCTGACACCGGATTTTGTGCAGCAGCATTTTGCCCTACAGGTTAAGCAGCAGCTAAAACAAAAGCAGATTGAGAAGGCGCTCTATGATGAGCGTAATCTTCTGGCGCTGGTGCAGCATTGCAGCCAGAAGCTTGCTCGCGAGTTTACCGAGCGGGATCGTCATTTTTTACAACTTCTTATGCAGCATTCACTGTGCCGACAGTCCAGCACGGTGTTCAGTGACGCGCAGCAAAGCTGGCTGGCCGCCAAAGTTGAGCATCAGGTTGCAGAAGAAGTGGTCCGTCACTGGCAAAAACGCTGTAAAACGGCGCCTGATGGCAGCGAAACCTGGCTGTTTGCCCTGCTGTTTAGCCAGATGCATGCGCCAAGTGCTGGAGAGGTCCAGCACGAGTATGAACATCAACTGCTGAAGGCTGTGCAACAGTTGATCGCTCGCTTTCAGCAGATATCTGGCATGCACTTCAGCGATGATCAGGGGCTGACCGATCAGCTTTATACCCATCTGGCGCAGGCGCTTGAACGGTCGCTGTTTGGCGTCGGCATTGATAATAGCCTGACAGAAGAAGTGACCCGCCTTTACCCTAAACTCCTGCGCACCACTCAGGCAGCCGTGGCTGAGTTCGAGCAGTGCTATGAACTGAGTTTCTCAGCGGAAGAGATGGGGCTGATCGCCATCATTTTTGGTGCGTGGCTGATGCAGGAAACGGCTCTGCAGGAGAAGCAGGTGTTGCTGCTTACCGGAAAGGATGTCGCTCTGGAGCGTGAAGTGGAGCAGCAGGTCCGTGAACTGACGCTGCTGCCGCTGAATATCAAATACCTTGATGTGGCCGAGTATCAACGTAGCAGTGCGCCAAAAGGAATTGCACTGGTGATAACCCCTTATGCCACACCGCTACCGCTCTATTCGCCGCCGCTGATCCATGCCGAGCTGCCGCTGCAACCTCATCAGCAGCAGCGGATTAGGCTGCTGCTGGAGTCGTAATCAGGCAACTTTCGGGCGCAGAAACAGCGCAGGCAGCACGACAATGGCCATGATCCAGAACACGTCCCCCTGAAGATGCTGGAACAACACGCCGCAGATCATCGTCATTACCGCGATACCGCCGCCCATTGCTAAGGCTGAATAGATCGACTGCAGGCGGATCACCTCCCCACCTTCACGCGTGGCGATAAAGCGCATCGCGGCAAGATGGCATACCGTGAAGCTGCCGCAATGCAGAATTTGCGCCACAATCAACCAGGGTAATGCGGTGGTAGAAGCCATCAGGCTCCAGCGAATCAGCGCACAAATCCCCGACAGCAGAAGCAAATCTCGTGCCCTCCATCGGCGGAATAGCCGGTTACTGGAGGCAAATACGATGATTTCCGCCACCACGCCCAGTGACCAGAGATAGCCAACAATACTCGCCGAGTACCCAGCCTCCTGCCAGTAAATGGCGCTGAAGCCGTAATAAGCGGCATGAGCGCCCTGCATCAGCGTGACGCAGAGCAGGAATCGCCAGACAGCATTCTCTTGCAGCAGGCGCTTCCAGTCGGCCCAGCCGGCCTTTTCCTGGTGCTTCTCATTGCCCAAAGGCAATACCGAAGGCCGCAAAAGCATCCCGCCGATCATCGCAGTAACGCCAATGCACAGCATGACCAGGATCGCCTGATAAGAGAAAGCATTCACCAGCACGCCAGTCAGCGCCGAGCTGGCGACAAAGGCCAGCGAACCCCATAGCCGAACCGGACCGTATGCCATTCCCATTTGCTTTTGCCAGGTCGCGGCCAGCGCATCACTTAAAGGAACTAAAGGCGAGAAGAACAGGTTAAAGCCAACCATGACCAACAGCAGCCAGATCCACGACGTGCTGATCCAGAAACTGAGCACAAAGCATAATGCCAGCACCGCCAGCAGGCGAAGAGCGGTAATAAGTTGAGAGGGATTGGTGACTCTGGAAGCAATCATCAGGCTGCCGAGGAAGCGAGAGATCATGCCACAACCCAGCAGAAGGCCAATTTTTTCTGGTTCCAGGCCGGTGCCCTTCAGCCAGACACCCCAGAAGGGAAGCCAGACGCCGTAAGAAAAGAAGTAGGTAAAGTAGCCCAAACCGAGCCAGTAAGCTGAACGAATTGCCATGTTCCCTCCGCAAAAGTGCGCGCTACTTTCTCAGAGTCCGGCCTTAAGATCAATTAACGGGACAGCATTGTCCCGTTAATGTGTTCCGGATCCCCTTTCTGTTACCAAAGGGGGAACGCAACGTTATGCGTAAACCGGGAAGCGTGCGCAGATTTCCAGCACCTGCTTCTTAACGCGCTCCTGAGTGCCTTCATCCGCAACGTTGTCCAGAATGTCGCTGATCCAGCCAGCCAACTCGCGCACTTCAGCTTCTTTGAAGCCACGGCGGGTGACAGCAGGAGAACCAATACGAATACCAGAAGTCACAAACGGGCTCTTAGGATCGTTAGGCACACTGTTTTTGTTCACAGTGATGTTAGCGCGGCCCAGTGCGGCGTCAGCTTCTTTACCGGTCAGGTTTTTATCCACCAGATCCAGCAGGAACAGGTGGTTATGCGTGCCACCAGAAACCACTTTGTAGCCGCGATCCAGGAACACTTCCACCATCGCTTTGGCATTTTTAGCAACCTGCTGCTGGTACACCTTGAACTCCGGCTCCATTGCTTCTTTCAGTGCTACCGCTTTACCGGCAATCACATGCATCAACGGGCCGCCCTGGCCACCAGGGAAGACAGCAGAGTTCAGTTTCTTGTACAGGTCTTCGTCACCGCCCTTCGCCAGGATCAGGCCGCCGCGCGGACCAGCCAGGGTTTTGTGGGTAGTGGTGGTGACGATATGGGCATGAGGAAGCGGGTTTGGGTAAACATCCGCAGCGATCAGACCCGCTACGTGAGCCATATCGACGAACAGATAAGCGCCGATGCTGTCAGCGATTTCACGCATTTTAGCCCAGTCGCACAGACCTGAGTACGCGGAGAAGCCACCGATGATCATTTTTGGCTTGTGCTTCTGTGCCTGTGCAGCCAGATCGTCGTAATCAATTTTGCCGGTTTCGTCGATGCCGTAAGGCACCACGTTATACAGCTTACCAGACAGGTTAACCGGGGAACCGTGAGTCAGGTGACCGCCGTGTGCCAGGTTCATGCCCAGAATGGTGTCGCCCGGCTGCAGCAGCGCGGTGTAAACAGCGAAGTTAGCCTGGGAGCCGGAGTGGGGCTGCACGTTAGCGTAGTCCGCACCGAACAGCTCTTTAGCACGGTCGATAGCCAGCTGCTCAACGATATCCACATATTCGCAGCCACCGTAGTAACGCTTGCCCGGATAGCCTTCGGCATATTTGTTAGTCAGCTGAGATCCTTGCGCCTGCATAACGCGCGGACTGGTGTAGTTTTCAGAAGCAATCAGTTCAATGTGCTCTTCCTGACGCACTTTTTCCTGCTCCATTGCCTGCCACAACTCGGCATCATAATCGGCAATATTCATATCACGCTTTAACATCCGCATCTCCTGACTCAGCTAACAAAATAATCGGTATTGATCGGCCCGTATGGGCGAAGGCCAACAGTGTAAACTGTTTTACCTGCTTAGGGGTAGCCACAAAGCGCCCTTTTTACGCAAACGATTGGCTTCAGGACTGGCAAGGGTTGATTACAGTTTTTGCAAGCTTTTACACCCGGAATTTTCATCATCTTCTCTGTGTCGATTTTTCACCTAGCCCATAGCTCTGGGCGCAAAACATGCCCTTGCCAGCTAAAGGGGTATTTACATCGCGTGTTAATGCACTATAAGATGCATTTAAAATACATGTTTAAACGTATCAGGGAGTTCACCTATGTTAGACGCAAAAACTATCGCCACTGTGAAAGCCACTATTCCTGCCCTGCTGGCAACCGGCCCCGCGCTCACCGCCCATTTCTATGACCGCATGTTTGCTCACAACCCGGAGCTGAAAGAGATCTTCAATATGAGCAACCAGCGCAACGGCAATCAGCGTGAAGCGCTGTTCAATGCCCTCTGCGCTTATGCCAGCAATATTGAAAACTTGCCTGCCCTGCTGCCGGCCGTTGAAAAAATTGCCCAGAAGCACACCAGCTTCGCCATCCAGCCGGATCAGTATCAGATTGTTGGTCAGCATTTACTGGCAACAATTGACGAAATGCTCAGCCCTGGCGAAGAGGTGTTGGATGCCTGGGGTAAAGCTTATGGCGTACTGGCTGGCGTATTTATTCAGCGGGAAGAGCAGCTTTATCAGCAAGCAGAGCAAAAGGCGGGAGGTTGGCGCACGCCAAGGGCGTTTCGTATCAGCGCCATCGAGCCAGAGAGTGAGGTGATCAAAAGCTTTATTCTCAGCCCAGTTGACGGTCAGCCGGTGGCGGATTATCAGGCTGGTCAGTATCTTGGCGTCTGGCTGCGCGATAAAAGTTTTGCTAATCAGGAGATTCGCCAGTACTCACTAACCCGCGCGCCAAATGGCCGCGATTATCGTATTGCCGTGCGCCATGAACCGGGCGGTACCGTTTCCGGCTGGCTGCATCAGCACGCACAGATTGGCGATGAAGTGCGGTTAGCGGCGCCGGCCGGTGATTTCTTCCTGACCGTTTCACCTGAAACGCCGGTGACGTTGATCTCTGCAGGAGTGGGTCAGACGCCGATGTTGGCTATGCTGGATGTGCTGGCTTCCTCTCAGCACCCGGCGCGCGTGCAGTGGTTCCACGCAGCGGATAATGGCAAAAGACATGCGTTCGCTGAAGAAGTCGCTACCTCTGCGCAACGCCTGCCAGACTTTTCACACCATGTCTGGTATCGCGATCCGCTGGTTCAGGACGCTGGACGTTTCGACAGTGCAGGCGTGATGAATTTGCTGCCGCTGGAAAGTCAGCTCAACGATCCGAACGGGCATTACTATCTTTGTGGGCCGCTAGGTTTTATGCAGCAAGTGGCTGAACAGTTGGTAACGCTGGGAATTGAGACGTCACGCATCCACTACGAAGTGTTTGGCCCGCACAAAGTTCTGCAGCAGAAATAACATCGCCGCCCTGAAGAGGCGGCGAGTGGCATAGCGGTAACGGAGAGGCGAAAAATCAGATCGCTTCTTCGTCTTCCTCACCGGTACGAATACGCACCACGCGAGCCACATCAAAGACAAAGATTTTGCCATCGCCAATTTTGCCGGTCTGCGCAGTGCGCATGATGGCTTCGACGCAGGTATCGACGATATCGTCAGCGATAACCAGCTCAATCTTCACCTTCGGCAGAAAATCGACCATGTATTCCGCGCCACGATAAAGCTCGGTGTGTCCTTTCTGACGACCGAAGCCTTTCACTTCAGTCACGGTCATTCCAGTGATCCCTACTTCGGCCAGCGCTTCACGCACATCGTCGAGTTTGAACGGTTTGATAATGGCATCAATCTTTTTCATGGCAGACCCTTTTCATTCTCTCCGCGGCCGGAGAGTAATCTCTGTTCAGTATAAGTGCAGCGGACAGCTCCCGCTGCGCGGTCTGTCTCTTTTTCAGCTTGCTAAGCTAACATATCTCAGCACCGAAGCGGCACAGAAAAAAACTACTCTTTAAAATCAGATGCATCCAGCTCGTGACGCGATAACAGCTTATAGAATTCCGTGCGGTTGCGCCCGGCCAGACGTGCTGCATGCGTCACATTGCCTTTCGTCATCTGCAGCAACTTACGTAAATAGTTGAGTTCGAACTGATTTCTGGCTTCGACAAATGTCGGCAGCGCGGTGTTTTCACCGACTAAGGCCTGTTCAACCAACGCTTCACCGATGACCGGTGCCGAGCTTAACGCCACACACTGCTCAATAACGTTGACCAGCTGACGGACGTTGCCAGGCCAGCTAGCCGCCACCAGCCGCTTCATCGCATCGGTAGAGAAACTGCGCACAAAAGGTTTGTGTCGCTCAGCGGCCTGCTTCAGCAGATGATTAGCCAGCAACGGAATATCTTCCGAACGCTCATGCAGGGCGGGAATTTTCAGGTTTACCACGTTCAGCCGGTAGAAGAGGTCTTCACGGAACTCTTTCTTTTCCATCGCTTTCGGCAAATCGCGGTGAGTGGCCGAAAGAATACGTACGTTAATGTCCTGATCGTGGTTGCTGCCCAGCGGGCGAACCTTGCGCTCCTGCAACACGCGCAGCAATTTCACCTGCAGCGCCTGGGGCATATCGCCAATTTCATCCAGGAATAACGTTCCGCCTTCGGCTGCCTGAAACAGCCCTTCACGCTGACTGACTGCGCCTGTAAATGCGCCTTTTGCATGACCGAACAGCTCTGACTCCAGTAACTGCTCGGGTAAAGCACCGCAGTTAATAGCAATAAATGCTTTGCCTGCTCTTGGACTGGCAGCATGAATGGCCTGCGCCAGGATCTCTTTCCCGGTGCCGCTTTGACCGTTGATCAGTACGCTGACATCCGACTGAGCGACCATTCTGGCCTGCTCTAACAAACGCAGCATAATCGGGCTGCGGGTAACAATGCTTTCGCGCCAGGCATCATCACTGGCTGGAGCGCGGTGTGCCAGTGCCTGATCGATAGCGCTGTAAAGCGCATCACGATCGACAGGTTTGGTCAGAAAACTGAAGACGCCCTGCTGCGTGGCAGACACCGCTTCCGGAATAGAACCATGCGCGGTAAGAATGATCACTGGCATGCCAGGCTGCTGCTTTTGAATTTCGTTAAACAGCTCCACGCCGTTCATTTCGTCCATTCGCAGATCGCTGATCACCAGGTCGATCTTCTCTCTTTGCAGCAATCGCAGTGCTTCCGGGCCACTTTCGGCGGTTTGCACGCTAAAGCCTTCGCTGCTCAGACGCATTCCCAACAGCTTTAACAAGCTGGGATCGTCATCCACCAGCAGCAGATTGGCTGATTTTTTTATCATGGCTGAGCGGCATCCTCTGTAGTTGTTGCCGGGGTGCTGTCGTCGCTCTTCTCTGTGTGGCTGCTATCGGCCGCATCTGGGCTACGACGGGAAGAGAGCTGGCGTTCGATGTCTGTCAGCGACTCCAGCTTCCGACGGGTTACGCTAAGTTCTTTGCTTAATGCCAGTTGCTGTTGACGCAACGCGTCCAGCTCGGCATCACTGGTTTGCTGCAGGTGATGGTAGCGGGTTCGCTCTTCTGAAAGCTGCAGCAGCCCCATCTGATCGTCACGCCAGAGTTGAATCAGCGGGCGCACGGACGAGGGAAAGTTCGCGCTGAAGGTATCCAGCCGGTCCATGTACTGACGACGCTCGACTGGCGTAACGTTGCCATTATTCAATAATACGCCCTGCTTAAAGGCACTTTGCCAGTTGTCCGTTGGCCAGCGGCGGGCTTCTTCACGGGCTTCGGCCGGGGAAAGGCGCACCGCACAATCCATCGCGCGTACCCAATAAAGCGAGCTGTTGTTTGCCGTCGCATTGTCGATATCCCACAAGCGGTTGCAGTCAACCAGCTGGAAATTGACGATGTTGATTTCAGGCTCGGCAAGCGGTTTACCGTTAACCATCATAGCCGGACCGGGGGCTTTACTGCTGCAAGCCGCCAGCAACACACAGATGGCCACAACAGCGGAAAAAGGGAGGGTTCTCATTATTGGGCATTCCCGACGATGGCATTAAGTTCGATACGAAAACAGACTTCTGCCGGTTCACTGTTTGCCAGTTGCAGATCGCCCTGCAGGCGATGGATGCAATCCCTGGCGATGCTGAGGCCAAGCCCACTGCCCTTTACGGCACCTTTGCGCTGCTGATTGCCCTGGAAGAAAGGCTCAAAGATCATTTTTCTCTCCGCCTCAGGGATGGTGCTGCCGGTATTAGCGACCTCAATCAGCACCTTACGCCCCTGCTGACGGCTGCGGATCCAGATGGTACCGGATTCCCCGCCGTAATGTATCGCATTCGAATAAAGATTATCGATGGCTCGTGCCAGCAGCGTAGCATCAGCCCGACAGGCTGCCACTGGTAGCGTCACCTCTGTCTGCATCATTTTAGCCCTGGCCGTCAGGCTGTGCGAACTGACAATCCCATTGATTAAGGGTTCCAGCTGTACCTCACCCATTGCCACCGGCGCTTCAGACAGCTTGCGGTTATAGTCGAGCAACTGTTCGATGAGACGCTGCAAATGGCGGCTACTTTGATCCAGGATACTGACCACTTCCTGCTGGTCTGGCGTTAACGTCCCCACCACTTCATCTGCTAACAGCGCCGTTCCCTCACGCATACTGGCGAGAGGCGTTTTTAACTCATGGGAAATATGGCGAAGAAACTCATGCCGTTGGGATTCCAGCCAGGCAAGACGTTCACTTAGCCACAGAATACGCTGCCCTAACGAGCGCAACTCACGCGGGCCTTTATAGGCCAGGTTATGGCTGAGCTGCCGGCCTTCGCCCAGTCGGTTGATCATCCTTTCTACGGCTTTTACCGGGCCAATAATCATCCGGGTAAACAGCAGCACCAACCCAAGGCTGAGCAGAAAGAGGATCAGCGCCTGCCAGCCAAAATACTGGCCGCGTTCAGCAATCTCGCGTTGGAGCTGTAAGCCACGCGAGAAAACCACTTCGCGGGTCGATTGCACTAACTGCGCATTCGCCGTGGAGAACGCTTCCAGCGCAGCAGAAGATGCCTTCACCGGATTGCTGTTATCGCAGCTGATCTTTGCCAGCTGGCTAAGGGAGTGATGCAGCGTGTCGGAAATTCGGCTGTCAGGCAAAACAGAAGCCTGCGCATCAAGCATCTGGGCATATTTGGTACGTTGGGTCTGGTAGAGGTTAGCGAGCATCGGATCGTCCAGCACGCAGTACTGGCGATAGCTTCGTTCCAGCTCAAGCGCCGTGCGCGCCATCGCTTCACTGCGACGAACATCGGTCAGCGTAGTTCGGTTGGTATCAGCCGCCCTTTCACTGAGCGCTGAAAGGCTTTCCCATGCCTGCCAGGCCAGCACCAGTAAAGGCAGCAGCACCAGCAGAAATGCCATTAACACCAGCTGACGAAGGGAACGGGGGAATAAACGCCATTTTTTCACAAGAGTTTCTCATTTTGCACGCTGCCCCGATGCTAGCTGAGTGAGGCGCGGGAAGAAAGCCCTGAATCCAAAACGAAAAATGGCAGATTCAAAGAATCTGCCATTCGCACTGTGAAGACCTCTGTCATCACAAAAATTAGGTGGTGCCTAACTCAACGTTGCGTCCGAAGTTTGATAGAGCCACAAAGTGGACTGTATCGGTTTGGTGGACGGCAGGCACCGTATTGTGCGTCATTCGGGATGTTATGAAGCGCTTGACCGCTTTCGCAGGGCTGTCGTAACCAGGTGAATGAGCCACTGCAAGGATTATAGCAACATTCATGCCAATTTTGCATTTTATTTTTAACGCAATGATTTATAACACAAAAATAAAATAGCACCGTGAAGGGAAATCCATTTCGGACTCACTGGTCAAAAGAAACTGTCGCTGATTGGGAACGATATTAGGATAAAACTCAGGGTTATAATGAAATCAACAGGTTAAATGTCACTTATTGACGACACCTCGACCCAGCCACTGTCGCAATTTTGCAACAGCTTCACAGAAAGTTAAAGGGCAACCCCGGAGGGTTGCCCTTTAAAGACGGCTTAGCCGAGCTGCTTACGCGCATTACGGAAGATACGCATCCACGGGCTGTCTTCGCCCCACTCTTCCGGGTGCCATGAGTTGCTGACCGTACGGAACACGCGCTCCGGGTGCGGCATCATGATGGTCACACGACCGCTTTCGTTGGTCACAGCGGTAATGCCGTTGGGTGAACCGTTCGGGTTCGCCGGATACTGTTGAGTGACTTTACCAAAGTGGTCAACAAAGCGTAAGGCTACCAGGCCTTTATGCTCAATCGTTGCCAGATGCGCTTCATCACGCACTTCAACAAAACCTTCACCATGAGACACAGCGATTGGCATCCGCGATCCAACCATCCCTTCCAGCATCAGTGATGGGCTTGCTGCCACTTCAACCAGGCTGAAGCGGGCTTCAAAGCGTTCAGACTGGTTGCGCACAAAGCGCGGCCAGGCTTCGCTTCCTGGCACCAGCTCGCGCAGGTTAGACATCATCTGGCAGCCGTTACAGACGCCCAGCGCCAGCGTTTGCGGACGGTGGAAGAAGGTTTCGAACTCATCACGCACGCGGGAGTTGAACAGAATCGACTTCGCCCAGCCTTCACCTGCACCCAGCACGTCACCGTAAGAGAAGCCGCCACAGGCCACCAGCGTCTGGAACTCTTCCAGGCCACGACGTCCTGCCAGCAGGTCACTCATATGCACGTCAACCGCATCAAAACCGGCGCGATGGAAAGCTGCGGCCATTTCAACGTGGGAATTAACGCCCTGCTCACGCAGCACGGCAACTTTCGGACGGGCACCGGTCGCGATGTAGGGCGCGGCGATATCTTCTTCCGGCTTGAAGGTCAGCGCGACGTTCAGGCCTGGATCCTGGTCATTTTTCTTAGCTTCGTGTTCCTGATCGGCACAGGCCGGGTTATCACGCAGACGCTGCATCTGCCAGGTGGTTTCTGCCCACCAGGTACGCAGCGTGGTGCGGCTTTCGCTGTACACCGGAGAGTTGCCAGAGGTGATGACGAAACGGTCGCCCTGAACAGCTTTACCCAGGAAGTGAACACAGTCACCCAGTCCATGAGTGGCAAACACCTGCTCAACCTGAGCGCGGTCTGCAGCGGCAACCTGAATAACGGCACCCAGCTCTTCGTTGAACAGAGCCGCGAGTGAATCGCTACCCAGCCCGGCGATATCCGCTTCAACACCGCAGTGACCGGTAAAGGCCATCTCAGCCAGTGTTACCAGCAAACCTCCATCTGAACGGTCATGGTAAGCCAGCAATTTGCCTTCTGCCACCAGCGCCTGCATGGCGTTGAAGAAACCAGCCAACTGCTGCGCGTCACGCACATCGGCAGGTTTGTCGCCCAACTGACGATAAACCTGAGACAGCGCCGTTGCGCCCAGCGCGTTCACGCCTTTGCCCAGGTCAATCAACAGCAGCGCATTATCCTGCTGCGGTTGCAGCTGAGGAGTAACGGTGCGGCGCACATCTTCCACACGGGCAAACGCGGTGATCACCAGAGACATTGGTGAGGTCATCTCACGCTGCTCGGTGCCGTGCTGCCAGCGGGTTTTCATCGACATGGAGTCTTTGCCAACCGGGATAGTAATGCCCAGCGCCGGACAAAGCTCTTCGCCAACGGCTTTCACCGCTTCATATAAACCGGCATCTTCGCCAGGGTGACCGGCTGCGGCCATCCAGTTTGCAGAAAGCTTAATGCGCTTTAGCGAACCAATCTGCGTTGCGGCGATATTGGTCAGAGCTTCACCCACGGCAAGACGGCCTGATGCTGCAAAGTCCAGTAGCGCAACCGGGGCGCGTTCGCCCAGCGCCATCGCTTCACCGTAGTAGCTGTCCAGGCTGGCTGTGGTCACAGCACAGTTAGCTACCGGGATCTGCCACGGACCCACCATCTGATCGCGAGCCACCATGCCCGTTACGGAACGGTCGCCAATGGTCACCAGGAAGGTTTTCTCAGCCACAGCAGGCAGATGCAGAACACGGTTCACTGCATCGGCAACGGTAATGCTGTCGCGTATCAGCGGCTCGCCCTGCGCTTTCAGCGTGGTGACATCACGGGTCATTTTCGGGGTTTTACCCAGCAGCACGTCCAGCGGCATATCGATAGGTTTGTTATCGAAGTGGCTGTCATCCAGAGACAGGTGCATCTCTTCAGTGGCTTCACCAATCACCGCGAAGGGCGCACGTTCACGCTTACAGAGATCGGCAAACAGCTCCAGCTTCTCTGGCGCAACCGCCATTACGTAACGTTCCTGAGATTCATTACACCAGACTTCCAGCGGGCTCATACCTGGTTCATCGCTGAGGATGTCACGCAGGTTGAAACGGCCACCGCGCTCGCCATCGCTGACCAGTTCAGGCATTGCGTTGGACAGACCGCCTGCCCCCACGTCATGAATAAACAGGATCGGGTTATCTTCACCAAGCTGCCAGCAGCGGTCGATCACTTCCTGACAACGACGTTCCATTTCAGGGTTATCGCGCTGTACGGAAGCAAAATCCAGGTCCGCGTCAGACTGGCCAGAAGCCATAGAGGAAGCCGCGCCGCCGCCCAGACCGATGTTCATCGCCGGGCCGCCCAGCACGATCAGCTTGGCACCGACGGTGATTTCGCCTTTTTGCACGTGGTCTGCACGGATGTTGCCAATACCACCAGCCAGCATGATCGGCTTGTGGTAGCCACGCAGCTCTACGCCGTTGTGGCTGTTGACCTGCTCTTCATAAGTGCGGAAATACCCGTTCAGTGCAGGACGACCAAATTCGTTATTAAAGGCTGCGCCGCCCAGCGGGCCTTCGGTCATGATATCCAGCGCCGTTACGATGCGGTCTGGCTTGCCGAAGTCTTCTTCCCATGGCTGTTCAAAACCAGGGATACGCAGGTTAGAGACCGAGAAGCCAACCAGGCCTGCTTTCGGTTTCGCGCCGCGTCCGGTTGCGCCTTCGTCACGGATTTCACCGCCTGAACCGGTTGCCGCACCCGGCCATGGAGAAATAGCCGTTGGGTGGTTGTGGGTTTCAACCTTCATCAGAATGTGCGCTTCTTCCTGGTGGAAGTCGTACTGCCCTTTTTCTGCATCAGCATAGAAACGACCAACCTGAGAGCCTTCCATCACCGCAG
>NZ_JBAVTT010000141.1:0-29128 GCF_049696395.1 Erwinia sp.
CCAGCGTGCCTTCAGGGCGGGTAAAGTCGATCAGCACGTCGAAGTTGTTCACCACGGCTTCCAGGTTATCGCTCACCTTCACGCCCAGTGGGCCAGTCCCGGCCAGCTCACCAGCGTCAACACCCACCAGAGAGGAGCCTTCACGCACCAAAGCTGCGCCTAAGCACACGCCGTCCGCCTCCTGTGCTGCCTGAATGAGCTGACGCCCCATGCGTCCTGCGGCGCCAACAACGGCAAGGCGGATTTGTGCATTGTTCATAATGAATCCCTGTATAAAGTCTGTGCATGCAAAGCGCTGACAGGTTAACCATGCGGTAACCTCCGCGCCACAATAAAAACACCATGATTAGAATTTTATGCCAGACGCGGCGGATTATCAGTAAAACAAATTTTGTCTGGTTTTGATCGAGGGAAAATCGGGGGATTTAAAACTTCCGCAGCAGGGCGCTGCGGAAGACTGTTACTCTACCTGGCGGACGTCGACTCGCAGCTCTTTCGGCACTTCGAAAACAATGTTTTCTTCGCGGCCAATCAGCTCGATAGCCGCTTCGCCACCAAATTCGCGCAGGCGTTGGATCACTTCCTGCACCAGAATGTCCGGCGCGGATGCGCCTGCCGTAACACCTACACAGCTCACGCCTTTAATCCACTCTTCCTGAATGTCATCGGCTGAGTCGATCAGTCGCGCAAGTTTCCCTGCACGCTGTGCCAGCTCTGCCAGACGGTTGGAGTTGGAGGAGTTGCGTGACCCGACAACCAGAACGACGTCAGCATCTTTTGCCAGTGTCCGCACGGCTTCCTGACGGTTGGTGGTGGCATAGCAAATGTCATCTTTGCGTGGGCCAACGATCTTCGGAAAGCGGGCACGCAACGCATCAATCACTTCATAAGTGTCATCCACCGACAGCGTGGTCTGAGTCATAAAGCACAGGTTGTTTTCATCTTTAACCTGCAGTTTATACACATCATCAGGCGCTTCGACCAGATACATGCCGCCTTTCGGGCTGCTGTATTGACCCATCGTCCCTTCTACTTCCGGGTGGCCTGCGTGGCCAATCAGGATCGCTTCAGTGCCTCTACGGCTGGCTCGCGCCACTTCCATATGCACTTTTGTTACCAGCGGACAGGTGGCATCAAACAACATCGTCAGATCGCGTGCTTTGGCTTCAGCCCTGACGGCCTGAGAAACACCGTGCGCAGAGAAGATCAGGATCGAGCCGTCTGGCACTTCGCCAATGTCTTCAATAAAGATGGCACCGCGCTCGCGCAGGCTGTTGACGACATAGCGGTTATGCACCACTTCATGACGCACGTAAATCGGCGCGCCGTACATTTCCAGCGCCCGCTCCACAATGCTGATGGCGCGATCTACGCCGGCACAAAAACCGCGGGGATTAGCCAACAGGATTTGCATTTGTCGCCTCCAGTACCGGATCGATCTCCAGCACTTCAACCTCAAAGTGGATAGTCTGCCCGGCCAGCGGATGGTTGAAATCAACAGTGATCGAATCACCGGAAATCTCGCGGATCACACCAGGCATCTCGTTGCCATCCATGCCACTGAACAACATGATAGCGCCGATCTCAGGCTCGCCTGCCTGAGTAAAATCACGGCGGGAGAAGTACTGAAGCAGATCCGGGCTGCTCTGGCCAAAAGCATCGTCTGCCGTCAGCGAGAAGGCTTTCTTATCGCCCACGCTCAGTCCCAGCAGCTGAGACTCCAGACCTTCAGACAGGCTGCCGTCGCCCAGGCTGAACAGCGCTGGTTTGCCGTTGTTGCGCGTGGATTCCGCCGTTGAGCCATCTTCCAGCTTCAAGGTGAAATGCACCAGCACCGCGCTCTCGCGCTGTACAGAATCAGTCATGCCCTGCCCTTAATTTTTAGCCTGTTTGCCGGACGGGCTGAGAAAGCCCTCCAGCACGATCAGTGCAGCACCAATACAGATGCCGCAGTCAGCAATGTTGAAGGTGGCAAAGTGCCAGTCACCCACATAGAAGTCGATAAAGTCGACGACAAAGCCATGATACGCGCGGTCAAACAGATTGCCCAACGCGCCGCCAATAATCAGCGCGTAAGCAATATTATTTAACTTATTGCTGGCCGCAGTGCGGTACATCATCACCAGCAACGCTACCACAATCGCCACGGCTATGCCGGCAAAGAACCAACGCTGCCAGCCGCCTTTATCGGCGAGGAAGCTAAATGCCGCCCCGTAATTATGCGCATAGAAGAAGTTGAAAAATGGCATCACTGACATCGACTCATGCAACATCAGCGTGTTCATAATCCACTGCTTGCTGCCGAAGTCGATGGCAATCACCACCAGAACCAGCCAGACCCAGCGTAAACCGGTAGAGAAGATAGGTTTACTCATCAGGCAAACTTACGCTGTTCGCCAGCGCCAGCAATGTTGGTGGCACAACGTCCGCACACATCCGGATGCTCAGCACTCTGACCAATGTCAGTAGTGTAATGCCAGCAGCGTGGGCATTTCTCGCCTTCTGCTTTATGCAGGGCAATTTTCAGACCTTTCACCAGCTCGCTCTGCTGAGCTTCTTCGGTTGCCAGCGCGTAGTCAGCTACCTGCGCACCGGAGGTCAGCAGCACAAAGCGCAGCTCGTCACCCAGACTGGTCAGCTTCTGCGCCAACTCTGCATCGGCATACAGCGTTACGGTCGCTTCCAGTGAACCGCCAACACGCTTATCAGCACGCGCCTGCTCAATCACCTTATTCACTTCGCCACGCACTTTCAGCAGCTCAGCCCAGTAGCTGTCGTTCATCGATTCGTTATCCGCCAGACCAAACAGGCCGTCGAACCACTCTCCGGTGAAGACATACTTTTCACGCTTACCTGGCAGCTCGCCCCAGATTTCATCTGCGGTGAAGGACATGATCGGTGCCATCCAACGAACCAGCGCTTCAGCGATGTAATACAACGCTGTCTGGCAGCTACGACGAGCCAGGCCATCCGCTTTCGCGGTGTACTGACGGTCTTTAATGATGTCCAGATAGAACGAACCCATCTCAATCGAGCAGAACTGCATCAGACGCTGTACGACTTCGTGGAAGTCATAGCTCTCGTAAGAAGCCAGGATATCGTCCTGCGCTGCTTTGGCACGGCCTACAGCCCAGCGATCCAACACCACCATCTCTTCTGGTTTCACGCTGTCGGTTTCAGGATTGAAGCCGTTCAGGTTAGCCAGCAGGAAGCGAGCGGTGTTACGGATACGACGGTAAGAGTCAGCAGAGCGCTTCAGGATCTCGTCCGAAACGGCCATTTCACCTGAGTAATCGGTAGAAGCTACCCACAGACGCAGGATGTCGCCACCCAGTTTGTTCATCACGTCCTGCGGAGAAACAGTGTTACCGATAGATTTCGACATCTTACGGCCCTGACCATCAACGGTGAAACCGTGGGTCAGTACCTGGCGGTAAGGCGCTTTGCCTTTCATCGCCGTCGAGATCATCAGAGAAGACATGAACCAGCCACGGTGTTGATCCGATCCTTCCAGATACAAATCCGGCGAGTGACCGTCGAATTCTGAACGGGCATCTACTACCGAGAAACTGGTAGAGCCAGAGTCAAACCACACATCCAGCGTGTCAGGGACTTTGACGTAGTTTTCAGCGTCTGCGCCCATCAGCTCACTGGCGTCCAAATCCCACCAGGCCTGAATGCCGTCTTGCTCAACGCGCTGAGCGACTTTCTCCATCAGCTCAAGGGTATCCGGGTGCAGTTGCTCGGTGTCTTTATGCACGAACAACGACATCGGCACGCCCCAGGTACGCTGGCGGGAAATACACCAGTCTGGTCGGCTGGCGACCATTGATTCAATACGCGCCTGGCCCCAATCTGGGATCCACTGTACGCCTTTGATCTCTTTCAATGACTGCGCACGCAGACCTTTCTGATCCATGCTGATAAACCACTGCGGCGTAGCACGGAAGATGATCGGCGTTTTGTGACGCCAGCAGTGTGGGTAGCTGTGCAGCAGTTTTTCCACATGCAGCAGCGCGCCTTTTTCACGCAGGATCTCAACGATCATGTCGTTGGCTTTAAAGACGTTGACGCCGTCTAGCGTTGGATAAGTGCCTGGCAGGAAGCTGCCGTCTGGCCCAACTGGATTGGCGGTTTCAATACCGTATTTCTGGCCGATAACAAAGTCATCAGGACCGTGGCCCGGAGCGGTATGCACAGCACCCGTACCGGCATCCAGCGTCACGTGGTCACCCAGCACTACTGGAGAAGTATGATCCAGGAACGGATGTTTGAAAGGTTGCAGCTCAAGAGAAGCCCCTTTCACTTCGCCCAGCACGTTCCACTCGGTAACACCTACGCGCTTCATCACGCTTGCGACCAGGTCTTTTGCCAGGATCAGCGCGCGGCCTTCAATCTGCACCAGTTCGTATTCGAATTCAGGGTGCAGAGAGATCGCGCGGTTAGCCGGCATGGTCCACGGCGTGGTGGTCCAGATAACCAGTGAGATTGGGCCTTCAACGTTCGTCACGCCAAATTTAGCCTGCACCGCTTCTTTATCGACGGCGTTAAACATCACGTCGATTGAAGGGGAGGTTTTGTCGTAATACTCGACTTCGGCTTCTGCCAGCGCAGAGCGGCAGTCCATGCACCAGTGCACCGGCTTGGCGCCTTTGTGCATATGGCCGTTGCCAATGATCTTGCTGAGCGCACGAATGATGTTCGCTTCAGTTTTGAAGTTCATGGTCAGGTAAGGACGATCCCAGTCGCCCAGCACGCCCAGACGGATGAAGTCCTTTTTCTGGCCTTCAACCTGCTCTGCCGCGTATTCACGGCAGGCAGCACGGAACTCTGCCGCAGTGACTTTCTCACCCGGCTTACCGATCATCTGCTCAACTTTATGTTCGATAGGCAGACCGTGGCAGTCCCAACCTGGTACATACGGCGAGTCAAAGCCCGACAGACCTTTGGACTTCACAATAATGTCTTTCAGAATCTTGTTAACTGAGTGACCAATATGAATGCTGCCGTTCGCGTAAGGAGGGCCATCATGCAGGATAAAGGTTTTTTTCCCTTTTTTGGCTTCGCGGATGATGCCGTACAGGTTGTCATCATACCAACGTTGCAGCATTCCCGGTTCACGCTTGGCCAGATCGCCACGCATCGGGAACCCCGTTTCCGGCAAATTCAGGGTAGATTTATAGTCACTCATCAGATTCTCGATTCCGTATTTCGGTTCTGTTTAAACCGGTGTTTGCAGCCCAAAAAAGGTTCTGGCGCTCACCACATCTTTAGCAATTTGCTCTTTGAGCTCGTCAAGTGAAGCAAAACGCTGCTCATTTCGTATTTTTTGACAGAGCACCACGTCTATATGGCGTCCGTACAGGTCCATTGCAACGTCCAGCAGATGAACTTCTAACTGCTGGCGCAGGCCGGCTACCGTAGGGCGCGTGCCAATATTGGCAACACCGGGCAGCGGTTTATCGCCCAGCCCCAGCACTTCAACGGCATACACGCCTTTCACCGGCGAAACATAGCGTCTCAGCGGCAGATTGGCGGTAGGAAAGCCCAAAGTACGGCCCAGTGCATCACCGTGCACGACCCGGCCTGAAATGCTGAAGGGATGTCCAAGAAGTGAAGCCGCCAGCGGCAGATTATCTTCGGCCAACGCCTGGCGGACTGCCGTACTGCTGATGCGCTTGCCCTCATCGCAGAAGGTCTGGGTGCTGATGACATCAAAGCCCTGTTCGATGCCAGCAGTCTGTAATAACAGGAAATCCCCCTGGCGACCAGCGCCAAAGCGGAAGTCATCGCCCACGGCCAGGAATTTCACATCAAGTTTATTCACCAGCAAATCGCCAACAAAACTTTGGGCTGTCAGGGCTGCAAAGCGGCGATCGAAACGCACGCACAGCACCGCATCCACGCCCGCTTCGCTGAGGTAGCGAACTTTGTCCCTCAGGCGTGTTAGCCTGGCTGGGGCTTTATCAGCCGCAAACAATTCCAGCGGTTGGGGCTCGAATATCATCACCACCACCGGCAAATTGCGTTGGCGTCCTTCTTCACACAGTCGGGCCAGCAGCGCCTGATGGCCGCGATGCACCCCATCGAAATTGCCGATGGTCAGTACGCAGCCGCGATGCTGCTCCCTAAGGTTATGTATGCCGCGGATAAACTTCATGGCTGGCTCAAATTTGTGGAAATCGGCGGATTATACCTTGTACAGCCAGGAAGGTTAACCCGCGAATGCGGCTTTACTCTGTTTATCGCCGCATTTTCTGCGGTAGACTGGCTCCCTGAGCGGCATTAGCATTTATCTTGTGATTAAGCTGTATTCGGTGAGATGAAGCTGGTAGAATCTTGCGCCATCGAAACGTAATAGAGTGTCGTGTGTTTGGCGGCGCTTATTTGCACAAATCCATTGACAACCATGGGCGAAAGAGGCATATTCCTCGGCCTTTGAATTGTCCTCATAGAACTATTTGGGAGTTGGACCTTGGCTAATATCAAATCAGCTAAGAAACGCGCAGTAACGTCTGAGAAGCGTCGTAAGCACAACGCTAGCCGTCGTTCAATGTTGCGTACTTTTATCAAGAAAGTCTACGCGGCTGTCGCTCTTGGCGATAAAGCAGCTGCGCAGAATGCATTTAATGAAATGCAACCAATTGTGGACCGTCAGGCAGCTAAAGGCCTGATCCACAAAAACAAAGCTGCACGCCATAAAGCAAATTTGGCTGCACAGATCAGCAAACTGGATTAATCCCCAGTCTGTTAATCGGCTTTGATGAAAAAACCGGCTCTGCCGGTTTTTTTGTGTCTGCAATTCAGGAAAACAAGGCAGTAAAATCTTTATTGCAGATACGCTGTACCGCCGGGTGCTGGATCATCCGCTCCGCAAAGATCACATGGTACTCTTCCACCACGCTCTCAATCCTTCCCAGTTCGACAATCCCCTTTTCATAAAAGATGTCATTCGAGTAGCTGGATGGCGCAACAAAGATGGCGTTATGGCTGGCACCAAAAGCCTTCATTAAGGCCGCATCATCAAACTCACCAAGAATATCGACTTCCAGTCCCTGAGTCTGAAACCAGTTCAGCAGCTTTCTGCCCAACATGGATCGACGGCCGGGGATCAGCAGTTTTCGCTGCTCAAGACAGGCCGGGAAAGGTAACTCGGGTTGCGGTGTCTGGCACCAGAAGCTGATACAGGATTCGCCCAGCTTAACGGAGAACAGCCCTTCCTGCTGAGTGGAATCAATGGGGCAGTCCGACAGGATCATATCCAGCTTGTGCTGGCTGAGCTGCTCAAGCAGCATTTCGTGGGTCGACTCAAAACAGCGCAGATGAATTTTGTCTTCATCGACTACTGCGGTTTGCAGCACCTGGCTGACCAGCCTTTTCGACAGCACATCCGCCACGCCCACATCGAACAGCAGGCTGGCTTCCTTACGGTAGTTCACGATATCCAGCATCTCCTGGCTGAGCTGAAACATCTTATCCGCATAGCGGAAGACCAGCTGCCCAAGCTCAGAAGGCACCAGTCCTCTTCCCTGACGTTTGAACAGCTTGCCCTTTAGACGGTCTTCCAGCGCTTTGATCTGCCCGGTAATGGTCTGCGGCGTAAGATTAAGGGCATCTGCCGCGCCAACCACAGAACCGGCTTTGCAAACCTGCCAGAAGTAATAAAGGTGGTTGAAGTTAATGTGTGACATGCGCGCCTCCCTGATGGCGTCATCAGAACCGGCCAGCCGAAGCTGACCGAAGCCGCATTATCTGAGCTTAAGCCGCAGCAGCGTATAACCCATCACCGCTGAAATGGCCGAACCCACCAGAATACCCAGTTTTGCCAGTGTCACCATCTCTTCATGGGCCGCATCGAAAGCTAGTGAAGCGATAAAGATCGACATGGTGAAGCCGATACCGCACAGCAGGCCAACAGCGGCAATATCCTGCATGCGTGTGCCATCCGGCAGCGCCGCAATCTTCAGTTTTACCGCCAACCAGCAGATCACGGTGATCCCCAGCGGTTTACCGATAAGCAGCCCCAGAATAATGCCGATTGGCACCGCAGACAGCAGACCCTCAGCAGAGACGCCGGTTAACGAGACGCCTGCGTTGGCAAAGGCAAACAGCGGCAGGATAACCCAGCTGACCCATGGCGCCAGACCATGCGCCAGATGCATAGCGGGAGAGTGGCCATTCTCTTTCTTCAGCGGCACAAAGAAGCCCACCAGCACGCCAGCAACCGTCGCGTGGATGCCAGACTTCAGCACCGCCACCCACAGAACCATACCAACCAGCATGTAAACCGAGATACTGCGAACGCCCAGCCGGTTGAGCAGTGCCAGCGCTACAATCGCTCCGCCTGCCACTGCCAGTGAAGCCACTGACAGATCCTGGGTATAGAAGAAGGCGATAATCAGGATAGCGCCAAGGTCATCAATCACGGCCAGCGCCATCAGGAACATTTTCAGTGCAGGCGGTACGCGGCTGCCGAGCAATGCAAGGATACCCAGCGCAAAAGCAATGTCTGTAGCTGTCGGAATCGCCCAACCGTGAATAGCCAGAGGATCGTTATGGTTCAACGCTGCGTAAATCAGCGCCGGGGCCATCATGCCGCCAACTGCGGCAATCAGTGGGAACATCGCACGTTCGCGGGTAGCCAGCGAGCCCGAAACCAGCTCATGCTTCACTTCCAGACCGATCATCAGGAAGAACACCGCCATTAACGCGTCATTGATCCATAACAGCAGGTTTTTGCTGATGTCCAGGCTGCCGAAGCGGAATTCGACGGGCATATTCAGGATGGCCTGGTAGGCCTGTTGGGTTCCGGCGGTGTTAGCCAGAATCATCGCTATCGCCGCGGCGATAATCAAAACCACCCCGCCGGTGGCTTCATTTTTCAGGAGTCGTTTGAGCACTGCATTCATCAGGGCATTCCCTTAACAAAGTGATGAAGAAAAGTACCGTCAGCATACTCGCTTTGACTGCTCGTAAAAAACAGTTTATTCCCGGTTGTAAGGTAGGTATTTCCGAGCTATGAGCGTTTCCAGGGAAAAGACCGCATAAGGGAGGGAAGAAAAACAAAAAAAAACGGACAGCCTGAGCTGTCCGTTAGTCTGACTTCCGCGAAAATTAACGGGTCAGGTCATCGAAGAATTTCTTCACGCCATCGAAGAAGGTTTTCGAGCGTGGGCTGTTTTTCTCGCCGCTTGGGCCGCCGAAACTCTCTTCAAGCTCCTGCAGCAACGCTTTCTGCTTCTCGTTCAGGCTGACCGGGGTTTCCACTACCACGCGGCACAACAGGTCGCCCTGAGCACCACCGCGTACGGATTTAACACCCTTACCGCGCATACGGAACAGCTTGCCGGTCTGGGTTTCCGCCGGGACTTTCAGCTTCACACGGCCATCAAGGGTCGGCACTTCAATCTCGCCGCCCAGCGCTGCCATCGCGAAGTTGATCGGCACTTCGCAGTACAGGTTATTCTCTTCACGCTCGAAGATTGGGTGCTTACGCACCTGCACCTGAACGTACAGATCGCCTGCTGGTGCGCCGTGTTCGCCAGCTTCACCTTCGCCCGTCAGCCGGATACGGTCGCCAGTGTCCACGCCAGCCGGGATTTTCACCGACAGGGTTTTGGACTTCTCTACGCGGCCGTGACCGTGGCAGGCATTACAAGGATCTTTGATTACCGAGCCACGACCGTGACAGGTAGGACAAGCCTGCTGTACGGTAAAGAAGCCCTGACGCATCTGAACCTGGCCCTGTCCATGACAGGTGCCACAGGTCTGTGGTTTGGTGCCCGCTTTCGCGCCGCTACCGTCACAGACTTCACACTCTTCCAATGTAGGAATGCGGATCTCTTTGGACACGCCGCGGACAGCTTCTTCAAGCGTCAGCTCCATGTTGTAGCGTAAATCGGCACCACGCGCAGCACGCTGCTGACGGCGTCCTCCGCCAAAGATATCGCCGAACACGTCGCCAAAGATATCGCTGAAATCGGCACCGCCGCCGCCAAAGCCGCCGCCGCCACCGCCCATACCGCCCTGTTCAAAGGCTGCATGACCGTACTGATCGTAAGCTGCACGCTTCTGTCCATCAGTCAGAATTTCGTAAGCTTCCTTCACTTCTTTAAATTTGGCTTCGGATTCTTTATCACCTGGATTACGGTCAGGGTGGAATTTCATCGCCAGGCGTTTGTAGGCCTTTTTGATTTCACGCTCATCCGCTGATTTGGAAACGCCTAAAATCTCGTAATAGTCTTGCTTCGCCATACTGGTGTTCCTGCCCTTACATGCGTGCACGGGCGTGGAGAAATTCCCACGCCCGTGCCGGTTATCATCAGTGGCCTGGTTCAGACCACCGTGCCCGCTCAGGGCGATTATTTTTTGTTGTCTTTCACTTCTTCAAATTCAGCGTCGACAACGTCGTCATCTTTCTTCGCAGAAGCGTCACCGGCATCAGTTGCGCCGCCAGCGGCCTGCTGCTGCTGAGCGAACTCCATCAATTTGCTGGAGACTTCAGTCAGCGCCTGCATTTTCGCTTCGATGGCGTCTTTGTCTTCGCCTTTCAACGCTTCATTCAGCTCGGCCAGGGCTGCCTCAATCGGCGCCTTGTCGTCTGCTGGCAGTTTATCACCGGCTTCATCCAGCTGCTTACGGGTGCTGTGCGACAGATGATCGGCTGTGTTACGAACCTGAACCAGCTCTTCAAACTTACGGTCGGCATCGGCGTTAGCTTCAGCGTCACGAACCATTTTTTCGATCTCTTCGTCGTTCAGACCAGAAGAAGCTTTGATGGTGATCTTCTGCTCTTTACCGCTGTTTTTGTCTTTAGCAGACACGTGCAGGATACCATCGGCATCGATATCGAAGGTGACTTCGATCTGCGGCATACCGCGCGGTGCGCCCTGAATCCCGTCCAGGTTGAACTGGCCCAGAGATTTGTTATCCGCAGCACGTTTACGCTCACCCTGTACCACGTGAATGGTAACAGCAGACTGGTTGTCTTCAGCAGTTGAGAACACCTGGCTGTGTTTGGTCGGGATAGTGGTGTTCTTGGTGATCAGCGAAGTCATCACGCCGCCCATGGTTTCGATACCCAGGGACAGAGGAGTCACGTCCAGCAACAGAACGTCTTTCACTTCACCAGCCAACACGCCACCCTGAACCGCAGCACCTACCGCTACCGCTTCATCCGGGTTCACGTCTTTACGTGGCTCTTTACCGAAGAACTCAGCCACTTTCGCCTGCACCATTGGCATACGAGTCTGGCCACCAACAAGAATCACGTCATCGATGTCTGAAACAGACAGACCAGCATCTTTCAGCGCCACTTTCAGTGGATCGATTGAGCGAGCAACCAGATCTTCAACCAGTGATTCCAGCTTCGCACGGGTCACTTTGATGTTCAGGTGCTTTGGACCAGTCGCATCAGCAGTGATGTACGGCAGGTTCACGTCGGTCTGCTGGGCAGAAGACAGTTCGATTTTCGCTTTCTCTGCAGCTTCTTTCAGACGCTGCATTGCCAGCGGATCGTTGTGCAGATCGATACCAGAATCTTTCTTAAATTCTGCGACCAGATAGTTGATCATGCGGCTATCGAAGTCTTCACCACCCAGGTGGGTATCACCGTTGGTTGCCAGCACTTCAAAGGTTTTTTCGCCATCAGCTTCATCGATTTCGATGATAGAGATATCGAAGGTACCGCCGCCCAGGTCATAAACCGCGATAGTACGGTTGCCCTGACCTTTATCCATACCGTATGCCAGTGCGGCTGCGGTTGGTTCGTTGATGATACGTTTTACGTCCAGACCTGCGATACGGCCGGCGTCTTTCGTTGCCTGACGCTGCGCATCGTTAAAGTAGGCTGGTACAGTGATAACCGCTTCAGTGACTGGCTCACCCAGGAAATCTTCAGCCGTTTTCTTCATTTTCTTCAGCACTTCAGCAGAAATCTGCGGCGGTGCCATTTTCTGGCCTTTCACATCGATCCAGGCGTCGCCGTTGTCAGAACCGGCAATTTTGTATGGCATGATTTTGATATCACGCTGCACTTCTTCGTCCTGGAAGCGACGGCCAATCAGGCGCTTGATCGCAAACAGGGTATTCTGTGGGTTGGTCACAGCCTGACGCTTAGCCGGTGAACCGACCAGAATCTCGCCGTCCTGGGTGTAAGCAATGATTGAAGGGGTGGTGCGATCGCCTTCTGCATTCTCAAGTACGCGCGCTTTGCCACCGTCCATAACAGCGACACAAGAGTTAGTCGTACCCAGGTCAATACCAATAATTTTACCCATCTATACATCTCCCACTTAAATTTATGTCAAATCAGTTTATGAACACTTAATGCGGGCTTTTTTTGCCGTTTCAACCGTTGGCGCCGCGCTTTTTCTCCAGGTCCATAACCTTGGATGCCAAATAAGATGGGGCCATCCGGAGCGGCATCAAGGGGCAAGATGAAAAAAATTTCGTTTTTTCCACTCTCCAGATCAAGGTTTTCCAGCCTGCGGATCATTATGATGCCGCGCGTGCTGAAAAAATGGGGTCATTCCTGCGCAAAATCAGCACCCTTCCATCACTTATTTCACTTTTATTTGTCGTTTTATCTTTGATACCAGAGGATTTATGCACAGCAGCAAATTAGCAAACCCTGGCCCGCTCGGCCTGATGGGATTTGGCATGACCACCGTCTTACTTAATCTGCATAATGCCGGTTTTTTTCCGATGAACTCCGCCATTATCAGCATGGGACTGTTCTTTGGCGGTCTGGCCCAGATTCTGGCAGGCCTGCTGGAGTATAAAAAAGGCAACACCTTCGGCCTGACAGCCTTCACGGCTTATGGCTGTTTCTGGCTAAGCCTGGTAGGAATTCTGCTGTTGCCGCGCCTTGGGCTGGCTGAAGCGACCGATGCAAAGGTGCTTGGCCTCTGGCTGGCTTTGTGGGGTGTCTTCACGCTGTTTATGTTCTTTGGCACGCTACGCGCCAACCGCGCTCTACAGTTGGTCTTCAGCAGCCTGACGCTGCTGTTCGCTCTGCTTGCCCTCGGCAATATCACCGGCAATCAAGCCGTGCTGACGCTGGCGGGCTATGAGGGCATTCTTTGCGGGGCAAGCGCGATGTACCTTGCCATGGCTGAAGTGCTCAATGAGCAGTTGGGACGGAAAGCACTGCCAATCGGCGAGATGAACGACCAGCAGTTGGGGCGGAGAGCGCTGCCAATCGGTGAGATGAATCAGGCGTAAGACGTTTGAGGAAGTGATACGCCCTGCCGTTGAGAAACGACAGGGCTTTTTTATCAGCTGAAGGTGCGGCCGACGACAGCTTCACGCTTGCTATCGCGCTTCAGATAAATGCCGACCAGCAGACCAATAGCGGATAACGCCAGCACATAGTAAGCCGGAGCCAGCGGCGTCACGGCCATGATCAGCGTGACAAAAATCGGGGTTAAACCGCCAAAAATAGCGTAAGCCACGTTATAGGAGAAGGCGATCCCGGTGAAACGCACGTCTGCCGGGAAGGCACGCACCATCACATAAGGCACCGCGCCTACCACACCAACGCTGAAACCTACCAGCGCATAGCAAGGGAATAACAGGTCCGGATGGACTCCCACCGTCCGGTAGAATAGCCAGCTGCAAACCGCCAGGAACAGGCTGCCCACGATCAACGTTTTGCTGGCGCCAAAACGATCGGCGGCAAAACCCGCGCAGATACAGCCAACCAGCAGCATCACTGTCGCCAGGCTGTTGGCCTGAAGTGCCTGTGCACCTGGAATACCAAACTGCTTTTGCAGCAAGGTTGGGGTCATCAGGATCACCACAACGATCCCTGCCGAAAGCAGCCACGTCAGCAACATGCTGATAGCGATTTCTCTTTTATGCTTCATCACCACCGCTTTCAACGGCAGTTCCGCCGCCAGAGCTTTACGGGCTTTCATCTCGATAAAGATTGGGGTTTCATGCAACCAGCGGCGCAGGTAAAGCGCGATAAAACCGAACACGCCCCCCAACAGGAACGGAATACGCCAGGCACCGGCAGAAATGCCCTGTGGGCCAAATGCCGTATTCACCAACGTTGCGACAACAGAGCCTAACAGGATACCAGCGGTCAGCCCGGCGGTGAGCGTCCCGCAGGCAAATCCGATGCGTTTTTCCGGCACATGTTCAGCCACAAACACCCACGCGCCCGGCACTTCGCCACCAATTGCCGCACCTTGCAGCACGCGCAGGAGTAAAAGCAGGATTGGCGCGGAAATGCCCAGCGTGGCGTAGGTTGGCAACAGCCCCATCGCCAGCGTTGGCAGTGCCATCAGCAGGATACTCAGGCTGAACATCTTCTTACGGCCCTGGCTGTCGCCGAAATGCGCCATGATGATGCCACCCAAAGGACGGGCAAGGTAACCCGCGGCGAAAATAGCGAAGGTCTGGACCTGGCGTAGCCAGTCAGGAATATCCGGAGGGAAGAACAGATCGCCTATCGCGGCAGCAAAAAACACGAAGATAATGAAGTCGTAGAATTCCAGCGCGCCACCCAGCGCCGCCAGAGAAAGGGTTTTGTAATCCTGCCGGTTCAGACGGCGATCGTTATCGTGAAGCATAATTATTCAGGCACATCCAGAAGTAGAAGAAAAAAGTATAGTTCGACGTTGTAAAGCTAACCGTACTATACCGTTCAATTCCCGCCACACCAGTGTTGCTGGATCTTATGCCTGAATTACGCCATTTTTAGCCGTTTGTTTCACGCCGCGCACTTTTAGGGCGAAAAGCTGCTACAACGGCGTCATTGGTCTCCACATACGGCCCTTCCAGCAGTTGGATGCAATACGGCACGCTGGCAAAAATACCCTGGACCTTCGCTTTGCCATCGGCCTCTTTCAGCCCTTCCAGCGTCTCTTTGATCGATTTCGGCTGACCCGGCAGATTGATAATCAGCGATTGTTTACGGATCACGCCAAGCTGGCGGGAAAGAATGGCAGTGGGCACAAAGTTAAGGCTTATCTGGCGCATCTGCTCGCCAAAACCAGGCATTTCGCGGTCCGCAATGGCCAGCGTGGCATCCGGCGTGACATCACGGCGAGCCGGCCCCGTTCCTCCGGTGGTCAGCACCAGATGGCAGAACAGTTCATCCACCAGTTCACAAATTGTCTGCTCAATGATCGGTTGTTCATCCGGCACCAGCCGCTTTTCAATCTCGAACGGCGTAGCCAGAGCCTGGGTCAGCCAGGCCTCAAGTGCCGGCAGACCTTCATCCTGATAGATGCCGTTGGCGGCGCGATCGGAAACCGAAATTAAGCCTATACGTAGTGTATTCATCTGGTCGTCACTGTGTTTACGGCCACGGTAAAAGCGCGGGCGTGGGGGAGGATAAAAGCAGGATAAACCATTACAAAGCGGGATGTACAGCGGGGCAAAACAGTGGCCGGATAACCGGCCACGCTTAACGACTTACAGCAGGTCGGCAATCATTTTATCGAGTTTGCCCTGGTCGAGAGCAAAGTTACGGATGCCCTGAGCCAGTTTATCTACTGCCATCGGATCCTGGTTGTGCTCCCACAGGAACTCAGATTCCGTCATTTTAGCCGGACGAGCTTTCACTTCACCGGTGTAAGACAGTTTACGCTCCAGCGTCCCTTCGGTTTCTGCCAGCTCTTTCAGCAGGTTCGGGGAGATGGTCAGACGGTCGCAGCCAGCCAGCTCAATGATTTCGCCGACGTTACGGAAGCTGGCGCCCATGACTACGGTTTCGTAGCCATGCTGCTTGTAATATTCGTAGATTTCAGTCACAGAAACCACGCCTGGATCTTCGTGCGCAGCGTACTCTTTCTTGTCGGTGTTGGCTTTGTACCAGTCCAGAATACGACCCACGAAAGGTGAAATCAGGAACACGCCAGCTTCAGCACAAGCACGAGCCTGAGCGAAGGAGAACAGCAGCGTCAGGTTACAGTTGATGCCTTCTTTTTCCAGCTGCTCAGCAGCACGGATGCCCTGCCAGGTGGAAGCCAGTTTGATCAGGATGCGGTCGTTGCTGATGCCAGCATCGTTGTACAGTTTGATCAGGGAACGGGCTTTGTTGATGCTGCCTTCGGTGTCGTAAGACAGACGGGCATCCACTTCGGTAGAGACACGGCCAGGCACCAGCTTCAGGATTTCCAGACCGATATTGACGGCCAGCTTATCCGCAGCGAAGTTCACCTGCTCTTCTTTTTTGCTGCTCTGATCGCGAGCCCAGGTTACCGCTTCATCAATCAGTTTGCGGTATTCAGGAATCTGCGCGGCGCTCAGGATCAGGGAGGGGTTGGTGGTAGCATCTTGCGGCTTGTACAGCTTCATCGCTTCAATGTCGCCGGTGTCGGCAACAACAGTGGTCAGTTGACGCAGGGAAGTCAGTTTATCCGTCATGGTTGTCATTCTCATCAGAGTAGAGTTATCGGGTTCTTGAAAATGTCTGACATGGATAATATCACGCGAAACTGGCCATGCAAGGTAAGGTTTCCCGCAGGCCACGCAGTGCTAAATTGCCCGGGAATACCCCTTGAGAGCGCCGGGAATCAATAAAGGCAATGGCAGCGATTACTCCTTTTATCCCCTTTTTTTGCTAAAGTAGCGGCTGCACACTTTTGCCCATGGCGGCATATTCATACAAGGACTCAGGCATGTTGATGGTTATCTCCCCAGCCAAAACGCTGGATTTTGAAAGCCCGCTGGCGACCAAACGTTTCACCCAACCCGCGTTGCTGGATGATTCCCAAAAACTGATTGAGGTCGCCCGTAAGCTGAGCCCCGCGCAAATCGGCTCACTGATGCATATCAGCGACAAACTGGCTGGACTGAACGCAGACCGCTTCCATAACTGGCACCCGCCGTTTACGCCGGAGAATGCGCGTCAGGCCATTCTCGCCTTCAAAGGTGACGTTTACACCGGCCTGCAGGCTGAAACGTTCAAAGAGAAAGACTTCGATTTTGCTCAGCAGCATTTGCGGATGCTTTCCGGTCTTTATGGCCTGCTGCGCCCGCTGGATTTGATGCAGGCGTATCGTCTGGAAATGGGCATTAAGCTGGAAAATCCGGCAGGAAAAGATCTCTACACCTTCTGGGGCGATAAGCTGACCGAAGCGCTGAATGCGGCGCTGGCAGAACAAGGCGACGATGTCTTGCTGAACCTGGCTTCCGACGAATATTTCAAAGCGGTGAAGCCGAAGAAGTTAACTGGTCGTATCATCAAACCGGTGTTCCTGGACGAGAAAAACGGCAAGTTCAAGGTGATCAGCTTCTATGCTAAGAAAGCGCGTGGCTTGATGAGCCGCTATGTCATTGAGCAGCGCTTAACAAAACCGGCCCAGCTGAAGAAGTTTGATGTGGACGGCTACTTCTTCGTCCCGGAAGAAAGCAGCGACAGCGAAATGATGTTTAAGCGCCGCGAAACGGCCTGACCTTAGCGGATGACTGGCAGAATAAAAAAACGGCCCTTTTCAGGGCCGTTTGTTTTGGGTGATCAAGCCCTCAAAGGGGCGAACACCTTATTTATGCAGCAGGAACTCACGCAGCTCAGCGAAGTCCGCTTTCATCTCATGAGAGAGCAGCGGCAAATCAGCACGCTGGGCCAGCTCTTCAGGGACCGGGATTTTGCGGTCGAGGATCTCTTCCACACTTTCGATAAACTTGGCCGGGTGCGCCGTGCCCAGGAACAGACCAAACTCCCCTTCCTGCAGCTGATCGCGCAGCATACGGTAAGCAATGGCAGCGTGCGGCTCTGAAACGTAACCCAAATCCGCCAGCTCACGCATCGTTTCTTTGGTAGTTTCATCATCCACTGCGCCAAAGCCCAGGTCAGTCAGACGCCAGGTTTTACGGCGGAAGATCTCTTCCACGCGCGGCCAGTTGTTCGGCTGGCTGACATCCATCGCGTTGGACAAGGTGGAAACCGTCACGTTCGGCTGCCACTCACCCTTCTCCAGGAAGCGCGGAACGGTATCATTGGCGTTGGTTGCGGCGATAAAGCGTTTCACCGGCAGGCCAAGTGACTTCGCCAGCAGGCCCGCGGTCAGATCGCCGAAGTTGCCGCTTGGTACGGAGATCACCAGCTGATTGCGCTTCTCCTGAGGCAGTTGCGCTACGGCTTCAAAGTAGTAGCAAATCTGCGCCAGCAGGCGGCTGATGTTGATCGAGTTCGCCGAGTTCAGGCCAATGGCTTTCTTCAGCAGCTCATCGTCGAAGGCTTGCTTGACCAGAGACTGACAGGCATCAAAATCGCCTTCAATCGCGATGGTCTGAATATTGCCACCCAGCGTACAGAACAGTTTCTCCTGCAGCGGACTGATTTTGCCTTTCGGATAGAGGATCACTACACGCACGTTTTCCATACCGAAGAACGCATGGGCAACAGCCGCGCCAGTGTCACCGGAAGTGGCGGTCAGAATAGTGATTTTCTCATCGGCTTCGCTGACGTAAGAGAGCATCTGCGCCATAAAACGGCCGCCGAAGTCTTTGAACGCCAGCGTTGGACCGTGGAACAGCTCCAGCGCAGAGATATCCTCCGTCACCTTTTGCACCGGTGCCGGGAAGTTGAAGGCGGTTTTCAGGCGCTGTTGCAACTGATGAGGCGCGATCTCATCGCCAATAAAGGCAGAGAGGATTTTGCTACTGCGGGTAACGAAATCCATTTCCAACATCTCGTCGATGTCGGTCAGTTCAAACTCAGGCAGCTCAAGCGGAAAGAACAGGCCCTGCTGTTTACCCAGGCCTTGTTTAACAGCCTGCGAGAAGCTTACCTGCTCGTTGTGATCCTTAAGATTATACAGTTTCATGCGTTATCCCAGTTTACGTGCGCCTGCCGTGTCTATGCGGCAGATATGAACGAAGCCTTCATCATTTTGCAGATAGTGCTGGCTGAGCCAGTCTGCCATGCGCTGCGCCGTGTCCAGTTGGTTACAGACGGCGAACAGCGTTGGGCCGGAACCCGAAATACCACAGGCCAGTGCGCCAATATCCTGCGCGGCCTGGCGGGCTTCAGCAAATCCCGGTAACAGTTTGGTGCGGTAAGGCTCGGCGATCACATCGCGCATCAGCTTTGCCGCCAGCTCCGGTTGCTGCGTGTGGCAGGCATGAATAAACCCACCCAGATAGCGACCGTGCTTAATAATGTCTTCTTTACGGTACTGCGCCGGCAGAATAGCGCGGGCTTCAGCAGTAGAGACTTTAATTCCCGGATAGGCCATCACCCAGAACCAGTCATCAAAGCCTGGCACCTGCTGGCTGATAATCCCATTTTCCTCCAGCATCAGCTGAATGCCCCCGAGGAAGCAAGGCGCCACGTTATCATAATGCACGCTGCCGGAAATACGCCCTTCCAGCTCGCCCATCAGCGCCAGCAGTTCGGTGTCGCTTAACGGTTTGCCACAGTGTTCGTTCATCGCCATCAGACCAGCGACGACGGAACAGGCGCTGGAGCCCAGACCGGAACCGATCGGCATGTTTTTTTCCAGCGTCATCGCTACCGGCACGCGCTTGCCAATCGCTTCGCAGAAACGGTCCCAGCACTGCCAGACAATGTTTTCCTGCGGATTGGTTGGCAACTTGCTGACGAAGCGCCCTTCGTTACGCAGGCTGAATTCGCTGGCCGCTTCCACGGTCACACAGTCGCCCAGCAACGAGCCATCAACCGGAGACACCGCCGCACCCAATACATCAAAGCCCACGCTTACGTTGCCGATTGAGGCAGGGGCATAAATCTTCACCATTTTAAACTCCCAACTTCCATGACAAGGTGCGTAACAGGTCGGCAAACACGCCTGCTGCGGTCACATCATTACCGGCACCGTAACCCCGCAGAACCAGCGGAATAGGTTGGTAGTAGCGGCTGTAGAAAGCCAAAGCATTCTCGCCGTTTTTCACTTTATACAGCGGATCGTTTCCGTCCACGGCATCAATTTTCACCCGGCAGCGGCCGCCTTCTTCAATGGCACCGACAAACCGCAGCACTTTGCCCTCTTCGCTGGCACGAGCCACACGAGAGGCAAAGGCGTCATCCAGTTCTGGCAGACGCGCCATAAAGGTTTCCACGTCGGCAATTGCCGTGAACTCCTCTGGCAGCACCGTTTCAATTTCGATGTCGCTAAGTTCAAGCTGGTAACCCGCTTCACGGGCAAGGATCAGCAGCTTGCGCGCCACATCCATGCCAGAGAGATCGTCGCGCGGATCTGGCTCGGTGAAGCCCATTTCACGGGCTGTCTTCGTTGCTTCAGACAGCGAAATGCCTTCATCCAGTTTACCGAAAATAAAGGATAAAGAGCCAGAGAGGATCCCGGAGAAACGCAGCAGTTCATCACCGGCATTCAGCAGGTTTTGCAGGTTCTCGATAACCGGCAGGCCTGCGCCTACGTTAGTGTCGTAGAGGAACTTACGACGAGATTTTGCTGCCGCAGCGCGCATCTGCTGGTAGTAATTGTAAGAAGAGGTATTGGCCTTTTTATTCGGCGTCACTACGTGGAAGCCTTCGCCCAGGAAGTCGGCATACTGATCGGCAACGGCCTGGCTTGAAGTACAGTCAACAATCACCGGGTTTAGCAGGTGATACTCTTTCACCAGACGCATCAGGCGGCCCAGGTTGAAAGGCTCTTTGGCTTCTGCCAGCGACCCTTTCCAGTTCTCCAGCGGAATGCCGTGAACGTTAGTCAGCAGCGCTTTGGAATTGGCGATACCGCAGACACGCAGATCGATATGCTTGTTCTTCAGCCAGGCCTGCTGGCGATGCAGCTGGTCAATCAACGCCGCGCCTACGCCACCTACGCCGATCACAAAGACTTCAATCACCTGGTCAGTGGCGAACAGCATCTGATGCACGACACGCACGCCAGTGGTGGCCTGATCGTTATCCACGACGACAGAAATTGAACGCTCGGAAGAGCCTTGAGCAATAGCCACGATATTGATGTTAGCCCGCGCCAGCGCTGAGAAGAATTTGGCGGAGATGCCGCGCAAAGTACGCATACCGTCGCCGACGACCGAAATCACCGCCAGATGCTCCATCACGTCCAGCGGCTCAAGCAGGCCATCTTTCAGCTCAAGATAGAACTCTTCTTCCAATACGCGACGGGCACGCGCCTGGTCGCTCTGCGGCACGCAGAAACTGATGCTGTATTCAGAAGAGGATTGGGTGATTAACACCACGGAAATCCCGCTGCGTGACATTGCCGCAAAGACTCTTGCCGCCATGCCAACCATGCCTTTCATGCCAGGGCCGGAGACGTTGAACATCGCCATGTTATTCAGGTTGGTGATGCCCTTCACCGGGTTATCATCATCTGAGCTGTCGCCACCAATCAGGGTACCAGGCGCCTGCGGGTTAGCGGTGTTCTTGATCAGGCAAGGGATCTGGAACTGAGCGATGGGCGTGATGGTGCGAGGATGAAGCACTTTCGCGCCAAAATAGGAGAGCTCCATCGCTTCCTGATAGGACATCGATTTGAGCAAGCGCGCATCAGGAACCTGGCGAGGATCGCAAGTGTATACCCCGTCAACATCGGTCCAGATTTCACAACAATCAGCACGTAAACAAGCGGCCAGCACGGCTGCTGAATAGTCGGAACCATTACGGCCCAGCACCACCAGCTCACCTTTATCGTTACCTGCGGTGAAACCGGCCATCAGGATCATATTTTCCGGCGGGATTTGGCTGGCGGCGATGCGGCGAGTGGATTCAGGGATATCTACGGTTGATTCGAGGTAATGGCCAACGGCCAAGAGCTTCTCAACCGGGTCAATAACGCTAACGCCATGCCCACGAGCCTGCAGCAACGCTTCCATGATCGCGATAGACAGCTTCTCGCCACGGCAGATGATCGCTGCGTTTACGCTGTCCGGGCACTGCCCCAACAGGCCAATACCGTGCAGGATCTGTTTAAGCTGAGCAAACTCCTGGTCGACAACCGTTTTCAGCTTGTCGTACTGGAAGCCTGGCTGGATGTCTGCCAGTCCCTGCAACAGAGAGGCAAAAATGCTTTCAGCATCGCTGATATTGGGAAACGCATCCTGACCGCTGATGGTTTTTTCAATCATTGCCACCAGGTGATTGGTGATCTTGGCTGGCGCGGACAATACGGTAGCAACCTGTCCCTGCTTCGCATTACTTTCCAGAATGTCTGCCACGCGTAAGAAGCGTTCCGCATTGGCTACTGAGGTTCCACCGAATTTCAGCACTCGCATATCCACATCTCCTGAATTTTAGCCGAAAAAAAAGCCCGCACTATTTAGGTGCGGGCTTGTTTTTGATGATTCTTGTATGCGTCAGCCCGCACCGTTACCTGTGGTAATGGTGGTGGTAATAATGATTGTTGTCATCAGGCTGAAATTGCGCATTTTAGATTTATCGTCTGTCTGTTTATAAATTCTGTCGGCCTCCAGAAGTAAAGCAATCGCCTGACCAAGTCAATTTTTTTATCACTTTGCGGCCAGTGACGAAGCGGAGAAGCCTTGGGGGATTTTCGCCGAAAACAGATCCATTCTGTTAGCTGGCGAAAAAAGGGCAGTAATAGCCACTGCGATTACTTTATTCGCCAGACTTTTTATCTATAAGTTTTTTTTCTACGTCATGCAGCAGACGATGAAGCATGGCGCTGTCGCGCTGTTCCAGCAGGCCAATACGCTGAGCCAGCCAGTCCACCAGTTTGCTGTCGTCGTTGACTTCCAGCTTCAGCAACAGACGATCAACACGCTGACGAAGCGCGACTAACTGCTGAGCATCCGCTGGGGCTTCTTTTGTGGCACTTACCTGCCTCAGCGCAGAAAGCTGGTAGCAATAGACCATTACGGCCTGACCCAGATTGAGGGAAGGATAGTCCGCCGCCATCGGAATACCGGTCAGCACATCCACCAGCTCCAGCTCTTCATTGGTCAGCCCTGTGTCTTCCCGGCCAAACACCAGCGCAGCACTTTGCACCCACTGTTGCTTCTCTTCTAACAGGCTCTGCACCTGCTGAGGCGTGGCGTAATAACGGAATTTTGCCCGGCTTCGCGCAGTGGTCGCAATGCTGAAGTCAACGTCTGCCAACGCCTCTTCCAGCGAATCCCAGTGCGTGGCATTCGCCAGAATTTCCCCGGCACCGTGAGCGACCCAGCCGGCAGCCGGTTCAAGATGAGCCTGACTGTTGACGATCCGCAGCTCATCAAATCCCATGGTTTTCATGGCGCGGGCGGCAGCACCCACATTTTCTGGTCTGCGTGGTGAGACAAGTATCAGAGGAAAACGCATAACTGCCTTAATATTGGTTGGCCGTGCCGTAAAAAATTACAGCCAGCTTGTAAAAAATCGCGCTCGACGGTAACAATTCAATAACATTATCGGCGCATACTCTACCCAGTCATAATCAAATTATATGACGACTTCGTTGCAAATACCCTAATAAAAACAATTATCAGCCGATAAAACCATAGGGTTCAATCAATTAACAAATGTTAAATCCGATCCTAACTATTTTTGCCGCAATGAGGTAACTCGTCGGCGAAAAGTGCATAAATGTGAGCTAAGCTGGCATTCTTGTAAGAGTTTTTCACAAACTTGTTAACGTGCTACAATTGGTTTGATATAAGTCAACTTAGCGTTGTTTATTACATTTCGGTCAGGTCTTGTACTGTTATCTCGCTGTTAATGTGGCTAAGATGCACACACATTTTTAAGCGTATCAGGACAGGTTGCACCTTGTATTTTCGGGAAGCACGGCCTGGCCTTTAATGGTTCAAGAACATATTCTGTACAGTTGACGTTTCGCGCCGGATGACTCTTCTGCCTGGCCTGGTTAGCTGTATGCCCTGTTTTAACTTTGTTGGCAATTTTAGGTAGCGAACACATGCAGACCCCGCACATACTTATCGTTGAAGACGAATTAGTGACTCGTAATACTCTCAAAAGTATTTTTGAGGCCGAAGGCTACATGGTTTATGAAGCTACGGATGGTGCCGAAATGCACCAAATATTGACCGAGAACGACATCAACCTGGTGATCATGGACATTAACCTGCCGGGGAAAAATGGTCTGCTGTTGGCTCGCGAGCTTCGCGAACAGGCTAACGTAGCGCTGATGTTCCTGACCGGTCGCGATAATGAAGTCGACAAAATTCTGGGCCTGGAAATCGGCGCAGATGATTACATCACCAAACCGTTTAACCCGCGTGAGCTGACCATCCGTGCACGCAACCTGCTTTCCCGCACCATGAATCTGGCACCGCACAGTGAAGAGCGCAAGCTGGTAGAAAGCTATAAGTTTAACGGGTGGGAGCTGGACATCAACAGCCGTTCGCTGGTCAGCCCGCAGGGCGAGCAGTACAAGCTACCGCGCAGTGAATTCCGCGCCATGCTGCACTTCTGCGAAAACCCAGGCAAAATCCAGACCCGTGCGGATCTGCTGAAAAAGATGACAGGCCGTGAGCTGAAGCCACACGATCGTACCGTCGATGTGACTATCCGCCGTATTCGTAAGCACTTCGAATCCACGCCGGATACGCCAGAAATCATCGCGACCATCCATGGTGAAGGTTACCGCTTCTGTGGCGATCTGCAGGACTAAGTCCTCTTCGGGCAAAAAATTAAGGGCCGGTAATCCGGCCCTTTTCTATGCAGCAGACTATTTCCACGGCATAATAGGCACTGCGCTCAGGGCGTTTTTAGGCGAACCATCTACGACTTTATCGGAATAGCTCAGATAGATCAGTGCATTACGTTTTTGATCGTAAAACCGTACCACCTGTAGCTTTTTAAACACCAGTGAAGTCCGCTTTTGGAACACAACCTCGCCTTCAGCTTTACCCTTGGCAATTTTATCGCTGAGTTCAACCGGACCAACCTGCTGACAGGAGATGGCCGCGTCTGAGGTATCCTCAGCCAGCCCAAGCCCACCCTTGATGCCACCCGTTTTGGCGCGGCTGATATAACAAGTTACATTTTTTACATCGGGATCGTCGAAGGCTTCAACCACTATCTTATGGTCTGGGCCAAACACCTTAAATACCGTATCCACTGATCCAACCTGCTCTGCATGAGCGGTTAATGATGTAAAAATCACTGACGTGACTATTAACAATTTTCTCATTGTCATAACGTTACCATTGCTTAGAAAATAGATGACATTGTAAGGTAAACTTCTTCAGGCACTTGCCGCATGGTAACACCTCCCCGTTGTTTGAGGCGCATCAGCACAGGGTATTTGTCTTCTTGCAGACTGAATGCGTAACAGAAGCCAGTAGTGGAACTTTTCCCTGCACCAATTTTAACCAGGTAAGGATGATTTATGGATCAAGCCGGTATCATTCGCGATTTGCTTGTCTGGATTGAAAGCCACCTTGATCAGCCGCTGTCTCTGGACAACGTGGCGACCAAGGCCGGTTATTCAAAATGGCACTTGCAAAGAATGTTTAAGGAAGTCACCGGGCACGCGATCGGCGCTTATATCCGTGCACGCCGTCTGTCGAAGGCTGCTGTGGCGCTTCGCCTGACCAGCCGTCCGATTCTGGACATTGCCCTGCAGTATCGTTTTGATTCGCAGCAGACGTTTACCCGTGCCTTCAAGAAGCAGTTTAATCAGACGCCAGCGTACTATCGCCGCTCGTCTGACTGGAACTCGTTCGGTCTGCGTCCACCGATCCGCCTGGGTGATTTCCACATTCCTGAGCCTACCTGGGTTACTCTGCCAGAAACCGTGTTGGTTGGGCAAACGCAAAGTTACACCTGTACGCTGGAGCAGATCTCCAGTGCCCGCGGTGAGATGCGGATGCACTTCTGGCGTCAGTTCCTGACCGAAACGGATAGGGTTCCACCGGTGCTGTACGGTTTGCATCAGTCACGTCCGAGCATGGAAAAGGATGATGAACAGGAGATCCTGTACACCACAGCCGTGCCGTCAGACAAGCTTTCGCAGCCTTTGCAGTCAACGCAGACCGTGTTGTTAGAAGGTGGGGAGTACGTGCAGTTTACCTACGAAGGGCCGCATAACGATCTGCAGGACTTTATCCTGCTGGTTTACGGCACCTGTATGCCGATGCTGAAGCTTACCCGTCGTCATGGACAGGATATTGAGCGCTTCTATACCCACGGTGGCAAGAAACGTGCAGAGCCGCCTGTTGAGATACACTGTGAGTATCTGATCCCGATCCGTCCACCGGTAGAATCAACTACAGCTTAAGCAACATAAAGGGGCGAAGTGATTATTCGCCCCGGCTTTTTCTCTTCAGAGATTAACGCTGCAACTCATCCAGCGCAGGCTGATCGAGATGCGCAACATCCCCGGCCGTTTCCACCACCCAGCCAGCCGCCAGCCAGGCACTTTGCTGATGATCAACGCGAGAAATTGAGCAGTTGCGTAAACGCAGACGGCGTTCAGCATGCGCAGGCAAGCCAAGTAAGGTACTGACCAGTACGCCCAGCGCCATGCCGTGGCTGACGATCAGCGGACGGCTACCAGCAGGCAGATCCAGACAGGCATTCAGCGCCTGATGCATACGCTCGGCCATCTCTGTCATCGACTCGCCGCCAGGAATGCGACCATTTTCAGTGCCGTCGACCAGCGTTTTCCGCCAGCCCTCTTGCTCTTCCGTCAGCTCATCCAGCGGCTGCTGTTCCAGCACGCCCATGTTTAACTCACGCAGACGGGGATCCAGGATGACTTCGCAGCCGCAGGCATCAGCAATAATCTCTGCAGTGTGTTTGGTTCGCCCCAAATCACTGGAGATAACATGGGTGATGCCGAAGTGTTTCACTCGCTCCCCCACCTGATGTGCCTGCTGCACTCCTTTCTCCGTCAGCGCGCTGTCTGACTGTCCCTGAATGCGCCGGGCGGCATTCCAAAGCGTTTCTCCGTGGCGAACAAGATAGACCTGTAACATGCGATTTTCCGTTATACTGCGACAAATTTGCCTAAAGGGTTCAAACAATTATGTACCATGTTGTCGCTGCCACCATCAATCCAGCCAAAATTAAGGCAATTTCTCAGGCATTCAGCGATGTGTTCGGTGAAGGATCCTGCCATATTGAGGGTGTCGAGGTCGACAGCGGCGTGGCCGCACAACCAATAACAAATCACGAAACGAGAACTGGCGCACGTCAGCGCGTGATGAATGCCCGCCAGGTTCGCCCGGAAGCCGATTTCTGGGTAGCGATTGAAGCCGGAATTGAAGAAGAGAGCGCCTTCGCGTGGATGGTGGTGGAAAACCATAAGCTGCGTGGCGAATCTCGCTCTGCCAGCTTCACCCTGCCGGCCATCGTGATGAAAGGCATACACGAAGGCCGTGAACTGGGCGAAGAGATGTCCCGGATCACTGGCATTGATAACATCAAACAAAAAGGCGGGGCCATTGGCGCCTTCACCGCTGGCCTGTTGTCACGTACCAGTGTTTACCATCAGGCTCTGATTCTGGCGCTTTGCCCGTTTCACAATGACATCTATCAGATCAAGCCGGGCGATAACGAAGAGTCAGACCTTATCTGATCCGTTCAGCAGTTGCGCCTCCAGCCAGGCTTTCAGCGCCGGGGGCGCACTTTTCAGGCTGTTCGATCCTCGGGTAATGGTCGCAATTCCCACCCCTAAATCATTTTTCAACTCACGCTGGCTTAACTCGCCACGCATCAACTCTTCGATGATCCGTAGACGCGTCCCTAAGGCTTCGCGCTCGTCCGGCGTCATCATCAGTTGCAGCAGCGGCAGATGTAATCCATTGCCAAAGGCACGTTGCAGCAGCGTCACAAAACGCTGCCACTCTTCGTTATGCGGTTCCATGGTTACGGGAACGGAAGATTCGCTCATGTGTGGCCCATACTATTAAACTAGTACAAAAGCATAGCACAGGCCTGACACGATCAGTAGCGCCGTTGCCACTCACTGTCCGCCAGAATTTTGTCTGACTTATCCATGAAGTGGCGATAATAAGCGTCGTAAGCCAGCACGTTCTTCACGTAGCCACGCGTTTCCGAAAACGGGATGGTTTCAATGAAGGCAACCGGATCCAGTCGGCCAGCGCTGTTACCCAGCCAGGTTTTCACCCTGGAAGGACCCGCGTTGTAAGCCGCAGAAGAGAAGATGCGGTTCTGACCAAACTGCTGATAGACGGATTCCAGATACTGCGTGCCGATCTGAATATTGGTTTCTGGATCTAACAACTGGCTACTGTTGCTGTAGCCCGGCAGGCTGTAGACCTTCACCGTGTGTTGCGCGGTGGCAGGCATCACCTGCATCAGCCCCGCCGCACCCACCGGAGAACGGGCTTTAGGGTTCCAGGCGCTCTCCTGACGGGCGATCGCCATGGCATAGCTAATCGGAATCGCCTTGCCGTTAGCGTAGCGCTGGAACTGGTCCTGATAAGCCAGCGGGAAGCGCTCCTGCAAGCTGTTCCACAATTTACCGGTAATGGTCGCCTGCACGCTCAGCACCCACCAGTTTTGCTGGTAAGCATACTGGGCGAGCTGCTGCTGCTGGCTGCTGTTTTTACTGGAAACCAGGTAGCTCCACTCCGTGCGGGCCAGGTTATCCATTCCCCAATACATCAGTTCACGCACGCGGGCAATTTCAGCGCCCTGCGTCAGGCTGCTGTCCTGCGGCGGCGCCTTATCAATCTGCAGTTTGTACTCTTCACCCAGTTTCTGGGCCGCCACCATCGGATAGAAGCCACGCTCCTGCATCAGGGCATGCAGGATCTTCTCCGCTTCTTCTTTCCTGCCCTGCTCTAATAGCAGGTCGGCTTGCCAGTACTGCCACTCATCTTTCTGTTTGGCTTCAACCGGCAGACGCGCAATCCAGGTATTCAGGCCGCGACGATCGTTAATGCCGAGTGACATCCTGACCCTGCGCTCAATCAATGAGGTGGAGTCGCTGCGCATCACCACATCATCACGCCAGCGAGCCTGTTCAGAAGTGATATCGTTGCCCATCAAGCGCCAGGCGACCGCCTCTTTCAAATCCTGCGCTTGCTGATCGCTCATCTTCTGGGCGGTGACCAGCGAAGGGATCATCGCCCGGGCATTTTCAGCATCCTCACGCGCTACACGGGCGAAAGCGAGCGCAGTGGCCTGACGGGTAAAATCAGTTGGCCCAACGGCACGGGCAAAGGTCATGACAGTCTGCGGGTTGTTTTGCAGATCCATCACCGCGTTCGCCATGGTCTGGTAATC
>NZ_JBAVTT010000142.1:0-21013 GCF_049696395.1 Erwinia sp.
TGGAAAAGGCTTCAAGAGTAAATGAAGTAATCTGCGATGATGGTCACGAAATATTGTTGTATGGGCATTGACGGTGGGAAGTTTACTCACCCGACGCGTTAGGGCCACGTAACAAAATTTGCACCAATCGCAGGATGGGAACTAAAACGCGATGATGTCAGGCCATGTTTCAACAGTACTCAAGTCGACGTATCGTTATCATATTTAACGATTTTCCGACGATAGTCAGGCTACGCATCAAGAGTAGATATCGCGATGGGAGATGTACGTGTTCCGTCCACTTACAGTTGAGTGGGCTATGTTTAAGCGGTAATAATAGGAGGTCATCTATTAACACAGAACCTAATATTATCTGTGTGAACTTGTACATTTGACGTTGTACAATCAGCAGTAAAACGACGTAAGTAAATTAATGTTTAATAATGAGTATGCAGTACGTTAAAAGCCCTGACCTGAAAAGTTGGGGCTTTTACATTTCTGACGTTTAATGTGAATAGCCTGATAGTTCCAGAAACCCCCTCCCCTCAGTGCCGGCTGGCACAGCCACATTTCGCTATTTCACCCAGCACTTCTTTGCCAGGATGCGAATGCCTGATCTTCAGCTTTCCTTGCTGCCACACCTGAAGCACAAAATGCATTTACACATTTAAATTTATAAATATAATGACGCCACTCTTTGTCCTCAGAAAATCTGGAATTTTATGAATCGCCCTACTCTTTTTTCCGCTCTACAGCTTGGCGGCTTGACCCTTCGTAACCGTATTGCCCTGCCTCCATTGACCCGCTGTCGCAGCGATCAGCCTGGTAATGTACCCGGAGAGATGATGGTGGAATATTACCGTCAGCGCGCTACCGCAGGTTTCATGATCACCGAAGGCACGCAGATTGAACCGCGTGGTCAGGGTTATGCCTGGACGCCGGGTATCCACAGCGAACAGCAGATTGAGGGGTGGAAAAAAGTCACTGAAGCCGTCCATCAGCAAGGCGGCACACTTTTCTGCCAACTGTGGCATGTTGGCCGCGTCTCGCACACTGCGCTGCAACCTGGTGAACAAGCTCCCGTCGCGCCCTCTGCAGTCACAGCGACTGGCGTTCGGGTATTTATTGAAACCGGGCCAGGTGAAGGGATGCTGACGTCTCCGAGCGAACCTCGCGAACTTGCCACCGAAGAAGTGAAAGAGATTGTTGAGCTGTATCGTCAGGCGGCGATCAATGCCAAAGCCGCCGGGTTCGATGGCGTTGAGCTGCACTCGGCGAATGGCTACCTGATCAATCAATTTATCTCTGAACACACCAACTTCCGCACGGATGAATATGGCGGCTCTTTAGAAAATCGTCTGCGCTTCCTGAAAGAGATTGTGGTGGCTGTCAGTACTGTTTTTGGCAGCCAGAAAACGGGCGTCCGCTTTGCACCGCTGTTTACCAGCACTGACGAGGAGCGTGTCTACCTTGGATTGGTCGAAAGCGATCCACAGGCGACTTATCTCGCCGCGGCAAAAATGCTCGATGAGTTGGAAATCGGTTATCTGTCAATTGCGGAAGCTGACTGGGATAACAGCCCTGACCTGCCAGTGAGTTTCAGAACGGCTCTGCGGGAGACGTTCACCTCGCCGATCATGTATTCAGGCCGCTACACCAAAGAGAAAGCGGAGCATATTCTGCAAAATGGCTGGGGGGATTTGTTCGGCTTTGGCAGAACATTTATTGCTAACCCTGACCTGCCAGCCCGCTTTGCCGCAGACGTTGAACTGAATCCGGTGGAGGCTTCCACGCTGTATGGCGGTACCAGTAAAGGGTATACTGACTACCCGGTTTACCGCTCCTGATTGTTTGTGAGGCTGCATGTCACCTGAAAACGCCATGAAACTCCTGTCCAACGCTACCCGGATGGCCGTTTTGCAGTGGCTAAAAAACCCACAGCAGGCGTTTGCAGGCTATAGCCAGTTATATGACTATGATCTGTATGGTGTCTGTGCCAGCCTCATTCAGGACAAGGCTGGCCTGTCACAGCCAGCCACTTCCCTCTGCCTGAAAGTGTTGTACGAAGCCGGACTGTTGGAAGCCAGTAAAGTTGGTAAGTGGACTTACTATCGCCGCAATGAAACCCGGATTAATGAAGTCCGGGTGAGCCTGGTTGGTTTTCTGCAGGCGTTATAAAGCGAAACTGCGGCACATGGCGGCAACTCATCTCTCTCTGCCCCCCATCTTAAGGTCACTTTATGGACAAGGATTACCCACGTTACTTAATGGAACATCACCTTCAGGATAATGAGTTACTCGGGGAAACATTTCCGGACGTCCCGCAATGAAACGCCATCCCTCGCTGCCAAAGCGCAAGCGCCCAATGAAACTCAGCACTTCCGTCAGCCTGATGGTGAGTGCGGTGATTGTCGCCGTGTTACTGGCGGTCCACTTTTTCTACTTCTTTCAGGTAAGCCAGGTCACCAGCAAGAGTGTGGAAGATAAAGCGCTGGCAGTTGCACGGACGCTGGCCGATTCGCCAGATATTCAACGCGGTTTGCTGTTACCCCCTACCAGCAACGTTATTCAACCCATTGCCCGTGCCGTGTTGCAGAGCAACGACCTGTTGTTTGTGGTGGTCACTAATATGGAGGGCATCCGCTATTCACATCCGAACAAAGACGCCATCAATCACCATTTTATTGGTGAAGATTTACAGCCTGCGCTGCTGGGCAAAGAAAATGTGTCGATCAATCACGGGCAGCTAGTTCAGGCGTTACGCGTTTTCACCCCGGTTTTTGATGCTCAGCACCGGCAGATTGGTGTGGTGGTTATCGGCATCTCACTCAGCGAAGTGACGGACCAGATCAACCAGAGCCGCTGGAATATTCTCTGGACCGCGCTGTTCGGCATTTTTGTTGGGGCAATCGGCACCTATTTATTGGTCAAAGCCTCCAGGCGTATTCTGTTTGGCCTGGAGCCCTACGAAGTGTCTGAACTGTTCGAGCAGCGTCATGCCATGCTGTTCGCCATTAAAGAAGGGGTGATCGCCGTGGATACCAGCGCCCAGGTGACGCTGATTAACCACGCCGCCCGCAAACTGTTCCGCGAAACCGGGATGCCTCAGGCGCTTGAGGGCGAAATCATTCAGAGCATTGAAGCCACCGGCGCCCTGATTATCAACCTGCGCGAAGTGCTGCGCAGCGGAAAACCGCAGCGGGATGAAGAGATCCTGTTCAGGGGCCGGGTTCTGCTCTGCAACACCATGCCCATAATGAAAGGCGGTGTGATGATTGGCGCGATCTGTTCCTTCAGGGATAAAACAGAAGTGACCCAGCTGACCCAGCGTTTAAGCGGTATGGTGAACTACGTTGATGCGCTGCGTCAGCACTCCCACGAATTTATGAACAAGCTGCATGTCATTCTGGGTTTGCTGCACATGAAAAGTTATGCGCAGCTGGAGGATTACATTCTTAAAACGGCCAATAATTATCAGACGGAAATTGGATCGCTGGTGAGAAAGATTCAGTCCCCGGTGATTGCTGGCGTGTTGCTGAGTAAATTAAATCGCGCCTCTGACAGCGGCCACCAGCTGATCCTCAGTGAAGACAGCTTCCTGCCCGACAGCGGCAACGAACAACAGATTTCGGTGCTGGTCACCGTGCTGGGCAATCTGATTGAAAATGCTTTTGATGCGCTTTCCCGGCAACCTGATGGGGAAGTCAGCGTGCTGCTACACTATCAGAATGGCTGGCTCAGCTGTGAGGTCAGCGATGACGGACCCGGTATTCCTGCCGAACACCTTGATGCCATTTTCAGGCACGGCTTTTCGTCGAAGGGCGAGCAACGCGGCGTGGGTTTATTCCTCTGCAAGCAGCAAATCCAGAGCCTTGGCGGGGAAATTATTGTAGAGTCCGACCCTGGGGTTTATACCCAATTCTTAGTACAACTGCCGTGGGATGGAGGAAACTTATCCGCATGTTAAATGTGTTAGTCGTCGATGATGATGCGATGGTGGCAGAGCTGAACCGCTGCTACATTGGCCAGATCCCAGGTTTTTCCTGCTGTGGCGTGGCTTCAACGCTGCAACAGGCCAAAGAAAGGGTGCTGCACAGCGACCTGGCAGTGGACCTGATCCTGCTGGATATTTATATGCAGCAGGAGAACGGGCTGGATTTGCTGCCTGAACTCCGCGCGGCGAAACGCAACATTGATGTGATCGTTATCTCTTCTGCCGCTGATGCGCAGACTATTCAGCAATCGCTGCACTACGGCGTGGTCGATTATCTGATTAAGCCGTTCCAGTTCTCCCGCTTTGAGGAGGCGCTGACCGGCTGGCAGCACAAGAAATCCCTGAAAGATCAGCATCCCTGGTATCAGCAGGCCGATGTCGATGCGCTGCTGCATGGCAATCCGCCGGATGTGACAGAGGCGCACCGTCTGCCTAAAGGCTTAACCCCGCAAACGCTGCGTACGCTGTGCCTGTGGATTGATTCACACCACGAAAGTGAATTCTCTACAGACGATCTTGCCGCCGCCGTGGCCATCTCCCGCGTATCGTGCCGCAAATATCTTATCTGGCTGGCTCAACGTAAGATTTTATCCACCAATCTGCACTACGGTTTAACTGGCCGGCCGGTGTATCGTTACAGGTTGCAGGCTGAACATAGCGAGCTGTTAAAACAGTTTTGCCAGTAGCCTTACGCGGCGTGAAAATCTGAGTCCAACAACGTGAAGGTGAACTGTCTTTGTGAAGAGCAGATCACCTGCCGATCGCGCGTAACGAAAACCGCTTCGATCTCTGGCCTGCTGGCAAGATACTCGAGGCCTTTTTTTACGCCCATGCCATACAGCAACGTGGTATAGATATCGCCGTCTATGGAGTCTTGCGAAATCACCGTCACGCTGAGCAATTCGTTATCGAACGGGTAGCCACTTAGCGGATCCAGAATATGGTGATAACGCTTGCCTGCCAGTTCGAAGTAGCGCTCATACACGCCTGACGTGACCACCGATTTCCCGCTAACGTTAATCACCCCAATCAGCTCATCAGGCTCGCCGAACGGCTTTTTCAGGCCGATCCCCCAACTTTTCACTTCACTGTCCGGCGTGCCGCCCAGCGTCTGCACATTGCCGCCCAGATTGATCAGCGCATCTTCAACGCCCTGCTGACGTAAATAATCGCGGACCAGATCGGCAATATACCCTTTGGCAATCGCCCCCAGATCAATCTCCATCGCGCGATGCTGCAGAAAGACGGTTCGGGCCTGGCTGTCGAGGATCACATGATGAGGGTTGGTCAACGGCAGCAGATCCTGAATGTCCGCTGCTGGCGGCACGCTGTCGCCCTGAAAGCCAATTTTCCAGCACTTGACCAGCGGGCCAATGGTGAAGTTAAAGAAACTGCCCGGCAGCACGCTGACTTCTCTGGCGCGAGCAATCAGGTCAAATACCGGCTGGCTGACTACCACAGGGGCGTCGCCTGCCGCATGGTTAACAGCCATCACTTCCGACTGCGCGCGGTTAACCGTCAGCAGGATTTCCTGCTGTTTGATCAGCCGGAAAACACCTTTAGCCAGCGCTTCGTTATGGTCAAAAAGTTTAAGGAGGATGGGCGACCCCATCAGCACGGCGGAATAGGAATAGACGTGGGAGTCAGATGACATGCTGTGTTCCTTCTTTCAGGTCAGCAGGGGCTGACCTTCAGCATGTGGGCCGACAGAATCGGCCCACATTGTCGGTTTAGCGCGTTGCCAGCGCCGCCGCGTTTTTACCGGCCAGAATACCGAAGATAATGATGTCGGCAACTGCGTTACCCCCGATACGGTTTGCGCCGTGAATACCGCCAACCACTTCACCCGCGGCCCAGGCACCTTCAATCACCTGTTTCTGGGCATCCAGCACCGCGGTGTCCGGATTGATGGTCACGCCGCCCATGGTGTGGTGAACACCCGGTGCGATGCGAATGGCGTAGAACGGCCCCTGCTTCAGCGGATGGCGCAGCGCGGTTTTACGTCCGAAGTCTTCATCATCCTGTTTCTCAACGAAGAGGTTGTAGCGCTCCAGCGTGGCCAGCAGTGCATGAAGATCCATATTCAGTTTGATCGCCAGCTCCTGCGGGGACGGCGCGCTAATCACAAAACCTTTCGCGATATATTCATCAGCCGCTTTGTTGTTCAGGCGAACCTGCTCATCAAAAACCACCCAGGCACTCTTCTCAGGCAAGGCGATGATTTCGGCAGACACTTTGTCGCGGGTTTCCATCTCATTAAAGAAGCGTTTACCTGCCTGACTCACCAGAATCGCCCCGCCGCCACGAATGGATTCAGAGATCAGATAAGACGTGGTCTGTTCAACCGTTGGGTGGATTTGGATCTCGCCCATATCCACGGTATCGGCACCAATGTTCTGCAGCATAGCGATGCCGCTGCCGGTCGCGCCCTGGTGGTTGGTGGTGACAAAACCCTCCAGCTCAGGGCGGTATTTCACCACCATCTCGCGGTTGGCACTGAAGCCGCCGGTTGCCACAATCACGCTTTTGGCATTGATGATGCGGGTATCGTTATACTCATCGACCACTCTCACGCCGTTAACTGCGCCATTCTCAACCAGGATTTCCGCTACTGAGGTTTCCAGCAGGACTTCGATATCGCGCTTATTGATGTTTTTCACCAGGCCGCTAATCAGGAAGCCCCCCACCGCGGAGCGGTCTGCAGGACGGTGAGTACGGTCAATGCTCATCCCGCCGGTGATAGTGATATCACAGAGTTCAATGTCCTTAGCCGCCAGCCATTCGATAGCTTCTGGCGCCAGCTCCACAAACTCCCTCAGCAATATTGGGTTGTTTTTGAATTTGCCGCCTTTCAGCGTCTCTTCATAGAACAGCTCTTTGCTGTCCTCGATGCCTTTCAGTTTCTGGAAACGGGTTTCTGCTGCGTTCATCCCGACCGAAGCCTTGATGGTATTGCCGCCGATGGTTGGCATCTTCTCGATAATCACCACGCGGGCACCGTCATCGCTGGCCTGAATAGCGGCCGCCAGACCTGCGCCACCGCTACCGATAACCACAACATCGTAATTCAGTGGAGCTGCCGGATTACCGCCCTCTTCAATAACATGCTCTTTGCTGGACGTAGCCAGCGCACGTGAGACGGCTTTTTTCAGCGCCTCACTCTGTGTGGTCGCACCCGTTATGGCATCCACATGTGGGCTGTTGGCAACCAGAATGCGGCTACGCAGGCTCTCAAAGGTGGTGGTGAAGTCAACATCCAGCGAGTCATCCGGTACCAGATTGATGTCGGTGATACGGTCGGTATCCAGCGTCACGTTGATTTTCAACTTCAGCGCTTCTGCTTCCACTTTTTCCTGATACACACCGGCTTTGTATTTGCGGGCGGTGCTGCTCATATCACGGATCATCGCATCCACTAATGAGAAACGCCACAGCGGCTCAGGAATGTTCAGCGCTTCACGTTTGTTGCTGTCGATATACAGCTCAAGGTGTTCATTGTTAGTAATGCGGTCAGTCCAGTCAGGATAGGCGATGCAGGCCTTACCAATTGCCACAAGGTCGAAGCCGTGTTCTAAGGCGCTTTCAGCATCCTCTTTATTGACCACGCCACCCACGCCGATAACCGGCACTTTAGCCAGAGTTTCAGAACGCATAGCGATAAATTTGGTGATTAACGGCGTTGGGTCCTGGCGATCGACGATGGAAGATCGCAACAGCTGGCCTACGGAAAAGTGCACGTAATCCAGACCACGAGCCGCCAGCTTTTCAAGCAGGTACATAGTGTCGTCAAAGCGAATGCCCGGCACTTCCAGCTCTTCGGGCGAGAAACGATAGCCGATAATAAAGGAAGCGTCGGCGAAGCGTTCCACCATCTTATGGGTGATTTCCAGCACTTCCAGCGGGAAACGGGCGCGATTATCGCGGCTTCCGCCCCACTTGTCGTCACGCTGGTTTGAGTTCGGAGAGTAGAACTGTTGGATCAGATAGGTGTTTGCGCCGTGGAGTTCCACCCCGTCAAAACCGGCTTTGATTGCGCGGTTAACGGCATCACCAAACTTGGTGATCATCACCTCCACTTCTTCCGCTGTCAGCGCTTGTGGCGTGGTAGCCCCTTCACGCGGGGCGGCAATGGCACTAGGCGCAACCGGTGTTCTGCCGCCAATCAGCTCTGGCTCAACCATTCTGCCGCCGTGATAAATCTGCAGAATCGCTTTGGAACCTTTTGACTTGATGGCATGGGCAATTTTGCTCAGGCCAGAAATTTTGTTATCGCTGTCGATAGCGATGGCACCGGGAAAAGCCGGGCCTTTAGGATCGATAAAACAGCATTCCACGATCACCGTTCCAATGCTGCCAGCCCGGTCACGGTAGTACTCCACCAGCTCGCTGGTTACGGTGCCGTCATAAAATCCGGTGCAGGTGGTCATGGGTGCCATCAGCAGGCGATTTTTTAATACGGCGCCATTTGGCAAAGTAAGGGGATTAAGGATCGGGGTGAGCGTAGACATGATGATCAACTCCAAAATTTAAAAGTTCTGAATTCTGTTGCGGACGCGTTACTTTCCATTTAATTAAGTGGTCCGATGTGATTGGATTAATATAACAATTTCTTTTATTACATAACCGCTAATTTTAGTTAATAAACTTTTAAAGGAACTGATGCCAGCTAATTGCTCAAGATAATCTAAATACCAACCTCAATTGTTAATCAATAGTTGTGAAAAATCAACCCCCAATTAACACTCCGAATAAATACTTAAAAATCAACAAGATACATCTACAGTGGATTTTTATGGAAATTGAATCTAAAGTCTTTTAAGTTCAACGTGATGGGCGGTTAGAGGATCAATGGATACAAAATGTAGGGTTTTATTTAAATAATACGTTTTTTATATTATTTTTGATGAGACACTAATATTTATTGATCCAGATCAAAATTAGCCACACGGGTAAATCGCATTATATTCACATTCATTTAATAATAGCTAAATGAAGGTAGAAGGAAAAAACGTTAAATTAACTCAAACGTCACGGTAAAATAGCTAAAGTAACGATTAAGAAACTAAAAAAACCAGCTGTAGAACACCGGGGCGTTAAATCGCATTCTCCACAACTTGCAGACAAATACTATGAAAACGACATCAACTTTGAGTGAACCCGTCGCGGCACCTCCAGCCTCCGCGGGACTAAAAAAACGTTTGATTATGTTGTTCCTGCCGGTGCTGGTAGCAGTGATTTTACTGCTGACGCCAGTGCCAGCGGGGTTGGAACCTTATGCCTGGCACTTCTTTGCTATCTTCGTTGGCGTTATCGTCGGCCTGATCTTTGAACCCCTGCCGGGTGCCGTAATTGGGTTGACTGGGGTGGTTGTGATTGCCCTGTTCAGCCAGTGGCTTTTATTCAGCCCGGCCGAATTAGCCAACCCGAAATTTAAAATGGCCAGCGAGTCCTTCAAATGGGCGGTGAGCGGGTTTGGTAATTCAACGGTGTGGCTGATCTTCGGCGCCTTTATGTTTGCCGCCGGGTATGACAAAACGCAGTTTGGTCGTCGTCTGGCGTTGATTCTGGTGAAATACCTTGGGCGTCGCAGCCTGACATTAGGTTATGCCATTACCTTCGCGGATTTGTTACTGGCTCCTTTCACCCCATCCAACACCGCGCGCAGCGGCGGCACCATCTACCCGATTATTGCCAACCTGCCGCCGCTGTACGGTTCAAAACCCAACGACCCAAGCGCCCGCAAAATCGGTTCTTACCTGATGTGGGTAGCCATTACCGCCGCCTGTATCACCAGCTCCATGTTCTTGTCAGCACTGGCACCAAACCTGCTGGCACTGGCGCTGGTTAAAAGCATCGTTGGTTTTGAAATCTCCTGGGGAACCTGGTTCCTGGCCTTCCTGCCGCTGGGTTTGATTCTGATCCTGACCATGCCGTTGCTGGCTTACTGGTTTTACCCGCCGGAAGTGAAAATCAACGACGAAGTGCCTAAATGGGCGAAGAGCGAGCTGGAGAAACTGGGCAAACTGTCCCGCAATGAAATTCTGCTGCTGGTCTTTGTGTGTAGCGCCCTGCTGATGTGGATTTTTGCCACCGCCTGGATTGAACCAGCGATGGCAGCCTTACTGGTCGTGGTCCTGATGCTGTGGACCGGCGTGCTGAACTGGAACGACATTACCAGCAACAAACCGGCCTGGAACACCTTCGCCTGGTTCGCCACGCTGGTTGCGCTGGCTGATGGCCTGGCCCGAGTCGGCTTTATCGCCTGGTTGGGTAAAGAAGGGGGTCAGCTGCTGACCGGTATTGACCCACAGGTTGCCGCAGTAATGCTGCTTGTTGCCTTCTTCTTACTGCATTACCTGTTCGCCAGCACCACCGCGCATACCACCGCGCTGCTGCCAGCCATGCTGACCATCGCCGCAGCCATTCCGGGTATCAATATGCCGGTCTACTGCCTGATGATGGTGACGTCACTGGGCGTGATGGGGATTATCACCCCTTACGGTACTGGACCAAGCCCGATTTACTACGGCAGTGGCTACCTGCCAACCAAAGATTACTGGCGCCTGGGGACCATCTTTGGGGCTATCTTCCTGGCCGGTCTGATGTTGATTGGCTATCCGTGGATGGTAATGATGTTCTGACCCGCTGCGGCTGCGGCCGCAGAAGCATGCAGATGTTGATTAATTGTTATATCATCTCTCCCTTGCCAGCCTTTACGGGCTGGCAAGACTAAAACCAATAAGATGCTGTCGCCAATGATATTGCCTGTTGCTCACGCGGCAACACGTCATTAAGTGAGAAAAAAATGTCGAACAAACCCTTCTACTATCAAAACCCCTTCCCGCTCGCCGCTGACGATACTGAATACTACCTGCTGACCGCCGACCATGTTTCCGTGGCAGAATTCGATGGCCAGGAAATGTTGAAAGTCGACCCGAAAGCGCTGACCGTGATGGCCCAGCAAGCCTTCCATGATGCCTCATTTATGTTGCGCCCAGCCCACCAGCAGCAGGTTGCTGCCGTGCTGGCCGACCCGGAAGCCAGTGAAAACGACCGCTATGTGGCGTTACAGTTTCTGAGAAACTCGGAGATCGCCGCGAAAGGCGTTCTGCCTACCTGCCAGGATACCGGCACCGCCATCATCAGCGGCAAGAAAGGCCAGCGTGTCTGGACCGGCGGCGGTGACGAAGCGGCCTTATCTCAGGGCGTTTACAACACCTATATTCAAGACAACCTGCGCTACTCACAGACTGTTGCGCTGGATATGTACAAAGAGATCAACACGGGCACCAACTTGCCAGCGCAGATTGACCTCTACAGCGTTGATGGCGATGAATATAAGTTTCTGTGCATCGCCAAAGGCGGCGGCTCGGCCAACAAAACCTATCTTTATCAGGAAACTAAAGCCCTGTTGAGCCCGGCGAAGCTGAAGGATTACCTGATCGGCAAAATGCTGACTCTCGGGACCGCAGCCTGCCCGCCTTACCATATTGCTTTCGTGATCGGCGGCACCTCAGCGGAAAGTACCCTGAAAACGGTAAAACTGGCCTCCACCCATTATTACGACGGACTGCCAACGGAAGGTAATGAGCACGGTCAGGCCTTCCGCGATGTGCAGCTGGAAGAAGAGCTGCTGGTTGCGGCTCAACAGCTGGGTCTTGGCGCGCAGTTCGGCGGCAAATACTTTGCCCACGACATCCGCGTTGTTCGCCTGCCACGTCACGGCGCGTCCTGCCCGGTTGGCATGGGCGTTTCCTGCTCTGCAGACCGTAACATTAAAGCCAAAATCAACCGTAAAGGCATCTGGATTGAGAAGCTGGAAGACAATCCTGGCAAATATATCCCTGCCGAACTGCGCGAGCAGGGTGAAGGCGAAGTGTTGCATATCGACCTTAACCGTCCGATGAAAGAGATCCTTGATCAGCTTTCTCAGCATCCGGTTTCTACTCGTCTGTCGTTGAGCGGTACCATTATCGTGGCGCGTGATATAGCCCATGCGAAGCTGAAAGAGCGTCTGGATAACGGTGAAGGTCTGCCGCAGTACATCAAAGATCACCCGGTGTATTACGCAGGCCCGGCCAAAACGCCTGAAGGCCATGCTTCCGGTTCATTAGGCCCAACGACCGCAGGCCGTATGGATTCCTATGTGGATCAGCTACAGGAAGCGGGCGGCAGCCTGATCATGCTGGCGAAAGGCAACCGCAGCCAGCAGGTGACAGATGCCTGCCAGAAACATGGCGGCTTCTACCTTGGCAGCATCGGCGGCCCGGCAGCGGTGCTGGCGCAGCAGAGTATCAAGAGCCTGGAATGCGTGGAGTACCCGGAACTGGGTATGGAAGCGATTTGGAAAATTGAAGTGGAAAACTTCCCGGCCTTTATTCTTGTCGATGACAAAGGCAACGATTTCTTCCAGAAAATCCATCAGGACCAGTGCGCGAAATGCGTTAAGTAAGCTGGCCTGACCGGTGCCCTCCTCTTCGCAGAGCGAGGGCACTTTTTTTTGCGTGGGTTACGCCAGATCGGCTCCGTTGCTGGCAATCACTTTCTGATACCAGTAGAAGGATTTCTTCCTGGTACGTGCCAGCGTGCCCTGCCCGCGATCGTCACGATCTACATAGACAAAGCCATAGCGCTTGCTCATTTCGCCCGTAGAAGCCGCAACCAGATCGATACAGCCCCAGGACGTATAGCCCATCACCGGGATCCCATCAGCAATCGCTTCACCCATGGCTTTTATATGCTCGCGCAGATAGCTGATGCGGTAGTCATCAATGATTTCGCCCTGCTGGTTGATCTCATCTTTCGCGCCCAGACCATTTTCCACCAGGAACAGCGGTTTCTGGTAACGGTCATACATCATATTCATCGTGATGCGCAGGCCAAGAGGATCGATACCCCAGCCCCAGTCACTGAGCTGAACATGCGGGTTTTTCAACGACTTCACTACGTTGGCGGCACTGCTGTTGTTCTCGTTCATATCAGCGGAAGCACAGCGTGAGGCGTAATAGCTGAAGGAGACAAAATCGACGGTGTTTTTAAGGATCTCACCGTCGCCTTCTTCCATCTTCACCGTAATGCCTTTCTCCGCGAACAGGCGACGGGTGTAGGAAGGATACGCACCGCGAGCCTGCACATCGATAAAGAACAGGTTTTCACGATCTTTCTCCAGCGCCGCCCAGACATCCTCAGGCTTGCAGGTTCTTGGGTAGAAATTCCCGCCTGCCAGCATGCAGCCAACCTGGTTATCAGCATTGACTTCATGGGCGATTTTGGTCGCCAGCGCGCTTGCCAGTAATTCATGGTGAGCGGCCTGATATTTTACCTGAGCCTGATCTTCACCCTCTTCAAACGCTAATCCTGCCCCAGAGAAAGGGCTGTGCAGCAAGATATTGATCTCGTTGAACGTCAGCCAGTATTTCACCAGCCCATCAAAGGCTTCGAAACAGGTCCGGGCGTAACGGCTGAAGAACTCCACCATTTTGCGGTTGCGCCATGAGCCGTATTCGGTGACCAGATGCATCGGAACATCAAAATGGCACAGGGTAACCAGCGGTTCGATATTGTATTTTTTGCACTCAGTGAACATATCGCGATAGAAGGCAATGCCCTCTTCGTTTGGCACCAGTTCATCGCCCTTCGGGTAAATCCGGCTCCAGGCGATGGAAGTACGGAATACCGTGAAGCCCATCTCAGCCATCAGGGCGATGTCTTCTTTATAGCGATGGTAGAAATCTATCGCCTGATGGCTCGGATAGTACTCATCATCACGCAGCGCAAAGCGCTTTTCTAACCCTGTCTTTACCGCCAGTCGTTGCGGTCCATGCGGGATGACATCGACCGTTGTCAGTCCTTTTCCACCTTCAAAACTTGCACCTTCGGCCTGGTTAGCGGCTAAGGCGCCACCCCATAAGAAACCGTCGGGAAACTGTGTTGCTGACATAACAAACCTCTTAATCAATGTGTTTTTACTGCAGGCGATGCGGCGAGCGCAGCTGACGGCGTAGCCTCACTTGTTGCACTTGCTTTGCTTCGCGGCACTTCAACCGGGATATCTTCAAAACCGAGCAGTAACGTAGTAACAAAGGAAAGCACCACGGCCAGCACCATCACGCCAACTACCCAGACAATACTCATCGGATTGGTCGGATCAAAGAACTGCACGCTGGTGAACAGACCTGGCGAGGCCATAGAGTGGCTGGCCAGGCCGCCAATCCCGGCGACGGCACCACAAATAAAGCCACTGATCAGGCAGGCAATCAGCGGACGCTTAAGTCTCAGCGCAACACCGTACAACGCAGGTTCGGAGATGCCCGCCACAATGGCTGAAGCCGCAGCCGCCAGGGCAGTCTGACGCAGTTCCGGGTTTTTAGTGCGCCAGGCAACGGCCAGAGAGGATCCGCCCAGCGACAGGTTGGCGCCGATTTCCGAAGGCATTACCATGCCCTCTTTGCCGGTTTCCGCGATGGTCTGAATAATGGTTGGAGTAAACACACGGTGCATACCGGTCATCACCAGCAGCGGCCAGGCCGCTCCCATGATCGCCACCGACAACCAGCCAAGGTAGCTGTGAACGGTATAGACCACGGCAGAAATGCCGGTGCCAATCCAGATCCCCAATGGACCAATTAAGACGATGGCGATCGGCGCAGCAATCAACATAATCAGCATCGGTTTAAGGAAGTTCTTGGTCACCACCGGCGTGATGCGATCAACCCAGCGCTCAATGTAAGAAAGCAGCCAGGTCATGCACAGCGCGGGGATCACCGTGTAGGTGTATTTCACCGCCGTCACGGACAGGCCAATAAACTCCACGTGCTGACCCTGTGCGGCCTTAGCCATCAGGTCGATAAACGCCGGATGAACCAGCACCCCAGCGATAGCAATCGCCAGCGACAGGTTAGTTTTAAATTTGACCGCAGCTGAGGCAGCCACCATCACCGGCAGGAAGAAGAAAGCGCCGTCGCCAATCACGTTGAGGATAACCAGCGTTGGGTCGGCTTTGGTGAAGACGCCGGACATTTCCAGGATCATCGCCAGCAGTTTGACCATCGAGCCACCGATAATCGCCGGGATCAACGGTGACATGGTGCCAATCAGCGCATCAAGAATTCCCGCGCCAATCCGTTTGAACGAGAATTTTTTGCTGCTGGCCGGGGCCTCTTTTGCCGCGACATCGGCTGGCAGCAGTTTCTGCACTTCGGCATAAGCCTGAGAAACGTTATTGCCGATAATGACCTGGCACTGCGTGTCATTGCTGACCACGCCCATTACGCCAGTCAGGGACTTTAGCGTTGCGGTATCAACACTGCCCTCGTTGACAACCACAAAACGCAAACGGGTCATACAGTGGGTAACGGCCGCGATATTGTCCACGCCGCCCAGCGCGTCGACTATCGACTGAGCCAGAGGTGCAAAGTTTTTTGCCATGAGAGGCTATTCTCCAGAATTCATAGGGTTAGGCGTTCGATCAGGCTCTTATGGGCCGTTAATCTGCTACGCTGAGAAAAAGAGGTAACCGGTTTCACACGAGAATGTTCAACTCTGTCGTAAACTTCAACCATTAGGGTAATTGGCGTGGTGAATTTGTGACGGGGATCGTTATTAATGGGTATTTCATCGCGTGCTCTGCAGAATGTGTAGAATGACGCTTCATTTCGATGCTTCCAGGAGGGGCCTGTGTCAACAATGCAGGAAGTGGCAGCCAAAGCAGGCGTCTCAAAAGCCACGGTTTCACGCGTGCTGTCTGGTAAAGGCTACGTCAGCCAGCAGACCAAAGATCAGGTCTTCAAAGCCATTGAGGAAGCGGGCTACCGGCCCAATTTGCTGGCACGGAATCTGGCGACCAGTAAGTCGATGTGCATCGGCCTGGTGGTGACCAACACGCTGTATAACGGCCCTTACTTCAATGAACTGATTTCGCAGGCAGCAAAAATGTTGGATGCCAACGGGCGAAAACTCTTGCTGGTTGATGGCAAGAACAGCGCGCAGGAAGAGCTGGAAGCGATTGATTTTTTGCACGATCTACGCTGTGATGCGATCATCATCTATCCACGTTTTTTATCGGTGGATCAGCTGGATCAGATTATCGACAAAGACAATAAACCGCTGATGGTGGTGAACCGCAAACTCCGCCAGCACCAGAGCCACTGTATTTATTGTGACCACAAAGGCTCAAGTTTTGATGCCACTGATTATCTGATTGGACGCGGTCATCAGGAGATAGCATTTATTACCGGTTCACTGGATTCGCCTACCGCTCTGGAGCGTTTGTCCGGTTACAAAGAAGCCTTGCTGCATCACGGCTTGCCGGTGTGCGATGAGCTGATTATCAAGGGAAAATGGTCGCCAGCCAGCGGCGCGGCAGCCGTGGAGACCTTGTTAAAAAACGGCGTCACCTTCAGCGCTTTACTGGCCAGTAACGATGAAATGGCCATCGGCGCGATGAAACAGCTGAGTGAGGCCGGGATTGCCGTGCCGCAAAACGTCTCGGTGATGGGATTTGATAACATTCCTACCGCGCCCTATTTGATCCCCGCCCTATCCAGCGTCAAAGATCCGGTCAGCGAGATGGTCAACGCGGTGATTACGCAACTTATCGGGATGCTGGACGGCGGTTATCTGGCGCCGCAAAACACCTTTATTTCCGAAATGATTGTCAGAGAGTCGGTGAGTGATGGGCCATGCCTGTAGCGAAAGCTACCCTGTCTCCCTGCGGCATCAAGGGTGAGCCGATCGCCGTAAGGCATCGCCACCCCTAATATCCGTCAAACCGTAACCTCTTCCGATCGGAAGGGTTGTTCGATGGGCCATCACTCCTGTTCCTGTTTGCGTCACATTCTTGCCGCCGTTTTTTCCGCGTCGTTATCGGATCGAAAACCCTGACCAGCTCACATTTCCCGGCATGCCCAAGGTAGAACTGCGTAAAGTCGTCTAAAGTTTGTTGCAGGGTCAATAACTTACAGACAGCGATCGTCTGGACATGGAGAACTACTTATGCAGAGAGTTGAGAAGCGTCAATGGAAAGCTGTTTTGGTGCTGCCTTTTTTGGTCGCGGCACTGACACAAACGGGCTATGCGGCAGAGAACGATGCCGGGCAACGTCTGCTGAGTAATGCGCCTCAGCCTCCTGATATTCGCCTTGGGCCGCTGTTCCATGCTGTGCAGGCCGCGAAACTCTACCCGGATCAAAAAACCTTTGCCGATGCCGTACCGAAAAGTAATCCAACGTCGATTCTGGCTGACTGGCAAATGCAGAAGAAGCAGAGCAACTTCGATTTACGCCACTTTGTGGAGAGCAATTTTACGCTTCCCTCTGAAGGCGAAAAGTATGTTCCCCCAGCCGGTCAAAGCCTGCGAGAACATATTAATGGCCTGTGGCCGGTGCTGACCCGATCCACACAGCAGGCCAGCCAGTGGGATTCTCTGTTGCCGTTGCCAAAACCTTATGTAGTGCCCGGCGGCCGCTTCCGTGAGGTCTATTACTGGGACAGTTACTTCACCATGCTTGGCCTTGCCGAGAGCGGTCACTGGGACCGCGTACAGGATATGGTGGAAAACTTTGCCCATGAGCTGGACACCTACGGCCATATCCCTAACGGCAACCGTAGCTATTACCTCAGCCGCTCACAACCGCCCTTCTTCAGCATGATGGTCGATTTACTGGCCACGCATCAGGGTGACAGCGCCTACAGCAAATACCTGCCTGAGCTGCAAAAAGAGTACGACTACTGGATGGCGGATGCCGACAGCGTGAAGCCAGGTCAGGCCAGCAAACGTGTGGTGAAGCTAAAAGATGGCACGCTGCTAAACCGCTACTGGGATGCTCGTGACGTTCCGCGTACGGAATCTTATATGGATGACATCGCCACCGCGCAGAAGGCCAGCGACCGTAATAAGGCTGAGCTGTACCGCGACCTGCGCGCCGGAGCTGCTTCAGGTTGGGACTTTAGCTCTCGCTGGTTCGATAAACCGGGCGATCTTTCCACCATCCATACCACACGCATTGTGCCCGTCGATCTGAATGCCCTGATGTTCCATCTGGAACAAACGTTGGCTCGCGCCAACAAAGTGGCGAAAAATGACCAAGAGGTGAAGAAATTTGATGCGCTGGCGAAAAAACGTCAGACCGCCATCAACCACTATCTCTGGGACAATAAACAGGGCTTCTACGCCGACTATGACTGGCAGAAAGCCACGGTTCGTCCTCAGCTGACGGCGGCGACTTTATTCCCTCTTTATCTGCAGGCCGCGAATGAGGATCACGCCACGCGCACCGCAGAGGCCGTGAAGTCACAGTTGCTGAAAGAAGGCGGACTGGCTACCACCAACGTCAATAATGGCCAGCAGTGGGATGCGCCAAACGGCTGGGCACCGCTGCAATGGGCCGCTGTTCAGGGGCTGAATAACTATGGCAAGCAGGCGCTGGCGAAGGATATCGGCATGCGTTTCCTGCAAAACGTGCAGGCCACCTACGACAAGGAGCATAAGTTAGTTGAAAAATATGTGGTTGAAGGCAAAGGACTGGGCGGAGGCGGAGGCGGTGAATATCCGTTGCAGGATGGCTTTGGCTGGACCAACGGCGTAACGCTGAAGTTGATGGACCTGTATTGCCCTAAAAACAGGACCTGTAATAACGTGAGTGATATGACAAAAACTCAGTAACACCCGAAGCAGTCGGCGGCGGTCTACCAAGTAAGACAGCCGCCGACATTACCCCCACCTTGCTGTTATTTGCTCACTAAAAAAGGCATTCTGCGTTAACCCTCTTACCAGGTATTTCCTCCATGCAGACAACTCGCTCTCCGTTCCCTGAGAAAAAAATGTTAATTGCCGGATCTGTTGGCAACTTTATCGAATGGTACGAATTCGCCATTTATGGGTTCCTGGCAACCGTGATCGCCGCTAACTTTTTCCACCTTGAAGGTGAAAGCGATCTGACCAGCCTGATCCTCACCTACGCCGCCTTTGCGCTGGCGTTCTTTTGTCGCCCGATTGGTGCGATGATCTTTGGCCGCATCGGCGACCGGATTGGCCGAAAACCGACGCTGATTGCGGTGTTGCTGCTGATGACCCTGACCACCTTTCTGATCGGCCTGATGCCCACTTATGCCAGCATCGGCGTGGCGGCTCCGCTGATATTGACCCTGCTGCGCATGTTACAAGGGCTGTTCGCCGGAGGAGAATTTGGCGGTGCTGTCGCGCTGATGACCGAGTTCGCTCCTACAGGAAAAAGAGGACGTTATGGTGCCTGGCAATCGTTTACCGTCGCGCTGGGTTTACTGGCTGGAGCCGGTCTGGTTGCCCTGTTGTCGGCGCTGCTGACACCGGAACAGCTCAAGGACTGGGGCTGGCGAATTCCGTTCCTGTTGGCTCTGCCGATGGGACTGGTAGCACTTTGGCTGCGTTCACAGCTGGAAGAACCGCCAACCTTCGCCACAGCACAAAAGCTTGAGCCTGCTCCACTTGCCTCGGTGGTGAAAGCCATCGTTCTGGGTATTGGCAGGATGATGGGCTGGTCAGCTGCTGGTTACACCTTTTTGGTGGTGATGCCTTCCTGGTTGCAGACTGCGCTGCATGCCACTTTTCAGCAGGCGTTAGTGGCAACGGTATTGGGGAACGTGGGATTTGCGCTGACCATTCTGCCCGCTGGCAGGTTGAGCGATCGCTATGGACGACGCAGTATTATGTTAATAGCGATGCTTATTGTGGTGCTGTTCAGCTTCCCGTTACTGGCGCTGTTGCAGCAACCTGATACCGCGCTCTGGCTGAAAGGATTAGCCGTACTGATAGCGGGTGCGGTGGTGGGAACGATCGCCGGTCCCGGCCCTGCCATGTTGGCCGAGATGTTTCCCACCCGCATTCGCTACACCGGCTTGGGTCTGGCCTACTCACTCTCTAACGCGGTTTTCTCTGGCTGTGCAGGACTGATTATCACCGGCTTGATCAAACAAACCGGAAATCTCTATATCCCAGCGTGGTATGTAGCGATCACCGGCTTGATCAGCGCAGCGGCAATGCTGACACTGAACCGCGACGATCATCTGCACGACCTGAAACCTTAATCCGATCTCAGGCCAGCGGCTCGCTCCGCTGGTCTCTCTTACCGGCGATGTAATTCCCCTCTTTTTGCAAGTGAACAGATAAGCAAATTCAATGCTTGAAACTCAGTAACGGAAAGATAATAATTCTCATTGAGATTATCATAAATCTTTACATTACCGTCACGGCGCGTCTTTCACCTGTCCCAGCGCCCGCGGATCTTTCTTCGCATTTTGTAAGGGAATTGACAATGAGAATGGCTTTTTCTTTAAAGCGTTCTGCTTTGCTTTGCTCCATAGCTCTGGCTACACCCGCTTTCACTTTTGCCGCTGAGACGCTGGTCGTTACCGCGCAGCCCACAGAAACGGCGACCACGCCAACAGAGGGTTACACGGCCAAAACCAGTAAAGGCGCGACCAAAACCGATCGTCCACTGATCACCACTGCCCAGTCCGTTTCGGTGGTTACCCGCCAGCAGATGGAAGATCAGGGCGCGATGAATGTTAACCAGGCGCTGAACTATACCGCCGGTGCTTTCACCAACTTCGCTGGTGCCGCGACCCGTTACGATACGGTTTCTCTGCGTGGCTTCCACGGGGGTGATGTAGATAACATCTTCCTGGATGGCCTGCGTCTGATGAGCGATCCGGGCAGCTATAACGTTCTGCAAGTCGATCCCTGGTTCCTGGACCGCATCGATGTGATTAAAGGCCCGTCTTCTGCCCTGTATGGCCAGACCGTGCCTGGTGGCCTGGTGATGGAAACCTCTAAGCGTCCGCAGTTCACGCCTGAAGGCCATTTCCGCGCGTCAACCGGCACCAACTCTACCAACAGCGCCGCTTTTGATTACACCAACGCGATTAACGATCAGTGGGCGTTTCGTCTGACAGGGATCACTCGCAACAGCGATACCCAATACGATCACACCCGCGAAGAGAAGTATGCGATCTCCCCTTCTCTGTTGTGGCAGCCGGATGAAGATACTTCGCTGTTACTGCGCGC
>NZ_JBAVTT010000143.1:0-6831 GCF_049696395.1 Erwinia sp.
TCCCCATGCGAGAGTAGGGAACTGCCAGGCATCAAATAAGCAAACAAGCCTCATGCGAAAGCATGGGGCTTTTTTGTTATGGGAATGACAGAAGGCGGTTACCGCTCTCAGAGAGCAGGACAAACGAGCCGTAAGGTGAAGTTTGAGGCCCGCAGGGTGAACGGACGTTCACAAACTGCCGGGCATCAAACAGGCAATAACCCCAGCCGGAAGGTTTGGGTTTTTTGCGTTTTCGGGACTGTAAATAATCGAAAGTCGGTAGAAAACAGCGCATTCATAGCCTCTGAAACCTCTTCAGACAGTTAATGCCACAACAAATCACCCCCCTCAAATGGGTATAAGTCTCCTCAAAACGGTCAGAATTACAGCAATAAAAACACTTAAATCAGCATAAACCGGAATAAAAAAAGACGCCGTGCTGACGCACGACGCCTGTTCCTGTCCAGTTATCGCTGTATCCAGACTCAGACTCAGACTCAGACTCAGACTCAGACACCAACCTTAGTCCTGACAGCAGGGTATTCATCTCATAAATTCCGCTGCAATAAGCCAAAGGGTGGGCATAAAAAAGCCCCACCTTGCGGTGAGGCTATCATTACAGTTCGCTACTTAACAAACGCTAACTCAATGAATTACCTGAGAAAGGAAGGCGCGCGTGCGTTCTGACTTCGGATTAGAGAAGAATTCCTGCGGTGGGGCTTGCTCAACGATCTCACCCCGATCCATAAAGATCACTCGGTCAGCTACGGTACGGGCAAAGCCCATCTCGTGCGTGACGCACAACATGGTCATACCATCCTCAGCCAGACCAATCATGGTATCCAACACTTCTTTCACCATCTCTGGATCCAGTGCCGAAGTCGGTTCATCAAACAGCATGATCTTAGGCTTCATACACAGAGATCGAGCAATCGCCACACGCTGCTGTTGTCCGCCGGAAAGCTGCCCGGGAAACTTATGGGCGTGCTCGGAAATGCGCACCCGTTCCAGATAGTGCATAGCCAGGGCTTCAGCTTCTTTCTTCGGGGTTTTACGCACCCAGATTGGGGCCAGCGTGCAGTTCTGTAAAACAGTCAGATGAGGGAACAGATTAAAGTGCTGGAACACCATTCCTACTTCTGTACGCACACGTTCAATATTACGCAGATCGTCATTCAGATGAATACCATCAACAACAATACGGCCCTGCTGATGTTCTTCCAGGTGGTTGATACAACGAATAGTCGTTGATTTACCTGAACCTGAAGGCCCGCAAAGCACAATGCGTTCGCGAGGTTTAACATGCAGGTTAATATCTTTCAGCACGTGGAACTGGCCGTACCATTTGTTCACATTTTCGAGCGTAATCATCATCGCGTCGTCGGATTGGTTCATAGGTGGGGTCATTTTAAGCCTCAGTGCGGTGTACGCCCGGTGTGAAAACGCTTTTCCAGATACTGGCTATAGCGCGACATGCTAAAACAGAAAATCCAGTAAACCAGTGCAGCAAAGACATAGCCCTCAGTCGACATCCCCAGCCATGCGGGGTCAACGGTTGCCTGCTGTACGCTACTGAACAGGTCAAACAGGCCGATGATAATCACCAGACTGGTATCTTTAAACAGAGCAATAATGGTGTTTACCAGACCTGGGATCACCAGTTTTAATGCCTGCGGCAGGATAACCAGCCCCTGCGTCTTCCAGTAGCCTAATGCCAGTGACTCTGCCGCTTCAGTCTGGCCCCTGGGCAGCGCCTGCAATCCGCCACGAACCACTTCGGCGACGTAGGCTGACTGGAACAGGATTACGCCAACCAGCGCTCGGATCAGCTTATCGATGCTGTTACCCTCTGACATAAACAGCGGCAGCATCACGGAAGACATGAACAAGACGGTGATCAACGGCACGCCGCGCCAGAACTCAATGAAAATCACTGAAAGGGCACGAACAACCGGCATGGATGAACGCCTTGCCAGAGCCAGTAAAATACCCAAAGGCAGGGCACCGGCGATGCCGATAGAGGCAATAATTAGCGTCAGTGTTAATCCGCCCCACTGGCGAGTTTCAACCCTATCCAGCCCGAAGAAGCCGCCATACAACAGGATCCAAACAGCCACAGGATAGACAACAGCCCAGACGGCGATATAAAGGCCACGCCGCGGAATGCTTTTCAGGAACATTGGCAGGATGGATAGCAGCCCAATAACCAGCGCCAGATTGATGCGCCAGCGCAGCTCATGAGGATATAACCCATACATGAACTGACCAAAGCGGGCATGGATAAACACCCAACAGGCGCCATCTTTAGTACAGTCCGCACGGGTTGTACCAATCCAGTTAGCCTGGAATACCAACCAATTAAGTGCCGGCGGGATCACAGCCCAGATAACCCATATACAAAACAGGGTCAGTAGAGAGTTACCCCAACTGGAGAACAGATTTTTTCTGGCCCAACTGACGGTGCGGGAAAAAGCATTCGTCGGGACGGGCGGGGTTTCGTGAGTTGCTAAAGTCATATTGATCCCGTTCTCTTAACGCTCAATCAGGCGGATTTTGCGGTTATAGATGTTCATTAACAGCGAAATCAGCAGGCTGATGACCAGATAGACGCCCATGGTAATAGCGATAGTCTCGATAGCCTGGCCAGTCTGGTTCAGCACCGTTCCTGCGAACAGCGACACCATATCGGGATAGCCAATCGCTGCGGCGAGCGAAGAGTTTTTCACAATATTCAGATACTGGCTGGTTAATGGCGGGATAATCACTCGCATGGCCTGAGGAATGATGACCTGGCGAAGCGTAACCGGATTCGGTATGCCCAGAGAACGCGCCGCTTCATGCTGACCATATGGAACGGACTGAATGCCGGAGCGGATCACCTCAGCAATAAAGGTTGAAGTGTAGATCGACAATGCCAGCGTAAGTGCCGCCAGCTCAGGGATCAAGGCAAAGCCACCGCGAAAGTTAAAGCCGCGAAGTTGAGGAATATCCCAGTGCATAGCGGCACCAAACACCAGATGCGCGATCGCCGGGAAGAGAATTAACATTCCCAGGGTAGCAGGCCATGTACGGCGCAGCTGACCGGTCTTGAGCTGATACGTGCGGTTGTAGCGGAACAGAGCAACGGTTCCGGCTACAGCCAGCAAAAGTGCAATGATGAACGGCCAGGTACCCGCTGCGTACTCCGGCCATGGAATATAGAGACCCCGATTACTGACAAAGGCTAAATCAAAAGCATTCGCTGCCTGACGCGGTCCTGGAAGGTTACGTAAGACGGCAAAGTACCAAAAGAAGATCTGCAGCAACGGCGGAATATTACGGAAGGTCTCGATATAGATAGTCGAGATTTTCCGCAGCAGCCAGTTGTCTGATAAGCGTGAGAGGCCAATAAAGAAGCCCAGGAACGAGGCAAAGACGATACAAAGAGCAGAAACCAGCAGGGTGTTAGTTAAGCCGACCAGAAACACGCGGGCATAAGTGTCAGCCTCGCTGTAATCGATCAGGTGCTGAACGATACCAAAGCCAGCGCTACGTTCAAGGAAACCAAAACCGGATGTAATGCCGCGGTTTGCAAGGTTAATGACGGTATTGTGAACCAGATACCCCACCACACCCAAAACTACGACAATTGCAATGATCTGGTACAGCCAGGCGCGCACCGCAGGATTACTGAATGAAAAATCCCTTTTTACGGTTGGGCGTTGAGACATGTTGAAACCTCAGTGACGAAAATTCTGACTAAGGCACCGGCAAGCCGGTGCCCTGTTAACGGTGGGAATTAACGTACTGGTGGTGCGTACTGGATGCCGCCTTTGTTCCAGAGGGCGTTCTGGCCACGGGCAATTTTCAGCTGACTGTCTTTACCGACGTTACGGTCAAAGACTTCCTGATAGTTACCAACCTGCTTAACGATGTTGTAAGCCCATTTGTTATCAAGTTTCAGGTCTTTGCCGAAGTCACCTTCAGAGCCCAGCAGGTGAGCCATATCCGGGGTAGTTGGCTTAGCGGCCATCTGATCAACGTTTTTAGAGGTGATGCCCATCTCTTCGGCGTTCAGCATAGCGAACAGAGACCATTTCACGATGGTGAACCAGTCATCATCACCACGACGAACGACCGGGCCCAGAGGTTCTTTAGAGATGACTTCTGGCAGCACGATAAACTCGGTTGGTTTGCCCAGCTTGATACGCAGTGCGTACAGCTGAGACTGGTCTGAAGCCAGCGTATCGCAACGACCAGTATCCAGCGCCTTCGCTGATTCGTCAGAGCGGTCGAAGGTGACCGGGGTGTACTGCATGTTATTGGCTTTGAAGTAGTCAGCCACGTTCAGTTCGGTATCGGTACCGGCCTGAATACAAACGGTTGCGCCGTCTAGCTCTTTAGCGCTTTTCAGGCCGGCTTTCTGGTGGGTCAGGAAGCCGATGCCGTCATAATAGTTCACGCCAGCGAAAATGAAGCCCATGCCGCCATCACGTGCAGAGGTCCAGGTAGTGTTACGGGACAGGATGTCTACTTCACCTGACTGCAGGGCGGTAAAACGCTCTTTTGCGGTCAACGGGGTATATTTCACTTTGGTAGCATCGCCAAAGACAGCAGCAGCTGTCGCACGGCAAACGTCCACATCGATACCGCTAAATTTGCCGCTGGCATCCGCAAACGAGAAGCCTGGCAAACCGTCACTGATACCGCACTGAACAAAACCTTTCTTCTTAATGGCATCCAGGGTGGTGCCGGCGTGAGCCTGATTCGCGACTGCAAACAGCGCTGCAGCGGCTACCAAAGTGGAGAGCATCATTTTTTTCATAAAGCATCCTGTGTGGCGAAATCATTATTATGTTTAACGCACGCTGTGGTGCACTTTTCCTGTCTGTGGCCGAAGCCATCCACGACACTGCAAAGGTAATGCCAAAATTGCAGAGCCCTGAATTTATTGGAAAGGTTTGCTAATAATTAGAAGCATCTTGAAAGTTTGCCTAATATCGCGCACTACAGGGGGGCAAAAACAGGTGGATTGGTCACAAATGGTGCATCGCGTTTCACTATATGGAAGCAATGTGAGCAAAAGCGTGTTTTATGTTATGAAATTGTAACTATGGAGGCGAGACCAACTCACAAAATGTGAGCTGGTTCAAAACAGAAGAGAGAGAGAAACGATTAATACAGAGAGCTGGCACCCTCTGGGCGAGTTTTAAAGCGACGATGTAGCCACAGGTATTGGCTTGGCGCGCGCATAATTTCGCGCTCAATCACTTTATTCATGTAAGCTGCAGCCTGTAGCTCATCTTCAACCGGATAGTCTTGCAATTCAGGCTGAATCACCAATTTATAACCGCTGCCATCTTCCTTACGAATCAGTACAACGGTGAGCATTGCCGGCTTAGCCATGCGGGCAATCATCCAGGTGCCACTGGTAGTAGCGGCTTGTGGAACCGCGAACAGGGGAGCGAATACGCTGCCTTTAGGGCCATAATCCTGATCGGGGGCGAACCACACGGCTTCACCTTGTTTCAGTGCCTTCACCATTCCGCGAAGGTCGCGGCGGTCAATCATCGCTTTGTTAGAGCGCATACGACCTTTCGTCTGTACCCACTCCATCAGTTTGTTGTTGTGAGGACGGTACATGGCCATCATTGGCTGGCACAGGCCCATGGTGCGGCCACCAAGCTCAAGAGACATAAAGTGGACGCCGATCATCAGGGCACCCCGACCGCCTTCCTGTGCGCTCTTCAGATTCTGCAGACCCTCAACGGTATACCAGCGCTTTACCCGGCGATCTGACCAGAACCAGGCCATGCCTGTTTCAAGTAATCCCATACCCAGTGATTCAAAATTTTTTACGATATGCTGTTCAAGCTCATCCGCTGACATTTCAGGGAAGCACAGTTCCAGATTGCGGCGAGCAATGCCAATTCGGCGTTTCAGGAACCGCATTGAGGTTCGACCCATCCAGGTGCCCAGTTTTTCCAGCAGGGGGAAAGGGAGCTGAACCAGTAAAAACAGAATTCCCACTCCGATCCAGGTTATCCAGTAACGTGGGTGCAGTAAGCGTCGGGTGAAATGGGGGGAAGACTTCATAATTCTCTCTTTAAGCGTGCATAGGGTATGTAGCGCAAGGAGATGTAAATCAGCAGCGATACAAAAGATTCGACAACCTCACGAACAGGAAGTTGATCCAGAGTGGAGTACTTTACACGATCCGGATAATTCTGGAGCTGAAAAAAGGCAATAAAAAAGGCGCTAACACAATGGTAGCGCCTCCAACACAATGAACCGAAACTTAGTTCATGCCGTATGTAAGTATAACACGTTCTCATGTTTGTGTATTCTATCTATATTCTCTTTTAAATCAATGCATTGATGAAAAAGTACCACTGTATATTGTTCCAGTGCTTTTTGTTGTTTATGCTGTTATGCAAAGAAACATGTATAAAGATTTGTATAAACATTTTGGGCTGGGTGATGAATGGCAGGCGAACTCAACAAGCTAAATGACAAAAAGCTCAGGGCGATTTATGGCGTTCCGTCCGCAAAAGATGAATTTTTTGCAGATGGTGCGGGGTTGAGCGCCAAAGTTACCAAAGCTGGTGGAGTGAGCTGGGTGTTTACCTACAGACTGGACGGGCAGAAGCTACACCGGCTGACGTTAGGCCGCTATCCCGATATGAGCCTGAAGGAATCACGAGTATCCCGTGATAAATGCAGACAGTGGCTTTCATCCGGTAAAGATCCAAAGCACCAGTTGGCATTAACTACACAGGAAACCTTAAAACCGGTGACTGTGAAAGAAGCGCTGGAATATTGGATCAGGGAGTATGCCGAAGAGAACCGTGCAAATGTAGAGCGACATAAAGC
>NZ_JBAVTT010000144.1:0-4707 GCF_049696395.1 Erwinia sp.
AATGGCCATGAAATTAAAGACGTGGCGCGCTACAACGAACTGACCCTGACCGGGGTTCTGCAGAAATCGAGTAACGTCGGTGTTTCAAAGCTGGCGTTAGCGATGCCATCCTCAGCGTTAGTAGATACTTACGCACGCTTTGGATTGGGTAAGGCGACCAATTTGGGGTTGGTCGGAGAAAGCAGTGGCTTATATCCTCAAAAACAACGGTGGTCTGACATAGAGAGGGCCACCTTCTCTTTCGGCTACGGGCTAATGGTAACGCCGTTACAACTAGCGCGAGTCTACTCAACGATTGGCAGTTATGGCGTATTGCGCCCGCTGTCCATTACCAAAGTTGATCCGCCTGTGGCGGGTGAACGCGTCTTCCCTGAAGAGCTGGTCCGCACCGTAATGCATATGATGGAGAGCGTGGCTCTGCCTGGTGGCGGCGGCGTGAAAGCGGCGATCAAAGGGTATCGTATCGCCATTAAAACCGGTACCGCGAAGAAAGTCGGGCCGGATGGTGGATACGTCAACAAGTACATTGCTTATACCGCAGGTGTGGCACCTGCAAGCCATCCTCGTTTTGCGCTGGTTGTGGTGATTAACGATCCACAAGGTGGCAAATATTATGGTGGTGCAGTTTCTGCACCGGTGTTTGGCGCGATCATGGGCGGCGTACTGCGCACCATGAACATTGAACCTGATGCGCTGCCACCGACACCAACGGACAAAACAGAGATGGTAGAAAACAGAAGAGAGGGATCCAGTGACCGATCGTAGTTTGCGCGACTTACTGGCCCCGTGGGTGCCTGAAGCACCAGAGCGGGCGCTGCATGAAATGATCCTGGACAGCCGTGTGGCTGCGTCTGGCGATCTGTTCGTCGCTATTAAAGGTCATGCGGCCGATGGTCGCCGTTTTATTCCCCAGGCTATCGCTCAGGGTGTTGCTGCTGTCATTGCTGAGGCAGAAGGCGAAGCAGAAGATGGTGAAATCATCGAAATGCACGGCGTGCCGGTGATATACCTGGCGCAGCTTTCACAGCGTTTATCTGCGCTGGCCGGGCGTTTCTATCAGCAACCGGGCGACAAGCTGCGTTTGATTGGCGTGACCGGTACCAACGGCAAAACCACCACGACTCAGTTGATGGCGCAGTGGGGGCAGTTACTGGGCGAAACCGGTGCGGTGATGGGCACCGTAGGCAACGGCCTGTACGGCCATCTTGCTGCGGCAGAAAACACCACCGGTTCCGCTGTTGAAGTTCAGCAAACGTTGAATTCACTGGTAGAGCAGGGCGCTACGCTGGCGGCGATGGAGATCTCTTCGCACGGTCTGGTGCAGCACCGCGTTGCGGCACTGCCGTTCGCTGCCGCTGCGTTCACCAATCTGAGCCGTGACCACCTTGATTACCATGGCGATATGACGCGCTATGAAGCCGCAAAATGGCTGCTGTTCTCTGAACATCAGGTTGGACAGATCATCGTGAATGCCGATGATGAAGTTGGCCGCCGCTGGTTGCAAAAGCTGCCAGACGCCGTTGCCGTCTCGATGGAACATAATATTGAGTCAAGCTGCCATGGCCGCTGGCTGCAGGCGACTGAAGTCGACTACCACGACAACGGCGCAAAGATCCGCTTTGATTCCAGCTGGGGTGAAGGTGAAATTGAAAGCCGCCTGATGGGCGCCTTCAATGTCAGCAACCTGCTGGTGGCTTTGGGCACCTTATTGGCGCTGGGCTATCCGCTGGATTCGCTGATAGCGACCGGCAGTCAACTCCAGCCGGTGACGGGTCGGATGGAAGTCTTTAGCGCACCAGGCAAGCCGACGGTAGTGGTGGATTATGCCCACACGCCAGATGCGCTGGAAAAAGCGCTGGAAGCTGCTCGTCTGCATTGTAAAGGCAAACTGTGGTGTGTCTTTGGCTGCGGTGGCGATCGTGACAAAGGCAAACGTCCCTTGATGGGGGCCATCGCTGAGCAATTCTCAGACGTAGTGGTCATTACCGATGATAACCCGCGCAGCGAAGATCCTGCCGCTATCGTTGCGGATGTGCTGGCTGGCCTGTTAGATGCCGGCCGCGCCCGCGTAATGCCGGGCCGTGCGCAAGCGGTCACTAACACTGTGATGCAAGCGAAAGACGGCGATATCGTTCTGGTCGCCGGTAAAGGCCACGAAGATTACCAGATAGTTGGCAACCGCCGACTGGACTATTCAGACCGCACCACGGTCGCCCGTCTGCTGGGAGTGATCGCATGATTACACTGACTCTGCAAAAGCTGGCCGACTTAACTGGCGGCAAACTGTTCGGTGGTGACCTCTCAATTGCTGAAGTGACCACGGATACTCGCAAAGTCAGCGCTGGTTGTCTGTTCATCGCCCTTCAGGGTGAACGGTTTGATGCCCATGATTTTGTGGGTGAGGCCATGGCCGCCGGTGCATCAGCACTTCTGGTTAGTAAGCACTTAACTGTTGCTGTGCCTCAGGTTGTGGTTGCTGATACCCGTATCGCGCTGGGCCAGCTGGCTGGCTGGGTGCGCCAGCAATCCCCCGCTCGGGTGGTTGCTTTGACCGGCTCTTCAGGCAAAACCTCGGTAAAAGAGATGACCGCCGCCATTCTTCGTGAATGTGGCGAGACACTTTATACGGCAGGAAACCTGAACAACGATATCGGGGTTCCTCTGACCCTGCTACGCCTGAACGAATCGCATCAGTATGCGGTAATTGAGCTGGGTGCTAATCACCAGGGCGAAATTGCGTACACCACTGACATTACCCGTCCTGAAACCGCACTGGTGAATAACCTGGCTGCGGCACATCTGGAAGGGTTTGGCTCTCTGGCTGGCGTGGCTAAAGCCAAAGGCGAAATTTTCCAGGGATTGCCAGTCAACGGTACGGCGATCCTCAACGCAGACAGCAATGACTGGCCACACTGGCAGTCCTCCCTGCACAGCAAAACAGTCTGGCGTTTCTCGTCTGAACCGCAGACTGACAGCGACTTCTCCGCTACCGATGTGAAGGTCACCAGCAGCGGTACGCATTTTATGATGATGACGCCTGCGGGCAGCATTGCCATTCAGCTCCCGCTTCCGGGGCGCCACAATATTGCCAACGCCCTGGCCGCCGCCGCACTGGCCTTGTCGGTCGATGCGCCATTGAGCGCTATCCAGAAAGGCTTAAGGCATCTGCAGGCCGTGCCGGGACGTTTGTATCCGGTTCAGTTAGCAGAAAATAAACTGCTGCTGGATGACAGTTACAACGCCAACGTGGGCTCAATGACCGCGGCCGCTCAGGTGCTGTCAGAAATGCCTGGCTATCGGGTGATGGTGGTGGGCGATATGGGCGAGTTGGGCGATGAGGCAGAAGAGTGCCATCGCGAAGTAGGCGAAGCCGCACGGCTGGCAGGAATCGATAAAGTACTGAGCGTTGGCAAGATGAGTCACCTCATCAGTGAAGCCAGCGGTGCAGGAGAGCATTTACAAGACAAGGCGGCCGTTACGGCACGTCTGCAGACGCTGCTCGCTGAGCATGACGTCATCACTATTTTAGTTAAAGGCTCGCGTAGTGCCGCCATGGAGCAGGTAGTGCAGAGCTTACAGGAGAAAGGAACATGCTAGTCTGGCTGGCCGAACATTTGGTCACTTTTTATTCTGGCTTCAACGTCTTTTCCTATCTGACGTTTCGCGCCATCGTCAGCCTGCTGACCGCTCTGTTTATCTCTTTGTGGATGGGGCCGAAAATGATCGTCCGTCTGCAGCAAATGTCCTTTGGCCAGGTCGTCCGTAACGACGGCCCGGAGTCGCATTTTAGCAAACGCGGCACGCCGACGATGGGCGGGGTAATGATCCTGTTCTCTATCACCGTGTCAGTGCTGATGTGGGCTTACCCTTCAAACCCTTACGTCTGGTGCGTGCTGGTGGTGCTGGTGGGCTTCGGCATTATCGGGTTTGTTGACGATTACCGAAAAGTGGTGCGTAAAGACACTAAAGGTCTGATTGCACGCTGGAAATATTTCTGGATGTCGGTGATTTCGCTGGGTGTAGCCTTTGCGTTATACATCGCCGGGAAAGGGACACCAGCCACAGAGCTGGTGGTGCCGTTCTTTAAAGACATCATGCCGCAGCTTGGATTGTTCTACGTGGTGCTGGCTTACTTTGTGATTGTCGGTACCGGCAACGCCGTGAACCTGACTGATGGCCTCGATGGTCTGGCAATTATGCCAACGGTGTTTGTTGCGGCTGGTTTTGCGCTGGTGGCCTGGGCGACCGGTAACGTGAAGTTTGCCGAATATCTGCACATTCCTTATCTGCGCCATGCGGGTGAGCTGGTTATCGTCTGTACCGCCATTGTCGGCGCCGGTCTTGGCTTCCTGTGGTTCAACACCTATCCGGCGCAGGTCTTCATGGGCGATGTGGGCTCTCTGGCTCTTGGCGGCGCGCTGGGCACAATCGCTGTGCTGCTACGTCAGGAATTCCTGCTGGTGATTATGGGCGGCGTGTTTGTGGTGGAAACCCTGTCAGTCATTCTGCAGGTGGGCTCCTTCAAATTACGCGGTCAGCGCATCTTCCGTATGGCGCCGATCCATCACCATTACGAACTGAAAGGCTGGCCGGAGCCGCGCGTGATTGTGCGCTTCTGGATTATTTCTCTGATGCTGGTGCTGATTGGCCTGGCAACACTGAAGGTGCGTTAACAATGGCTGACTATCAGGGTAAAAAAGTGGTCAT
>NZ_JBAVTT010000145.1:0-20363 GCF_049696395.1 Erwinia sp.
CAGCATATTTTCTAAGCCGAGGCGATGATGATGGAAACCGGTCTTATCAGACAGCCTGACATGGCAACGGCGCTGAATGCCAGCGCGGTCAGCAACCGTGGTGTTCTGGCTGCTGCTGCCAGCGGCCTGAGCAGTTTTATCAGTGAGAAGGGCGGCGATGTCGATCGCATTTTTGGTGTCAGCGGCATCGATCCTGAACTGCTCTCCAGCCCAACCTTAAGCCTTGGGTTGATCAATTACTGCCGCGTGATGGAAGAAGCGGCGCGTTGTTCAGGTTTTGATAACTTCGGTTTGCACTACGGCAAGCAGTTTAAACCGCAGTCATTAGGTCTGATTGGCTATGTAGGCCTGTGTTCAGCCACGCTGGAACAGGCGTTACAGAACGTGGTGAACGCTTTCCCTTATCATCAGCACGACACGTTAACGCGTCTGGTGGATAAAGGGGACTGCTGGCGGCTGGATTATCAGGTGCGCCACGGAGCGATCCTTTGCCGTCGTCAGGATGCAGAGCTGACGCTGGGCATGTTTATGAACCTTATTCGCCACGTAGCGGGTAAAAATTGGGCCCCGCGCGAGGTGCATTTCGAGCATCCGCGGCCTTCACAATGGCATGAGCACTGCAAAGTCTTTGATGCCCCGGTCTATTTCGATCAACCCTTCAACTCGTTGATGATCCCTAAACGCGATCTGGCCAGATCAATGCCGGACAGCGATCCGATGTTATTGAGGGTGATGCAGGACGCGATCCGCCGTCTGAACAGCGCCACGCCACAGCAAAATATTGTCGATCAGGCGCGCTCGCAGGTGCATCTGGTCTTGCTGAAGGGCGAGCCGGTGCTGGAAGAGGTGGCCGAAAAAATGGGGCTGTCGAGCTGGTCGCTGCAAAGGCGGCTACGCGATGAAAATCTGAGTTTCACCGCGCTGGTGGACAACGTGCGCTGCGAAATGGCCAAGCATTATCTGCAGCAGCGCCAGCTGCCGATTTCGGAAATGGCACTGCTGCTGGGCTATTCAGAAGTCAGCGCCTTTTCCCGCGCCTTCCGCCGCTGGTTTGGCATCAGCCCTCGTCAGTGGCGGCAGGATGAGATGGCGGGTTAACCTGCCGGTTTGAAGTCGATAACGATTTCGCTTGGGAACTTTTTCGGTGGCGCTGGTAAGTTTTCCGCACTGCTGACCACACCCCATGCACTCTTACACAGTTGCTCATCGCCAGACGTACTTAATACGCTGTAGCTGTCGGTCGCGTCGTTCCAGCGGATAGTCAGCAAGCATTCACGACCAATATAGCGCTGATGATCGTAGAAATTGCGCTGAATACCGTAACTCATCTGAGCAAAATAACGGCACTCTTCTTGCGAAGCCCCAGGCGGCGGCTTTTGACAGCTCTTATCAGCATAGGCCTGCAACTCTTCACGACTGGCAGGCTGCATTTTATCGTGGCGGTCGGACTGGAGTGACTGGCAGCCTGCCAGCAGCGTAACCATCAGGGTTGCAGTCAACACCCTCATTTTAGTGCGGTTCATTTTCATTTATTCATCACTATTTCTAAAGAATCCTGACATCCGGCCGATAGTTTATCTTGTTAGCTTCTCGCTGGCAGACACTTTTGTCGCCGTCAGACTCTTTACAGATAATTCTCTACTTCACGGCAAAATATTCTCTCAGATTAAAACAAATTGGCAGGGGTTTACTGAATAACGGCAATGAATTAATTGTCCATTTGCTATTAATCAGCGTAAATTACGTTTGTTTTTATACCGTGCTTCGGGAAGTAGAGCAAAAGCATAGCCGTAAATGAAGCCGTCCGACGGGTTTTCAACTTAATTCATGGAACAGAAATGAAACCTTATATTAATGTCCTCGCAGTGACTTTATTAAGCAGCACGATGCTCAGTGGTTGCGCGACCGAATCCTCTCGCGCCATTGAAGCCCCACAGGTCACGGCCGCTACTCAACCTGCGTGGCAGGGCGCTAAAAGCCCGATAGCAGTAGGCAAGTTTGATAATCGGTCTTCGTATATGAACGGCATCTTCTCTGATGGCGTGGATCATCTGGGCAATCAGTCCAAAACTATTCTGATCACTCACCTGCAACAGACCGGCCGCTTCAACGTACTGGATCGCGCTAACCTTGATGAACTGAAAGCAGAAGCTGGCTACAAACGCAGCGTGCAATCGATCAAAGGTGCCGATTATGTCGTGACGGGTGATATCACCGAGTTTGGGCGTAAAGAAGTGGGCGATCAACAGCTTTGGGGCATTCTGGGCCGCGGAAAAACGCAGGTTGCTTACGCTAAAGTGAACCTGAATATCGTGGATGTTGCGACGACTGAAGTGGTCTATTCGGTTCAGGGTGCGGGCGAATATACACTCTCAAACCGCGAAGTGATCGGCTTTGGCGGCACCGCCAGCTATGACTCCACGTTGAACGGCAAAGTGATCGATCTTGCCATGCGTGAGGCGGTTAATCATCTGGTCAGCGGTCTGGAGTCCGGCGCATGGCGCGTGGCTAAATAACTCAGGGAAGGGAAAGTAAAATGCGTTTTTTTAAGTATATTCTGGCAGCGGCAACCGCTCTGCTATTGACGGCCTGCGCCGAAAAAAGCTCGAATATTTATTACTGGGGAGATTATCAGCCCTCATTATACAGTTATTACCAGCGCACCACGGCGCCTGAAAAAGAAATTGAGACGCTCAATGCGGTTATTCAGCAAGCCCATGCCAAAAATAAACCGGTTGCACCGGGGCTGCGTGCGCAACTGGGGTTGCTGTATGTGGATACTGGTCACCCCGATCTGGCCTTTGAACAATTCACGGCGGAGAAAACCGCCTTTCCAGAATCCGCGCACTATATGGACTTTCTGATGCGTAATAAGCAGGGAGTTCAATAATGAAGAAAATAGTCCTTATTTCCGCCGCGCTGGTGGTGCTGGTTCTGACCGGCTGCGCCAAAAGAACACCTTATGATTACACCGCGTTCCGCGAAAGCAAGCCAGCCTCCATTCTGGTGCTGCCTGCGGAAAACCACAGCACCGATATTACCGCAGCCCACAGTTTTGCCTCTTTGGTGACGCAGCCGCTGGCAGAATCGGGCTACTACGTTTTCCCGGTAGCGGTAGTGGAAGAGACCTTCAAACAGAACGGCCTGACTAACGCCACGGATATTCGTAGCGTCAGCACGGAGAAGCTGCGCAGTATCTTTAATGCTGATGCGGCGTTATACATCGATATCACCAAGTACGGCACACAATACATTGTGATAGACAGCGTCACCCAGGTGACGGCCACGGCTAAACTGGTGGATCTCCGCACCGGTAAGCAGATCTGGAGTGGTCTGGCTACGGCGGCCAACAACGAAGACAACAACAATCAGGGACTGGTGGGGATGCTCGTTTCGGCAGCACTGAAGCAGATCATCAACAACGTAAGTGATGAGGCGCACAACATTGCCTCTGTCACCAGCAGCCGTTTACTGAGTGCAAATAACAATGGCGGCATTTTAAATGGGCCACGCGCTAAATCGCCGACCCTTTAAGTGATAACCGGGCGCCGTGCAGGCGCCCGAGTTACGCCGTTGGCGTCTCAAGTTTGCTGTAACCCAGTCCGTTCACTTTTCTGACTTTGATCTGCACCGGGATGCGCTCTTTCATCGCTTCCACATGGCTGATCACGCCAATCGTTTTGCCACTGGCATTCAGGGCATCCAGCGCGTCCAGCGCACTGTCCAGTGTTTCCGCATCCAACGTACCAAAGCCTTCGTCGAGGAACAGGGATTCAATCCGGGTTTTATGGCTTACCAGGTCGGAAAGGGCCAAAGCCAGTGCCAGACTAACGAGGAAACTTTCTCCGCCGGAGAGGGTGCGGGTATCTCGCAGTGAATCTGCCTGCCAGGTATCGACCACTTGTAGCTCCAGCGCCTCTTTCGATTTACGCTGTAACAGATAGCGCCCGTGAAGACGGTTAAGCTGGTTGTTCGCCAGCCAGACCAGATGATCAAGCGTCAGCCCCTGAGCAAACTTACGGAATTTATCCCCTTCGCGGGAGCCAATCAGCTGATTCAGATACCCCCAGTCTTCCACTTCCTGCTCATTCTGCGTGATTTGCTCAAGCAGCGATTGCTGCTGCTGGCGACGCGTGGCATCGCTGGTCAGCTGCTGACGGGTTTCCCCTTGTTGACGAGTATTCTCTTTTAGCTGATTAGCGAGGCTGGCGACCGCTTCGCCCAACTCCTCAGTCTGATCAGCCAGGTCGACCGGCTTTTGCTGCAGGTGGTTATCCAGCGTCTTTTGCGCCTGCTGTAACAGGATGCTGCTCTGCTGACGACGCTGGTCATGCTGCTTCTGTAAGGCGCGAAGTTTCAGGGTTTGTTCTTCGTCCAACAAAGCGGCGGTGAAGGCTTCTTCATCGCTAAAGTGGCTGGCGGCGAGGGCAGAATTCAACGACTGCTCAGCCGCCTCAAGGCGCTTGATTAGCGTATCTGACTGCTCAGAGAGTGAGTTATGCTGTCCGGTCAGTGTATTTAACTGGTTCTGCTGGGTTTGCCACTGTTGCAGGCAGGCCTGGCTGCTCTCAGCATGCTGCTGAGACTGAAGGCGGAGCTGTTGTTGGATTGCGGAGGTTGCTTGCTCCCCAAAGAGTTTCTGACGCTGCTCTTTCAACTCACCAAGCGATTCCCATTCTTCTTTCAGGCGACTTTCCAGAGCCGTAAGGCGGGTTTTCTCGCTGGCGATCTCTTCCGTTAAGGCCTGCTGTTGCGTGGCGAGGGTGGTCAGTTGCGGCAATAAGTCAGTTAGTACCTGCTCCGCTTTAAGCCACTGCTGCCACTCGTCTTGTCGGTTGGCCAGCCAGCTTTCATGCTCGCCCAACGCCGGGACAGACAAGGCGAAGTCGGCCAGCGAAACCTGAAGGGCCTCGCGCTGCTGTTGAACGGCCTCCTGCTGCTGTCTTAGCTGCTGCTCCAGTTCGGCCAGCGCCTGGCGTGTAGTAAGCAGTTGCTGACCTGCCAGCTGTTGCTTCTGCTGCAATGCGGCAAGTTCAGTCTGGCGCTGGTTCAGCGCATCTTTCTGCTGCTGCAGTTCACGCGCGCTTTGCTGTAGGCTGAGTAACTGTGCCTGACAGTCTGTTTCCAGCTGATCCTGGGCGGCCAGCCAGTGCTGAGTTTCTTGTCTTTCTTCCAGTGTCAATTTTAGCGCCAGAGCATCGACTGCAGTTTGCCACTGACTCTGTAACTGTGCGGCCTCGCGATCGTTCTCTTCCCGCGTCTGCTTCTCTTTCTCTGCCTGCAACTGCAGATTTTTCAGCTGTTCACGTGTTGTCGTTCCCTGGTCTTTCAGACTGTCGACTTCGGCTTTGAGTGTTGCCAGCCGCTGTTGATTTTCCGATAGCTCAAGCGCCTGATAGTCCGCGACAGCAGGGTGCTCGCAAGATCCACAGAGTGGGCAAGGCTGACCGGCTTCAAGCAAGGCTCGCTGTTGTTCCAGCCCGGCAATGCGCTTTTCAAGTTCACAGCGCTTCTCCAGATCCTGCCAGTGCTGGTGCTTCTCTTTCCAGTTCGATCGCAGCACGTCCAGTTGCTGTTCCGTCAGCTTCAGCTGCTGCTGATTTTCCTGCTGGCTGGTTTGCTGCCGCTGAATACGGGCCAGTAACTGCTGCCATTGTGGCGAAATCAGGGCCAGAGTTTGCCTGAGTGAACGTTGCTGGCTGAGCTGAGCCAGAGAGGTCTGGAGTTGATTTTCCGGATGCTGCAGTTGGCGCTGACGGTGGATTTTTTCGGCTTCATCACAACGGGTTTTAGCCTGATCAAGTTGCTGCTGCTGGGGTTTTTCCTGCTGTTCCAGTTCGTTCTGCTGTTGCTCCAGCAAAACTACCTGACGGCTTTGCTCCGTCGTACGCGTCTGAAGAGCGGTCAGCGCCAGCACGCCCTGATGCTGCTGCTCGAAGCGCACGCGCCAGAGGGGCAGAGATTCTCCCCAACTGGAAAAGTGCGGATGCTCCTGCTGCCAGCGTTGGGTCTGTTGCTGCTGAAGTTGCAGCTCAGCCTGCGCCTGCTGGTTCTGTTGCAGCGCGCTCTGACGACGATTAAGAGAGTGTTGGTACTCACTGACCTCTTTTTTGAGCAGGTCGCTTTGCTGCGCCAGCGAGGCGATGCGGTTATCCAGCGGCAGCACCGTTTCGGTGATTAGCGTCTCTTGCTGCTGGCGAAGGACTTCGTGTTGCTGACGGGCCTCATCGGCTGCCTTTAACTGCTGGCTTAGCCCGGTCAAATGCTGCTGAGCCAGATCTTTTTGCTGCGACAGGCTCAGGAGCTGCGCGTTAAGTTGCTGCGCATCCTGTTGATACTGATTACGTTGCTGCCAGGCAGGCCGGAGCTTCTCCGCCGGTTCTGCCTGTACCAGACGCGCCAGTTAAGTGCTGTCCTGCTGCCAGGCACTTTCTGCCTGTTGATGATCATCCTGCGCGCCTTTAAGCGCCTGAACGGCGGCGTGATGCTGCTGCTGCCATTGCCACAAAAGCGTGTGGCGCTGATGCTGCGAAGTGAGTGCCTGCTCATCTGACACCAGCTGCGCTAACTGGGATGTCAGCTGCTGAAGTTGTTCTCCGTCGAGCAACGCCATGCCACTCGCCTGCGCCCGCAGGGTATCCAGCGCCACTTTGGCATTTTTATGCCGTTCAAAGACGTTTGCGGACAGGCGGCCATAGATTTCGGTGCCGGTCAGCTCTTCCAGCAGTTCAGCACGGCTGTTAGCATCGGCATTCAGGAAAGCCGCAAATTGTCCCTGCGACAACATCATCGATTTGGTGAAGCGTTCGAAATCCAGACCGGTCAGCGCCGTCAGCATATCCAGCTTGTCTTTCACTTTATCGGCGACGATTTTATTGTCATCACAGCGCGCCAGCTCAACGCGGGGAGCCTGTAAATTGCCATCGACAGCGCCACGCGCACGGTTCTGGCTCCAGAAGGCCCGCCAGGCGACGCCTTTCACTTCAAACTCAACTTCTGCCAGACATTCTGAGGTGTCACGCGTCATTAAATCGTTCTGAGACTGGGACAGTTTCCCCAGCCGTGACGTTTCGTGATACAGCGCCAGGCAGATGGCATCCAGCAACGTGGTTTTGCCCGCGCCGGTTGGGCCAGTGATCGCAAACAGGCCATTGCTGGCAAAGGGCTCGGCGGTAAAATCAATTTTCCATTCGCCTTTCAGCGAGTTAAGGTTTTTAAACCGCAGCGTCAGGATCTTCACGGTTGAACCTCATCATCAATTTCAGCCAGCGTTTGCGTAAAGAGTTCGGTGGCTCGCGCCAGTCGCTCAGGCTGTTCATTTTCTTCCAGCGCCAGGCGGCGGCTAAACACTTCCTGCGCGCTAAGCTCGCTCAACGTTTCATTGTTCTGGCGATCGATAACCTGTTCACGCTGCTCACGACTGCGACGTAACAGCACCACTTCCACCGGCAATTCCTCGGTCAGCTCCTGAATGCGGCGCTGAAGGTCGTTGAGCCAGGCCTGAGTTGAAATCTCAATATCCAGCCACACTGGTTTGCCATCTTCGCGAGGCGCGATTTCGCTCAACTGCTGCTCAATCTCTTCCAGCGAGCCTTTGATCATCTGCATCGGCTGGAACAGTGGAATAAAGAGCGTCTCAACGTGGCTGAGCTTGCCGTCTGCAAAGTCGACCAGGAAGACGCTTTTCTCTTTGCCCAACTCGTCGAAACTGAGCGGAATAGGCGAACCGCTGTAGCGGATATGCTCGCTGTTGGCGATGCGCTGTGCGCGATGTATATGACCCAGTGCAATGTAATCCGCCGGGGGGAAAGCCTGAGCCGGAAACGCATCGAGCGTACCGATGTAAATATCGCGCACCGCGTCACTTTTGGTTACGCCGACCGTGGTCAGATGGCCGGTGGCGATAACAGGCAGCGTAAGACCCAGCCTTTCCCGCTCAGCCTGCGCCGCCTGCCAGCACTGCTCATAATGGCTGGTGATCGCTTCCAACAGGGTTTGCTGTTTTTCATGACCAGACTGACCGGCCTGGCTGACGGTAATATCACGCGGGCGCAGAAAAGGAATGGCGCAAAGCACCGCGCCCGGTTCGCCATCGCGCTTATTGAGGATCAGCACTTGCTGGGCGATATCCTCACTGGCAGCGGCAATCACTCGGGTATTCAGGCAGGCAAGCAGTTCGCGGGATTCGTTAAGGGTGGCTACTGAATCATGATTGCCGCCAAGCACCACTAGCTGGCAGCCCGTTTGCTGGAGTTTGACTACAAAACGGTTATACAGCTCACGCGCATAGCTGGGCGGCGAACCGGTGTCGAAGATATCACCCGCTACAATAATGGCATCCACCTGATGTTCCACCGCCTGAGCCAGCAGCCAGTCTATAAAAGCCTGATGTTCCGGGGCGCGGCTCTTGGTGTAAAAAAATTGGCCAAGATGCCAGTCTGAGGTGTGGAGTATTCGCATGGGATCCCTTTAAAGCACGAGGCAGAGTCGACGATTATAAACAGCGGAGCGCAAAACCCCAGAGTCAATGACCGTAACCTTCACAATACTGTTATAAAACGGCGGTCTGGGGCGTGCTTTTTTCATAAAACTGTCATAAAACTGACGCATAATGACGCCGCAAATCCAGTGACATTCCGTCACAGTAGCAGGAGCAATAATGGCTAAGCGTATTCTGGTAGTCGAAGATGAAGCCCCAATCCGTGAGATGTTGTGTTTCGTTCTGGAGCAAAATGACTATCAACCGATAGAAGCGGAAGATTATGACAGTGCGGTCAATTTGCTTATCGAACCCTGGCCTGATTTGATCCTGCTGGACTGGATGCTGCCTGGTGGTTCAGGCATTCAGTTCATCAAGCATTTGAAGCGTGAAGCAATGACCCGGGATATTCCTGTGATGATGCTTACGGCGCGTGGTGAAGAAGAAGATCGCGTTCGCGGTCTGGAAGTGGGCGCAGACGACTATATTACCAAGCCGTTTTCACCTAAAGAGTTAGTAGCGCGCATTAAAGCTGTGATGCGCAGGATTTCGCCAATGGCGGTGGAAGAAGTGATTGAGATGCAGGGACTGAGCCTTGACCCTTCCTCACATCGCGTGATGTCTGAGACTCAGCCGCTGGAAATGGGGCCGACAGAGTACAAGCTTCTGCACTTCTTTATGACGCATCCTGAGCGTGTCTACAGCCGCGAGCAGTTGCTTAATCACGTCTGGGGCACTAACGTGTACGTCGAAGATCGTACCGTTGACGTTCATATTCGCCGCTTGCGTAAAGCGCTGGAACTGACCGGGCACGATCGCATGGTGCAGACGGTTCGCGGAACAGGTTACCGTTTCTCTGCACGTTACTGATCGTTCGCACTGGAGTCTTTACCGTGTTGGAACGCCTCTCCTGGAAGAGATTGTTGCTGGAAGTGGTGATCGCCTGCCTGCCCGCCCTGATTTTGGGGCTGCTGGTGGGCTACCTGCCCTGGCTACTGCTGGTTTCCGTGTTGGCCGTGTTGGGCTGGCATTTCGCTAATTTACTTCGTTTATCCCACTGGTTGTGGATTGACCGCAGCATGACGCCACCGGCCGGTCGCGGCAGTTGGGAACCTCTCTTTTATGGCCTTTACCAGATGCAGGCGAGAAATCGTCGGCGTCGGCGTGAGCTTGGCCATCTGATTAAGCGCTTTCGCAGTGGCGCTGAGTCGTTACCCGATGCGGTGGTATTGACCACGGAAGAAGGGACGATTTTCTGGTGTAACGGTCTGGCTCAACAGATGCTTGGGCTGCGCTGGCCGGAAGATAATGGCCAGAACATCCTTAACCTGCTGCGCTATCCGGAATTTACCCGGTATTTACGGCAGCGGGATTTTACCCGGCCATTAACACTGGTGCTGAACAGCAATCGCCAACTCGAATTCCGCGTGATGCCTTACTCGGAAGGGCAATGGCTGCTGGTGGCGCGTGATGTCACGCAGATGCATCAGCTCGAAGGCGCGCGCCGTAACTTCTTTGCCAACGTCAGCCATGAGCTGCGCACGCCATTAACGGTGCTGCAAGGCTATCTGGAGATGATGAACGATTCGGTAATGGAGGGCCCGCTGCGCGATAAAGCCTTGAACACCATGCAAGAGCAGACTCGTCGAATGGACGGTCTGGTTAAACAGTTGCTGACGCTGTCGCGGATTGAGGCCGCACCGGCGCTGGATCTGCAGGAAAAGGTGGATGTGCCGATGATGTTGCGGCTGTTACAGCGCGAAGCGGAAACGCTGAGCCAGGGTAAACATGAGATTCATTTCAATATGGACGCTGACCTGCGGGTGTTTGGCAACGATGAGCAGTTGCGCAGTGCAATTTCTAACCTGGTGTATAACTCGGTTAATCACACGCCTGCTGGCACACGCATTGATATCAGCTGGCTGAGAACCCCAAATGGCGCGCAATTTAAGGTGAAGGATAACGGCCCAGGAATATCGCCTGAGCATATTCCCCGCCTGACTGAACGCTTTTATCGGGTTGATAAGGCGCGCTCACGGCAAACCGGCGGCAGTGGCCTGGGTCTGGCGATTGTGAAGCATGCGCTGAGCCACCATAACACCCGGCTGGACATTACCAGCCAGCCAGGCAAAGAGACCTGTTTCAGCTTCTCCTTGCCACCAAGGTTGATTGTCAGCAGCGAGTTGGCACAGAATGCGGTTCGATGATCGTAGTGGAACCCTGTGATGAAAAAGCTGTTTCTGATCCTGCTGGCCTGTTTCAGCCTGACTGCCAGGGCACAAGAAGGCATGCTGGCCGGTAATCTGACCAGCGTTGGCTCGGACACCTTAGGCACCTTAATGACGCTGTGGGGCGAGAGCTTCAACCAACGGTATCCCGGTGTGAATGTTCAGGTACAGGCCGCAGGTTCCTCTACTGCACCCACATCGCTGGCGGCTGGTGCCGCACAGATTGGCGCGATGAGCCGTCCGATGCAGGCGGTTGAGCGCCAGCTGTTTGAAGACAGCTACGGTTACGCACCCGTTGCAGTGCCGGTGGCGATGGATGCGCTGGTGGTGGTAGTGAATCAGGACAATCCCTTGCAGGGACTGAATACTAAGCAGCTCGATGCAATTTTTTCTGTAACCCGCCGCTGTGGGTCGCTTGCTGCAGTTCATCGCTGGGGCGATTTGCAGTTAACTCAGCCCAGCTGGGTTTCCCGTCCATTACAGCGTTTTGGCCGTAACTCTGCCTCCGGCACCTGGGGGTTTTTCAAGCAGCAGGCGCTTTGCAAGGGTGATTTCCGCAATGATGTGGCTGAATATCCCGGATCGGCGGCTGTCGTCCAGGCAGTGGCGGGCACGCTGAATGCCATTGGTTACGCCAGTATGGGCATTCACCTCAGCGGCGTGAAAACGTTGCCTATTTCCCATGAAGGTCATGACTGGATCCAGCCTGATGCTGCCAACATTCGCAGCGGTCGTTATCCCTATTCCCGCCAGCTTTATCTCTACGTCAACAAACCGCCAGGGAAGCCTCTTGAGCCGTTAACCGCGGCGTTCCTTCATCACGTTTTATCCGCTCAAGGGCAGGCTCTGGTGACTCAGGCTGGTTATCTGCCGTTATCCCCGGAGCAGGTTAAACAGGCTCGTTTACTGATTGGCGATCGGTAAAAACACGGCAACATGAATTTTATTCATGTCAGATGAATTTTCCTCGTTTGCGCCCGACGCTGCCTCATGACACTCTTGCATATGGACATATAGACATCCAGAAGTCTAAAAATAACGACTCGTGATAATTTCACCGCTAAATTATGCGCAGTGCGCAGGCCAGGAGTGACACAACATGCAAAGAGATTCCGCTCAGTACCGTGCCGAAGTGGTTGGCAGCTTCCTTCGTCCTGCGGCCATTAAACAGGCACGCGAGCAGTTCCAGAAAGGGGAGATCGATGCTGTAGCCCTGCGTCGTATTGAAGATGAAGCAATCCGCGATGTGGTCACTCATCAGCGTGCCTGTGGCCTGAAAGTGGTGACTGATGGCGAATTCCGTCGCGCATGGTGGCACTTTGACTTCTTCGATGGCCTGGAAGGCGTTGAGCGTTATGAATCTGAGCAGGGCATCCAGTTCAACGGCGTGCAGACCAAAGCGCATGGCATTCGTGTGACCGGGAAAATCGGCTTCGGTAACCATCCTATGCTGGAAGACTTCCGCTACCTGAAAGGCATCAGCGGCGATGCCGTGGCTAAAATGACCATTCCAAGCCCAAGCGTGATGCACTTCCGTGGCGGCCGTAAAGCGATCGACGCTAACGTTTATCCGGACCTGAAAGACTACTTCAACGATCTGGCGCAGGTTTACCGCGACGCGATCAACGCATTTTACGATGCTGGCTGCCGTTATCTGCAGCTGGATGACACTGTCTGGGCTTACCTTTGTTCAGAAGATCAGAAAAGCCAGATCCGCGAGCGCGGGGATGATCCTGAAGAGCTGGCGCGCATCTACGCGGATGTGCTGAATAAAGCGATCGAAGGTAAGCCAGAGGATTTGACTATTGGCCTGCATGTTTGTCGCGGCAATTTCCGTTCAACCTGGATCTCTGAAGGTGGCTATGAGCCAGTGGCTGAAATCCTGTTCGGCACCGTCAATATCGATGCCTTCTTCCTTGAGTATGATAACGAGCGTTCAGGCGGTTTCGAGCCTCTCCGCTTTATCAAGCCTGGCAAGCAGCAGGTGGTTCTGGGCCTGATAACCACCAAAAACGGTGAGCTGGAAAACCCGGAAACGGTGAAAGAGCGCATCGCAGAAGCGGCTCAGTTTGTCAGTCTCGATCAAATCTGCCTCAGCCCGCAGTGTGGTTTTGCCTCAACAGAAGAGGGCAACAGCCTGACTGAAGAGCAGCAGTGGGCAAAACTGCGTCTGGTCGTGGATATCGCCAAAGACGTCTGGTAAGCCTGCATCAGATTGTGTAAAAGGCGCGGAATTCCGCGCCTTTTGTGCATGATTACCCCCTTCTCCGCAGAAAATGCCCTCACAACGCACAAAAAAAATACAAATCATGTAAGGCATCCAGCCGATAACCTGAAGCGATACACTGGCTGGCTCTTTTTTTGCGACATATCGCTCTGCTTTTCCGATCCTGCCTTGCCTTTCTCCCCTATAAACGGTTTACTTAGCGCCGTTTTTACGTTATCCCCCTGTAAACAGATTAAAATCAGCGCAAATCCGCTACCAGAGCGACATCAGGACAGACAATTGCCCTGTATCGGTTTGAAATTCTGGCGTTTTTAGTGCGGGCAGGGTGATGAAGCTGACATCACGACATCACTTAACACCAGTACGGGCTAATTTTCTGCTTATGACGAATCGTTTAACTTCCAAAGACATCCTGGCGCTGGGGTTTATGACCTTTGCGCTGTTCGTGGGTGCAGGTAACATCATTTTCCCGCCAATGGTAGGTATCCAGTCGGGTGAACATGTCTGGATTGCGGCGCTCGGATTCCTGATCACCGCGGTTGGTCTGCCGGTGATCACTGTTATTGCCCTGGCACGTGTCGGTGGCGGCGTGGATGCGCTAAGCACCCCAATCGGGAAAGCTGCCGGTCTGGTACTGGCTACCGTTTGCTACCTCGCCGTTGGCCCGCTGTTCGCCACCCCGCGTACGGCAACCGTCTCCTTTGAAGTAGGTATCGCGCCGCTGACCGGTGACGGCTGGCTGCCGCTGTTCATCTATAGCCTGATTTACTTCTCGCTGGTGATCGGCATTTCCCTCTATCCCGGCAAACTGCTTGATACCGTTGGTCACTTCCTGGCTCCGCTGAAAATTGTGGCGCTGGCTGTGCTGGGCATTGCGGCGATGATCTGGCCTGCTGGTGGCCTGGCACCGGCCACCGATGCCTATCAACATGCGGCTTTCTCAAGCGGTTTCGTCAATGGTTACCTGACCATGGATACGCTGGGGGCGATGGTGTTCGGCATTGTGATTGTGAACGCGGCGCGCTCTCGTGGCGTTAGTGACGCGAAATTGCTGACTCGCTATACCGTACTGGCTGGTTTGATTGCTGGTGTTGGCCTGACGCTGATTTACCTTGCGCTGTTCAAACTGGGCTCAGACAGCTCTTCAATCGTTGATCAAGGGGCTAACGGCGCGGCTATTCTGCACGCGTATGTTCAGCAGACCTTTGGCGGTATGGGCAGCTTCTTCCTGGCCGCGCTGATCTTCGTTGCCTGCATGGTCACGGCGGTTGGCCTGACCTGCGCCTGTGCCGAGTTCTTCGAGCAGTATCTGCCGCTGAGCTATCGCCAGCTGGTCTTTGTGCTTGGCCTGTTCTCAATGGTGGTGTCCAACCTTGGATTGAGCCACCTGATCTCGATCTCGATCCCGGTGCTGACGGCCATCTATCCGCCTTGTATCGTGCTGGTCTTGTTGAGCTTTACGCTGAACTGGTGGAATAAAAACACCCGCATTATTGCACCAACCATGCTGATCAGCTTACTGTTCGGCATTCTGGATGCCATTAAGACCACCAGCTGGAAAGCGTCGCTGCCTGCCTTTGCACAGCATCTGCCGCTGGCTGAGCAGGGCCTGGCCTGGTTGCCGCCCTCCCTGGCGATGCTGGTGCTGGTCGCTATTTATGACCGCGTATCCGGTGGTCGTGAGCAGGTTAGTGCGCAGCAGAAATAGTCATAAACCCGCGTCTTCTGCTGCCTGGGTGGCAGAAGGCGCAGTCAGAGTAGAAGCAGAACCAGAAAGATGACAAAAAATACGCTCAAAAAGGGACTGAGTACCCGCCACATTCGCTTCATGGCATTGGGATCGGCAATCGGCACCGGGCTGTTTTATGGCTCGGCAGACGCGATGAAAATGGCCGGCCCGAGCGTTATTCTCGCCTACATTATCGGCGGCGCGGTGGCATACATCATCATGCGTGCGCTGGGCGAAATGTCCGTTAACAATCCTCAGGCCAGCTCTTTCTCGCGTTATGCGCAGGACTACCTTGGCCCGCTGGCTGGCTACATCACCGGCTGGACCTACTGTTTCGAAATCCTGATTGTCGCCATCGCCGATGTCACCGCCTTCGGTATCTATATGGGCGTGTGGTTCCCTGACGTGCCGCACTGGATCTGGGTGTTGAGCGTGGTATTGATTATCGGCGCCATCAACATGGCCACGGTAAAAGTGTTCGGGGAAGTGGAATTTTGGCTCTCTCTGTTCAAGGTCGCGACCATCATCATTATGATTGTGGCCGGTATCGGCATCATCTTCTGGGGCATCGGCAACGGCGGCCAGCCTACTGGCATCCACAATCTGTGGACCAATGGCGGTTTCTTCGCGCACGGCGTGATTGGTATGGTGCTGTCGCTACAAATTGTGATGTTCGCTTATGGCGGTATTGAGATTATCGGGATTACCGCTGGTGAAGCTAAAGATCCTGAAACCTCGATACCGAAAGCGATCAATACCGTGCCGCTGCGTATTTTAGTGTTCTACGTAGGGACGCTGTTCGTCATTATGTCGATTTTCCCGTGGAACCAGGTGGGCACTAACGGCAGTCCTTTCGTGCTGACCTTCCAGCATATGGGCATTGCGGCGGCGGCAGCCATTCTGAACTTTGTGGTGATCACCGCTTCACTGTCGGCGATTAACAGCGATGTGTTCGGCGTGGGGCGTATGCTGCACGGGATGGCTGAGCAAGGTCATGCACCGAAAATGTTCAGCACCGTTTCGCGTCGCGGCATTCCGTGGGTGACGGTTCTGGTGATGATGGCGGCGATGCTGATTGCGGTGTACCTCAATTATCTGATGCCGGAAAAAGTGTTTCTGGTGATTGCTTCACTGGCTACCTTTGCCACCGTTTGGGTGTGGATTATGATCCTGTTTGCCCAGATTGGCTTCCGCCGCTCGTTGAGTAAAGAGCAGGCTAAAGAGCTGAAGTTTGCCATGCCTGGCGGCATCTTTACCGCCATAGTCGGTATTCTGTTTCTCGTGTTTATCATCGGCCTGATTGGCTACTTCCCGGATACCCGTATTTCGCTGTATGTCGGCATGGGGTGGTTAGTGGTGCTGCTGGTGAGCTGGCAGTTTGTGAAGAAGACGCTGAACAAGCCCGTTAAAGCTTAAGTCGTTGCTCTGGCAGTCTGAGAACCGCCCCTACGTCAGGTAGTGGGCGGTTTTTTTATGGCTGTTAGCGGGAGGCCTGTTGGCTCAGGGCGTAGGATAGTTCACCTGAACTTCTGATGAAGCTACAGCCTTTTCCATGCGTTGCAATGACCTGTCGTAAGGGCAAAGCCTACCCACTTCAGTTGATTTGCAGCCGTCAAAGTGCCATTCGGTGATCAGCAGCGGATTTGCCGCGCTGAGCGGTGTTAACTGACGCAGTTGATCCAGACTTTGCGACTGGAAATAGACCCGAAGAAACCGCTGCTGGCTGTGATCCTCTCTCCAGCGCTCAAACACCAGGCTGCCGCCTGGCGGTAAATTCCCGCGCGGATAGTCGCCCTGTTGCCAGCTAAAGTGCAGCAGCGTACGCAGATAGGAAAGGTTGATATCACTGGCAACCAACAACAGCCAGCGAACATCGGGTGGCGCGTTTTGCTGCTTGCTGGTTTGTAGCGCCTTCGCAATCTGATCGAGTAACACTGACCCTCCCCGGCGCGCGGCAGAAGGTAAATCGTTGGTGTAATCATACTTTGCCGTTAGCAGCGGCAGCAGTTTGCTGATCTCCGCTGAGCTGTGCGCCTGACCAAAAGCCACGTTGTTTAACGGCTGGTTTTCACTCCAGGCCAGCCTGATGCTCTCAGCCATTGCTGCCAGCGTATCAAGGCCTTTGATGGCTATGCCGCCGTCAGACCAAACGTTGAGTGCCCAGGGGTGATTGAAGGCGGGGCAGGGCTGACCGCTTCGACAGACAGCTTCTTTAAGTGCGTCAATCTGGGGCTGCAAACGCTGTTGCGCTTGTTCTGGCGTCCCGCCCAGAGCGATAAACGCTTCCTGCTTATACTGGGTTTTTTGCTCCTCGCTGACCTTGCCAGCAGGAAAGGCAAACAGCACATCGTCCTTCTCCAGCGCATGAACAGCAACGCCGCAGCCGGGGAATGCAGCGGCTGAATAGGCTTCCGCACTGGCTTGGGTGCGTTGCAGAGGGCTGGAACGGATATAAACATCGTCTGCGGAAGGGCATCCGGCTCTTAACAGGCCGAGTTGGCGATAACGTTGAGCTTCATAGCCGGCTTTCAGCCAGACAGCGGTATAGCCATGGCCGGTTAAGTTACCGTCTTCCGTCAACCAGCGAGGCCAGCTGCGTTGCGTACCCGCCTCAATGGACTGCCGATCGCCCGGAGTTGGCGGGCGCACACCATGACGGCTGACTTCCACGACTTTCTCAAGGGTGTAAGCCTCGGTATTGGCCTGCGCAAGGCTGAAAAGGCCACTCAGTACAGACAGGATTAGCGTGGTCAGAAGAGGAAGTTTAGCGGCCATGTTATCTCTTTTCAGAAAAGAAAAAGGCCCGCCGAAGCGAGCCTTTTCGAAAGCGGCAGCTATTACAGCTTAGCCGCGTTCGCAGACAGGTATTTAGCCACGCCGTCTGGAGACGCGCCCATACCTTCTTTTCCTTTTTCCCACTGAGCCGGGCACACTTCGCCGTGCTCTTCGTGGAACTGCAGCGCGTCAACCATGCGCAGCATTTCGTCAACGTTACGGCCCAGTGGCAGATCGTTAACAACCTGGTGGCGAACCACACCGGCTTTGTCGATCAGGAATGAACCGCGCAGTGCAACGCCAGCGTCCGGATGTTCGATACCGTAAGCTTTCTGCACTTCACGTTTGATATCAGCAACCATGGCGTATTTCACTTCGCCGATGCCGCCTTTTTCGATTGGGGTTTTGCGCCATGCGTTATGCACAAATTCAGAATCGAAAGACACGCCGACAACTTCAACGCCGCGCTTCTGGAACTCTTCGTAACGCTTGTCGAAGGCAATCAGTTCAGAAGGACAAACGAAGGTGAAGTCCATTGGCCAAAAGAACACAACGGTGGCTTTACCAGCGGTGTGTTTTTTAAAGTTGAAGTTTTCAACGATTTCACCGTTGCCCAGCACAGCTGCGGCAGTAAAATCTGGGGCTTGACGAGTTACCAGGACCATGTTCACTCCTGTAGAGAGAGGTGGATTAATGAGACAAATCGCCTGCAGTATAAGAGCGATCTCAGGATAGGTACCAGCGCTAAACGCCGATTATTCAGATAGGTAAAACCTATCAAAAATCTAAAATGCTTAAAGCAGCCTCATACAATAACCTTTTCCGCCAAAAGGGCAAGCGGCAAACTTAGCCTAAGTGTTTTACAGGGCTTTGCGCGAGGCTTTTTCCATCATAAGCGGATAAAATTGCCAGAAAAAATCATTAAAGTGTTGATAATTATCAATGAAATCTTCATACGAATCTTCCAGTGCGGCCAGCCTTGGGCGACGGCTTGCCATGCCACGTAGCACAGGTTGCAGATAGCCGGCTTCGGCATACTTCTCCATCCAGCGATCGGACCATAAATAACGGTTAAGATTCTGGAATCGCTCCGGTGTGGAGGCTAATTCGGGCTCGATCACAGATTTAGCCTGGAGCAAAAAAGCTGGCAAGGTTATTTCCGGCACGATTTTATCCCAGTGTCGTGACAGAAAATGATCCCAGATAACGTCAAGGGTGATCGGCGAAACGCGCCGGGTTTCTGCGCGGAAAAAGTCGCGGGCAGCACGGACTTCGGGTAGCGAATCCGTCATCACATCAATGCGACGATGATGCAAAATTCCCTCGGCAACCGCTGTGGGCCAGTCGTTATGCGGATTGCCCCGCACAAAATCGGCCATCAGGTTGCCTAACAGGGAGCTTTCGGCCAGTGAGGCCAGGTGAAGATGAGCAAGAAAGTTCATGGCAGTAGTATATCGCCTTATCCCCTGGCGGTGTAGCGGCGTTCTCTTGCTGCCTTGCTACACCACCAGGGGCGTTGGCTGATGCGGAGATGGCAGTAAAAAGACCGCTGTGGCGAAGTTCTCAGCGTGCCTGGCATTAGCTTGTTTAGAAATGGCGGGTTTTCAGCTAGAATGTGCGCCCTGATTTCCCAACAGTGAATGACCATGCGCGTTGCCGATTTTTCGTTTGAGTTGCCCGAATCTTTAATTGCCCATTATCCGCAGGCCCAGCGCAGCGGATGCCGTCTCCTGTCCCTTAACGGGCCGGACGGTGAGTTGTCTCATGGCATCTTTACTGATTTGCTGGATAAGCTCACCCCTGGCGATCTGCTGGTGTTCAACAACACCCGTGTTATTCCTGCGCGCGTGTTTGGGCGCAAAGTCAGCGGCGGTAAGATTGAAGTGCTGGTCGAGCGGATGCTGGATGACCATCGCGTGCTGGCACATGTTCGTGCCTCTAAAGCCCCCAAGCCGGGAGCAGAATTGCTGCTGGGCGATGATGAAAGCGTGAAAGCAACCATGGTTGCCCGTCACGATGCGCTGTTTGAATTGCAGTTCGACGATGAACGCGCGGTGCTGGATATCCTCAATGCGGTCGGCCATATGCCGCTGCCTCCTTACATTGACCGTCCTGATGAAGAAGCTGACCGTGAGCTGTATCAGACCGTCTACAGCCAGCGTCCGGGCGCGGTAGCGGCCCCAACCGCTGGCCTGCATTTTGACCAGCCAATGCTTGAAGCGCTGCGCGAAAAGGGCATCGAAACCGCTTTCGTCACCCTCCATGTAGGGGCAGGAACCTTCCAGCCGGTGCGCGTAGACAGCATTGAAGACCACATCATGCACGCTGAATATGCTGAAGTGCCGCAGGACGTGGTGGATGCGGTGCTGGCTTGTAAAGCTCGTGGCAACCGTGTTGTTGCAGTAGGCACCACTTCTGTTCGTTCGCTGGAAAGCGCCGCACAAGCTGCTCAGGATGCGCTGATTGCCCCCTTCTTTGATGACACCAAAATCTTCATTTACCCTGGCTACCAGTATCAGATCATTGATGCGCTGGTGACCAACTTCCACCTGCCGGAGTCCACGCTGATTATGCTGGTCTCGGCGTTTGCTGGTTACCGCAATACGATGCACGCCTACCAGCAGGCCGTGGCAGAGCAGTACCGATTCTTCAGCTACGGCGATGCGATGTTTATCACCCGCAATCCGCAGGCTATTACCGAGCAGGTTGGCGAATAAGATCCAACCGGCAGCATCCACAGCCGCGCGCACTGTGCGGCTGTTAACACTTAACATCAGACTGTTTCTCTGGTGGAGGCAATGTGAAGTTCGAATTAGACACTACTGACGGGCGCGCGCGCCGTGGCCGTCTGATCTTTGATCGCGGCGTGGTGGAAACCCCGGCATTTATGCCTGTGGGCACCTACGGCACAGTAAAAGGCATGAC
>NZ_JBAVTT010000146.1:0-8736 GCF_049696395.1 Erwinia sp.
TTGTTCTTGTTCAGGTACTCAACGAACGCCTTGATGCCGCCTTCGTAGTGATAGTGATCCTGACGGGCATCACGCTTGTCTTCCAGCTTGATCGACACGCCGGAGTTCAGGAATGACAGTTCACGCAAACGCTTGGCGAGGATTTCATATTCAAACTCGGTCACGTTGGTGAAGGTCTGATGGCTTGGCCAGAAACGCACGCGGGTTCCGGTCAGATCCGTTTCACCGGTCACGCTCAGCGGTGCCTGAGGCACGCCGTGCATATAAATCTGCTGGTGAACTTTGCCTTCGCGGCGAATGGTAAGCTCCAACTTTTCAGACAGGGCGTTAACCACTGACACGCCTACGCCGTGCAAACCACCGGAAACTTTATAAGAGTTATCATCGAATTTCCCGCCTGCGTGCAGCACAGTCATGATCACTTCTGCAGCAGAAATACCTTCTTCATGGATGCCGGTAGGAATACCACGGCCATCATCCTGCACGGATACGGAGTTATCCGCATGAATTGTCACCAGAATTTCTTTACAGTGACCGGCGAGTGCTTCGTCGATGGCGTTATCCACGACCTCGAATACCATGTGATGCAGACCGGTGCCGTCATCCGTATCGCCGATATACATACCCGGGCGCTTGCGTACTGCATCAAGCCCTTTTAGAACTTTGATACTTGAGGAGTCATAAGAATTCGACATCAACGTTTCTCGCTCGTTTAATCTTCAGGTTGAACCGCTATTTTACCTTGTTCCACGTGGAACATCTTGCCCTTTTCGTCAGTCATGTCGAACACGTGTTCGGCACTGATAGCGCTGACAAAAACCTGGGCATGCGTGGCTTTCAGACGGGAGGCCAACAGCTGTCGCCGCGTCTCATCCAGCTCGGAGGCAAAATCATCTATCAGATACAGGCAGCGTCGCCCATTCTGTCGGGTGAGAAACTCACCCTGCGCCAGTCTCAGGGCGCACATCAGCAGCTTTAACTGGCCACGTGACAGTAAATCTTCCACCGGCGTCCCGTCGGCACGGATACGAAAATCCGCTTTGTGCGGGCCGCTGGCGGTGTAAGTCAGAGCCCGATCGCGTTCAAACTGGCGTTCGAGCAGTTCGCCGTACTCCGTCTCTTTGTCCCAGCCGCGCTGGAAAGAGAAGTTCAGCTTAAATTCCGGTAAAAATTGTGCGCAGGTGGCGTTGATATCTTCGGCGATAGCTTCGCTGTAGGCCGCACGCCAGCGGCTGATCTGCTCAGCAAGAGGAACCAGCTCCTGGTCCCAGGCGCGGATTTGCTGATAGCGTGAAACCTGACGTAAAGCGGCATTTCGCTGCTTCATCAACCTGCGGAGATTACTCCAGGCGGTAAAAAACCCGGGTTCGTTATGAAAACAGCCCCAGTCGATATACGCACGACGGTATTTCGGTCCGCCATTGAGCAGCGTAAAACCTTCGGGGGTGATCAGCTGCATTGGCAGCATCTGCGCCAGCTCAGCCACTTTATGGCCGTCGCTACCGTCGATGCGCACTTTGCTGTCTCCAGCGCGATTTTTGGTCAAACCTACCGAGATTTCGCGCTCAGCGCCTTCAATCCGACCGTGCAGGACAAAGGCATCCTGATCGTGGCGGATAACCCGTCCAGCCTGCAGGCTGCGAAACGCGCGACCGTGGCCGAGCGTGTATATCGCTTCCAACACGCTGGTTTTGCCACTGCCGTTAGCGCCCACCAGAAAGTTAAAGCCGGGAGCCAGCGCCAGATCCGCATTTTCGATGTTGCGAAAGTCTTTGATTAGAAGGCGGGTTAAAGCCATAGCAGATTACTTCCAAAAACGGGCATCAGGGCAGTGCGCTTTTCAGCAGCCAGTTTGTGCGCGGACAGCACACAAACTGGCTACTGAGACAGGCCGATAGATTATAAACGCATTGGCATGACGACATAGGCAGCGCTCTGGCTGGCTGCGTCTTCAATCTGTACGCTTGAAACGGAGTCTGTCAGCAGCAGACGGACATTCTCACACTTCAGCGCGTTGAGCACGTCCAGCACGTAGCTGACGTTAAAACCAATTTCCAGATCGGTGCCGCCGTAGGTCACGTCCAGCATCTCTTCCGCTTCTTCCTGCTCCGGGTTGTTCGCGGTAATTTTCAGCTGATTTTCGCTGACATACAGACGAACGCCGCGGAACTTCTCGTTAGAGAGGATCGCTGCTCGGGCAAAAGCTTGCTTAAGGATGTCGCAACCGGCATCCAGCGTTTTATCCGGATTCTTCGGCAATACGCGGCGATAATCCGGGAAACGGCCATCAACCAGCTTCGAAGTGAAGATAAAGTCGCCAACGTGAGCACGAATATTGTTGCTGCCAATCTGCACCTGCAGCGGCGTGTCGCCCCCGTCGAGCAGACGAACCAGCTCAATCACCCCTTTACGCGGCACGATCACCGAATGGCTCGGCAATTGCTGACCGACCGGCATGGAACACACCGCCAGACGGTGACCATCGGTGGCTACTGTACGCAGCTCTTCACCTTCGGTTTCAAACAGCATACCGTTCAGGTAGTAACGAACATCCTGATGTGCCATTGAGAACTGGGTCGCTTCGATCAGACGCTTCAGTGTGGCCTGCGGAAGCGTAAATTCGACTTCGCTGGTCCAGTCATCCAGATTCGGGAAGTCACTGGCTGGCAACGTGGAAAGCGAGAAACGGCTGCGGCCTGAGCGCACCAGCATTCTTTCGCCGTCCAGCATCACGGTAATCTCCGCGCCTTCAGGCAGGCCACGGCAGATATCGAAAAACTTACGGGCTGGCACCGTGGTGGCACCAGGTTCGTGTTCCTGTGTCAGCGCGACACGGGCCACCATTTCCATCTCTAAGTCAGTGCCGGTCAGCAACAGGCTGCCTTCATTGACCTGTAACAACAGGTTGCCAAGGATCGGTAAAGTCGGCCGTCCGCCCAGTGGGCTGCTGACCTGCTGTAATGGCTTGAGTAAATGCTCGCGTTCTACAATAAATTTCATAGCGTCAGGAAGATAATGTTCTGATTAGATTTGAGAAATCTTCTTTAATATCGTGACTTTCTTCACGCAGCTGCTCGATTTTACGACAGGCATGCAGCACCGTGGTATGGTCACGACCCCCGAAAGCATCACCGATTTCCGGTAAACTGTGGTTGGTCAATTCTTTGGCCATCGCCATCGCCATCTGGCGTGGGCGGGCCACCGAGCGGGAACGCCGCTTGGAGAGCAAATCAGCCACTTTGATTTTGTAATACTCTGCCACTGTCTTCTGGATGTTGTCGATGGTGACCAACTTCTCCTGAAGTGCCAGCAGATCGCGCAGCGCTTCCCGCACAAAATCAATGGTAATTGCCCGGCCAGTAAAGTTGGCGTTGGCAATGACGCGGTTCAGCGCCCCTTCTAACTCACGTACGTTAGATCGTAAACGCTTGGCAATAAAGAAAGCCACTTCACCCGGCAGGCGGATATCGTTTTCGTCGGCTTTTTTCATCAGGATCGCCACGCGGGTTTCCAGCTCAGGCGGCTCGATCGCGACGGTCAGCCCCCAGCCAAAACGGGATTTCAGACGATCTTCCACACCGTTGATCTCTTTCGGATAACGATCCGAAGTCAGAATGATTTGTTGGTTGCCTTCCAGCAACGCATTAAAGGTGTGGAAAAACTCTTCCTGAGATCGCTCTTTATTGGCAAAGAACTGAATGTCATCGATCAGCAAAGCATCGACCGAGCGGTAGTAGCGTTTGAACTCTTCGATAGCGTTGTTTTGCAGCGCCTTAACCATGTCCTGCACAAAACGCTCGGAGTGCATGTAAACCACTTTGGCATTGGGTTTACGCGCCATGATCCCGTTACCCACCGCATGCAACAGGTGAGTTTTACCCAGACCGGTGCCGCCATAAAGGAATAAGGGGTTGTAGGCGCCGCCAGGATTGTCCGCTACCTGACGCGCTGCCGCACGGGCTAACTGGTTTGATTTACCTTCAACGAAGTTATCAAAGTTATGCTTGGTGTTAACGTTCGAGCGGTAAGAAAGCTCCGCCGGAGCCGGCATACTGTCCCAGCTTGGGCGAGTGTGCACAGGGCGAGAAGCCTGCACGGGCGCACTGCCATGTGCGCTGGCCAGCACTGGCTGGCTGATCTGGCGTGTCACCGGCTTGCTGCCCACTTCAAATCGCAGCAACGGTACGTTCGTTCCGCAGAAATCGTTCAGCAGGCCATTAATATTATTGAGGTATTTATCCCGAACCCAATCGAGTACAAACCGGTTTGGTGCATACAAGGCCAACGTGTTGTCGTTCAATTCGGCCTGCAATGGGCGTATCCACATGCTGAATTCGGTGGCAGGTAGCTCATCCTGCAAACGGGCAAGACACTGTTGCCATAGCGTAAGTGACACGGCGGACTCCACTCGAAAAAATTCGATAAGAAAAAAAGGCGCTGAAGCGATAAATTCATCATTGTTGACGCATGCAGATGACGCACATACGAACCGCTGTCCGCGGTTATCCCGCCATTGATCGACCCGGAGGATCGTTAACGGAAGGGCGGATCATAGCGTAAAGCGAAGCAGAGATCTTCACTTTCTACACAGTTTTGATCCAATTTATCCACAGGTCAGCGCTGCGGGGATAAGTTTACGCTCTCGTGCTCAAAAGGCATTCAGGATCGTCTGCATTCATCGAATTTTAAAGGTGCCGTCACGTTATTATCGCAAACGCGATGTAAGGGGATCGCAAGAAGATCCTGAACGATCCTTGCGCTTTATAGCAGACGCCGTATAATTCTCGCCCCGACGCGAAGCGCTCTGGCCCGTACCGGCTGGTTTTGCGGTCGACCGGGATATCCAGACGCGGCTTTTTAACGCGAAGTAAATTGACTCCGGACTGTACAATTATTACAATCCCGCCTCTTTATTAAAGACACACTGAGGCGTCGGTCGGTTTTCTGACCACCAAAACGCGTCACCCAGTGAAAATTTTCCAAGTTTAGGTAGAAATCGCCATGAAACGCACTTTTCAACCGTCCGTACTGAAGCGTAACCGTTCACACGGTTTCCGTGCTCGTATGGCAACAAAAAATGGTCAACAGGTTCTGGCACGTCGTCGTGCTAAAGGCCGTTCACGCCTGACCGTTTCTAAGTAATAAAAGCTAACCGCTCAGTGGTTAAGCTAGCATTTCCCAGGGAGTTACGTTTGTTAACTCCCACTCATTTCACTTTCGTCTTCCAGCAGCCACAAAGAGCTGGCACGCCGCAAATTACTATTCTCGGCCGCCTGAACTCGCTGGGGCATCCCCGCATCGGTCTTACCGTCGCAAAAAAACACGTCAAACGCGCGCATGAACGCAACCGGATCAAGAGATTGACCCGCGAGAGTTTTCGCCTGCGTCAACACGAACTTCCAGCAATGGATTTCGTGATCGTGGCGAAAAAAGGCGTGGCTGACCTGGATAACCGTGCGCTGACGGAAGCGTTGGAGAAACTATGGCGTCGTCACTGTCGCCTGGCTCGCGGCTCCTGATAGCGGTTATTCGCGTGTACCAACGCGCGATTAGCCCGCTTTTAGGACCTCACTGTCGATTCCACCCAACCTGTTCTCAATACGGTATTGAGGCATTGCGCAGGTTTGGGGTGATAAAAGGCAGTTGGTTGACGATGAAACGCGTATTAAAATGCCACCCCTTGAACCCGGGTGGCGACGATCCGGTGCCGCCAAAAACCGACGATAACTGAGAACATTAACGATGGATTCGCAACGCAATCTTTTTCTCATCGCTTTTCTGTTCGTGTCTTTCATGATCTGGCAAGCCTGGCAGACGGACCACGCTCCGCAGCCTGTGCAGACTCAGACCACACAAAACACGACCAGCGCAGCCGGTGATGCCGCCAACCAGGGTGTACCTGCCAGCGGACAGGGCAAAACGATCACCGTTAAGACTGATGTCCTGACTTTACATATCAACACCCGTGGTGGCGATATCGAGCAGGCACTGCTGCAGACTTACCCGGACAAACTGGGTTCTTCTCAGCCATTCCAGCTGCTGGAAACCACACCAGGTTTTCTGTATCAGGCTCAGAGCGGTCTGACCGGTCGTAACGGCCCGGACAACCCGGCTAACGGCGCTCGTCCTCTGTTCACCACCACTCAGGATAGCTTTGAGTTGGCGGACGGCCAGAGCGAACTGCGTATTCCGCTGACGTTCACCGCGGAAAACGGCGCAACCTTCACCAAAACCTTCGTTCTGAAGCGCGGTGAGTTTGCGATCGACGTGGATTATCAGGTTAACAACACCACCCAGCAGCCGCTGGAAGTGGCGATGTTTGGTCAGCTGAAGCAGACCATCGACCTGCCAAAACACCGCGATACCGGCAGTAATAATTTTGCGTTGCACACTTTCCGTGGCGCGGCTTACTCCAGCAGTGAGACCAACTACGAGAAGTACAAGTTTGACAAAATCAGCGATAACGAAAACCTGAACACCACCACCAACAATGGTTGGGTGGCGATGCTTCAGCAGTATTTCGCTACCGCCTGGGTACCACGTACCAGCGGCTCCAATACTCTTTATACCAGCAACCTGGGTAACGGTATTGCGGCTGTAGGCTACAAATCCGCACCGATCACCATCGCCCCTGGCGCGCAGCAGAACCTGGCTGCCACGCTGTGGGTTGGCCCGGAAATTCAGGATAAGATGGCCGCTATCGCGCCGCATCTGGACCTGACTGTGGATTATGGCTGGTTGTGGTTCATCTCTCAGCCGCTGTTCAAACTGCTGAAGTTCCTGCACAGCTTTATCGGTAACTGGGGCTTCTCGATTATCGTTATCACCTTTATCGTTCGTGGCATCATGTACCCGCTGACCAAAGCGCAGTACACCTCCATGGCGAAAATGCGCATGCTGCAGCCTAAGATTCAGGCAATGCGTGAGCGTATCGGTGAAGATAAACAGCGTATGAGCCAGGAAATGATGGCGCTGTACAAAGCAGAGAAAGTGAACCCGCTGGGTGGGTGTCTGCCACTGGTTATCCAGATGCCAATCTTCCTGGCACTGTATTACATGCTGATGGGCTCAATTGAACTGCGTCATGCGCCGTTTGCTCTGTGGATCCATGACTTGTCTGCACAGGACCCGTACTACATCCTGCCGATCCTGATGGGCGTTACGATGTTCTTCATTCAGAAGATGTCGCCGACCACGGTGACCGACCCGATGCAGCAGAAGATCATGACCTTTATGCCCGTGATCTTCACCGTGTTCTTCCTGTGGTTCCCGTCTGGTCTGGTGCTGTACTACATTGTCAGTAACCTGGTGACCATTATCCAGCAGCAGCTGATTTATCGCGGCCTGGAAAAACGTGGCTTACACAGCCGTGACAAAAAGAAAGCGTAAAGATTAAAGAGAAAGACTTCACCCAATAGATTTTGAGTTGCAGGAAGGCGGCAAAAGAGCGAATCCCCAGGAGCTTAATAAAGTAAGTGACTGGGGTGAGAGAGCAGCCAACACACCTGCAACTTGAAAGATGAAGGGTGTACTATAAGGCGGTCACTGACCGCCTTATTTTTTTGCCTGAAAAGAGAGTCGAATATGAGTCATAGCGAGACTATCGTCGCCCAGGCGACCCCGCCAGGCCGCGGTGGTGTGGGCATTCTGCGCATTTCCGGCAGCAAAGCCGCTGAGGTAGCTCAGGCACTGCTGGGCAAGCTACCCAAGCCCCGCTACGCCGACTATCTGCCCTTCCGTGATACCGAAGGCAACGCACTGGATCAGGGCATCGCGCTGTGGTTCCCTGGTCCGAACTCCTTTACCGGCGAAGACGTGCTGGAGTTGCAGGGACACGGCGGCCCGGTCATCCTCGACCTGCTGCTCAAGCGCATTGTGGCGCTGCCGGGCCTGCGGATTGCCCGCCCTGGTGAATTCTCAGAGCGTGCCTTCCTGAATGACAAGCTGGACCTCGCTCAGGCTGAGGCGATTGCCGACCTGATTGATGCCAGCTCCGAACAGGCTGCCCGCTCCGCACTGAACTCACTGCAGGGGGCGTTTTCACTGCGGGTTAACCATCTTGTGGAAGCACTTACTCACCTGCGAATCTACGTAGAAGCTGCGATCGACTTCCCGGATGAGGAAATCGACTTCCTGTCAGACGGCAAAATCGAAGCGCAGCTGGAACAGGTGATTGCCGATCTGGATGGCGTGCGGGCCGAAGCGCGTCAGGGCAGCCTGCTGCGCGAAGGGATGAAGGTGGTGATTGCCGGTCGTCCCAATGCCGGTAAATCCAGCCTGCTGAATGCGCTGGCAGGCCGTGAGGCGGCGATTGTGACCGATATCGCCGGTACCACCCGCGACGTGCTGCGTGAGCATATCCATATTGACGGTATGCCGCTGCATATTATTGATACCGCCGGACTGCGCGAAGCCAGCGACGAAGTTGAGCGTATCGGCATCGAACGTGCATGGAACGAGATCGAACAGGCAGACCGCGTGCTGTTTATGGTCGATGGCACCACGACTGGCGCAACTGAACCCGCCGAGATCTGGCCAGACTTTATTGCCCGTTTACCCGCAACCCTGCCGATCACCGTGGTGCGTAACAAAGCGGACGTCACCGGCGAGGCGCAAGGTCTGACGGAAGTGAATGGCCACTCACTTATTCGCCTGTCGGCCCGCACCGGGGACGGCATTGACGTGCTGCGCAACCATTTGAAAGAGAGCATGGGCTTCTCCGGCAATATCGAAGGC
>NZ_JBAVTT010000147.1:0-5970 GCF_049696395.1 Erwinia sp.
TCGTCACTGCGGATCCCGCAATGACAGAACCGCCAGCCGTTCGTTCCCCTGGCATGCCGGTCACCGTGCAGCGCGTGGCGGTAGTGGATGATCATCCGACTAATCTGCTGGTGATGCAGCAGCAGCTGGCCTGGTTTGGCATTGAGGCCGATTGCTATCCTGACGGCAGAGCCTTGCTGGCCGCTGGCGGCGAGTATGATCTGCTGTTTATCGACTTCAGCATGCCGCATCCGGATGGGGTGACGCTGGCGAAAATCATCCGCCGTGCCGAGCGTAATAAAACGCACCGATGCCGTATAGTGATGTGTTCTGCCGATGCCGATATTCTTGCCAGCCCGCAGGTAGCCGCGCTGACAGACAAAGTGTTGCTCAAACCCGTGACCTTGCAGGAAATTGAACCGCTGCTTGCCCAGGCTTCACCGCCCTCTTTTGACGACCTCAGCCAGCGCCTCTGGGAGCTTGCAGGCCAGGACCAGACCTTCTTCAGTAAATTGCAGAAAACCCTGCAACAAACACTACGGGAAGACAGCAGCAGGCTGACTGCTGCACTGGCAGGACAGGAGTGGGAAAAAGCCGAAAAAGCCGCGCACCGCCTGAAGGGGAGCTGGCAAATGCTAGGCTATGGCGAAGGTGAAAAACGCTGCCAGCAGATTATTGGGCAGTGCCGGGCACAGCAACAGCCTGCTGCCGACCTGAATTTATTGATATCATTAACAGAAAGTTTACTCACTGAACTGGAATCTTATGGCGCACACCCATTCTGAGGGCTCGGGTAACCGGACCCGTTTGCTGGCCGCTTTTATTGTCACCGCGGTGTTTATGGTGGCTGAAGTAGCCGGTGGCTTACTCTCTGGCTCGCTGGCTCTGCTGGCGGATGCCGGTCATATGCTTACCGATGCGGCTGCCTTGCTAATGGCACTGCTTGCGGTGCAATTCGCCCAACGCAAACCCAATGCTCGCCACACTTTCGGCCTGCTTCGTCTGACTACGCTTGCGGCGTTCGTCAACGCTATCGCACTGGTGGTGATTACCGTCTTGATTGTTTGGGAAGCGATAGCCCGTTTTCGCCATCCGGAACCTGTAGCTGGCGGCTTTATGCTGATCATTGCCATAGCCGGACTGCTGGCGAACCTGCTCTCTTTCTGGCTTCTGCATCGTGGCAGTGAGGAAAAAAACCTGAATGTGCGGGCAGCGGCTCTGCATGTTTTAGGTGATTTACTGGGGTCGGTCGGCGCCATTGCGGCGGCGTTAATCATCATCTACACCGGCTGGACGCCGATTGACCCCATTCTGTCGATCCTGGTTTCTCTGCTGGTCCTGCGCAGTGCCTGGGCGCTGATGAAAGAGAGCATTCATGAATTGCTGGAAGGAGCCCCCACTTCGCTGGACGTTGATAAGCTGAAGCGAGCGCTGACACAGGGCATTCCGGAGATCCGCAATGTGCATCATATTCATTTGTGGCAGGTTGGTGAGAAACCAGTGATGACACTGCACGTTCACGTCATCCCGCCTTACGATCACGATGCTCTGTTACACCGGATCCATGACTGGCTACATGAGCATTATCAAATTGAACATGCCACCGTGCAGATGGAATATCAGAGTTGTGATGACGGCGACTGCGAACTGAGTTGGGGAAAAGGTGGGCACGATCACGCTCATGCCCATCATCATCATTAAGGCTTAAGAGTGCGCGCGTGAACCCAGTTCGCGGGCGCTCTTCATCCACAGCCAGCAGCCGTTCAGGGCAATCAGCGTCAGGATGGCATATTCCAGCGACATGGCGTAAACGCCCTGACGAGCGAAGATCATCACGCTTATCACGTTAACAATCACCCACAGCAGCCAGTTTTCGACGTATTTCCGCGTCATCAGGATCATCGCCACAATCGACAAGACCATCAGGGAAGCGTCCCAGAACGGGAACGCATCAGGCTGCAATTCCGGCATAGTGACCGACAACCCTACGCCCTGCATCACGCTCACCGCAATTTTCGTCAGCCAGGCAAAGACCGGGTTGATGTAAAGCGTCATCAGGCCAATCGCCACCACGCAACCCACCAGCCAGCCGAGTGCTTTAGGCAAGGTCATCCAGCGGATTTGCAGCGCCTGCTGATTGTCTGTGGTTTGTCTGCTCCACGCATACCAGCCGTAGAGGTTAGCCACGAAGAAGAACAGCTGTAACAGAAGGCTGGCATAGAGTTGGATCTGGAAGAAGATCACCGCAAACAGCGTGACGTTAATCAGGCCGAAGGCGTAGTTACTGATTTTCTCAAGGCTGGCAAGCCAGATACAGAGCAGGCCAGCCACGGTACCAATGGCTTCAATCCACGAGAGATCGTAGCCACCGGTTCCAAGGGGAATGTGAACCAGAATATTATGCGTGCTAAAAAAATCCATATTGGCACCTGTGTCCTCAGCAGAAAGGCAACGATTAGCCTTTTAAACTTGCTGCAAAGGTTAGCATACGATTCAACGAGATCAACGCGCCTTCACGTAGCGCAGCCTCTACATGGATTTCATGCTGGCTGCCGCCGTGCTCCAGTCCATCGGCAATTGCCTTAAGGCCATTCATCGCCATCCACGGGCAGTGCGCGCAGGTACGGCAAGTTGCCCCCTCGCCCGCTGTTGGCGCTTCAAGCAATTCCTTGTCCGGACAAGCCTGCTGCATTTTGTAGAAAATGCCGCGATCGGTAGCCACAATCATCTGCGGATTGGGCAACGTTTTGGCCGCCTGAATCAGCTGACTGGTAGACCCTACAGCATCAGCCAAATCGACAATCGCCTGAGGAGATTCCGGATGAACCAGCACCGCGGCTTCCGGGTAGAGTGCTTTCATGCGCTGCAAAGCCTGAGTTTTGAACTCATCATGCACAATACAAGCGCCCTGCCAGCAAAGAATGTCAGCACCGGTCTGGCGGGTGACATACTGGCCGAGGTGGCGGTCCGGTGCCCAGATAATCTTTTGACCCAGGCTATCAAGGTGTTCAATCAGTTCAACGGCAATACTTGAAGTGACAACCCAGTCAGCGCGCGCTTTCACTGCGGCAGAGGTGTTGGCATACACCACGACGGTCCGGTCGGGATGCTGGTCGCAGAAGCGGTTAAATTCGTCGATTGGGCAGCCGAGGTCGAGGGAGCATTCCGCCTGAAGCGTTGGCATCAGAATGGTTTTTTCCGGGCTGAGGATTTTGGCCGTCTCGCCCATAAAACGCACCCCGGCAACCAGTAAGGTGCTGGCAGAATGTTGGCTGCCAAAGCGAGCCATTTCTAACGAATCGGCCACGCAGCCGCCCGTCTCTTCTGCCAACGCCTGAATTTCCGGATCGGTGTAGTAATGCGCCACCATCACCGCATTACGTTCTTTAAGTAACCGTTTGATTTTCTCCCGATAAACCTGTTTTTCATCCTGGGAAAGACGGGCAGGTTTCGGCGGGAAGGGATAGACAGCGGTTTCAGGATCGAACATCAGGCTCATATCGCGGCTCTCGTTTCTTTAACTTAACCAAATTAGCGGAAATTGCCCTTTCCGCGCCGACCTGAGGTCGGTTTGTTTTATATGCTAAACACGATAGCCGAAATAGTCGCCGGTGTCGCCGAATTTTTCGCTGTCCTCTCAGGATGTGAGCGGGATCACTTCAAGGTAAATTCCCGCTCGTCCCGCAGCGCCGATTCAATCTTTAGCAGGAAGGCTTTGACCTCCAACCCACCGGCGAACCCGGTGAGTTTGCCATTGGACCCAATCACCCGATGGCAGGGAGCAACGATCGAGATCGGGTTTTTCCCGTTAGCGGCACCGACCGCCCTCACCGCTTTCGGGTTGCCAATTTCACGGGCGATGTCGGCATAGCTGCGCGTTTCGCCAAACGGGATAGCCACCAGAGCGTGCCAGACTTTTTTCTGGAACTCAGTGCCGACAAAATCCAGTGTCAGGGTGAAAGCCGTTCGCTTACCGACAAAATATTCATTGAGTTGGCGCTCAGTTTCCACCAACACCGGATGGGCAGGATCTTCCTGCATGTCAGGCAGACGCACGCGACCGGGGTTATCGTCCTGCCAGAGGATCGCCGCCAGTCCGAGATCGCTGGCGATCAGCGTCAGGTCACCCACGGGTGAAGGCATTACTTTGCAGAAATAGCGCATCAGTCTTCTTCCTGTGTCACGAATTGTTGCTGAGATTACGTCTATTATCCGTGTGAAGAAAGAGTCCGCTAGCCGTTTTCGGACATCAGGTTTAAATAAGTTAGCTGTCCGAAAACGGCTAGCGAGGGCAGCCAAATGCCCTTAACCTGGCAGTAAAACCAGCGAGTCAGGAACGAAGATGATTGATAAACAGGTTGCTTACCGGGCGATGACCTCCCGCGATGTGCGTTTTGACGGCGTGTTTTATGTAGGCGTAACGTCTACCGGCATTTATTGCCGTCCGGTTTGCCCGGTGAAGCCGCCGCGTGAAGAGAATTGTTTGTTCTTTGACAGTGCTGAAGCTGCGGAGAAGGCAGCCTTCCGACCTTGTCTGCGCTGCAGGCCTGAACTGGCTCCAGGAAATGCGCCGGTTGACAGTAGTCATCGTATTGCCGGCCTGCTGATCCAGCGAATCGAAGAGGGGCTGATTGAGGATATCGACAGTCTGGAAGAGATTGCCGCGCAGTTTTCACTGAGTTCACGGCAGTTAAGGCGCATTGTGCAGAAGGAGTTGGGGGTTTCCCCACTGGAACTGAAACAGACCCGACGTTTGTTGCTGGCGAAGCAGTTGCTGACAGAAACAACGTTGCCGGTTACTGAGGTGGCTTACGCCAGCGGATTTGCCAGTTTACGCCGATTTAATGAGGTGTTTAGTCGGCAATACCGAATGCCGCCGAGCAGGTTACGAAAAGAAGCGAGCGAAACGGGGCATATGATCGGCAGCGAGACCTCAACCTTGTTGTTGAGTTACCGCCCGCCCTTCAACTGGACCGCTCTGTTAGCCTTTCTACGGCTTCGCGCCATTAAAGGCGTGGAGAGTGTGGATGACCAGAGTTATGCGCGTACCGTGCGACTGGGAGAGCATAAAGGATGGGTCCGCGTAACAAAGGCAGAGAAGAAGCACGGATTACAGGTGGAATTCACCCATTCTTTAACGCCTGTGCTACCTGCGCTGCTGCGTCGGTTAAGAAATCTCTTCGACCTGGATGCCCATCCCGATCTTATTGCTGCGCACCTTGAGCAGGATCCTCTGCTGCGCGGGAGTCTGTCTAAAGATGCAGGATTACGGGTGCCAGGTGCGTTTGAGGGTTTTGAAATGGTGGTCAGGGCCATTCTTGGCCAGCAGATCACTGTTAAAGCCGCCACTACCATTGGTGGGCGCTTTGCAGAAGCCTTTGGCGAGCCAATAGAGACGCCCTTCCCTGAGCTCACTCAGCTTTCACCACAGGCTGCGAGGATTGCAGTGGCGACGCTGGATGAGGTGGCGAGCCTGGGGATTGTCAGCGCGCGTTCAAGGACGTTAATGGCTATAGCGCAAGCGTACGATAAGGGAGAGTTGAAGTTGGACGCGGGTACGCAACCTGATCAAGCGATCGCTTCTCTGATGGAACAGCCGGGGATTGGCGAGTGGACAGCGCATTACATTGCGATGCGGGCACTTCGCTGGCCGGATGCCTTCCCCAGCGGGGATATCGTGGTAAGGAAGAATCTGGGGGACGTAACTGCCAAAGAGGCGGAGCGGTTGTCACAAGCCTGGCGCCCCTGGCGAAGCTATGCGGTGATGCATATCTGGAAAAATCTGACGCCGGTTAAGGATAAAGGCTGAACGTCAAGGACGGCCCAAGTGGCAAGGCGTTGGCATAGAGCGCGTTGCTAAGGTCAAAAGCGGCTGCGGTGGTTAGGCGTCAGCATAGAGCGCGTTATCCGAGACGCTCGTAGGGGAAAATGCAGTTCCACCCAAAGTCGCAGCAACAGTGGAAGCCTGGATGCAGCATCCCTGCTGCATAC
>NZ_JBAVTT010000148.1:0-12498 GCF_049696395.1 Erwinia sp.
TGAAGACGAGCTGGTTTGTGTCACATGCAACCCATCTCGGGTATTCAACAAATGGCCGGTATTAACCGTGATATCACCGTTCTGCGTCTCAATTGTCCCTGAGGTGTTGATAACCTCGCCATTGGCGTTCCCTGCCGAATCACGTTGCATCCACAAACTGTTCCCGGCCAGAATGTCGCCACGCTGATTTTTTATACTATTGGCATAGAGGTAGAGGTTATTCGCGGCATAAAGAAGCGCGCTGTTAACAATATTCCCTGGGGCGCTGAGAACAAGGCTGCCACGCGTTCCGGTAAATCCATCAACTGCAATATCAGTGCGGCTGACAATATTGATGTTGCCGCCACCCTGCAGCGTGCCGCTGGCGTTGAGAGAAATACGGTTACCTGTAAGGCTGCTGTCACCATTGCCGGTGGTCAGCTGACCGTTGTTGGTAAGATTACCGCCTGCGCTGAGCGTCATGGCGTTGCCCTGTAGGGTCCCCTGGTTGTCGAGCGCGCTGTTGCTGCTGATGCTCAGGCGATTCCCGGCGGCAAGGGTGCCGCGAGCGGTAAAGCTGTTGATAAGTTGCAGCGTGGCACTCCCCAATGCCACCACCTGTCCGGCCTGATTGAACCCATTACTTTCCAGCGAGAGATCCCCGCCACTGAATAACCTGCCTGCCGCCTGCTGAATGACCTGTGAAGCTTTCACCTTCAGCTGACTGACGCCCATCACCGTTCCACTGTTGGTGAGCTGCTGGTAATTCACCGCCAGATTGCCGCCCTGCACAGTGCCCTGAGTGGTGAAGCTGTTACCGGTCAGTGTGCCCTGTTGATCGGCCAGTAATGTTCCGCTGTTGTCTGTGTTGGTCGCGTTAAGAATTAACCGGGACGCCTGCAGCCAGCCGCTATTCGTTAACTGCGGTGTGTTTAGCGTCAACTCGCCACCGGATAACAGCCTGCCGGCGTTTTTCATCGCGCCAGTGGCCTTAACGTTGCTGGTCCCTCCAGCCTGAATAAGACCGTAGTTATAGAGCTCCGGGGTGGTTAGCGTGAGCGTGCTTTGGGTCATCAATGTGCCCGCGCTGTTGTTGGTCAGACGCCCGCTTGCCGTCAGTAAAAGAGTATTGTTGCCCTGCAGAAGTCCCGAGTTATCAATGGCCCCGCTGGTTATCTCCAGTTCGTTGCCCTGAATGCGCCCGGCATTGCTGAGTGATGACGCCTGTACTTGAAGTTTACCCGCCGTTAACAGGGTTTTATTTTGCTGCTGGGTTAGTGCCCCGCTGAGCTGTACCGTCAGTCCCGTAACACCGCTGATTTCACCCTTGTTGTCCAGCGTCCCGCCATTCAGCATCAGGTTTTGTGCAATCCACTGCCCCTGGTTAGCAAGGGACATCGCCTGAAGTACCGTCAGTCCGCCAGCAGAAATTTTACTCCCCACACCAGAATCAAGCCTGTCGCTGAGCAGCAACTGCATGTCACCGGCACTTTGAATAGCACCGTTGTTAGTCAGTCGCTGGGCATCCAGCAGGATTTTCGCCCCCTGCCAACTGCCATTGTTGGTCACTACGCCACCGTTAACGGTCAGCGTGCCCTGCGTTAACAAGGCCCCTCCAGCATTATTTGTCAGGGTACGCGGGGGGATTGTCAGCGCCATCAGCATCATACGGCCCGCTGCCCGTGGCAGTGCGCCCAGCGTCAGCGCCTGTAAGCCTGTCAGGTTGCCCTGATTAATCACAGTTGCGGGTGTGATGGTCAGGATCTTACCCTGCACCGTACCGCTGTTATTCAGCTCATCCCCGGTTAACGTCATCGCCTGCTCGCTGAGCAATGATCCCAGGTTGTTCAGCGTTCTGGCGCCAATACTGGCATCCCCCTGGCTGAGAAGTTCGCCTTCATTACGAAGCTCGCCGCCGACCGTAACCTGGAGGTTATGACTGCTCAGCAGAGAACCCTGATGCTGCCAGTCATCGGTGTTAATTACCGCCTGCTCACCCTGCAGAGTGCCGTCAGTGGTCAACTGTGTGGCGTTTAACGTCAGCTTACCGGCGGTCAGGGTTTTGCTACCGGTTGTTGTAGTCAGATTCTCTGCCTGCGCATCCAGTGAACTGCTCCCCTGAAGTAGCCCGCTGTTGTTTACTGTCTTACTACGAAGGACAAGGCCGTCGGCGCTGATTTTTCCGTTATTTATCAGGCTGGCTGTCTGCAACGTCGTATTACCGCTGCTAAGCAAAATACCGTCATTTTTCAACTGCCCCTGAAGAGTTCCCTCAAGCTGACCGGTGCTGATGAGGGTGCCGCTATTCTCGAGCGCATCAAAAATGAAACCCAGTTTCTCAGCCTGCCAGGTTCCTTCATTACTGGCATTCTCGCCGTGCAATTTCAGCTCGCCGCCGCTCAGCATTTTGCCGCTGACCTGATTTTTCATCTGCTGGTAATCAGCCGTCAACGCCGTGTCACCCTGAATCAGCCCCCCGTTTTGCAGCACATTACCGGACAAAGTGAGTTGTTCTGCCCCGAGGGTGCCGATGTTGATTAAATCACCCTGAAGCTCAAGAACCCTGGCCATTAACTGGCCCTGATTTTCTGTGCTTCCGGTTTTCAGGCTCACACTCTGTTGGCTTAGTACTTTGCCACTGTTTTGCAGTTGATTTGCCTGCAGTTGCGCTGCGCCTTCACTAAGCAGATCGCCACTGTTCAGCAACTTATCAGCCTGAACGTCCAGATTCCGCCCCTGAATCAGTCCATTATTCGTCAGCCCGCTCGCATCTACGGTAAGCACACCAGCGCTCAGGAGCGTGCCGTTGTTAATAACGTTGTCTCCGGAGGCATGTAGTGCGGTGTTACTCTGCGAAATACCGCGGTTAGTGAACTGTGCAGCGTGTATATCAAGCTCATCGGCCGCTATCTGCCCATCATTGCTGAGCTGTTGCTGGAGTAGCTGCATATTTTTATCAGCCAGCAGCAGTCCGCTCTGCTGATTCGTCAGGCTGGTAGTGTCTGCCTTCAGATTGGTTGCGTTAATCTCGCCAGCATTCACCAGCGTCTCCCCTTTAAGGGAGAGGTCGGCACCGCTGTGGATCAGGCCGCTGTTATTGAGTTCTGGTAGGTTAAGGGTAAAGCTTTCATCAGAGCTGATCGTACCGCTGGCCCGGTTGTTAAGCAGGTTTCCGCTAAGATTGAGGTTTTTATTGCCCTGCAGTAGACCGGCGTTATCAATCTGGCTGCCGTTCAGCGTTAGCTCTGGAGCCAGGATTGAGCCTTGATTAATCAGGTCAGTGCTGGTGATTTGCAGATTGCCCGCGCCGGTGATTGTTGCCTTCGACGAATTTTCCAGTCGTTCTGCCCTAATCTCAGCGAACTCTCCGCCCAACACCTCACCGCTGTTTATAAGCGACTGGGTATTCAGGTTGAGGGTGTTGCCCACCAGTTTGCCGTTGTTAGTCACACTCTCGCTGTTGAGAGTCTGCGCCGCTTTAGCACTCAGCAGGCCGCTGTTCTTTGTTTCTCCGGCTTTGATAGCAAGATTTCTGGCCGCTATCACCTGCCCGGCGTTAACAAGCTGTTTCTGTGCGCCGAGATGGATATCCGTCCCGGCGTTGACGCTGCTCTCTTTATCGATCGATAACGCCGCACCGTTAAGCTGGATATCACGGCCTGCCGTCATAGTAGTGCTGGTTGAGGTCAGATTGCGTTTGCCGGTAATAGCCAGCGTACCGTCAGTGACAAGTGCGCCATTTTGTAGCGAGATATCCTGTTGCGATTGCACGGTGAGGGAGCCGCCCGCTTTGTGATCGCCGTTAAGGGCAACACCGTCCCCTTTAATCGTTACCGTGCCGCTGGTAAGGCTGTCATTTACTACCAGCCTGCCGCTGGCATCCAGCACCATATCGCCCTGCCGTGCATTCAGGTTACCGAGGTTAACGCCAACGCCCTTTTCGCTGGAAACCAGATGGATACGGTTGGCGTACATTCCGCCGAGTGCACCGGTATCAACCGCTATTGATGGCGCCGCACCTTCCCCGGCGATGGGTGTGACGGATCCGTCCTGACCGACTCTGTTTGCCCCGAGCGTTACCGACAGGTCTTTGGCATAAATGCCTGCATTAATCTCAGTGGCCCGTGAAATTATCGATACAGCGTCTGACTGGCTGCCATCCAGCCCCTTTCCTTCAATGGTGATGGCACCTTTCGTCACGTCGAGTGACTTCAGGTTACCCTGCGCATCAAACTGCGGTTTACCGGTGGTTAACGTCACGTTTGGCGTGTTGATAAACCCGCAGCCGTTACAGGTAATTCCGTAGGGGTTGGCCACCATCACATTGGCCGCTTTGCCCGCCACTTCGGTATATCCCTGCAGCTGAGAACGGTTGGCTCCGACGACTTCGTTGATGATCGCCTTCGCTTCCTGCCCCGCTTTCAGGTTGGGGTTGTTTTGAATGAGCCCACCCAACTGGGTCTGCGTCAGCCTGTTGGTGCCGTTATTGAGGATCAGCCCCTCTTTTCCAACGTTGTATTGCTGATACTGGTTATGTGAAATTCCCGCCTGATTGGGCGTGGTAATATTCACCACCGGCACACCGTTGCCTGCCGCATCCATTTTGGTCCCTGGCGTCACCGGGGTTACCTGAGCGGCAAAAGCCGGCAGTAAGGGTTGCGTGGCAATCAGGCCGCAAATCAGATAGCTCAGCGCACGACGGAAAAAGGAAACGGGTTGACGATCGTCCATAATCTTTGCCTCTTAGAAAGTCAGCCCGATGCGGGCATATACGCTGATGTTGTCTGGATGCAGGTAGCCGGGATGGCTGAGCGGAACACCAAGGGTGTACTGGGTATAGACATGCTGATTACGGGTGGTGATGCCTGCGGCACTTCCCCAAAGGGTGCCGGTAGCCCCCCGATTAAATTTGTCGCTTTTGAGCCAACCGCCGTCTACGGCAAAAGTGGTGCTGATTTCACCCAACACGGGCAGCGTCAACAGGCTGTAACTCACCTCGTTGCGCAGGTATCCACCCGCATCACCACTGAGGTATTGTTCTTTAAACCCACGCACGGAACTTTCTCCGCCAAGCGTCAGGCGTTCGCTGCCGTAGAGTCTGTCAGCTGACCATTGACCATAAAAACTGCTCAGCCACCACAGTCGGTTTGTCAGCGGGCGCTGATAACTTCCGCTCAAACTCCATTTACGGAACTCGGCCTTGGGGAGGTCGCCGTTTTTACCCTGGTCGCTTTCAGCATCGAGCCACGGCATTCCCCGGCTGAACATCGGGTTGAGCGTCGCCACGCCGCCTGCGATTTTTTGGGTATGACTGATCCCCGCCTGCAGGCTGGTTATTTTGCGGCTGCTGGTTTGTAAAAGCGTGTTGTTGAGGAAGTTACGACTGGTGTAATGACTCAGGCCCAGCTGAATACCGGTTTTGATATCACCATTGCGGAAGAGAACCCACGAGCCATTCAGGCGGTGTGCGATGTTGTCGCCATTGCTCAGCCATGTGAAGCCATTATTTTCAAAGCTACTGTGATAGCTGCTCCAACTGTAACTGTAATCCAGCAGCCCATAGCCATAGGGTACGCTTACCCCGGCCTGAAGGTTCTGCGCATCTCGCCACTGGCTGAATGCGCTGCTGCGTCCGCCGCTGATAAACCATTTGTCGGCAATCCCCAGCAGATTATTGCCCGTTACCGAAGCGTTCATTTGTCCAACGCCAGTCGTTCTCTGGCCGCTGTTATCAAAACTGACGGAGGTACTCAGAGGGAATTGCGCAGCGGTGCTAAGATTTACAACTGAGTAACCGGGCTTTGGAGACGGCAGGATTTCTATCTGCGCAGGCGTATTTTGCACACGATTGATCTGTTCCATTCCCTGCTCAATATCCCGCAGGTTCAGAATTCGTCCTTCCATTCCCGGAAACGTGGTTTTCAGTATGCGTGGATGAGCACCATCAAGGCGGATACTGTCGAGTCTTCCTTCAAGGACAGGAATGACCAGTTTACCCTGGGTTAAATCCTGCTCTGTCAGAAATGCCCGGCTGGTGATATAGCCGCGCTGCATATACCAGTCTGAAATTCCGTGTACAAGGGCATTAATTTCCGTTAAGTTCAGACAGCGATGAATATAAGGGGCAGCAATACTCTGTTTTTGTTTTTCTGATATTAACGTGGCGTTTTTAATCTGAATATCATGGACGGTGAAACAGGGGCCGCTCTGGTTTACTGGTTCGATAGCCGGTTTTTCAGGCGTTGCAGACTTCCACAGCGCATCGCGCTGTTGCTGGTTTTGTTGCAGGCGCTGGCTTTGTTCATTCTGAATAAAATCCCTATCACCCGGTGACAAGGGTGCCGCTAATGCGCTGCCAGTCATCAGTCCGATGACTAACGCCACCCACTTCCCTGTATTTGGTTTCATAAGTAATGTAAGTGATATTCTAATTGTAAGGATTATGTAAGCGATGCGAAGCAGAATATCACCTTAACAATCAGAAAGTTCCTCAACGACAAAAATAACATCAAAATCCCCTCCCTCTGAATTAACGCATCATCAAAATCTTCACTAAGTGAAATTTTAAGGTGATTTAATCCAAATAGGTAATTTCTGTATCAATGCTAAGGTATTTAGGATCAATGTGAGATAAGAATGCCTGATGACTGAAATCCAAAATCCCGTCAGGAATGGGTCTGTTCGCTTTTCAAACTACTGCTTTCAGGCAGGGCTTGTGTGAACTGAATAACATCTGTGTCATGCATGACCAAGAGCACCGATTATGATATTGTTTTATAAGGATATAAAATAATGGAGCATCACATTGAAGGTTTACACTTACCCTAAAAGCAGGTCACTGAGAGTACTCTGGGCACTGGAGGAAATTGGCGCAACATACGAGCCGATAAGCGTTGATATTTTAAGTCAGGATCCCAGCAAAAAATCACCCCATCCTTATGGGAAGGTTCCTTTTTTCACCGATGGGAATGTATCAATCAGTGAAACGCTGGCGATATGTATTTACCTGTGTGAGCAACACCCAGGAACACCTCTCTATTCAGCAGATCCACAGGAAAAGTCTCTGGTTAATTCGTGGCTGAGCTTTGCTCTCACCGATTTAGAAGCCCCAGTCTGGGGCCTGCTAAAACAGCTGGTCTTCACCCCAGAGAATCAGCGTTCGCCAGATTTAATGCATTACCTTAAACGCGAAGCAACCAACGTTGTTTCTCAGATCAGTCTACACACCGACCATACCTGGATAGCTGGCGACAACTTCACACTGGCTGACATCTTCATGTCTCATACTTTGCTTTGGGCGAAATTATGCGGGATAGAAATGGATAAAAAGATTGAAGGCTATCTAAGCAGAGCGATGAGTAGGCCATCCTTCCTGGCAGCCCAGGAGAAAAATAATCGCTGACCAGTGTCCCGGAGTGAGGAGTAGCCCCCGTGACCTGCTCCCCGTTGATTAGTGCACCCCGATGTTAGTAATGTCTTCATAAGCCACATGAGGACATCCCCATGAAGAAGCGTTTTTCCGATCAACAGATCATCAGTATTCTCCGCGAGGCTGAAGCCGGGGTATCCGCCCGTGAACTCTGCCGCAAGCACGCCATTTCCGACGCCACGTTTTACACCTGGCGTAAAAAGTATGGCGGCACGGATCGCTGCCGGTTTAACGCTTTAAAAGGCCGGGGAAAAGTCTGGCATTACTGGCCGGGGCTGGCGTATCAAAGAGCAAGCGGACGGCAAGGGGCGAAAGCTCTAAGCCCGGAGAGTTCGAGCTGCATATGCTGCTGGCAGGCACCCATCCCGACTTTGTTACTACACAACACAAGACGAAGCAGTAACCTGTATTAATCGCCTAAATCTGATGCGTACTCGGTGATGAGAGTTCCACAATCCAGCATGGCATAATAACGCTTAACATGATCGGAATTTGGCTGAGTGAATGGGATAAACCAACTGCCATCTTCCTTTTGTCTCTGATCGTCTAAAAACACGATATGCGCAGACTCGGCCGCTGCTATAGCCTCCTGATAAGAATCCCAACCATCGTATTTTTTTAAACGCGAACGCAAGACTTCAACTTTCGCTTCCTCAGGTGTGAAGTTTTGACACTTCACAAGGTTCTCTTTGCTATAAAGATACTGCCCTGTTTTCAGGTATATCAGTGTAACGGCCAATGCGACCACAACAACAGCCGCCCCGGCACCCACACTCCACATAACTACAACTTTCCTGCGCAAACCATTACCTCAACTTATCTTAAATTACTTGTTGTAAAAATGGCCGCCTGTAAAGGGGGTCTGAAGGTCAATGAAACGAAAACGTACGCTAAGAACATAACCATATGATTTTAAACTTATAAATTCCTCACGTTGTCATTCAGGTTTTCGTTGATTTGATTACCGCAGTTATTAACATTGAAAATACAAAAACCGCATGGCTACTGGCTTGTACGGGAAAGCTAAACAAGACCCTCATTTTCCTTACTCGCCCAATCAGCTCAAAAGCGCACTTAATGTACACTTTCGTACGATTGGACTTCAAACTCCTTGTAGGGCTTGATCAGGTCAACAGGCAGCTTTGAGCGAAGAGCGAAGAGCGAACGCGCCTCATCCACCTCCGGGTGATGCTCGGTAATTGCTGGTAACCTGCAGCCCGCCGAATTGACCATAACATTCGTTGTTGGTAACGATGTCACATGAGCTCAATACCAAAGCGACGAAGTACAAGGGCATAACCCCAGAAAACCACTACAGTCATGAGGCAGGATGCCAGTAGTGCGACCCAGAAGCCCCATTTCTGAAACATAACGGGAAAGCACAAAAACATAGGGAGGGTCGGGATTACATACCAAAACGTATACCACGCGTGACTGGCGATCTTTTGCTGCGTTTGCCCCTCAAGCTTCATCCATATTAAGACCAGCACGGTCACCAGAGGTAAGGCTGCCAGTAGTCCGCCAAGGCGATCGCTTCTCTTTGCAACCTCGGAGACGAGTACAACCATTGCCGCAGTAACGGCATACTTCACAATCAGCCAGAGCATTGCATTCCTCTTGTCTTAGACACCCGGATTCACCATAACATCTTAATAACCAAGCTGAAAAAGCGCCCCTGGTCGCCCCGGAAAATCAGTTGTTCTGATACAAATCCCAGCGATTACCGTAGAGATCTTCAAACACCACCACCGTTCCGTACTCTTCCTCCCGCGGCTCCTCACAAAACTGAACGCCTGCGGCCTTCATAGCATGATAATCTCGCCAAAAATCATCGGTCTGCAGGAACAGGAACACCCGCCCGCCGCACTGGTTGCCGACAAACGCTTCCTGCCTTTCGTTTGAGGCGCGTGCCAGAAGAAGATTGCAGTCGCTTTCCGGATTCGGCGTCACCACTACCCAGCGCTTACCTGGCTGAGGCGTGTCTTCGACAAGCGTGAACCCAAGCTTGCTTGTGTAGTACTCAATCGCCCGATCGTAATCGTCCACGACGATAGCCACATAACCCATACATCTTTTCAGCGTTCTCAAAATCCACTCCTTCCGTTTTGGGATGAACATGCAGGTCACTGGTATTGATCATAACATCAGCAAAGTGCCTACAGCGCTATCCCCATTGCCGATTCTGGATTACAACCCTGTACCCATCATGATCCTGAAAAGTCACGCCGTCGTTATCCCAGTAAGGATTGAACGAGCTCACCTTGGTAAATCCGGCCTCTTCCATTCTTGAACATGTATCGTCCCAGAGCGCCTTATCAGGAACGTACAGAACCAGTAAATCCTCATCAGAAGGGGATGGTGACACGGGGTGATGATGGCACTGTGTAAATTCCAGATGCCAACCCAGACCATCACGCCCAAGCATGTGTCCGCTGAACCCTTCATGATCTGAAAAAGAGCCTAATTTGATTAGCTCAATCCCACGACAGTACATTTCACAGCTGAGATCCAGATTGCTGACAGGTCGAGCCAGGCGAAGGTGGGTAAAGTTCATGAACTCTCCTTTGTAGTATCCCATCACTCATATTTAACAAAACAACGGTTCCGCGCCCCTCTGATGTTAGTGCAAAATCTCCCATCTTATGTCCGGAAAACTGTCCATAGGCTTGTAGATAAATTTCGCTTTGAGTGCATAGCTATGGCGTTAAAACAGTCAAAATGATTTTGGCACTCGTTAAGAGAGGGAACCGGAAAAAGGGGGATGTAATAGTCATTACTCTCGTCCTCTCCAACGTCCGCTGCTGGCACAAAACCGTCAGTCAAAAGAACTCGAGTATTCGTGAAATATTGTCAGTTACGATTTAGCAGTAAAAATCATCCTGGCGCTCTTACCGTCATTCGGCAAAAATATGCCACTGAGTAATTTACTGAGCAGGCCTGGAATGATTCTAAACTCAATGATGTGGCTGGCATCAACACTGCTTTTTTTCGCCTGGATCTTTGGTATCACACTGAAGAATACTTTCCGCACCAATGCGAAGCATTTTGTCATCCTGCTGGTCGTGCACCTTATGCTTAGCTTTGCTGCGATTGCGCTTAAAAAACATGGTGTCGTCGTTATGCACAAGGGCGACAGTCCATGGCTGCGCCTGAGCCTGGGGCTTCTGGTGAAAAGCTATATGGCATTAGTGATGATCATAATGACCAGTTTTATGATTGCACTAGCCAGCAGAGGCGCGCAACAGATGACACACTTTCATAAAACTCACAATGCGACCAACCTGCACCGTAACCCGCTGAAATTTTACCTGCGGCAGGAAAACGCCATTGTCTGGGTATATCGCCTGTTATTTCTCGGGGGTGGCGTTTATATCCTGTGGGCCATATGGTTTCGGTCGCCGTTTTAGGGGATGGATGAATACGATATACCCAAACCAAAACTCTGTGTTTACCTGCTTCACTGATAGCCCCCAGCGGTATGGAAAGGGTTAGTTTGGACATTGAAAATTATTGTACGTTAAGGTGATTTTTGTACCTCTGTGTTGTAGTAGGGCTTAACCACTTTTACAGGCAGTTTTGAGCGAGGATCGGACGTTCCGTTTGCAGTCGGGGGTCAAGAGAGCTTCGAAATGTCAGGGACAATCAGATTCTTGTTAACCAGAAGCGACGAAGACCTTTAAAGGCTAATTCCGCAAATGACCCGCTAAAAAACTGCATTTATGGTTTGATTACTTACTGGCGTATAAGCATGCGTACCTGCTTGCCGCGATAGTTAACATAACTTTGAAACTGGAAACCAAAACGCTCAGCCAGATAATTTGAACGTTTATTTTCTTCGTCAACGATACAACATACTGGGGAGGAAAATGTCTGGTCGGCCCACAGTAAAACTGCGGCCAGCGCTTCAGAAGCATAACCTTTGCCACGAACCTCAGGAATCAACGTCCATCCAGCTTCAGGGTATTTTAACTCAGGTGTGATATCACGATGAGCATCCTGGAAACCAAAGGCACCAGCATAACGACCTGTTATTTTCTCAAACACTGCCCAATAGCCATACCCTAACGCGTGCCAGTGCCCGATATAACGTAATAAGCGGGTCCAAACCATTTCTGCTGTTGGATTCTCACCGCCATTAATTTTAGCCATCTCAGGAGTGCTCCAGCACGCCATAAGCGTTGGAAACTCGTCGAGCGTAAATTGCTTTAAAATCAGTCGTTCTGTTTCAAGACGAGGCGCTTGCTGAGCAGTCATTACTTCTCCTGGTTTTAGCATTCTTGATGCGGCTATTTTACCACCATGCACGGTTCTTCTTTCACGGGCAATCAACTGTACCAATGTCCGCTTCTGGCACACAGCAGCCGTTCAAACCAAACCTCGTCATAGGGCGAAAGTTATGCGCCAATTTTAGTTGACGGTGGTCAAGTGGTTTGCAAACGATCGCCAGGTAAAATGCAAATGGGTAGTCAAGTCAGATGCAATTACGCTGGTTAACTTAAAGGTGCTGCTGGGCGGAACCCGCGCCACCGTCGGAGCCGGACGTGGTTGGTAAGCTGAGACGGGCCTGTAAAAAGCTGTCTGCGAGCAAGCAGCAGGTCGTCGAGTTTATTCAGGTAATCGCCACGCCGCAGAAGCGCCCCCGGAAGATCCTGGAGGGAACGGTGGAGTGGTGGCCGATCTAAAGTAACTGACTGGTTATAAAATAAAGATCCCGGCAACGTGACGCCGCCGGGAGTCAGATTACTGCGGGCCGCCAGTCCTGGGATTGGCATTCTCCGCGCGCGGCTGCGCCAGCCGGGCAAAATCGGATCCCGCCGGATGCTGGTAAATCTGCAACTCAAAGTGGCGCGCCATCGCATAGATATACTCAAAAATCGCCGCCTGGGTATTTTCATAATCGGCCCAGTAAATCGATGAGGTGAAGCAGTAGATCTCCACCGGTAAGCCATCCGGTGAAGGTTTCAGCGGACGCACCACGATATACATCTCTTTTTTAATATCATCACGCTGGGACAGCCAGGCTGTCAGGAATTTACGGAACACCATTAGGTTGGTAATGCCGTTTTCCATAAACCAGCGGTCGCCGACCG
>NZ_JBAVTT010000149.1:0-66523 GCF_049696395.1 Erwinia sp.
ATAGTCCATAACACTCCGTTACCGGCGAGCCATGGCCCTACCGGAATTTCATCTTACCAGTGCCGTGCCGGCCCGGTATCAATATGCACAAAGTTACTGCTTGGGTAGTATCCTACACCACCAGCGCGCATGGAAAGCGCCGCTTTGCGTACATTGTTCAATGCAATCCCGTCAATATGCAAATCCATCGCCTGCCCCAGCGTGTGGTAACTGTGTTTCGCTACCCCTTTACTGTGTGACCGCAGGGAATTGTTGGTCGCCAGTGAACGATAACCCGAAATCAACGTGACCGGTTTGCGGGTATCCAGCAGCGCCTGCAAACGGTAAAGCTGGTCGAACAGATGGGGATCGATGTTCTTGACCTTGTTGGCCCGATAATCACGGAAGAAATGATTCAAACGTGACAACTCATCCTTGTCGTAACTTTTACCGTTAAAAAACTCGGTTTTGAGTGTTTCACCAGTATTGAGGTTATTCAGTGTTAATACACGAGGACGCGAAGTGGAGAGCGAGGCAAAAGCCTGTCCGGGAAGCAGTGCACACCCTAATGCAGCACCTCCTAATGTCAGCCACTTACGGCGATGAGCGTCGAAATTATTCATAAATCTGTGTTACCCGGCTAAATGTTCTGAAATGGTGCAAAATGGTCACCGTCGGGAACCATAACCGGGGAGAATTGCGGAGTCAACCTGGGAAATGTGACAGGAACGGCAAATATCAAAAACCTTGCCGTACCTGCCAACGGAGGTGCTTTCAGGCTTCGGCCAGAACACCTGAAGAATCAACCATTAGAGCATTAATTGACCAGCGGCGGCCATGCTCTGCACGCCTGAACGTGCGGTCATATCATAATTGTAAATATCTGTACGATATTGCGCCTTACCATCATCCGCCACCCAGGCCGTCAGATAGTAAAGGTTGACCGGAATACGATGGCGGATCGACACATATCGGGTGTCACCTTCCTTCAGGGTGGTGGAAATCCGGGTGTCATTCCAGCCAGCGTCCTGCAACAGCAAATTAGCCAAATCGGAGGCTTTGTTGACGCGCACGCAGCCAGAGCTCAGCGCCCTGATGTCCTTCTGGAACAAATTATGGTTTGGCGTATCGTGCAGGTAGATAGCATCCGAACTTGGCATATTGAATTTATAACGGCCTAAAGAATTCGTTGCACCTGGTGCCTGACGAATGCGGTAAGGGAACGAAGCCGCTGAAACCATCCGCCAGTCAATCATGCTGGGATCGATGACTTCAGCATCATTGCTCCAGCCAGAGAGCAAAGTGTAATTATGTTTGTAGAGGTAAGACGGGTCCTGCTTCACTTTTGGCACAATGTCCTGACGCACCAGGGTGGTAGGCACGTTCCATGGCGGGTTCAGCACCACGTTATTTAACGCGCTGCGCATTAAAGGCGTTTTGCGATCGGGACGGCCAACGATCACCCTCGACGCCAGAATCTGACTGCCGTTGAGATAATAGATCAGCGAGTAGTTAGGGATATTCACCATAATCCCGTTGTGCATATCGTCTGGCAGCAGGCGTAAACGCTGAATATTCAGGGCGAGCAAAGACGCGCGAAGCTGTGGCGAAACGTTCAACCATTCGCGTGTACGTGGGCCAATGGCGCCATCTGGTTCAAGCCCCTGCCAGCGCTGAAAACGTTTTACCGCTTCAACCAGATCGGCTGAGTAGATATGCGTTGGATCGGCTGGTACGGTATTCTCCTGCACCAGACCGGCTTGTTCAGGCGTATTGGCCGCATTCGGGTCTTCCGGCAACGGAGTGGCGGAAGGACTGACTGTTGCCTGCTCATCTACCGGTTTAGCTGCTGGCGTGGGCGCCACTTCTTCATCAACGAAAGAGGCAGGAACGCTGGTCGTCGGAACGGCTTCGTCTGTCGGCTTCGGTCCTTCAACGCCAGCGGTCATCATCCCGGTACGCTCCAGAATGCTTCTCAAGGCTGGCACATCATCGCTCAGTTGGCCGGGCTTCAACGTCTGCTTAGCAGCCAGTTGCGGCCAGGGATGATTGTCTGCCAGGAGCGTTTTCAATGCCTGATGCATCAGCACATATTGCGGATGCTGAGGGGCCAGTGAAGTGACAAAGGGGTTAGTCGCGCTATTTTCAACTGACCTCTGCCACTGATTAATCACGGACAGCGTAGGCAATTCCAGCTTGTAGGGCACGTTGCTGTACAGCCAGGTTTCCCCTTTGGCTGGCACCGTAGAGACAAAGTGCAGATAGCCCAGCATGGCATCAGACAAAACAACATCCCGCGCTGAGCCCGTGATCGAAGGATCGGTCAGCAGTTTGACCCACAGGTTGAACTGGGGTTGCACACCAGAGATAGCCACTTCCGCCAGCTGTTGCTGGAACTGTTGCACAGCCTGGCGATCCTGCCACATAGGTCGCATACCCTGCGCGGCATACAGTGAAGCAAGAGTAGTCAGATAAAACGGTTTATAGCCCGTTGGCAGTTCAGCCTGCAGCAGTCGCTGGGCCTGAGAAGGGCTATACGTTGAGGTGACAGGCGCTGAAACCGGTGGGATACCCGCCAGTGCAGGCTGCATCTGTCCGGCGAGCAGCACCAAACCTGCGCCTAACAGCGCTAACCTTGCAGAATTCGTTTTAATCAGCAACATCCCTTGCTCCCTGGTTAGGTGCCCAAACAGGTGCCGCGCACCTGTTTATTAGTCATTGTTATCAGTATAGAAAAAGAAAACGGCATTCGCTGTAAATACAGCCAATGCCGTTGGGTAGAATAAACCGCTGTCCGACTTTTTACTATAGAAGTCGGCTGAGATTTTCTTATGAAGAAGCCTGTTGATTTTCCTCAGGAGTTGAGGAATTTGCGGCGGTAGGTTCCGCAGCAAAGCCGCGCAGCCCAACAACGTGAACGTGTTCAATGTTGTTGACCACTTTACGGACCAGTTTATAAGTCGTGCCCTTCTCAGGACTGATATTCTCTGGAGCGGCGATAATCAGCTGCATTTCAAGACGATCGCACAGTTCAAACAGCGTGGCGATCGACTTGGCATCCAGTCGGGCGGCTTCATCAAGGAACAGTAAACGGCAAGGGGAGATATCTTTCCCGCGCAGGCGGCGAGACTCTTCTTCCCAGCTTTGCACGACCATCACCAAAATCGACATCCCGGTACCAATAGCTTCACCCGTTGACAGCGCGCCACTCTCTGCACGCAACCAGCCGTCAGATCCACGATTAACCTCAACCTCCATTTCCAGATAGTTGCGGTAATCCAGCAGCTCTTCACCAATGGTTTGCGGCGTACGCTGGCCCATATCAATCTGCGGGTTCAGTCGTTGATAGAGCTTAGCCAGCGCTTCTGAGAAGGTCAGGCGGTTGCTGTTAAACAGGTCCTGATGCACTTCATGCTGCTCAGACAGGACATCCAGAAGCGTTGAGTGTGCCTCACGCACGTTGACGTTCAGTCGCACGCTCTTCACCTGGCCAAAGCTCACGGCCTGCAAGCCCTGGTTCAGCTGGCGAATACGGTTTTGCTCGCGCTGGATGGTCTTACGAATGATATTGGACACGCTGCGGGAGCTGATGGCCAGCATCTGTTCACGTGCGGTTAATTCTTCCGTCAGACGGCCAAGCTCAATCTCCATCTGCTCGATAGCTTCTACCGGGTCGTCAGTGCGGATAATGTCCTGACGGATACGTTCACGCAGATGCTGATAAACAGCGATGAAGAACTGGATCTTACGCTCTGGGCGTTTAGGATCTTCAGACAGGCGCAGCACATCGCGCAGATGTTCGTTGTCTGCCACGGCCAGGCGCAGCGCACCTAACGCCTTATCCGACATGGAGCGCAGCTCATCGCCACCCAGATACGCCAGTTCGCGACGGTGCAGTCGGCGCTCAACGCCGTTGTCTTTCACCAGACGTAACACGGCTACCCAGCCAGCCTTGGCATTAACAACCTGCTCACGGCCCTGATGGTAATCACGCTCGACACGCTTCAGTTTTTTCTGCAACGCGTCCATTTCGGCTTCGCAGAAGGTGATCTGTTTTTCCAGCTGATTGCGACGGGCGCGGTTATTGCTCAGTGCAGCATAGAGCTCATCACGACGCAGACGTGCACGCTCTTCCGCGCTGGCATCAGCCGGCACGCCGATATCCTGCATTTCCTGCTGAAGCTCTTTCAGCATGTCGCGCTTGGCATCGTAAGAACTTTTCAGTGACGCGAGCACCTGAGAATACTGGGTAAACTGGGCCTGGTGTCCACGCAGCTGCTCGCGGGCACGAGCACGCTCGGATTCGGCCTGCTCAAGACGCTTACGCAGCTTCTCGTTGAGGTCGCTGTTGCCGTCCAGCATACCGGCGGAGTCTACATAGCCAAAGTGCGCACGACGCTGCACAACTTCGGTCATGGCAAAGGCCTGCTGGCGAGCATCGCGCTGAACCTGCTGCGCCTGCTGATAATCCAGCTTCAGCTGTTCGTATTGCTCCGGGTCGCTCTGCAGAACCGAGATCAGCGGTTCCAGTTTCGCCAGCTGGTTGCCATGCAGCTGCAGGAAACGAGCCGCTTCCTGCGCTTCATCCAGACGTTCCAGCAGTTCGTCATAACGATCCTGCAAGGTTTCATCCTGCAGCAGGCTAACGCGTGGCATCAGGCGGTTAAGCTGGGCGACGCCCTCTTTCGCCTGGTCAAACTGTTGGCGCTGCTGCTGGTTATCCGTCTCATGGGCTGCCAGCCCGCGTTCCAGTTCACCACGACGAAGGTTCAGCACTCGCAGTTCGGCTTCCGGATCTGACTCAAAGGCAACGGCTAAGTGGCTACCGATAAAACGGCTGAAGGACTGATGAAGTCGCTGCGTTTTCTGCACATCAAACGACAGCGTGGCATAGCGTTCAGCCAGCGTTTCGCGCTCAGCATGTAACAGATCCAGCTGATTTTCACGGGCAGCACGGCCAAACAGCGGCACTTTAGGGAAGCGGGAGTAACGCCACTGGCGATCGCCTGACTTCACCACTACCGCTTTTTGCAGCTCTTCAACGTTAAACACGCTGTCATCGAATGACTGCGGATCCCCTTCAATCAGATAAAGGTCTTCCGGGCAGTCTTCAAGGCCATCCAGCAGATCCTGTACCAGAGACAGGTCCGGAACCACAATACCGTGACGGGCCGGTCCATAAAGCGCGGAGAAGTAAGGCGCATCGTCGATGGTCACATCGTCATAAATTTCAGACAGCAGTACGCCGCCAAATCGCTCGGCCAGATGCGTCATGCGGGCATCTTCAGCGCCACCAGGCTGGCTCAGACGCTCAACCTGCTTTTCAACTTCGCGTTTACGGGCAGAGACTTCATCACGCTCAACGGTTGTTTCGCGCTCACGCTCCAGCAGTTGCTGCATGTATTCGGTCACCTGCTGACCGCTCTCCAGCTCCTGACCGGTTTGCTCATTCAGCTGGCTGAGAATATCCTGCGCGGCATGCCACTGAGGCGCCTGTTTGGTCAGACGGGCAATTCGTTCACGGATTTGCTCAAGCTCCTGACGCATTTCCATGCGACGTTCGCCCGCTTCAGACACACTCTCGGACAGCTGTTCAATCCGGGCTTCAAGCTCGTACTGATAGCCTTCCAAATCCTGCGGCTCAAACTGTTGGCCGTGACGCTTACAGAACTCGTTCAGTAACCGCTCTGCGTCCTGCTGTTCACGCAGTCGCTGTTCCATCTCAGCCACGCGTGAGCGTAAAGACTGTAACTGCTCGGCGTGATAGCGCTGATTGCTGGCATCTCGCAGTAATTCGCGACCGGTCTGATAAGCTTCAGAACGACTGACCGGCCCGGCAATGCGGCCCACCAGCTCAAAAGCCTGCTCGAACTGACTGTGAGCGGCCTGCGCCACACTCATTTTCTGCTCAAGCTGCAATAATTTGTCGGTAGCTTCCTGCTCTTTGGCGCGGAAGGTTTCCTGCCACTCTTCGGCATTGTCCACGCTCAACTCTGCAACCCGGCAGATTTCCTGAGCGCGTTGCAGAGCCTGCAAAGCCTGCTGATACTGAATGGCGCGGGTTTGCTGCACGTCCAGCGCCTGCTGATAATCGGCCAGCTGACTTTTCAGCTCATCGACTTCAAGTTCGGCGGCTTCGCTGCGGGCTTCATTCTCTTCCTGCACTTCACGCGCTTCAGCGACGACTTCATTCTGCTCTTCCAGACGGTAGGTCAGCTCATCGATATCGCCTTCGTAGCGCTCGATTTTTTCCTGCTGACGCATCGCCGTCTGCACCAGATTCAGGTGATCGCTGGCGCTCTGGTAGTCGGTTTCAAGATCGCTTTCCGCACCGTTGTGCTCGCCCAATTCGCGGGCCATTTCAACGTGGCGATACTGCTCGGTTTTTAACTGTTTACGGCTGGTGAACAACTCATTACGGTTCAGCAGCGCGCCATCAAGGTGGATGCGGCGTTCGTTAGCATGACGCATATAGTCCGCAGCAACATAGCTGGTTGCTTCGGAAATCAGATGCTTAAACAGATCGCGGTCGGACTGCGTGACGCGTATGGCTTCCAGCGTCATGCGGTTTTCACGCAGCGCGGCTTCCATATCCTGGAAGGCCTTACGCACGCCGCTATTTTCCGGCAGCAGGTAATCACGCAGCGATCGGGTAATGGCGCTGGAGATGCCGCCGTACAGCGAGGCTTCAATCAGGCGATAATATTTGCTGCGATCGGCCGCTGAACGCAGACGACGCGCCACAATGCCCAGATCAAACATCAGCGAGTGATAATCGGTGATCGAGTTGAACTGCTTGAACTGCACGCTTTCCATCGCTTCGAACTTCTCTTTCAGTTCGCTAAGCGGCAGTACACGCGCCTGACGGGCATTCACCGTTTCCGTCAGAATTTCCGTCGGATTGATCGACATAGGCAAGCCGTGAATACTGAAAGGCTTGATATCGACTTTACGATCGCGACCGGCAACCTGTTGCAGACGGACACCCACAATGACTCGCTGATGCAGGGAGTTCACCACATCCAGCGCGGCGTAACAGACGCCAGGACGCAGCTTTCCGTGCAGACCTTTATCACGCGAGCCGGAAGTTGCCCCTGCTTCGGTGGTGTTACGGAAGTGCAACAGCGTCAGATCGGGGATTAAAGCCGTGATAAAGGCCGCCATGGTGGTGGACTTACCGGCACCGTTACCGCCTGATAAGGTAGTAACCAGCTCATCCAGGTCAAAGGTTCGGGCAAAGAAGCCGTTCCAGTTAACCAGGGTCAGCGAGCGAAATTTTCCGCGTTCAATCATTTACTCATTCTCCGCGTTGTCCGACGACAGGCTCTGAGCCTCATCATCCTCTTCGCTTTCATCATTCAGCGCCAGGCCACCTTCAATCGGCATCGCTTCGCCCTCCCGGATCATCCTCAGCTGCGCTTCGCGGGCATCGTCGCCGCTACGCACATCAGCACCAAAGCGGAAGACCGACTCAATGATGCGGAATTTGCTGCTGTCATTGCCCATAAACCACACCATGCCAAGACGGCGCAGACGGTTGAGGGAAGCACGCATTTTTTCCTGCAACTTTTGCCGATCAATGTCGGAACCGGTTGAGCGCTGGTTGACGAACTTCATCAGTTTGCTCTCATCAGCCAGCGACAGCAGCTCATCATAGAGCTCCTGCTGGGTGAAGATACCTTCATTCGCCAGACGCTCAGGGCTGAGGTAGAGATAACAGAGGATTTTGCCAACCATCATATCCAGCTCGGAAAGGACCGAACGCGGGATCAGCGTGGTGGAGCGGGGACGCAGATAGAAGAAGCCTTCCGGCGCGCGGATCAACTCGACGTTGTAACGCGCATAAAACTCTTCCAGATACTCCTGATAATCCATCAGGAAAGCATGTTGATCCAGCTCTTCAATGCCAATATGGCGACCGGAACGTAACTGGCTGTCCAGCGCCGGGAAAAGAGAATTGGCCAGCGCCTGTGCCAGTTTAACCGGCATCACTTGTTCAATATTTGTCGATGACATGCGCCTGCACCTTGGCTCCGTAATCATTAATGACCTGCCATTCTGCTGGCAAGCCGGAGAAATCTGCTTCGGCCACGCCTAAGCGGACGGCCTGATCGACGACAATTCGCGCCACGTCGAAGTGTCGTGCCCTTGGATACTGCACCAGGTAATCACGCATTACTGCGCCCAGATTGAGCGGTTTTTGTTGGGCTTTATAGATGGCCAGCGCTTCTTCAATCATCGCCGCCAGCTGTTCACGAATTTCGTTGAACTCTTCGTATTCCAGCTCGGACGGCAGTTCACCGGTCACTTCTTCGCTGCGCAGCGCCAGCTCTTCATCACGCATATCGTATAAGCGGTCAGCGTTGGCGTAGGTTAACGCCCACGGATAATCAAAATAGGTCTGAACTGATTTGCGGAGACGCTGGGCGAAGACGCGGTTTTTATCCATATCGATCGCGGTACGGATGAATTTGTGCACGTGACGGTCGTAACCGATCCACAGGTCGATCGCCTGCTGGCCCCAGCTGATAATACGGTCCAGCTTGTTCTGCAGGTCGTACACCAGCTTATCGATAAAGCCCAGGTCCGGGCTGCTCAGCGTGGCATCCTGAATACGTAACAGATTGGCCTGCAGTTTATCACCCGCGGCTTCCAGCGTATCTTGCAGCTCTCGCAGCGTGCCGGAGGTTTCATTCAGGAGCATTTCACAGCTGGAGATCGCCGCTCGCCAGTCTTTGTTCAACAGCTGGGCGATATCCTCTTTCACCGCTTGCTGCTGTTCATCCATGGTTCGCTGAGTGATATCGATGCTGTCGAAAATTTCCGCCACGGAGTATTTCAACGGGGCGAAAACATTGCGATGCCAGTGGAATTCGTCGCCATCTTCGTCGGCCGCATCAGCGGCACGTTTCAGCTCGCCAGCCACAATTGAAAGCTGCATTGAGAGGCGCAGCGTTGAGAACTCACGCTGGCGGATATAGTAATCGGTAATACCGATGGCCAGCGGCGTCAGGCGATAGATGGCGTTGCCATCGGCCTGTTCACTGACAAAACGATTAAGCAGACGCTGACGCACCATATCGTTAATGGCGTTATTGGCTCGCACCCCAACGGTTTCGCTGGTTTGATCAAACCCTTCACTGACGTGGCGGAAGGCATCTGTCAATTCGCCTTCGCTCATTTCGCCATCCATGCGCTCCCCGTTCAGGGTGGCAATCGCCAGCAAAAACGTCAGACGTTCGGTAGGCAACGTGACGGAAAAGTCATTTTTTCGCGCCCAGGCGACCAGTTCCGGTACAGTCTGGGAAAATTCACTCATGGTTCGTCCTGTTTATGGGTTTCCGCGCGGTGACGTGGATATAACGGCCCAAACTTAAAAATGGCTCCTGGCGGCAGAAGCGCTTCTCCAGCGCCAGGACTTCCTCAAATCGTTCAGATTGCTTGTTTTTGTCACGCATATAGTCATGAAAAACGCGGATTCCGGTTTTGGTTTCCACGGTAAAGCCTGCAGCTTCCAACCAGCAATAAACCTGCTCAGGTTCTCGGGGGAAGTCAGGCGACAGCGTTTTTCTTTTGCGTTTCTTCAGGCCAGCCTGCATGTAGCCAAAGTTGCCCAGCACCAGCGTCTGCATCATCAGACCGTTGACGTTATAAAACATCAGCGACAGGACGCCGCCGGGGGCCAGAACATCATACAGTGCCTTTAATATGGCTTCAGGCTCGGCTACCCATTCAAGCACAGCGTGAAACAATACCAGATCGACAGGCTTATCCAAATGTTGACCGACTTGTTGCGCGCTAATTTGTTTGAATTGCATGTTCCCGCTCACACCTTTTTCTTCGGCATGAGCCTGAGCGCGTTGCAGCATCTCTTCGGAGACATCACAGAGTAAGACCTGATGGCCTCTGGCTGCCAGACCACAGCCAGTTTGCCCCTCTCCCCCGCCTGCATCCAGCACGTTTAACGGCCCTTCTGGCAGGCTAGCCAGGATTTCATCCAGCTCCTGCCAAACGATCGCCTGGCGGATCCGCCCTTTGGTGGTACCGTAGATATTCTTCGAAAATTTTTCGGCTATATCATCAAAGTTGCGATCCTGCATTCGGGTTCCCGGCTGGTGAGTGGGTGAAACTGGCGGCTATTTTGACATACACTGACCAGGAATGAACCTTTCAGTCACTGCCAGGCTCTCGGGTGGTGTTTTTTCGGACAAAAGGAGTCCGTTTGTATGCTTTTTGCGTTAAAAAAACTCGTCGGCGGCCTGTTGCTGCCCTTGCCTTTGCTGATTGTGGTGATGGCAATTGCACTTTCATTGCTCTGGTTCAGCCGCTGGCAGAAAACCGGCAAAATTATCCTCTCTGCGGCTTGCCTGCTGTTGGCTTTGCTAAGCCTGCAGCCGGTGGCCGACAGTCTGCTTGCGCCGACAGAAAACAGTTACCCAACCTGGCACAATCAGCAAAAAGTCGGGTATGTGGTGGTGCTGGGCGGCGGGTACACCTGGAACCCTGACTGGGCTCCCGGTTCCAATATGATCAACAACAGCTTACCGAGATTGGTTGAGGGGATCCGCCTGTGGCGTGCGAATCCGGGTGCGAAAATGATTTTCACTGGTGCGGCGGCGCAAAATAATCCGGTCAGCTCTGCAGAAGTGACTTCCAGGGTTGCGCAGTCGTTAGGCGTGCCATTAAGCGCGATCGTAACGCTCGATAAGCCCAGAGATACACGACAGGAAGCGGCAGAAGTGGCTAAAGTGGTCGGGAACACTCCCTTCCTGCTGGTGACCTCAGCCTCGCACTTACCTCGTGCGATGATCTTTTTCCAACAGCAGGGACTGACTCCTTTACCCGCGCCAGCCAATCAACTGGCCATCGCCTCGCCATTAAACTTCTGGGAGCGGGTGATCCCTTCGCCGTTGTGGCTGACTCACAGCGATCGAGCCATTTATGAGTGGCTGGGAAGAAGCTGGCAGCGGCTGACCTCAGCCGATCGCCCCTCAACTGAGCCAGGGGAGCAGTGAATCTGCCGCGCGCTGAAAGCGGCGTGCATCAAACTGACCGGTATGAATAAGCCGGTCAGTTTCATCCCATAAAGTGTATAGCCAGCGACGAGCCACAAAACCTTCAGCCACCGGAGCCTGCTTCAAATAATGGAACAGCAGGCTTTCCGCCAACCCCTCTTCGCAAAGCCTGAACAACTCATATTCTCTCGGTGCCCACAGCAGCATCCCAGGATTGATCATCGACAGCAGTTGGTCGCTCCACACCTCTTTCAGCATGTTATTAAGCGACAGGTTGCCATGAACCAGCACACAGGGATCGTTAAAATCGGCCAGCAGATTGCCCAGGTTTTCCCTGCTGCGATACAGCACTCGCCGATGTTCCATCGACAGCGCCTCACTGCGCATAAATCCGAGCGTAGACCAGATCACCTCAACGCGCTGCGCATACCAGGAAACCCAGTTATTTTCCTGCGTACTGTCGACACTGCCCACCAGCCCGTGGCTGTCTAATCGGTGCCATGCCAACAGGGCCTCAACGATTTGGTCCTGCAACTGTAACCAGCGAGCCGGCGTGCGCGTTGGCGCTTCTATCGAGACACCGCCCATGCGTTCAATCAGTAACACATCATGCTGCGGGGGCTGCTGGCTGACGATCAATCCGTAGACCGTCGGTAGACGGAGGGTGCTGTCCTTCGCCAGCATCGAAAGCTTATAGGCTTCCTGTGCCGCAATGCCTTTCACATTGAAGTACTTTGCCACCATCGGCAAGGAGTGGCCTTGCTGATCGTAGAGCGAATAGAGACTGGACCAGGGTTGCTCGCTGATGCATTCGAGACGGCTAAGGGTTTCGCCCAATACCAGAGACAGTTCCGAGCGGAGTTGCTCCATTTCCTCCTCCTTTATAAAAAGTGGAGAAGGGGCCAGCTTCAGGCCCCAACAGGATTACTGCATGGCCGCGCGGACGCGAGCCAAATCTTCTGGTGTATCCACACCTACGCTTGGGATCGCTTTTGCAACGGCAACGTGAATTTTTTCGCCGTACCAGAGCACGCGCAGCTGCTCAAGCAGTTCAATTTGCTCCAGCGGGCTTGGCTCCCAGCTAACATAGCGGCGAATGAACCCAGCACGGTAGCCGTAAATACCAATGTGGCGCAGGAAGGTTTCGCCAATTTTTTCGCGTGAAGTGGCAAAGCGCTCACGATCCCAGGGAATGGTAGCCCGGGAGAAATAGAGCGCGTAGCCTTTTGCATCCATGACAACTTTGACTGCATTTGGATTAAAGGCTTCTTCTGCTGTTTCAATTGGCACCGCTAACGTGGCCATACCAGCTTCACTTTTGGCCAGATTCTCGGCTACCTGACGGATGATAACCGGGGGGATCATCGGCTCATCGCCCTGCACGTTCACAATGATGGTGTCATCAGCAAACTGATAGCGATCGATAACTTCAGCCAGGCGCTCTGTGCCGGAGTGATGATCGGCGCGGGTCATACAAACCTCACCGCCCGCCGCTTCAACAGCACGAGCCACGTCTTCGTTATCGGTCGCGACAATAACGCGGTCGGCACCCGACTCCAGCGCTCGTTCCATCACATGAACGACCATCGGTTTGCCCTGGATATCGACCAGTGGTTTACCTGGCAGGCGCGTGGAAGCAAAGCGCGCCGGGATAATTGCAACAAAACTCATGGGTGGATCTCTTCCATGGTGAGTGAACGCGCCTCTGTCTCAAGCAGGACTGGAATGCCGTCGCGAACAGGATAAGCAAGGCCATCAGGTTTGCAGATAAGCTCCTGCTGGTCTTTGATGTAATTAAGTTTGCCGTGACAAACAGGACAAGCAACGATTTCGAGTAAACGGTGATCCATGGTTTCTCCCTGGTGAACCCGGTCAGACAGGTCCTTAGAATATCATAGCTGGCGAGGCATCGGTTACTCCCCAGCGCTCAGGATGTTACAGCACCCACCCTTTTTGCCAGGCACTGGCCAACGTCTCGGGCAGGTTATCCACAACCACAGTCTCCGCTCCCTGCCAGCGGGCAAAGCGAGAAATAGCCTGTTGCAGGTCATTGATCATTCCCTGACTGACTTTACCGCCCTGCTCCAGCCACAGCTGATTAATCTGCAATATTTTCTCCTTACGCCGCATTTTGGCATCCAGCCGCCCTTTCAGCTCACCCCTGTGCAGGATGGGCAGCACAAAATAGCCATATTGCCGCTTCGCTTCGGGCGTGTAGCATTCCAGCCGATAATCGAAGTTAAACAGCTCCAGCGCCCGTTTACGGTCCCAGACCACAGGATCAAAAGGAGAGAGCAGCGTGGTGTAGGTTGCCTGGGTTTTCTCTTCCAGCAGGGGCAACAAAGAGGCATCCAGATAACACGTTCCCAGCGATTCAACCTCGACCGGGATAACTTCTTCGCGCGCCAGCAAGTCAGCCAGCACCTCCTTCACCGGTGCGCGCTTAAGCCGATAATAATCTGGCAACCAGGCTGCACGAAAAAGTCCCAAACTCCGGGCACTGTTACGCAACATCTGCCGGACAGCCTCAGCCTCATCTATGCCATGTTGCTGGTCATTCCAGTCAGGCATCACGCGCTGTCTCAGGTCATAGACGCGCTGAAAGTTACGCCGCTCTGTCACCATCAACTCGCCAGCAGTGAACAGGTTTTCAAGGTGACGTTTATGCGGTTTCCATGCCCACCAGCCGGGTTTCTGCCCTGGCGGTGCAGCAAAATCTGCCGATCTGACCGGACCATTTTGTTCGATATGCGTCAGCAACTCGCCTACCTCTACCTGCCAGTTCTCCATCCACTCACTGTTATATTTCCACCCCATATGCTGAGGATTCAGCATGCGGTGGCGCAACAATGGATAGTCTTCGATAGGGATAAAGCAGGCTTCATGCGCCCAGTATTCATACAGGCTGCCGCTGCTTAGCGCCTCACCCAGCCAGCTTTCCGGATACTCACCTAGCCGGCTGAATAGCACCAGATAAGGGCTGCGGGCAACCACATGGATGGTGTCAATTTGCAACAAGGACATCTGGCGGATGGCGCTGAGCAGATCCTGGGCTCTGGCTTTACGTTTTGGCGGGCGCAGCAGGCCCTGAGCGGCAAGGTGTAACTGACGGGCTTTTGAGAGCGAGATCTGGAAAGAGGACATAAGGCACCTTCGTAACAAAGATGCTGTGAGTTTAGTCTTTTTCCTGCGGGTTCAGCACGGAGATTGTGCGCTTATTCAGCTTGTTAGCGTCTGGAAGGTAGTGCAGAGATCGCCGTTAGTAAGGTATCCGAAGCCGCCGTCGGTAGCTCGGCATCAACCGGCAGATACCACCAGTTATCATCCGCAAAAGCCCGGACCTTGACCGCGTCTTTTTCTGTCATTAATAACGTCTCGCCCGGCGTTAGCAGAACAGACAGCTGCGCCTTTTGGTAAGACTGATGATCGGCAAAAGGCACTTCTCTGACGGGTGTAATACCCTGGAGATGGAGGGTGGCAAAGAAGCGAGGAGGATGACCGATACCGGCCATGGCGACCACATTTTCCAGCATCGTCACCGGACGCGTTTCACCACTGCGGATATTGACGGCATGAGCAGGGACAAGTTGCATCGCTACCTCTCCCGCCTGCGCCTCACCGCCGTTGACGATGATGGCATCCACGCTATTCAAACGGGAAGCACGTTCGCGCATCGGGCCTGCGGGCAACCACCAGCCATTGCCGAAACGGCGCTTGCCATCCACCACCACGATTTCGAAATCTCTCGCCAGTGCGTAATGTTGCAGACCGTCGTCGGTAATGATGATATCGATATTGCCGCGATCGGTGAGCGCCTGAACAGCCTCTCTTCTGACAGGAGAGACCGCAACCGCTGCCCCTGTGCGCTGATAAATCAGCACAGGTTCATCACCAGCCTGATCCGTAGTGGTGTTGTCATCCAACACCAGCGGATAACGTTCAGCCTTCCCACCGTAACCTCTTGAGACGACGCCCGGGCGCAGGCCTCGTTGCTGTAAAGCCTGCACCAGCCAGATGACAACCGGCGTTTTTCCGTTGCCTCCGGCTGTCAGATTGCCAACCACCACTACCGGAACAGGAGCACGCCACGCTTTACGTAAGCCCCAGACATAGCTGAGGCGTATCAGGTTACTGATCAGGCCATACAGCCAGCTTAGCGGAACCAGCAACAGATAAAGCGCGGAGCGCCCGCTCCAGATGCGTTCAATCATTGACCAAACTGCATCTTATGAAGCTGAGCATACACACCACGCTGTTCCAGCAGATCGGCATGGCTTCCGCGTTCAACAATGTAACCGTCTTCCACAACCACAATCTCATCTGCCTTCTCAATCGTAGAAAGGCGGTGAGCAATGACCAGTGAAGTGCGGTTTTTCTGCAATTCATCCAGCGCAGACTGGATTGCGCGCTCGGACTCGGTATCGAGTGCCGAAGTCGCTTCATCCAGGATCAGGATTGGACAGTCACGCAGCAACGCACGCGCAATCGCAATACGCTGGCGCTGGCCGCCGGAAAGCAGCACGCCATTTTCGCCAATCATGGTATCCAGCCCTTTATCCATCTTATTGATGAAGTCCATGGCATGGGCCATTGTTGCGGCTTTTTCGATCTCTTCACGGCTGTACTTGTCGTTACGGGCGTAGGCAATGTTATTCGCCACCGTATCGTTAAACAGATGCACGTTCTGTGAAACCAGCGCAACCTGATTACGCAGTGAACTGAGCGTATACTCGCGCAGGTCGTGACCATCCATCAGAATTTCGCCCTGCTGGATATCGTAGAAACGGGTCATCAGGCTGGCAATCGTAGACTTACCTGAACCTGAACGCCCCACCAGCGCAACAGTTCTCCCTGCCGGGATAGCCAGGTTAATGTTGTGCAGCGCAGGCGCTTCACGGCCAGGATAGGTGAAGGTCACATTGCGGAATTCAACGTCACCTTTAGCGCGTTCAATGACACGTGTGCCGGTATCGGTTTCCTGCTCGGTATCCAGAATGGAGAACAGTGTCTGACAGGCCGCCATGCCGCGCTGGAACTGGGCATTGACGTTAGTCAGTGACTTCAGCGGACGCATCAGGGCAATCATCGAAGAGAAGACAACGGTGATAGTACCGGCCGTCAGCGTTTCCATCACGCTTGGGAAGCTTGCGGCATACAGCACGAAAGCCAGCGCCAGTGAAGCGATCAGCTGGATGATAGGATCAGAGATCGAGGACGCAGAGACCAGTTTCATGCCCTGCTGGCGCATATGGTTGCTGACGCGAGCGAAACGCTGGCTTTCCACTTCCTGGCCACCAAAGATCAGCACCTCTTTATGCCCTTTCAGCATCTGCTCAGCACTGGTGGTCACATGTCCCATGGTGTTTTGCATCGTTTTGCTGATGTTTCTGAAGCGCTTGGAAACCGTACGGATGGCAAAAGAGACAATCGGAGCCAGTAAAATCAGGATCAGCGACAGCTGCCAGCTGTAGTAGAACATCATGATGAACAGGCCAATAATCGAGGCCCCTTCACGGACTACGGTTACCAATGCACTGGAAGAAGAGGAAGCAACCTGCTCGGAGTCGTAGGTGATGCGCGAAAGTAGCGTCCCTGTAGACTGCTGATCGAAGAAGGCAACCGGCATTCCCATCATATGGCTGAACAGGCGACGGCGCATACTCATCACCACGTTGCCGGAAACCCAGGAGATGCAGTAACTAGAGATATAACTGGTGACGCCACGGATTAACATTAAACCCATAACCGCCAGAGGCATCCAAAGCAGCACGGAAGAGTCAGCCTTACCAAAACCGTCATCCAGCAACGGTTTCAGCAGTGACAGCATTAATGTATCTCCCGCTGCGTTCAGTACCAGTGCTACCGCAGCCACAATCAACCCGGGTTTAAACGGTTTGATCATCGGCCAGAGGCGACGGAATGTCTGCCAGGTGGAGAGATCTTTTTCCTGATGCATTATTTAACCAGCTTTAATTGAAAATAGCCGCTCATTCTACCTGGAATAACGTGGTACGCCAAACCACTGATGATACCATCGGCTCATTATTTGCGCTCTCAGACGGCTAACTTCCCAGTTTTTCTCAAAAAACCGGACGCTGAGCTGCCCTTCAAGCGCCGTGTCATACCAGCTGTAGTGATTCTCTTTGTATCGGGAAATCACTTTTTCCGCCGGTAATTTCCATGCACTGTAACGAGCAGCAGAAGCCAGCGCCACCTTCCCGCCTACAGCTCTGAGCAGAGGGGGGACTGAAGACGTTGAACTGCCGTGGTGAGGCACCTGCAAGATATCCGCACGTAAAGCCTCCCGGTTTAAACGGACTAAATCATACTCAGCCTGAGCTTCGATATCGCCCGTTAACAGCACTCGCCATTTTCCGTCGCTCACCCTCAGCACGCAGGATTGATTGTTACCGGCTTTCCCTTGCCCCGGTGGTGGCCAAAGAACTCTGAGAGACAAATTCTGCCAACGCCAGTTTACCCCTTGCTCACAAGGGAAATGCCCTTGCCCTGCCAGCCCGCTGTGTATTACCGCTGCAGGAAAAGCGGCCTGAAGACTCTTCAGGCCGCCAATATGGTCCAGATGACCGTGACTGAGGACGATATGGTTAACCTCAAGCCCTTGCCAGTTCAGCCAGGGAATGATCTGGCTCTTAGCCGCATCACCACCGGGCCAACTGTTGCCGGTATCATAAACCAGCGCTTCACCTCCGGACGAAATCACTACCGCAAGGCCATGTCCAATATCCAGCATATCCAGCCGCCACTTTGGTTCTTCACTATTTAGCCGCCAGCAGGCTAAGGCCAGACAAAAACCAGCCAGAGCGGCTGGCGAGGAACGCCACCAGTTGAAACGCCAACTGACTACAGCTGCCCAAATAACAGCACAGATCAACAGCGCCTGCTTGTCCACTGACCACCAGCCCGAAGGCAACCAGGCCAGAGGGACAAACACCCCTTCAAGTGACCTGTCGGCCAGCCACCAAAATCCCTGACTGACTTGTGCTAAAGGCAAAAAACTTAGCGCGCACAGAATAAGCGGGACGGTCAGGAATGTGACCAACGGGACGGCCCACAAATTAGCGATTAAAGCACTGAGACTGAAGCCATGAAAAATCATCAGTTGCATGGGCATTAACAGTAAAAATATACCCACCTGAAGATGAAGCAGTTGCAAGGGTAGCCAGCGTTTCTTACCGGTGAATGTCGTCGGTAAGGGGAACCAATGGAACCACAACAATAATCCCGCTACCGCCACAGCAGAAAGCCACAGACTGTCTGAAAGTAGGCTCAGAGGATCGAAGAACAGAATACACCCAATACACACCCCCCAAACCTGCCAGTTGCTACAACGAACGCCTGCCATGCGTAACCCGCTCCAGATGCCGACGGCTAACGTTGCCCTGACTGACGGAGGGTTGGCTCCCGCAAGCCAGCAGTAGAGTAACGCGACAAGCACACTGCAAATCAAAGGGAAACGATAGCCAATCCATGCCGCTCTGAAAGCAATCTGCACACCTCTGGCGAACAGCCAACCCACACTGGCAGCCAGACTGATGTGCATCCCGGAAATGGCCATCAGGTGCGCCGTTCCCGTCTCTCTTAGTAACTGTGACATCTGTAGACTAATGTCCCCCCGCTCGCCAAAAGCTAGCGCAGAGAGGATTGCCTGCCAGGAATACCCAGCGTAAAACCCTCGGCTGCGTTGAATGATCCTTTCACGCCAGTTGCAGGTGTCATCTACAGCAGCCAGCGAGACTATTTTCCCGGTCAGCGGCGTGCTGTTCGCCAGAGCGAACCTTTGCGCGTCAAACCCGCCTTCATTTAACCGGGCATGAACGGGTCTGAGCTTCAGCGTCATTTGCCAACGCTGGCCGCTACAAAATGACTCAGACAGCTCTTTACTACTGACTAAAGCATATACCGGAGGGAACAGCCTTTGTCCTGCAACGCTGACAATCCGCAGTTTTAGCCGCTGAGAGTTATGCAGCACAGAGTCTATTGTTGTAGTAGTAGTCAGCGTCTTTGCGGACAACGTGACAATCTGTTCTGACAGGCTCCTTGCCGCCATTACAGCCCAAAGAAACAGCAAAACGCACACAGCGATGTCTTTCATCCAACGCTGGCGCTGCATCACTAAGTACAAAGAAGGAAGGATCAGCCAGAGGTCATAGCGGGCGGCAGGAAGCCGGGAAAGAAAAGTAAGAGGGAGCGAGGCAATGATTACCCACATGGCAAGACGGCTTAAACTGTAAGGCATGACGGTTCTCCATTATTCCGTCGGCAGATCTTATCCTCACTGCCCAGGCTGTTGCAGCCGCAGGTTTTCTGCCCTGTTAACTGCTGTGCACTCTTTTGAATTGTCTTTCAGCGCCACCCTTTTTATTGCGCAGCTGCCCGCAAAGCCGGGCTAAATAACAGGCAAAAAAAAACGACACCGAAGTGTCGTTTTATCGCGTAGTGCTTCAGCGTTAGCCGTAGATATTTGCACGGTCACGCAACTCTTTACCTGGCTTGAAGTGTGGAACGTATTTACCTTCCAACTCCACTTTGTCACCCGTTTTCGGGTTACGGCCGGTACGAGGCGCGCGGTAATGCAAAGAAAAACTGCCGAAACCCCGGATTTCAATGCGTTCGCCCTGGGCCAAAGTGGTCGCCATGTGCTCAAGCATCTCTTTTACCGCATCCTCAACGACTTTCGCCGGAATATGAGAGTGCTGGCCAGCAAGTCTTTCAATAAGTTCTGACTTGGTCATAAATCCTCCGGTAAATTCCTGTTGGAAAAGCTCTGACAGTAACGGCTATTTCAGGGCAGCTTACGCCGCCCTGATGCAAAAGCAATTACTCGCCTTTAGCTGCTTTGAAAGCTTCAGCCATAGCGTTAGAGAAGTTGCCTTCTTCCTGTTTGGTGTTAACAGTAGCAATGGCTTCTTTCTCGTCGGCCTGGTCTTTTGCACGAACAGACAGGCTAACAACGCGGTTTTTACGGTCAACACCGGTGAATTTGGCTTCAACATCGTCGCCAACATTCAGAACCAGAGTTGCGTCTTCTACGCGGTCAACTGAAGCTTCAGAAGCGCGCAGGTAACCTTCAACGCCGTCTGCCAGTTCAACTGTAGCACCTTTAGCATCAACAGCAGTCACTTTACCGTTAACAATGGCACCTTTCTTGTTCAGAGAGATGTAGTTGTTGAACGGGTCTTCTGCCAGCTGCTTAACGCCCAGGGAGATGCGCTCGCGCTCTGCGTCAACTTGCAGTACAACAGCAGCGATTTCGTCGCCTTTCTTGTATTCACGAACTGCTTCTTCTCCGGTAGCGTTCCAGGAGATGTCAGACAGGTGAACCAGGCCGTCGATGCCGCCGTCCAGGCCGATGAAGATACCGAAGTCAGTGATTGACTTGATTTTACCTTCAACACGGTCGCCCTTGTTGTGGGTTTCTGCAAACTGCTGCCATGGGTTGTTTTTACACTGCTTCAGACCCAGGGAGATACGACGACGTTCTTCGTCGATATCCAGAACCATAACTTCAACAACATCGCCAACGTTAACAACTTTGGACGGATGGATGTTTTTGTTGGTCCAATCCATTTCTGAAACGTGTACCAGGCCTTCAACGCCTTCTTCGATTTCAACGAAGCAGCCGTAGTCGGTCAGGTTAGTTACACGGCCAGTCAGACGAGTCCCTTCTGGGTAACGCTTAGCGATAGCGACCCAAGGATCTTCGCCCAGCTGTTTCAGACCCAGAGACACACGGGTACGCTCGCGGTCGAACTTCAGCACTTTAACAGTGATTTCGTCGCCCACGTTGACAATTTCGCTTGGATGCTTAACGCGTTTCCATGCCATGTCAGTGATGTGCAACAGGCCATCAACGCCGCCCAGATCAACGAATGCACCGTAGTCAGTCAGGTTCTTAACGATACCTTTAACTTCCATGCCTTCCTGCAGGTTTTCCAGCAGCTGATCGCGCTCTGCGCTGTTTTCGGATTCGATAACCGCACGACGTGAAACAACCACGTTGTTACGTTTCTGATCCAGCTTGATGACTTTGAATTCAAGCTCTTTGCCTTCCAGGTGCAGAGTGTCACGCACTGGACGCACATCAACCAGGGAACCTGGCAGGAACGCGCGAATGCCGTTCAGCTCAACAGTGAAGCCGCCTTTAACTTTGCCGTTGATAACACCGGTAACAGTTTCAGCTTCTTCGTAAGCTTTCTCCAGCGTGATCCAGGCTTCGTGACGCTTAGCTTTCTCACGGGACAGCAGAGTTTCACCGAAGCCGTCTTCTACCGCATCCAGTGCAACGTCAACTTCGTCGCCAACCTGGATTTCCAGTTCGCCGGCTGCGTTCTTGAACTGCTCTGCAGGGATTGCAGATTCAGATTTCAGACCCGCATCAACCAGAACGATGTCTTTGTCGATAGAGACAACAACACCACGAACGATGGAACCCGGACGGGTTTCGATTGTTTTTAAGGATTCTTCAAATAGTTGAGCAAAAGATTCAGTCATATTGATAATCTTATGGATTCTTCAATTTAACGTCCACCTGACATCCTGACGGGTGGGGTTGTTTCACATGCCCCATGACGTCCATATCACAGGGTTAAGAGATTCATACGGACCGTCTGGCCCGTGATTCACTGCGGCAATGACAACTTTTCACGCGCATAATTGAGTGCAGTTTCAATAACTTGCTCAATTGACATGCTGGTTGAATCCAGCACCAGCGCATCGTCTGCCGGTATCAGTGGTGCAATGGCGCGATTACGATCGCGGTCATCACGTTCCTTTATCTCGGATAAAAGGCGCTCAAAGTTAACATTAAAGCCTTTATCCTGCAACTGTAGCATACGACGGTGCGCGCGCTCTTCCGAACTGGCATCCAGAAAGATTTTCACCGGTGCATCCGGGAAAACTACTGTACCCATATCGCGACCATCAGCAATCAAACCTGGCGCATCCCTGAAGGCACGTTGGCGACGCAGCAAAGCCTCACGCACGCGCGGGAAAGCAGCCACTTTTGATGCGGTGTTGCTGACATCCTGAGTACGGATTTCGCCAGAAACATCCTCGCCTTCCAGAATCACTTCCATCTCGCCGTTGGTCGAGACAAAACGGACATCGAGATGGGCTGCAATCGGCACCAGTGCTTCTTCAGAGGTCATATCCACCTGATGATGCAAGGCGGCCAGTGCCAGTACGCGATAAATCGCGCCCGAATCCAGCAGATGCCACTGCAAGGCTTCAGCCATTGCTTTACACAAGGTCCCTTTACCAGCACCGCTTGGGCCATCAATGGTGATAACCGGGGCTATAGCCGTCATCTCTTTCTCCTGTCGGTGGAATGCCAGTTAACTGCTCAGGCAAATATCGACGGGCATTATACGCAGCTTATGCAAGGATCGTTACCCCTTAAGCCTGGTCGAGATTAAATTATTTGTCAGCTTAATTGTGAGGATGAGGGGAACAACCTTGCAGGACGTGAGTTGGCTCGCAATCCGCTGCACCTGAATGCAGCGGATTTGCAGAATTATGCCAACTGACTGATACGAGCCAGCTGCTCGAAATAGTCAGGGAAGGTTTTAGCGGTACAGCCTGGATCGAGAATAGTCACCGGCGTTGAAGATAAAGCCACCAGCGAGAAGCACATCGCCATGCGGTGGTCGTTGTAAGTTCCGATTTCAGCAAACTTCAGCGCTGCTGGAGGCGTTACACGAATGTAGTCATGCCCCTCTTCCACTTCAGCGCCCACTTTACGCAACTCCGTCGCCATTGCAGCCAGACGATCGGTTTCCTTCACGCGCCAGTTATAGATGTTACGCATCACCGTGGTGCCTTTAGCAAACAGTGCCGCAGTAGCAATGGTCATCGCCGCATCAGGAATATGGTTCATATCCAGATCGATAGCGTTGAGCTCACCACGAGTGCAGGAAATATAGTCATCGCCCCACTCAATCACCGCGCCCATTTGCTCCAGCACATCGGCAAAACGAATATCCCCCTGCATGCTGTTACGACCAATGCCGGTCACCTTAACTGTGCCGCCTTTGATGGCCGCAGCCGCCAGGAAATAGGAAGCCGAAGAAGCATCACCTTCCACCAGGTAGTCGCCAGGTGAAACATACTGCTGATTAGCAGCGATATGGAATTCGCGATAGTTATCATTCTTCACTTCAACGCCAAACGTGCGCATCAGGTTCAGCGTGATATCAATATAAGGTTTGGAGACGAGATCGCCCTTGATCACAATTTTGGTGTCGTTCGGCGCTAACGGAGCCGTCATCAGCAAAGCCGTCAGAAACTGGCTGGAGACACTACCATCAACCGACACTTCGCCACCGCTAAACCCCCCCTTCAGATGCAGCGGTGGGTAATCGGTTTGCTCGAGGTAGCTGACTTCAGCGCCACCCTGACGCAGCGCATCAACCAGGTGCCCAATCGGACGCTCTTTCATCCGTGGCTCACCGGTCAACACAATGTCATTACTTCCCAGGCAGAGAGCGGCAGCCAGCGGGCGCATTGCGGTACCTGCGTTACCTAAAAACAGTTCTACCGGGCCTTCCGCATGCAGTGGACCACCCTGACCGGTCACTTCACAGACTGTCCGATCGTCGGAAAGCGAATAGCTGACGTTCAGCGCTTTCAGTGCGGTCAGCATATGACGCACATCATCACTGTCCAGCAGATTGGTCAGGCGTGTGGTGCCTTTAGCCAGCGCCGCCAGCAGTAAAGCGCGGTTCGACACGCTTTTAGAGCCAGGTAAGTTTACGGTGCCGTCTACCAGCGCGATCGGTTGTAGGGTCAGGGATTCCAACATGCGAAACATATTCTCCAAATAAAAAACACTAAAACCCCGCAGCCTTGCGGGGTTTCAACTTGCCAAGAGCTATCCGGTGGTCTTAACCGTGACGACGCTCGAAATCGATCATAAAGTCGGTCAATGCTTTCACACCTTCCAACGGCATCGCATTATAAATAGAAGCGCGCATGCCGCCCACTACACGGTGGCCTTTCAATGCATGTAAGCCAGCCGCTACAGATTCGTCGAGGAACACTTTATCCAGCGAAGAATCAGCCAACAGGAAAGGCACATTCATACGGGAACGGTTTGCCATAGCCACTTCGTTACGGTAGAAATCGCTGTTATCGATAGTGCTGTACAACAAATCGGCTTTAGCCTGGTTGCGCTTATCCAGTTCAGCAACGCCGCCCTGCTCTTTCAGCCATTTGAACACCAGACCAGACAGGTACCAGGCGAAGGTTGGAGGCGTATTGAACATCGACTCGTTTTCGCTGAGGACCTGATAATCCAGGATCGAAGGCAGTTCTTTCTTCGCTTTACCCAGCAGATCTTCACGAACGATCACCAGCGTCAGGCCAGCAGGACCAATGTTCTTCTGCGCGCCTGCGTAGATAACGCCGTAACGATTGATATCCAGCGGGGAAGAAAGAATGGTGGAGGAGAGATCGGCTACCACAACTTTGTCGCCAAAATCTGGCTCTTCATTAATGGCAACGCCATCAATGGTTTCATTCGGACAGTAGTGAACGTAGGCAGCATCGTCAGACAGTGCCCAACTGCTCATTGGCGTGATCGCCCGTAGCCCCTCTACCTTGGTTTGTGCATCAATGACGTTAGGCGTGCAGTATTTCAACGCTTCTTTGATAGCGCTGTGTGCCCAATAGCCACCGTCAACGTAATCGGCGGTGGTCTTATTGCCTAACAGGTTCATTGGGACAGCCGCGAACTGAGCTCGCGCACCACCGTGACAGAACAACACTTTGTAGTTGGAAGGGATTTTTAACAGGTCACGAAAATCTTTCTCTGCCTCTTCGGCAACCTGAATAAATTCTTTACTGCGATGGCTAATCTCCATCACTGAGGTGCCTAATCCCTGCCAGTTACGCAGTTCCTGTTCTGCGCGACGCAGAACTTCCGCCGGCAGCATCGCTGGGCCGGAGCTAAAATTGAAAACCTGACTCATTTCCCCTCACCACTTTCAGATCAATCGATTGCTATTCTGCTATCGGTTTTATCATTGCCCTTCCCTGCCTGCAATGATTAATCGGGTCAGCCGACCAGTTCCGGAAAGATGCCAGCCCGCGACAACAGGAATTTCCCCCCTCGCGTAGCAGATCGGACAGAAACCCCGTATCATTGCGCACTTTCGGCACAACCCAAAACGAGTGGGCACTATGACGCAAACTTATATTCCAGGCAAAGACGCCGCGCTGGAAGATTCCATCGCACGCTTTCAGCAAAAATTGCAGGATCTGGGCTTCAATATTGAAGAAGCTTCCTGGCTGAACCCGGTTCCTCATGTCTGGTCAGTTCATATCAGAGACCGCGACTGCCCGCTGTGTTTTACCAACGGTAAAGGCGCCAGCAAGAAAGCCGCTCTGGCCTCGGCGCTGGGCGAATACTTCGAACGCCTTTCTACCAACTACTTCTTCGCCGATTTCTGGCTGGGCAACAAGGTTGCCAACGGTGACTTCGTTCATTACCCAAATGAAAAATGGTTCCCGCTGCCAGAAGACGACAGCCTGCCGGCCGGTATTCTGGACGAACGTCTGACCGCCTTTTACGATCCTGAGCAGGAAGTCAGCGCCAGCGATCTAATCGATCTGCAGTCCGGTAACAGCGATCGCGGTATTTGCGCCCTGCCTTTTACTCGTCAGTCCGATCAGCAGACGGTTTACATCCCGATGAACATCATCGGTAACCTGTATGTTTCTAACGGCATGTCTGCCGGTAACACGCCTAATGAAGCGCGTGTACAGGGTCTGTCTGAAGTGTTCGAACGCTATATCAAGAATCGTATTATTGCTGAATCCATCAGCCTGCCTTTGATCCCACAAGACGTGCTGGATCGCTATCCGGGCGTCGTGGAATCCATCAATAAGCTGGAAGCCGAAGGGTTCCCGATCTTCTCTTATGATGCTTCACTTGGCGGCAAGTATCCGGTTATCTGCGTGGTACTTTTCAACCCAGAAAACGGCACCTGTTTCGCTTCCTTTGGCGCGCACCCTGATTTCGGTGTTGCACTGGAGCGTACCGTTACCGAACTGCTGCAAGGCCGTAGCCTGAAGGATTTGGATGTCTTCACACCGCCTACCTTCGATGACGAAGAAGTGGCTGAACATGCCAACCTCGAGACGCATTTCATCGATTCAAGCGGTCTGATCTCCTGGGACATGTTCAAAGACGATGCCGACTATCCGTTTGTTGACTGGCGTTTCGACGGTTCTACAGAAGAAGAATTCGCCACGTTGATGGCGATCTTCAAAGCGGAAGACCAGGAAGTCTACATTGCTGATTACCAGCATCTGGATGTCTATGCTTGCCGCATCATCGTGCCGGGCATGTCCGATATTTATCCAGCTGAAGATCTGCTGCTGGCAAACAACAGCATGGGCGCCTATTTGCGTGAAACGCTGCTGTCGTTGCCTGAAACTCAGTGGGAAAAAGAGGACTATCTGTCACTGATCGAGCGTCTGGATGAAGACGGTCATGATGACTTCACTCGTGTACGCGAGCTGCTTGGCCTGGCAACCGGTAAAGATAATGGCTGGTATACCCTGCGCATTGGCGAGCTGAAAGCGATGCTGGCTCTGGCCGGTGGCGATCTGGATCAGGCCTTGATCTGGACGGAATGGACCATGGAGTTTAACAACTCTATCTTCACTCCAGCCCGCGCTAACTATTACCGTTGCCTGCAAACGCTGCTGCTGTTGAGCCAGGAAGAAGAACGCGATCCGGTGCAGTATCACACTGCATTCGTCCGCATGTACGGTCTGGACGCTGTGGAAGCAGCCTCGGCGGCCATCAGCGGTGAAGCGCCATTCTATGGGTTACAGTCGGTAGACGAAGATTTGATGGCCTTCCCGGCTCATCAGTCATTGCTTGCCGCTTATGAGAAGCTCCAGCAAGCAAAACGTCTTAACTGGAAATAAGGCTTTCGGGCAATCGGGGACGCTCTCGATTGCCTTTTTCTTCTTTTCTTTCCGCCACGTCATCAAATGTTATTTTAAAGTAACGCCTAATTGTAATAAGACTAATACTTTAACCTTGCAGCTACATTTCCCGTCTCAATCCTGCCTCAATAAGGCACATATCGTGCTATATTCAACTTTATTTTATAAACTAAAAAAGTATTTATACAACAAAATCAATAATTTAACCTATTAACCCCACATAAAACAGACCATTAAGGCCAGATACTCCAGGCCAACATGATCCATGTCAATTTCTCACCTATACTCCTTTGTTAGTATTTCGTCGTTGACTAATTTAGGGAGTAGTTAGTGTGAAAGCTGGCAACCCGTTTGACTTACTCTTACCGTCTGAAATGGCCAAAGTGGCTGAAGAAGCTGGCGTCTATAAAGCGACAAAAAAACCCTTCACCACATTTTTCCTGGCGATTACCGCCGGTGTCTTCATCTCCATCGCCTTTGTCTTTTATATCACGGCCACTACAGGTTCAGCCGCTGCACCCTGGGGCATGAGCAAACTGGTTGGTGGTCTCTGCTTCTCTCTCGGTCTGATGCTGGTCGTCGTCTGTGGCGCTGACCTTTTCACTTCCACCGTGTTAACCATGGTCGCCAAAGCTAGTGGACGCATCAGCTGGGCGCAGCTGGCCCGCAACTGGATCATCGTTTACGTTGGCAATTTCTTCGGTGCGATGTTCTTTGTTGCTCTGATTTGGTTCGCTGGCCAGGCAATGGCCGACAATGGCGTCTGGGGGCTTAATGTCCTGCAAACCGCTGACCATAAAATGCACCATACTTTTCTTGAGGCTGTCTGCCTGGGGATCCTGGCTAACCTGATGGTGTGTATGGCGGTTTGGATGAGTTATTCCGGCCGCAGCCTGACTGACAAAATGTTAGCGATGCTACTTCCGGTAGCGATGTTCGTTGCCAGCGGCTTTGAACACAGCATTGCCAATATGTTTCTCGTGCCTCTGGCGATTGTTATCAAGGATTTTTCTGGCCCCGACTTCTGGCAGGCCACTGGCGCTACAGCCGCACAGTTCTCACATCTGACAGTCAGCAACTTTATCACTGACAACCTGATTCCGGTCACGATCGGCAACATTATCGGCGGTGGGTTCCTTGTAGGACTGACCTATTGGGTGATTTACCTGCGTGACAACGGTCATGACTGAGTACACCACAAACTGATCTAGCACCTGTTGCTGATGGCTGGCAGCAGGAACAACAGAACTTCACGTAATTAAGGTAGGTATCAAATGAGCGAGCACAACGAAAAACAGGTCGCGGCCTGGGAAAGCTTTGCACAGGGCGAATGGCAGAACAGCATTAACGTGCGTGACTTCATTCAGAAAAACTATACCCCGTATGAAGGTGATGAGTCCTTCCTGAGCGGTGCCACCGCCGCCACTACGTCCCTGTGGGACAGCGTGATGGAAGGCATCAAACTGGAAAACCGTACCCATGCGCCAGTAGATTTTGATACCGACCTGGCTTCTACCATCACGTCTCATGATGCGGGCTACATCAATAAAAAACTGGAAACCATCGTCGGCTTGCAGACTGAAGCGCCATTGAAACGCGGCCTGATCCCTTACGGCGGCATCAAAATGGTAGAGGGCTCTTGTAAAGTTTACGGTCGTGAACTGGATCCAGGCCTGAAAAAAATCTTCAGCGAATACCGTAAAACCCATAATCAGGGCGTCTTTGACGTCTACACCCCGGACATTCTGCGCTGCCGTAAATCTGGCGTGCTGACCGGTCTGCCAGATGCTTATGGCCGTGGTCGTATCATCGGTGACTATCGTCGCGTAGCTTTGTACGGCATTGATATGCTGATGAAAGACAAATTTGCACAGTTCACCTCGCTGCAGGCAGATATGGAAAATGGCGTGAATCTTGAAGCCACCATCCGTCTGCGTGAAGAAATTGCTGACCAGCACCACGCGCTGCAGCAGATTAAAGAGATGGCTGCGAAATATGGCTGTGACATCTCTGGCCCGGCGCAAACGGCTCAGGAAGCTGTGCAGTGGACTTACTTCGGTTATCTGGCGGCAGTGAAATCACAGAACGGGGCAGCAATGTCGTTTGGTCGTGTTTCTACGTTCCTGGATATCTTTATCGAACGGGATCTGAAAGCGGGCAAAATCACCGAGGATGACGCTCAGGAACTGATTGACCACCTGGTCATGAAACTGCGTATGGTCCGCTTCCTGCGTACCCCAGAATACGATGAATTGTTCTCCGGTGACCCAATCTGGGCCACGGAATCCCTGGCTGGTATGGGCGTTGATGGCCGTACGCTGGTGAGCAAAAGCAGCTTCCGTTTCCTGAACACCCTCTACACTATGGGGCCTTCACCAGAACCGAACATGACCATTCTGTGGTCTGAAAAGCTCCCGCTGAACTTTAAAAAATATGCGGCTAAAGTCTCTATCGACACCTCTTCCGTCCAGTACGAAAACGACGACTTGATGCGTCCTGACTTTAACAACGATGACTACGCCATTGCCTGCTGCGTTAGCCCGATGATTGTCGGCAAACAGATGCAGTTCTTCGGTGCACGTGCCAACCTGGCAAAAACCATGCTGTATGCGATTAACGGCGGCGTGGATGAAAAAATGAAAATGCAGGTTGGCCCGAAAGAAGCGCCAATGATGGATGAAGTGCTGGAATTTAATAAAGTGATGGACCGTATGGATCACTTTATGGACTGGCTGGCAAAACAGTACGTGACTGCGCTGAACGTCATTCACTATATGCATGACAAATACAGCTATGAAGCTTCGCTGATGGCGCTGCACGACCGTGATGTTTATCGCACCATGGCTTGTGGTATTGCCGGCCTGTCTGTTGCAGCTGACTCCCTGTCTGCTATCAAATACGCGAAAGTTTCCACCATTCGTGATGAAGATGGCCTGGCTGTCGACTTCAAAATTGAAGGTGAATACCCGCAGTTTGGTAACAATGACTCTCGTGTAGATGACATTGCCTGCGACCTGGTTGAACGTTTCATGAAGAAAATTCAGAAACTGCAGACTTACCGCAACGCTGTGCCTACTCAGTCTGTCCTCACCATCACGTCTAACGTGGTGTACGGTAAAAAAACCGGTAACACTCCGGATGGACGTCGCGCTGGCGCACCGTTTGGACCAGGTGCTAACCCAATGCACGGTCGCGATCAGAAAGGGGCTGTCGCTTCTCTGACTTCTGTAGCCAAACTGCCGTTTGCCTATGCGAAAGACGGTATTTCCTACACCTTCTCCATCGTGCCTAATGCCTTAGGGAAAGATGATGATGTGCGTAAAGCTAACCTGGCTGGCCTGATGGATGGTTATTTCCATCATGAAGCCAATATCGAAGGCGGTCAGCACCTCAACGTCAACGTGATGAACCGCGAGATGCTGCTGGAAGCGATGGAAGATCCTGAAAAATATCCACAGCTAACCATCCGCGTGTCTGGCTATGCTGTTCGTTTCAATTCTTTAACCAAAGAGCAGCAACAGGACGTGATTACCCGTACCTTCACTAAAAGCATGTAATTAGCGAAGCAGTAAGGCTCCACTGTGGTGGAGCCTTTTCGCAAGCCTTGTTTGCCAGCCGCCTGACCTTTCAACCAGACCGCTGGCAAAACAGACTTAACGCAGCTTAAAGACTGCGTACCTGCTGAAGGCAGGTTTACCGTGGAGAACTCATCGCAATGTCAGTAACCGGCCGTATCCACTCATTTGAATCCTGCGGGACCGTAGATGGCCCCGGCATCCGTTTTATCACCTTCTTCCAGGGCTGCCTGATGCGCTGCCTCTACTGCCACAACCGTGATACCTGGGACACGCATGGCGGCCAAGAGATCACCGTTGAAGACCTGATGAAGGACGTGGTTTCCTATCGTCACTTTATGAATGCTTCCGGCGGCGGCGTGACTGCTTCTGGCGGCGAAGCGATTTTACAGGCTGAGTTTGTGCGGGACTGGTTCCGCGCCTGTCATGCTGAAGGCATCAATACCTGCCTCGATACCAACGGGTTTGTTCGTCGCTATGATCCGGTCATTGATGAACTGCTGGAAGTGACTGACCTTGTCATGTTGGATCTTAAGCAGATCAATGATGACGTTCATCAGGTTTTGGTCGGTGTCTCAAACCACCGTACGCTGGATTTTGCCCGCTACCTGGCGAAGAAAAAGATCCGAACCTGGATCCGTTATGTGGTGGTCCCGGGCTATTCGGATGATGATGCCTCAGCGCACCTTCTCGGGGAGTTCACTCGTGATATGGGCAACGTGGAAAAAATCGAGCTGCTGCCTTATCACGAGTTGGGCAAACATAAATGGGTCGCGATGGGTGAAGAGTACAAGCTGGATGGGGTTCATCCACCCAAAGCAGAAACCATGGATCGGGTTAAAAGCATCCTCGAAGGCTACGGTCACAAAGTGATGTACTGATCCCACTCTCTCCGCAAACAAAAATGGAGCCTTTCGGCTCCATTTTTTATCGCGATAAAATCAGGCATGAGCGATTGGTGTGGCCTGCTTGTCCGTTTTACGCAGCAGCATCACCAGGTAGACGAAGGCGACTGCGGCAATCATCATAAACAGCACAGGGTCGGAATAGTTCTGCATCAGCATTGAGGTCATCGCCGGACCCAGCAGGCTGCCGACGGTGTAGCTCAGTAGCAGCGCCTGGTTCATCGCCACCAGCTCATGGTGAGCCACCGTTTCACAAGCCCATGACATGGCTACCGGATACAAAGTAAAGCCCGCACAGCCCAGCACAAACAGCGCTGGTGCCATTGCCGCGTTGCCCAACATCGCAAAGGCACCGAGGATCACCACAAATACCTGAACGCGCAGCACCAGCAGACGACCATAGCGGTCTGCCAGGCGGCCAACAGGCCATTGCCCCACAATTCCGGCGCTGACCATCAATGCCATCCAGTACCCAACCGTGGCATCGTTCATCCCCTGATGAGAGAGATACAGTGGCATCAAGCCATACAGCGAGCCAAGCAGAATGCCAGAGATGATGCAGCCGTTGATGCCAAGACGCGCGTTACGCCGGCGCAGCATGGTCCACATGCGCCCTGGTGCAGCTTCTTCGTCATCGCCCTTCGCAGTCACTTTAGTAAAGACCAGCGGCAGGATGGCTGCCACGATAATGCCGGTTACCCAAGGCAGGACGTGCAGCAGTTCGGTGGAGACTTTACTGACCAACAGCTGACCAGCAACGGTGCCGATGTAGTAAACAATCATATAGGCGGCCAACAGTTGTCCACGGTTACGAAGTGTTCCACTGCACAGCAGGGCACTTTCCACAATAACCCAAATCAGTGCGCAGCCAATCCCGGCGACGAAACGCCACATTGCCCAGGCCCAGAAACCACTTTCCAGTCCTAACGCAGCGGTAGCCAGCGCAAACAGCACTGAAGCCAGGTAATAGCTTCGATTGAAGCCCAGCCGTTTGATTGCCCAACCTGCAACGAGAGTACCAGCCAGATTACCGGTGTAGTACGAGGAACTGACTATCCCAACCTGCCACGTTGGCAACAGATCGTGGGTGAGCCAGAGAGGCACCAGCGTATTCAGCACGGCGATCGAAATCGTCAGCAGCATAAGGCCGCAAAGCAGCACAATTACAGGGCGAGACCAGGTGGACATAGTGGTGGAACAACCAAAAGAGGAGAAGATTTTGCGCGCATAATGCCATTAGCTTAAATAAAGTCAACGGCCAAAAATTGGTCGCAGCACGATTTGCTGCGGGCCGATTTAATTTTTTTATCTACAACGACTTAGCGGAGGGTTCATTGCAACAACTGCTATTGCTATCTTCATGAAAAATGACAACTTTAGCCCTTTCACCCAGATAAACATCGATAACATTTTTTTTTGGACATCTTTGTCTCAAAAATAGAGCTTTGTGGGCATTAATGGCCACTTATCATCTCTATGCTACGCCTCCAGCATTGTCCGGGCCAACAGTGCCACTCCGGGGTAAATCGCCTCCTGGTCCTGCAGGATTGGCAGTTTCTGATAACGTCAGTACCAAAGCAGGAGATGTTGTCGCAACAGCTCCTTAAGCCAGTCAGGCTGATGTCAGCACAGAGGGGCTTAGCAGCAGTAATAATACAAAGTGTTGTTCCGGCTCAGGCGAGGTTAATTCAGTACGAAGATCGCGACTTTCTATTTAGTGACGGAGAGAATGCGTTGAGTCGCCAAAAAGGACACTTTCCCCGTCAAGATAAACAGATCCCCACGGCGGCGCCTTAAATGCCTTCGGGCCAATAAACAGCGTTTGCCAGTTGGCCCGGATTTCTCAGGCCGTAATTGATCTCAGCAGCGGGATTGAGCGATGTAAATCAAAAAAAAACCTGCGGCCAGAGGCAGCAGGCTTTTTAGCAGCGAACGTCAGGAATTAACCGACGAACTCAAGACCTTTCATGTAAGGTTTCAGCACTTCAGGGACGGCAATACGACCATCGGCCTGCTGGTAGTTTTCCAGCACCGCAACCAGAGTACGACCTACCGCCAGACCAGACCCGTTAAGGGTATGCACCAGGCGTGTTTTCTTCTCGGTTTTGGTTCTGCAACGAGCCTGCATACGACGCGCCTGGAAATCTCCCATGTTTGAACAGGAAGAGATCTCACGGTAAGTGTCCTGCGCTGGCAGCCACACTTCCAGGTCGTAAGTTTTGCAGGAGCCGAAGCCCATATCGCCGGTGCAAAGCAGCACTTTACGATAAGGCAGATCCAGCAGCTGAAGCACCTTCTCTGCATTCCCTACCAGTTCTTCCAGGGCATCCATGGAATCTTCCGGGCGAGTGATGTGCACCATTTCAACTTTATCAAACTGGTGCATACGGATCAGCCCACGGGTATCACGACCATAAGCACCGGCTTCAGAACGGAAGCAAGGCGTGTGTGCAGTGAACTTCAATGGCAAAGACTCTTCTTCCAAAATTTCATCGCGTACCATATTGGTCAGCGGCACTTCAGAAGTCGGGATCAGTGCGTAGTCACTGCTGGAAGCTTCTTCTTCCAGTGGACGAGTGTGGAACAGGTCTTCGCCGAACTTAGGCAACTGGCCGGTACCGTGCAGCGAAGCATGGTTAACCAGGTAAGGAACATACGTTTCCAGATATCCGTGCTGCTCGGTGTGCAGATCCAGCATGAACTGGCTCAAAGCACGGTGCATCAGCGCGATTTGTCCCTGCATCACCACAAAGCGTGAACCTGTCAGCTTGGCGCCCATAGCGAAATCCAGACCGGAAGCCATTTCGCCCAGTTCTACGTGATCGCGAACGGCGAAATCAAATTCACGCGGGGTTCCCCAGCGGCTGACTTCGAGGTTTTCACTGTCGTCTTTGCCCAGTGGGACTTCATCTACCGGGATGTTTGGGATAGCAGAAGCCATTTCACGAATGGCATTCAGCAGGTCGTCCAGTTCCGCTTTGGCCGCATCCAGGCTCTCGCCCAGCGCATTCACTTCCTGACGTAATGGCTCGATGTCTTCCCCACGCGCCTTGGCCTGCCCGATAGATTTGGATCGGGAGTTACGTTCTGCCTGCAGTGTTTCCGTTTCGACCTGCAGAACTTTACGGCGCTCTTCCTGCGAACGCAGCGTGTCAACGTCAAGCTTATAGCCCCGGCGTGCCAGTTTTTCAGCGACTGCGTCTGGCTCATTACGCAGCAGATTGGGATCGAGCATGCTTATCCTGTGATTATTCGAGTGAGTAAATGAGGGGCGCATCCGGCATGCGAATGCGTTGAATTCCTTGCCAACCTTACCGCAACGTCACTGTCAACGGTAGCGTTTTGTCGGGCTATTTTGATCCTGCTCAGCTAACCAGGCTAGCTTTTCACCAATCTTCCCTTCAAGACCTCTGGAAGTCGGTTGGTAATAACGCGTACGTGCCATTTCAGATGGGAAGTAGTCTTCACCCGCCGCATAAGCATTTGGCTCATCATGGGCATAACGGTATTCCGCACCCAACCCCATCTCTTTCATCAGCTTGGTCGGCGCATTACGCAGATGCTCCGGCACATCAAAATCTGGATTCTCTTTGGCATCGCGGATTGCTGCTTTAAAAGCGGTGTAAACAGCGTTGCTCTTAGGAGCACATGCCAGATAAACAATTGCCTGCGCAATGGCCCTTTCACCTTCCGCCGGGCCAACACGGGTAAAACAGTCCCAGGCTGAAATCGCTACCTGCATACCTCGGGGATCGGCATTGCCAACATCTTCAGAAGCGATCGCCAGCAAGCGACGGGCAACATACAGCGGGTCGCCACCAGCCGTAATAATACGGGCATACCAGTATAAGGCCGCATCAGGTGCTGAGCCGCGAACAGATTTATGCAGTGCGGAAATCAGATCGTAAAAGCGGTCACCTTTATTATCAAATCTGGCACTGCGCTCGCCTGAGACTTCATTTAGCAGTGTAGCCGTCAGCTCTCGCTTGCCTTTGCTGTTGACCTCCGCCATATCGGCCATCATCTCCAGCGTGTTAAGCGCACGGCGAGCATCGCCGTTTACCAGTTCGGCAATCATTCTGCCTGTAGCCTCCGGCAGGACGATGTTTTCTTTACCGTAGCCGCGCTCGCTATCTTTCATCGCCTGTGTAAGCACGATTTCAATATCTTCACTGGTCAGGGATTTCAGTAAATAGACGCGGGCACGGGAAAGCAGAGCTGAATTGAGTTCAAACGAGGGGTTTTCAGTTGTGGCACCAATAAAGGTGATGGTGCCATCTTCGATGTGCGGCAAGAACGCATCCTGCTGACTTTTGTTGAAGCGGTGAACTTCATCAACAAACAGGATGGTGCGGCGACCTGCATCGCGGTTTTGCCTTGCACGCTCAATGGCTTCACGGATCTCTTTTACACCTGAAGTGACAGCAGAGATACGCTCCACATCAGCCTGACCATAGCGGCCAATAATTTCCGCCAGCGTGGTTTTCCCTGTCCCTGGTGGCCCCCACAAGATCATTGAATGCAGATGTCCGGCCTCAATCGCTCTTGGCAAGGGCTTACCGGCAGCCAGTAAATGCTGCTGCCCGATATATTCCGCCAGCGTTCGTGGCCGCATACGGGCGGCCAGAGGCTGAAATTCGTTGTGGGAGAAATCCAGAGACAGAGTATTCAAGCTAACCTCACTGACGCTGATCGTCCAGCGTCACGCCTTTTGGCGGTGTGAACTGGAATTTACTGGCTTCTACAGCCCCATTCTGCTGGCTTTTCAGGGCATAACTGCTGCGCTGTCCATCCTGCTCCACGGCGCTGAACTGGTTGATGGTACCGTTACCAGACACATTGATGGTGAACTGCTTCAGGTTGCCATCGGTCGATTTAGGGGTCAGATCGAAGTTGTCACCCTGCTGCTTAATGTTGTACTGCTTCCAGTCGCTGCCCTGATTACGCGCGATCAGCATAAACGGGGTATTGCTGGTAGCGTCTTTCAACCAGGTTGCACTGACCTGCTCAACAAACGGGTTATAGAACCACAGTGTTTTACCGTCTGAAATCAATACGCTTTCATCCGGTGCCGTCATATGCCAGTTGAACAGGTTCGGGCGTTTAACCCACAGCTCGCCTTCCCCATCCTGCACGGACTGACCGCTGCCATCGGTGACTTTCTGGGTGAAGCTGGCGTGGAAGCTCTTCACTTTATCCAGACGCTGCTGCAGATCTGAAGAAGCATCGGCCAGGACGCTGGCAGAAGCAAAGGCGGTCAGCAGACAGCAGGAAACGATCAATTTTTTCATTAGGGCATCCTTATTAAAACTTTTTTATCCCGATATGCGGGGAAGCCTGGGAGGATAACTGTAGCCAGGCACTGACGAAATCAACAGGGGATCCCCTGAATGAAACTGGCAATACTGTCTGATATGGGGATCCGCCCCAGAAACTCAACGGGCCGGGTCTCCCCGGCCCGTATTTTAAGGCAAAACTGACTGAACAGCCGAACTACATCTCATGTGGCGGCGGTGAAAGCACTTCACGGTTACCATTATGGCCCTGTGAAGAAACAATCCCCTGCGCTTCCATCTGTTCAATGATGCGTGCCGCACGGTTATAACCAATGCGGAACTGACGCTGCACACCCGAAATGGAAGCACGGCGTTTTTCCACCACGAAGCCAACAGCCTGATCGAACAACGGATCCAGCTCTTCATCTCCGTCCAGTGTCACACCGCCTTCGCTCTCTTCACCAGCGGTGATGCTCTCAATGTACTGAGGACGACCACGAGCTTTCCAGTCCTGAACAACCGCGTGAACTTCCTCATCGCGGACGAAAGCACCGTGAACACGTACAGGCATTGAGGAGTTAGGCGGCATATACAGCATGTCACCCATTCCCAGCAGCGATTCTGCGCCTGACTGGTCAAGAATAGTACGGGAGTCGATCTTGCTTGATACGGTGAAGGCAATACGCGTTGGGATGTTAGCCTTGATCAAGCCAGTAATAACATCGACCGACGGACGCTGTGTAGCCAGAACCAGGTGGATACCCGCTGCACGAGCTTTCTGTGCCAGACGAGCAATCAGCTCTTCCACTTTCTTGCCCACCGCCATCATCAGGTCGGCGAACTCATCCACCAGCACGACGATATACGGCAGTTTTTCCAGTACGGGTGGCGTAGTCTCCATGCTGTCGCCCGGTTTCCAGAAAGGATCCGGAATTGGGCGACCCATAGCTTCAGCCTGAGCCACTTTCTCGTTATAGCCCGCAAGGTTACGCACACCAAGCGCCGACATCAGCTTATAACGACGCTCCATCTCCCCCACACTCCAGCGCAGCGCATTGGCAGCGTCTTTCATATCGGTAACGACTTCAGTCAGCAGATGAGGGATGCCTTCATAGACGGATAGCTCCAGCATTTTCGGGTCGATCATGATAAAGCGCACATCTTCCGGCGAGGCTTTATACAGCATGCTGATGATCATTGCGTTGACGCCGACAGACTTACCCGAACCCGTGGTACCGGCTACCAGCAAGTGAGGCATCTTCGCCAAATCCGCAACCACTGGCTGACCAGAGATATCTTTACCCAACACCACGGCTAGCGGTGAAGGATTGTCACGGAATTTAGAGCACTCCAGCACTTCACGCATGTACACCGTCTGGCGATGCTTATTAGGCAGTTCCAGGCCGACATACGGCTTGCCAGGGATCACTTCCACCACGCGAACGGCAACCGCAGAAAGCGAACGCGCAAGGTCACGAGACAGGTTGGAGATACGGGCAGCTTTTACGCCCGGTGCCAGATCCAGCTCGAAGCGGGTAATAACCGGACCAGGAGAGATGCCGACAACTTCGGCTTTCACCCGGTAATCAGCCAGACGGGCCTCAACCAGTCGAGCCATCTGCTCAAGAGCAAACATATCGACAGGTTCGGCTTCAACAGGCGGTTCTGTCAGTAAATCCAGTGACGGCAGCGGAGTTGTTGGTCGCTCCAGGCGCTGCTCATGACGAACGAGGAACGGATGGAACAAGCTATCCTCAGCCGGTTTGGCTGGCGCTGGCTCAGGTGCCGCTGGCTCCTGAGGTGCTTGCCACGAAGGGGCAACGGGAGCCTGAGGCTGAACTGGAGGCGTCTGCCAGGACGGCTCTACTGGAGCCTGAGGTTGGGCCGGAGGCGACTGCCACGACGGCGCAGCTGGAGCCTGAGTCTGAACTGGAGGCGTCTGCCACGACGGCGTTACAGGTTGCTGTACCGGCGCATGTTCGGGCGTAGAGCTGTGTTGCTGCCACTGCTCAGCCGCTTTATCAGCTTCTGCTGGCAGGGTAAACAGCGGCTCGCTTGGGCCGTTATCAACCAAATCATCCATTGGAGAGAAATCAAACGCCCCGGCGGTGTCCAGCTTGAGGGAAGGAGCCTGCTGCTGTTCTTCGCCATAACGCTGCTGCTGTTGTTCAGCAAACTGACGAGCAAGCGCAGCCTGTTCAACAGCGGCTTCATCTTCCTCAGCAAACTCCTCTCCGTAGCGCGTTTGCTGCTGAGCCATAAAGGCCTCGCGCAGATGCGCTTCTTCGATCTCCATAGCATCCTGATCGTCTGCTGCTGGAAGAGTTTGAGCTGTTGGCTGCAGCAGTTCCTGCTCTTCTTTCGCTTTCTCTTCGGCCATACGCTGAGAAGGCAATTTAATGCCATATGAAGCCAGTTCGCGTCGTGTTGGCAATTTAACCGGATTTGGACGAGGTAATGCCGGGCCGATGCCCTGCTTAACCTGAGGATTACCCGGTGCCTCACTGGTGGCACTAAATCCTGGCATAAACGGCGCAGATGCCGCTGCCACTTTAGCCGCCGCTACGGCACCCTGAACGCCAGTGACCCTATCGGTTGGCTGAGTGCCCTGTGGGGCCGAGAAGTCGAACGGCGAGGAAGAAGAGCTGTCACGCCAGTTCCCCATTCTCGGACCGTCATCATCTTCATCTACCTGCACAGAAGGTGCAGGCGTGGTCTCAGCAGGCATTTCAAAACGATAAAGTTCAGGCGTTTCTGCCGCTGGAGCGGGTGGAGCAGACTGAGCAGGTTGAGCCGATGTCGGAACGGCAGCCTGAGCTGGAGCAAAGGCATGCGCAGGCTGTGAAGTCGCAACCGGAGACGCAGGAGCAGAAGGTACGGCGGAAGAAGGCGAAGCTGCGGCTACTGGTGCAGATGCCGCTGCAACTGCAACCGGTTTGCTGAGCAGAGGATCGTTATCCTCATCTTCAGCTTCCTCTTCATGCAGCACATTCTTCGGTGCGGACAACAGCACATCATCTACTTCGTTGTGAGCGCTCTGCTTCAGAACAGGCTGGGCGGAAGCCTCATTGCCCTGCTCTTCTTCATACTCATCCTCATGCCAGCGCTCATCAGTGCGCGAACGATTACTGGCGAACGTCAGCACGCCCATCACCGCACCCCCGATTTTCTCGGCAATCGTCAGCCAGGACCAGCCGGTGTAAAGCGTCAGACCCGCTGCCCAGATGCACAACAGCGTTAACGTCCCGCCTGCACTGCTGAACCAGGGAGCCATCGCATTACTCAGCAGGCTGCCAATCACGCCGCCAGAGGCGAAGTACCAGATATCATCCGCATTCAGCGCCGCCAGCCCACAGGAAGTGATAACCAGCGCCAGCACGCCAATCATACGCAAGGCTACCGCAAAGTAATCAATGAATTCCTGAGAATGGCGCTGGCGGAAGGTAATCCAGCAGAGACCTAAAATGACCGGAGGAATGGCATACGCCATCACGCCAAAAACGAAGAACAGGGTATCCGCAAGCCAGGCGCCAATGCCGCCGCCCACATTGTGGATAGGTTCATGCCAGGCGGTCTGGGACCAGCTGGGATCGGAAGGATTGAAGCTCACCAGTGCTGCCATCAGGTAGACGGCAAAAAGAGCCACAACAATCAACAACGCTTCGAGCAGACGACGCCCACTGCTAAGCGGTTGTAAGGATACTTCTTTATCTTCTGTGTATTCCTGGCTCAAGAGTACTCTCCAGGGGCCTGTAAACTATGGAGGCAACAGCGCCGGGCAAGCCCGACGCTGAACCTGTATGAATTCACAGGAGTGTACCGAAAACTATCAGGTTTTGCACCTGCCCTGTGTTACCGCGTTTTAATGACTAAGCGGTTACTTTGTTTCACTTCTTCCATGACGACATAGGTCCGCGTATCGTTCACGCCCGGCAGACGTAGCAGGGTTTCGCCCAGCAATTTGCGATAAGCCGACATATCAGGCACACGGGTTTTCAGCAGATAGTCAAAATCGCCTGAAACAAGATGACACTCTTGAGTTTCCTCAAGTTTTTGGACGGCGGCGTTAAATTGCTCAAACACATCCGGCGCACCACGATTCAGAGTAATCTCAACAAATACCAGCAGTGAAGCGTCCAGATAGTGCGGATTCAGCTGCGCGGTATAGCCAAGGATGAATCCCTGGCGCTCGAGGCGACGAACACGCTCAAGACAAGGTGTTGGGGATAAGCCCACACTCTTAGAAAGATCGACGTTAGAAATTCGACCATTCTTTTGCAGTTCGTTAAGGATGTTGCGGTCGATCCTGTCCAGATCTTTACCAGGTCGTTTTTTATTGTCTACCATTATTATTGTCTCTCTAAATGCCTTCCCTTTACTTGCCATACCCTGGCGCATTCGATGTGCAGGGTTGTTCTAAGTGAAGTCAGGAGCCTGCTGCGCTTCTCACAAAGCGCCCATCCGTATGACGCATGTTGTCTGTCCACACCATGCGTCATGACCAATGACAGACTGAGTTTTATTCGGCTGGCGTGCCAAAACAGAGAATGAAAATCTGTTTTGCCAGCCTAAATCCCCTCTGCTTCCTACACTGTTTTCGCAAAAGCGCAGCCGATTGTCAAAGCAAAACAACTAAAACCAGTACAACATGCCAGAAGTATCGCTGCGTGACTGTTTTTAAATGGATATTTTCAGCAGGTTGCACTATCAGAACCCCTCCTTTGCCCCAAAATGGCGCACAACTCCCCAGCATGGTTCACGGGGTTCATTGGTCAAACCTTTTGCAGTCATCGTTAACAAAATCGCAGAATGCTTTTGTTGCCGCGTTAAATTCCCTACAATCGAAAAATGTTTGCCAGACAAATAATGAGGGTCTCATGAGCACGGCCAAACACAGTAAATTACTTATCCTGGGCTCAGGCCCGGCTGGCTATACCGCTGCCGTCTATGCAGCGCGTGCCAATTTGAATCCAGTGTTGATCACCGGTCTGGAAAAAGGCGGTCAGTTGACCACCACCACTGAAGTGGAAAACTGGCCGGGCGATGCGAACGATCTGACCGGTCCGGCGTTGATGGAACGTATGCAGGAGCATGCCGAGAAATTTAACACCGAGATTATTTTCGACCATATTCACACGGTCGATCTTCAGACTCGCCCATTCAGGTTGATTGGCGACAGCGCGGAATATACTGCTGATGCCTTGATCATCGCCACCGGCGCTTCTGCCCGCTATCTGGGCCTGCCCTCTGAAGACGCCTTCAAAGGGCGTGGTGTTTCTGCCTGTGCAACCTGCGATGGGTTCTTCTACCGTAACCAGAAAGTGGCCGTGATCGGCGGCGGTAATACGGCCGTTGAAGAAGCGCTTTATCTGGCGAATATCGCCGCTGAAGTGCATTTGATCCACCGCCGTGACAGCTTCCGCGCCGAAAAGATCCTTATCGACCGACTGATGGAGAAAGTGCGCAACGGCAATATCGTCCTGCACACTAATCAGACGCTGGACGAAGTGATGGGCGATCAGATGGGTGTTAGCAGCCTGCGCCTGCGCTCTGCGCTGGACGATCAGCAGACTGAAGAGCTGACTGTCGCTGGCCTGTTTGTGGCTATCGGTCACAGCCCGAACACGGGCATTTTCAAAGATCAGCTCGAACTGGAAAATGGCTATATCAAAGTCCAGTCTGGCCTGCAGGGCAACGCCACTCAGACCAGTATCCCTGGCGTGTTCGCCGCAGGTGATGTGATGGACCATATCTACCGTCAGGCCATTACCTCTGCCGGCACCGGCTGTATGGCCGCGCTGGATGCAGAACGCTACCTGGATGGATTGGTTAAAAACTCTCAGTAAGTTGTTAACACTCTGCATCAATCTTGCCAAAGGCGACCTCAACAGGTCGCCTTTTTGCTTTCCACATTGTAACATTGCCAGCCAATTCCCCCTGTGTTTAGCAGGGATGTTTTCTCCTCTTTCGTTTAACGCTCAGCTGGAAAAGCATGAACAAAACACGGCAGCAACAGTTACTCCGTTGGTTAAAAAGCCAGACCGGGCACGGTAAACGCTGGTTACGGCTCTCTCTGATCCTTGGCATGCTTAGCGCCCTGCTGATTGTCTGCCAGGCGTGGTTGCTGGCCTCGTTGCTACAAGCCCTGATTGTTGATCACACGCCGAGAGAAGCCCTGCTCTCACAATTTGTCTCTCTGTTCACCTGTTTTGCGCTGCGAGGCGTGCTGGCGTGGCTACGCGAAAAAGTCGGGTTCGAATGCGGCAAGGCCATCAGAACCACGCTTCGTCGTACCGTGCTAAACCAGCTCAGCGCACTGGGGCCAGCCTGGATTCAGGGCAAACCGGCAGGCAGTTGGGCCACGCTGCTGCTTGAACAGATTGAGGATATGCAGGATTACTACTCCCGCTATCTGCCGCAGATGCTGCTGTCCGTTTTTATTCCGTTCTTTATTCTTATCGCCCTCTTCCCGGTTAACTGGGCAGCTGCACTGATCCTGATGTGTACCGCGCCATTGATACCGCTGTTTATGGCGTTGGTAGGAATGGGCGCAGCTGATGCCAATCGCCGTAATTTTAAGGCGCTGGCCAGGCTCAGCGGCCACTTCCTCGATCGTTTACGCGGGCTGGAAACCCTGCGCCTGTTCCATCGCGCAGAGGCAGAAACTGAAAGTATTCGCCATGCATCGGAAGATTTCCGTCAGCGAACCATGGAAGTCCTGCGCTTAGCTTTCCTCTCTTCCGCAGTACTGGAGTTTTTCGCCTCGCTTTCCATCGCGGTTGTGGCGGTCTATTTCGGCTTCTCTTACCTGGGCGAACTCAACTTTGGTCATTATGGTTCCGGCGTCACGCTGTTTGCCGGTTTCCTTGCGTTGATCCTCGCACCAGAGTTCTTCCAGCCACTGCGGGATTTAGGCGCGTTTTATCATGCCAAAGCTCAGGCCGTAGGCGGCGCAGACTCGCTGGAAACGTTTCTGAATCAGAGTGAAACCCTGACCTCTGCTCAAGGCGAAAAGGTCATTGATACGCAGAATGGCCTGACCTTCCAGGCAGAAGAGCTGCAGATCCTCTCACCTGATGGCAAAGTGCTGGCAGGCCCCTTGAGCTTCACTCTCCTTCCCGGCATGCGCATTGCGCTGGTAGGGCAAAGCGGCGCTGGTAAAACCTCCCTGCTCAACGTGCTGCTGGGGTTTCTTCCCTATCAGGGCTCACTGCGCGTTAACGGCACGGAACTGCGGGAAATTTCGCCTGAGTTCTGGCAACAGCAACTCGCCTGGGTTGGGCAGAACCCTCATCTGCCTGCGACCACTGTGCGGCAGAATATTGCTCTGTCAGGCTCAGTTGACCCGGTCAAACTTGAGCAAGTCTGTGAGCAGGCAGGCGTCAAAGAGTTCCTGTCACAGCTTCCTGACGGGGTGGACAGTCAAATTGGTGAGCACGCTTCATCACTTTCTGTAGGTCAGGCCCAGCGTGTTGCGGTTGCCAGAGCGCTGTATAAACCCTGCCATTTTCTGTTGCTTGATGAGCCGGGTTCCAGCCTCGACAGCCACAGCGAGCAGCGGGTGAATGAAGCCTTGCTGGCGGCTTCCTACCTTCAGACCACGCTGCTGATCACCCACCAGCTGGATCAACTGGGCCGTTGGGATGAAATCTGGCTGATGCGTAACGGGAAAATTCTCCAGCAAGGCGATCACGCTGAGCTTCTGCGCTCGCCGGGTGCCTTTGCCGAACTTGCCGCTCAGCGTCAGGAGACCGTGGAATGAAAATTTTAATGCCTTTTCTGGCCCTTTACCGTCGTCACATTTGGCGGCTTTCGCTTGGTGTGGTGCTGGCCATCATTACGCTGCTGGCGAGTATTGGTCTGTTAACACTTTCAGGCTGGTTCCTCGCGGCTTCCTCCGTGGCGGGCTTTGCCGGGTTATACAGTTTTAACTACATGCTGCCTGCTGCTGGCGTGCGCGGCGCGGCGATAACCCGCACGGCTGCACGCTATTTTGAGCGACTGTTCAGCCACGACGGCACCTTCAGAGTGCTCCAACATCTGCGGGTGTTTACCTTCAGCAAATTGTTACCGCTCTCCCCCGCCGGACTAAGTGGTTACCGTAAAGGGGATTTGCTGAACAGGCTGGTAGCCGATGTTGATACGCTCGACCATCTTTATTTGCGCGTGATCTCACCTTTGTTTGGCGCTCTGGTTGTGATCCTTACCGTGACCGTTGGCCTGAGCTGGCTGGACTGGCATCTGGCGATGATTTTGGGCGGGCTGATGCTGATGACGCTGTTGCTGCTGCCTCCGCTGTTCTATCGCGCCGGAAAGCCTGCTGGCATCGCCCTGACGTCACTTCGTGGTCAATACCGTAGCCAATTGACTGACTGGTTACAGGCTCAGGCGGAGCTGGCGCTCTATGGTGCGGCTCAGCTTTTCCGCAACAATCTGGACGACACTGAAACGCGCTGGATGGCAGCACAGAAAAGTCAGGCAAGCCTGATGGGCATCTCCCAGGGGTTACTCATCCTGATCACCGGGTTTACCGTGGTGCTGATTTTATGGCTTAGCGCCGGCGGCGTAGGAATGGAGACCCAGCCAGGTGCGTTCATTGCCCTGTTCGTCTTTTGTGCTCTGGCAGCCTTTGAAGCCCTTGCTCCGGTTAGTGGTGCGTTCCTGCATCTGGGTCAGGTAATGGCTTCGGCTACTCGCGTTTCTGAAGTCATCAATCAGCAACCTGCGGTCCGCTTTGCGACTAACCAGCGGCAATCCACAGAAGGCGTATCTCTTAGCGTGAAGGATCTCAGCTTCAGCTATGGCGACAATTCTCCGGCACTGGACTCTTTTTCTCTGGACGTTGCAAAGGGTGAACATGTTGCGCTGCTAGGCAGAACCGGCTGTGGAAAATCCACCTTGCTTCAGCTGTTGACCCGCGCCTGGGATGCTAAGAGCGGAACGCTACTTCTCAACGGTCAGCCCATCTCACAGTGGGACGAAGCCTCCCTGCGCGCCTCCACCAGCGTGGTCACTCAACGCGTTCACCTGTTCAGCAACACGCTGCGGGAGAATCTGCTGTTGGCCGCCCCTGAAAGCAGCGATGAGCAATTAGTCGCGATCCTTCAGCAGGTCGGCCTTAGCGCGTTGCTGGATGACGATCAGGCACTGAATGCCTGGCTGGGTGAAGGTGGACGCCAGCTCTCTGGCGGCGAGTTAAGAAGGCTTGGACTTGCACGCGCGTTGCTGCACGGCGGTGATTTACTGCTGCTGGATGAACCCACAGAAGGCCTTGATGCCGAAACCGAGAAGCAAATTCTGGCGTTGCTGCATAAAGTAGCCGAAAACAAAACGATGATTATGGTCACTCACCGTCTTCAGGGGCTGCAGCACTTCAACAAAATTTGCATTATGGACAGTGGCAGGATCATCGAGCAGGGAAATCATGTCGAATTAATCTCAAAACACGGTCGCTACTGGTATTTTCACCAGCGGTTTGCGCTATAGTCATAGCCTCTCGTGCCGCTGAGGCTGTAAACATGCGCCTGATCCAACTCTCAAGGGAGTCACTCAATTTTCCGCCGCCGGAAATGGCGCTGCGCGAACCCAATGGCCTGCTGGCAATGGGTGGCGATCTCAGCCCTGCGCGTCTGCTAAGCGCTTATCATCGGGGTATTTTCCCCTGGTTCTCGCCGGGCGACCCTATTCTCTGGTGGTCGCCAGATCCGCGTGCGGTGCTTTATCCAGAACGGTTCCACCTGAGCCGCAGCATGAAACGCTTTCATCAGCAGTCGCCCTACCGTGTGACGCTCAACCAGAATTTTTATGATGTTATCGAAGGCTGCGCCAGCGATCGTGAAGAAGGAACCTGGATAACCAATGAAGTCCGCCGCGCCTGGCTGAAGCTGTTTGAGGCAGGCCATGCGCAGTCGATTGAAGTCTGGCATGAAAACGTGCTGGTTGGCGGGATGTACGGACTGGCATTGGGGCAGATTTTTTGTGGCGAATCGATGTTCAGCCGACGGGAAAATGCCTCAAAAACCGCTTTACTCGTTTTCAGCCGCTATTTCCAACAACAGGGCGGAAAAGTGATAGACTGCCAGGTTATTAACCCGCACACCGCCTCGCTTGGCGCAGAAGAGATCGGCCGTGCGGATTACCTGCATCAGGTCAACTCTCTGGCAGATCAACCGCTTTCAAATGACTGCTGGCAGCCGCAGACCCTTTTTTAGTGCTATTAATCGATGTTTTCCACGCAAGAGTGGATAACAGTGATATAATATGCGCGTTTGGTATGTCGTCCGCCCTTCGCCTCCTGTTACTGGCGAGCCGGGATTGGCCTGGCTGGGAATATTAACGCACCTTGTCTTTCGGTTGGCATTGCGCACAGGAGCGAATGCGAGACCCATTTTTAGCCCGCTTATTCCCCCACGCTGACGTCATACACTGCACTTTTTGAAACGTGAGCTCCACTGCGCAAAACGCGTAACAGTGGGGTTGATGCTGGTGAAATCACCAACAATTCTTTACATAATACTTGAAATTCGGCATTATCTTGCCGGTTCAAAACTAAGGTTGTAACACCTAGAGGATTCGATGGCCAAAGAAGACAATATTGAAATGCAGGGTACCGTACTGGATACGTTACCTAACACCATGTTCCGCGTTGAGTTAGAAAATGGACACGTGGTTACCGCTCACATCTCCGGTAAAATGCGCAAAAACTATATCCGCATCCTGACGGGCGACAAAGTCACTGTAGAGCTGACCCCGTACGACCTGAGCAAAGGCCGCATTGTCTTCCGTAGTCGCTAATTAGCATTCAGCCGTGCTGCCGCCCGTAGCCGCAGCACCCATAAAAAAAGGCCGGATATTTTATCCGGCCTTTTTTCTGTCTGTCAGACAGCTTAGTGTTCTGATCCTACCGTTTTACGCTTCTCAGCGCTGACGAAGTCATAGGTCAGCTGGTTTTTCTCTTTATCGAGAGCCACCGACACCGAGCCGCCATCCACCAGTGAACCGAACAGCAGTTCGTTCGCCAGCGGTTTCTTCAGGCATTCCTGCACGGTACGAGCCATTGGGCGTGCGCCCATCGCTTTGTCATACCCTTTCGCTGCCAGCCAGTCTCGGGCTTCATCGCTGACTTCCAGCGACACGCCTTTCGCATCCAGCTGCGCCTGCAGTTCGACAATAAACTTGTCGACAACCTGATGAATAACCTCGGTATCGAGGTGTTTGAACCAGATAATATTGTCCAGACGGTTACGGAATTCTGGCGTAAAGATCTTCTTGATCTCTTCCATCGCATCGGTGCTGTTATCCTGATGGATCAGGCCGATCGACTTACGTTCAGTTTCCCGTACGCCGGCGTTGGTGGTCATCACCACTACCACGTTACGGAAATCGGCTTTACGGCCGTTGTTATCAGTCAGCATGCCGTTATCCATCACCTGCAGCAGCAGGTTAAAGACATCCGGGTGTGCCTTCTCAATTTCATCAAGCAGTACGACGGCATGTGGATGCTTAATAACCGCATCCGTCAGCAGGCCGCCCTGATCGAAGCCAACGTAGCCCGGAGGCGCACCAATCAAACGGCTGACGGTGTGACGCTCCATGTATTCCGACATATCGAAACGCAGCAGCTCAATGCCCAACGCTTTCGCCAGCTGCACAGTCACTTCTGTTTTACCTACGCCCGTTGGGCCGGCAAACAGGAAGGAACCGACAGGTTTACGATCCTGACCCAATCCGGCGCGGCTCATTTTGATCGCTTCGGTTAAGGCCTCAATCGCATCATCCTGGCCAAAGACCAGCATTTTCAGGCGATCGCTCAGCGTTTTCAGCGTGTCACGGTCAGTGGCAGAAACACTCTTCTCTGGAATACGCGCGATGCGGGCAACCACAGATTCGATATCCGACACGTTAACCGTTTTCTTACGCTTGCTGGCCGGCATCAGACGTGCGCGAGCGCCCGCCTCATCAATCACGTCAATCGCCTTGTCAGGCAGATGACGGTCGTTGATGTACTTAACCGCCAGCTCGACGGCTGCTCTGACCGCTTTCGCGGTGTAGCGCACATCGTGGTGAGCTTCGTATTTCGGTTTCAGACCATTGATGATCTGCACGGTCTCGTCGACAGAAGGTTCGGTAATGTCGATCTTCTGGAAACGGCGAGCCAGCGCACGGTCTTTTTCAAAGATGTTGCTGAACTCCTGATAGGTTGTGGAACCCATCACGCGGATCTTCCCGCTGGAGAGCAGCGGCTTAATCAGGTTAGCGGCATCCACCTGGCCGCCAGAAGCCGCACCGGCACCGATGATGGTATGGATTTCATCGATAAACAGAATGCTACTGGTGTCCTGCTCAAGCTGTTTTAACAGCGCTTTGAAACGTTTTTCAAAATCACCACGGTATTTGGTGCCTGCCAGCAGTGAGCCGATATCCAGCGAATAAATCGTGGCATCTTTCATCACTTCCGGCACGTCACCCTGCACAATGCGCCAGGCCAGGCCTTCCGCAATGGCCGTTTTCCCTACGCCAGACTCACCCACCAGTAGCGGGTTGTTTTTACGACGACGGCAAAGTACCTGAACCGTACGCTCCAGTTCTTTATCGCGCCCGATCAGTGGGTCAATCCCACCTACGCGAGCAAGCTGATTAAGATTGGTGGTGAAGTTTTCCATACGATCCTCCCCGCCTGCTTGCTCTTCGTTGACCGGGTTTTCCGCACCTGACGCCGGACCCGGTTCATCTTTACGAGTCCCGTGGGAAATGAAGTTAACCACATCAAGGCGGCTCACTTCGTGCTTACGCAGCAGATAAGCGGCTTGCGACTCCTGTTCGCTGAAAATAGCGACCAGAACGTTAGCACCAGCAACTTCGCTACGACCGGATGACTGCACGTGGAATACGGCGCGCTGTAATACGCGTTGGAAACTGAGCGTCGGCTGAGTGTCGCGCTCTTCTTCGCTGACCGGCAAGACCGGGGTGGTTTGTTCGATGAAGGCTTCGAGTTCCTGCCGGAGCGCCACAATATCGACCGTGCAGGCTTCTAACGCCTCTCGGGCCGATGGGTTACTGAGCAATGCCAGCAATAAATGCTCGACGGTCATAAACTCATGACGGTGCTCGCGCGCTCTGGCGAAAGCCATATTTAAACTGAGTTCCAGTTCTTGATTGAGCATAGGCACCTCCCCCAATAGATTGCCTTATTCAGGCTTTTTCCAGCGTACACAGCAACGGATGCTCGTTCTCCCTGGCGTACTTATTTACATGAGCGACTTTGGTTTCTGCCACTTCGGCAGTAAAGACTCCGCAGATCGCCTTTCCCTGGTAATGGACCGCAAGCATCAGTTGCGTTGCACGTTCAGTATCATAAGAAAAGAACTTTTGCAGCACGTCAATAACAAATTCCATAGGTGTATAATCGTCATTGTTCAGAATAACTTTATACATCGAAGGTGGCTTAAGCCCTTCACGGAGCTTGTCATCTGCAAGGTGTTCAAAGTTAAGCCAATCGTTAGTGTTTGCCATACGTACCCAATCTCAACACGTTACTTACTCAGGTCAGACTAGCATTATTAAGGGTAAGTTTAACACGCCCAGAATGCTGGCCGACGCCGGTGATTTTTTGCATCAAACTGCTGCTACGCGACCTCCATCACAAAATTCGCAATAGCGTTAACTGCTTCAAATTTTGACGATTTCGTCCCCGTTTGAACGCCCCATTTGCTTGACGCTCAATGCCAATTCTCTACAGTACAGGCATAAGCTGAATGCGATTTACCCAGCTTAGAGGCTTTAAGCCTCGCCACCTCACTCATTCGAATGTCTTGCGAGGGAAGTAGAAGCATGGAGACGGGTACTGTTAAATGGTTCAATAATGCCAAAGGCTTCGGCTTTATCTGTCCAGTCAGTGGCGGCGAGGATATCTTCGCGCACTACTCGACCATCAAGATGGATGGATACAGAACGCTGAAAGCCGGGCAGCAAGTCCAGTTTGATGTGCATGAGGGACCGAAGGGCAATCATGCCAGCCTCATTGTCCCAGTGGAAACGGCAATGGCAGTCAGTGCCTGACCTTTCCTTACCTCATTCTGAACAACCCTACAGTAAAATGCCAGCCATGCACGCTGGCATTTTTATGAGCGACTTCTGGCAATACCTTTAAGATTGGGCTGCTCCCGCCCTTTTCAAGGGAACGATTTCAGAATTCATCCCCTTTCCCTCTTGCCAGCCATTGCACCGTGGCAAACATCTCTCTCAGAACAGGTGGCACCGAGGCTACACCACGTTCGGCGGCTTCCGTTGCCACAGCTATCGCCAGATCAGGTTTCGACGAATGCTGAATCGCTTTGCTGATAATCCGCCGCACAGACATCGGCACGTTCGCTGGCAGGTGAGCACTACGATGATAAACTTCTGAAAATCCCTGCTTATACAGGAAATGCTCCATATCCAGTGCGGGTAACTCGGTCAGGTGGTGATGTTCATGCTGGCGATGCTCGTGCAGTTGGCTTCTGGCCGTTGCTGCATACTTCTTCCCTGCGGGATCGCCATCGGTCAGCACATGCCAGGCGATTCCCATTCTTTGGGCAAATTTTAGCAGCGGACGCAGACCAGACTGGGCGAACTCAATCACTTTGATCCCTTCAGCGGCAAAATGAAATCCGCACTGTTGCGCCAGTTCGTTCATCACCCAAACCTCTGTCTCCCCTTCCACCAGCAGCCAGCAGCGGGCAAAAAGTGAAGAAGGCCGGTTAAAACGGATATGAAAAGCGATCCGGCGGCTCTCCTCGGCGTTCATACCTGAAGGGCCAAGTCGCCAGGCAACCACTTTGCGGTCTTCTCGTACCAAACGACAAACCGCTTCTACGGGAACTTGTGACAGCAGATCGCCGGAATTGGTGGTGGTAATTTTTTGCAGCGGCAGCAGCGCAAGCAAACCCCAGGCCACCGCCAGCATGATCGGGTGCAGTCGTGTTTCCGGGTCTTCAATCAGCAGCAGAGGACGGGCAAGGGGATCGAGCTGATAAGCACCTTTCGCCTGCACCAGCAGCGAAAACATCCGCAGCAGGATCAACTGCCGGCTACGATTATCCGCTTCAGCCACCACATGCTTCAGGCTATCCAACGCGCGCCATCCCTGGCGAGTGTGGCGCTGTTGCGGCGTCATTCTGCCTCGCGGAAGCGAATCCGTTGCCGGTTGCAGAGCAAAATAGTGCTCCAAAAGCTGCTGCAGCGTCAGCAAGCCCTGTTTTATCGCCTCATCAGTAAGGCTCTCAGGACGCGAAACCAGATTGCGAGTCAGCGTATCAATTTGCCCGGCAAGTGAGCCCAGCGACTCTCCTGACGTGCTGTCAGCCGCTGATTGACGTAGCCGACGAGTAAAGCGGGCATCGCGCAGGCGCAATACAGGATGGAAGCGAATTAATTGCGCGACCAAAGCATTCACCTCGGCTTCCGACAGATTTTCAGCCTGTCCGGTGACAAACTGGCGCCTGGTCACCACGCTACGGTCGGGCTTCAACTCGGCTTCCACTCTGTAAATCAAATGCCTGAGGTTATCGTTGCCGTCCTGCCAGACAGGAGAGAAAATCGCCAACTGCGTGGCTCTCAGGGCTTCGCCTGTCTCACTTTCCTGGAAGGTAAACTGGACAGACAACTGTTGCTGCCGTTCCTCCTGTTCACCCGGCGGATAATAGAAATCCTGCTCGGAAAATTGATAGTGAGGCTCCTCAGGGGACAGCAGCAGCGTCAGCGCATCAAGCAGGCTGGACTTGCCCCAGGCATTTTCACCAATGAGCACGTTTCCCCGCTCAAGAGGCAGCGAGAGATGGCTGATGCCACGGAAACCAGTGAGGGTTATATGCGCAAGGATCATCTTCTTTTCCCTTTGTTTTTATTGAGAATGGTTGCCATAACGCCACGGGTCAAGGTGCAGGCTGGAACTTTGCTTTACTCTCTAAAGAATTTTCGCTAGCTTGACGCGACAAATTCTCCCAAGGACGACCTGCCCCATGTATTCAGGCTTGCTGATCATTCTTCTGCCTTTGATCCTCGGCTACATTCTGCCGACCAAAAACGTTTCCTTGCTGCGACTGGTGAACAAGCTTCTCAGCTGGATGGTCTACGTCATCCTGTTTTTTATGGGGATCAGTCTGGCCTTCCTGGACGACCTGAGCAGCAACCTGGTCTCTATTTTCCATTACTGCGCGGTAAGTGCGGTCTGCATCCTGATCTGTAATTTGCTGGCATTGCGGTTGTTAGAGTCTCGCCGTCCGTGGACGCACACGCACCGCCAGGAAGCCCTTCCTTCCCGTCTGCATATGGCGCTGGAATCGTTGAAGTTGTGCGGTGTGGTGGTGGTTGGATTTCTGCTGGGTTTGAGTCACTGGGCGCCACTGAAGTTTGCCTCACTGGCCAGTGAATACGCGTTGCTGTTCTTGCTGTTCCTGGTGGGATTACAGCTGCGCGGGAGCGGGATGACGCTGCGTCAAATCATCCTGAATCGCCGTGGCCTGATGGTAGCGATGGTGGTGTTCCTAAGCGCCATGGTCGGAGGCGTGCTGACGGCATTAGCGCTTGGCCTGCCGCTAAAAACAGGAATGGCGATGGCCTCTGGCTTCGGCTGGTACTCGCTGTCCGGCATTCTGATGACGGAATCCTTTGGCCCTGTCATCGGTAGCGCCGCCTTCTTTAACGATCTGTTGCGCGAACTGCTGGCGATCATGCTGATCCCGGCGCTGATCTCCCGCCACCGCTCCAGCGCCCTCGGGCTTTGTGGCGCAACCTCGATGGATTTCACCCTGCCAGTGCTGCAACGCAGCGGCGGAACGGAGATTGTGCCAGCCGCTATTGTTCATGGTTTTCTCCTCAGCCTGTTCGCGCCGATCCTGATCGCTTTGTTCTCCTCCTGAGCCTCCTGACTCTCTGGCAGCCTGCGGGCTGCCGTAAACCGCACGTTTGACCACCGCCCTTTCCCTGACAACCTCCCGGCTTCGTCTATGCTTTAGTCTGACTAATTTGAGATAAGCCAAACGGAGAAAGGCATGAAACAGACCGTAGCCGCCCTGGTGGCGAAAACGTTAGAAAGCGCCGGGGTAAAACGTATCTGGGGAGTCACCGGTGACTCCCTGAACGGGCTGAGTGACAGCCTGAACAAAATGGGCACCATCGAATGGATGCCTACCCGCCATGAAGAAGTCGCCGCTTTTGCTGCCGGTGCCGAAGCGCAAATCAGCGGTGAACTGGCTGTCTGTGCGGGCTCCTGTGGTCCCGGTAACCTGCATCTGATCAACGGTTTATTCGACTGTCATCGCAACCGCGTCCCGGTGTTAGCGATTGCCGCACACATCCCTTCCAGTGAAATAGGCAGTGGCTATTTCCAGGAAACCCATCCGCAGGAACTGTTCCGCGAATGCAGCCACTACTGCGAACTGGTCTCCAACCCGGAGCAATTGCCGCAGGTGCTGGGCATTGCGATGCGTAAAGCCATTCTCAATCGTGGCGTTTCTGTGGTGGTGCTGCCTGGTGATGTCGCCCTGAAACTGGCGCCTGAAGGTGCAACGGCGAACTGGTATCCTCCTCAGTTGCCTGTGGTGCAGCCTCAAGCCAGCGAGATGGCCAAACTGGCAGAATTACTTAACGACTCACGTAACATTACCCTGATGTGCGGCAGTGGTTGTGCTGGCGCGCACGCGGAGGTGGTGAAGCTTGCAGAGACGCTGAAAGCGCCAATTGTGCACGCTCTGCGCGGCAAAGAGCACGTGGAATACGACAATCCTTATGACGTCGGCATGACCGGGCTAATCGGCTTCTCGTCCGGCTTCCACGCGATGATGAACGCAGAGACGTTAGTGCTGCTTGGCACGCAGTTCCCTTACCGGGCGTTCTATCCTGCCGAGGCGAAAATCATTCAGATTGATATCAATCCAGGCAGCATTGGTTCGCACAGTCACGTTGATATGGCGTTGATTGGCGACATCAAAACGACCCTGACAGCGCTGTTGCCTCAGCTGGACGTGAAGACGGATCGCGACTTCCTGGACAAAGCGCTGGAGCACTACGTCGATGCCCGCAAAGAGCTGGATAATCTGGCCACCGCCAATGATAAACAGGCCATCCATCCCCAATATGTGGCCCAACAGTTAAGTCACTTTGCTGATGAAGATGCCATTTTCACCTGCGACGTGGGAACGCCGACAGTCTGGGCAGCCCGTTACCTGAAGATGAACGGCAAACGCCGGCTGATTGGCTCTTTCAATCATGGATCGATGGCGAATGCCATGCCGCAGGCCCTGGGTGCTCAGTCGCTCGATAAGCAGCGCCAGGTGATTGCCCTGTGTGGCGATGGCGGCTTCAGCATGCTGATGGGAGATTTCCTCTCGGTTGCTCAACTGAAACTGCCGGTGAAGCTGGTGATTTTCAACAACAGTGTGCTGGGCTTTGTGGCGATGGAAATGAAAGCGGGCGGTTACCTGACTGACGGCACCGATCTGGAAAATCCGAATTTTGCGGACATTGCCACCGCCTGTGGCGTGAAGGGGATCCGGGTGGAGCGAGCTTCCGATCTCGATGCAGCGCTTCAGGAAGCACTGGCTCATGACGGCCCGGTGCTGGTTGACGTGGTGACCGCCAAAGATGAACTGGCGATGCCGCCACAAATCAAGCTGGAGCAGGCGAAAGGCTTCAGTCTGTATATGCTCAGAGCGGTGATCAATGGGCGTGGCGATGAAGTGGTTGAACTGGCAAAAACCAACTGGCTGCGGTAAAACATTGACAGGTCTTTTTTTACGGACGCTACGGCGTCCGTTTTCATTAGAGGAGCTCAGGTGTGATTGATTTACGCAGTGATACGGTGACTCGCCCCAGCCAGGCGATGCTTTCCGCGATGATGACCGCAGAAACCGGGGATGATGTTTACGGCGATGACCCCACGGTCAATGCACTTGAAGCTAAAGCCAGCCAGTTAACCGGCAAAGAGGCCGCCCTCTTTTTACCGACCGGCACTCAGGCTAACCTGATTGCGCTGCTGTGCCATTGTCAGCGCGGGGAAGAGTACATTGTGGGTCAGCTGGCCCATAACTATAAGTACGAAGCTGGCGGCGCTGCCGTGTTAGGGAGCATTCAGCCGCAACCTATTCTGGCCGCCTCTGACGGCACGCTGCCGCTGGATGTGGTGGCTCAGTTTATCAAGCCTGACGATTTCCACTTTGCCGTCACCAAACTGCTGAGCCTCGAGAACACCCACAACGGCAAAGTCCTGCCGATGTCCTATCTGAAAGACGCCTGGGAATTTACCCGCCAGCATAAACTTGCTCTGCATGTCGACGGCGCGCGTCTTTTCAATGCCAGCGTGGAACTCGGTGTAGAGCTGGAAGCGCTAACCCGTTATTGCGACACGCTGACCCTCTGCCTGTCAAAAGGACTGGGAACGCCGGTAGGTTCACTGTTGTGCGGCAGCGCTGAGTACATTCAACGTGCCCGTCGCTGGCGTAAAATGACCGGCGGCGCAATGCGTCAGTCCGGCATTCTGGCGGCGGCGGGATTATATGCGCTGGAGCACAATGTCGCCCGTCTGAAAGACGACCACGACAATGCGGCCTGGCTGGCAGAGCAGTTAAAATCGATTGGCGTGGAGGTTTCCCGTCAGGACACCAATATGGTGTTTGTGCGGCTGCCAGAAGCGCAGATTACGCCGCTGAAAGTCTGGATGAAGCAGCAGGATATCCTGATCAGCACCGGTGCCGTAACGCGTCTGGTAACGCATCTGGATATCGATCGTCACGCGCTGGAAACCCTCGTCGCTCAGTGGAAGGCGTTCCTCGCTGCTTAACAGCCCAGAGCCAAACCCCTCCCTTGAGGTTTGGCTTTTTCTCCTCGAAGCCCCTTAACCTGCACCGTACTTCTCAAGCAAAGCCCTCACCGTAGCTTCCGTTTCCGCATCAGGCAGACCCAGATAGTTTGCAGAGCGGAAATGCATCTGAAAAGCCGCAATCACATTGCGCTGTTCGGCTGGGGTCATCTCTGGACTGGCCTGATAGCCATAAAGGGAGAGTAGCGTCAGCAAATGGGGCTGACTTACCAGCTCTTCAGGCGGTCTGCCTGCCAGATAAAAACGCACTCGTCCGGCATCCGGCCATGCGCCAACCCCTTGCTCTGCCAGCCATTTCCAGGGAAATAGCGGCCCCGGATCTACTTTACGCTGCGGGGCAATATCACTGTGCCCAACCACATCCTGTGGCCGGATGGCATATCGTCGCACGATGTCCTTTGTCAGCGGCAGCAGCGCCGCAATCTGTGGCTGAGAAAAGGGAAACCAAATCCGTCCACCGGACGTCTGCTTGTAACCCTGATTCTCGAGTTCGATACCGACAGAAGTGTCATTCAACCTTGACGCTCCCCGCCAGAAGCTGGGACCCGCATGCCAGGCAAGCTCAGTTTCCGGCACCAGACGGAACACCACCGGCTGATGCTCTCTTTTACGCGGTTTAGCCGGGATCAGGTAATGCGCACTCACATCGAGATCGGTCAGGGTAGCCAGCGAGCTGGGGAAGTCTCCCGCGGTGTAGTGGATCACCAGCACTTTAATGCGCGGACGCGCGCCATAAGCAGGATGGCTGGTATCAACGGTATAACCCGGATGAGGCTCATACTCTGATGAACCGCAGGCACTTAGCAGCAGCGTAGCCACTGCCAATATCAACAGCCTCATCACTGACTGATTTTAACTGCGGTGCCGCTTACGCTGACCATCAACATGCTGCTGTCTTTGCCCACCGTTTCATAATCGATATCAATCCCTACCACGGCATTGGCGCCCAGCGCTTTGGCCTGTTCTTCCAACTCGGCAAAGGCAATCTGCCGGGCTTTCCGCAACTCTTTCTCATAGGCACCTGAACGGCCACCGACGATATCGCGGATACCGGCAAAGAAATCGCGGAAAATATTAGCCCCTAAAATGGCTTCGCCGGTGACCACGCCGCAATAATCAGTGATGCGGTGACCTTCAAGCGTAGGGGTAGTTGAAAATTTCATTAAAAGCTCTCCATTTGCTGTTCTTTCCGAGTGTAGCCCTTCTGGTTAAGCAGAGCGGCTATACTCTATGCTAAAAACCGTCATCCAGAAACAATAAGGAAATCAAGATGAAATACCAAGCGATTGCTGCACTGGCTCCAATGGCGCTGCTCCTGAGTGCCTGTACCACGGTACAACCCGCGTATAAGGACATCGGTACACGTATGGGGCCTTGCGTAGATGGCGGCCCGGATTCTGTGGCTCAGCAGTTTTATGATTTACGCCTGAAAGAGCCTACTCAGGGTATGCCGACAGCGCAACAGTTAGCCAAATATCGCCCTTATTTGAGCGATAAACTGTACAACACGCTGCTGAAAGCCAACAGCGAGACCAACCGGGATCCTGAATTAAACCAGGGTGATATCTTCTCAAGTTTGGCGGTTGGACCCACGTCTGCCACCGTGGCGGATTCCTCGACCATTCCGAATACCGATGCACGTAACATTCCATTGCGCGTCACGCTGAGCCGTGATGGCAGCAAGCCGGTGCAATGGCAGGATGAAGTGCTGATGGTACGTGAAGGGACGTGCTGGGCAGTCGATGATGTGCGCTACAACAGCCCGAACCCGCATCTGAAGGGCGGCTCTCTCAGCCAGTTGCTGCTGAAGTAAGCACTTATTTTCGTGCCATCGCCTGATGGCACGATCTCTCTCGCAGTTCTGATCTCTTCTTACTCAAACTCCCTTACAGCACGCGATCTTGTGCTAGCCTTTTAGTTTACAGCAGGCATAAAGGTATTTTCACGCACGATGATTGCATAAGTATGCCGTCAACGTTAAGATTCGCAGCATCAATTGCTATTCACTTTTTGCGCATGAGTATTCAACTAAACGGTATTAACTGCTTTTACGGTGCCCATCAGGCACTGTTCGACATTCAACTGGCGTGCCCTGAGGGCGAAACGCTGGTTCTGCTGGGTCCAAGCGGTGCCGGTAAGAGCTCTCTGCTGCGCGTTCTCAATTTGCTTGAGATGCCGCGTTCCGGCACGTTGAGCATTGCAGGCCATCAAATAGACTTCAGTAAAACCCCGTCAGACGCGGCCATCCGCGAGCTGCGACAGAACGTGGGTATGGTCTTTCAGCAGTACAATCTTTGGCCGCACCTGACGGTGATGCAGAACCTGATCGAAGCGCCCTGCCGTGTGCTGGGGCTCAGCAAAGATCAGGCACATGCCCGCGCCGGGAAATTACTCGATCGCCTGCGTCTGACCAAATTTGCCGATCGTTTTCCTCTGCACCTTTCCGGTGGACAACAGCAGCGCGTGGCGATCGCCAGAGCGCTGATGATGGAGCCTGCGGTGCTGCTGTTTGATGAACCGACAGCCGCGCTGGACCCGGAGATTACCGCTCAGATCGTCTCGATTATTCAGGAACTCGCTCAGACCAACATCACTCAGGTTATCGTGACTCACGAAGTGGAAGTGGCGCGTAAAACTGCCAGCCGCGTGGTGTATATGGAGAACGGGTACGTGGTCGAACAGGGCGATGCCAGCCGCTTTAAACAGCCGCAAACCGACGCGTTTGCCAATTATCTATCGCATTAATGCAGGGTATAATGATGAAAAAAGTCGTACTTGCCGCACTGTTAGCGGGTTTAAGCCTGAGCGCGAGCGCCGCGCAGACCATCCGATTTGCTACCGAAGCCTCTTATCCTCCGTTTGAATTTGTCGATTCCGAAAACAAAATTCAGGGATTTGATGTCGATCTGGCGAACGCACTGTGCCGTGAAATGAACGCCACCTGTACCTTCACCAACCAGGCTTTCGACAGCCTGATCCCAAGCCTGAAGTTCCGTCGTTTTGACGCGGTGATGGCCGGAATGGACATTACCCCAGAACGTGAAAAACAGGTTTTGTTCTCCAAAGCTTACTATGACAACTCTGCGCTGTTTATTGCTCAGAAAGGCAAAGTCGCCTCTCTTGATGCGCTGAAAGGCAAACGTGTTGGCGTGCAGAACGGCACCACCCACCAGAAATACCTGATGGAAAAAATGACCGGCGTAAATGCGGTTCCTTACGACAGCTATCAGAACGCGATTCTGGACCTGAAAAATGGCCGCATCGATGCGGTATTCGGTGACACTGCCGTGGTAAACGAATGGCTGAAGCAGAATGCAAATCTGGCTCCGGTTGGCGAGAAAGTGACGGATAAAGCCTACTTCGGTACCGGTCTGGGCATCGCTGTGCGTCAGGGTAATGCGGAATTGCAGGGCCAGTTCAACACCGCACTGGATAAAGTGAAGGCTGATGGCACCTACAAAACCATCTACAGCAAATGGTTCCAGCAGTAATTTCTGAATGAATGAACTCTATCCTTTAGCAAGCGCCGCCGGCATGACCGTCGGCCTTGCCGTTTCTGCACTGGTCGTTGGGCTGATTCTGGCGATGATTTTCGCTGCCTGGGAATCGGCCCGCTGGCGTCCGGTCGCGTGGCTGGGCACCGGCCTGGTCACGCTGTTTCGTGGTCTGCCTGAGATCCTGGTAGTGCTGTTTGTCTATTTTGGCGCCTCGCAGCTGCTGCTGACCTTGTCCGATGGTTTTACCATCAATCTGGGCCTCTTCAGCTTCCCGGTGCAGGTCAATATCCAGAACTTCGACGTCAGCCCGTTTCTCTGCGGGGTGATCGCCCTGTCGATCCTTTACGCCTCATACGCTTCTCAGACCTTGCGCGGTGCGCTTAAAGCGGTCCCGGTTGGGCAGTGGGAGTCAGGACAGGCGCTCGGGATGAAAACCCCGGCGATCTTCTTCCGTCTGATCCTGCCGCAGATGTGGCGTCATGCTCTACCAGGCCTGGGTAATCAGTGGCTGGTGCTGCTGAAAGATACCGCGTTGGTGTCGTTAATCAGCGTGAACGACATTATGCTGCAGACCAAAAGCATTGCGGCGCGAACTCAGGAGCCGTTCACCTGGTATCTGATGGCGGCAGCCATTTATCTGGTCATTACCTTGTTAAGCCAGCAAGTGCTGAAGCGTATTGATGCCCGTGCGACCCGTTTTGAGCAGGGGAATACCTGATGTTGAGCTATTTACCCGAACTGCTGAAAGGCTTGCACACCAGCCTGACGCTGACCGTGGCTTCACTGATCCTGGCGCTGGTCTTTGCGCTGATCTTTACGGTTATTTTAGCGCTAAAAGTGCCGGTCTTACGGCTGATCGTCAGGGGTTATATCACCCTGTTCACCGGAACTCCGCTGCTGGTGCAGATCTTCCTGATCTATTACGGCCCCGGCCAGTTCCCGTCGATTCAGGCCATTCCCTGGTTGTGGCATTTACTTTCACAGCCCTGGCTCTGCGCACTACTGGCTTTGTCATTGAACAGCGCGGCCTATACCACTCAGCTTTTCTATGGTGCGATGCGCGCGATCCCTAAAGGTCAGTGGGAGTCTTGCGCAGCGCTGGGCATGAACCGCAAAGAAACGCTGCGGATCTTACTGCCTTATGCCTTCAAGCGCGCCCTCTCCTCTTACTCCAATGAAGTGGTGCTGGTATTCAAAAGTACGTCACTGGCTTACACCATAACGCTGATGGAAGTGATGGGGCACGGTCAGCTGCTGTATGGTCGCACGTATGATGTCTCCGTGTTTGCGGCAGCAGGACTGATTTATCTCTGCGTAAACGGTTTACTGACCTTAATGATGCGGATGATCGAACGCCGCGCGTTGGCCTTTGAACGTAGAAACTGATCAATACCGGTGCTGGTCACCGGTATCCTTCAGAAATAGCCCTTCTTTAGCGGTTAATCAATGGATAGCCCAGGCATCACCCGCTGCATACTAGCCAGGTAATGTGACCGCAAGGACGGTACGTGATGCTTAAGTTTGTTTTTGCCCTACTGTTATCCTCGATTTGTGCCTGTACTCAGGCAGCGGACCCCCTGCGTTTCGCTTCTACAGCGAACAATCCCCCTTTTGAGTTTCTTAACGCCGAAAACCAGCTGGTGGGATTTGATATCGATCTGGCTAAAGCGTTGTGCGACCGGATGCAAAAGCAATGCATATTCACCAACAACATCTTCGAACGTCTGCTTCCGTCGTTAAAATTCCGGCGTTATGATGCCATTATCTCGGGGCTTGATATCACCGATGAAAGGAAGAAAACGGTCGAGTTTACCCAGGCTTATTTCAAGAATTCCGGCACGCTGATCACCGGTAAAGGTCTGTACAGCAATATCGAGCAACTGAAAGGGAAACGGATTGGGATTGGGGCGGAAACCACTCAACAGGCCTATTTAACGACCGCCTGGCCAGAGATTATTGGCGTGACTTACGACAACTACCAGAATGCCTTATTGGATATTCGCAATGGCAGGCTCGATGGGATATTTGGCGACACGCTGGCAATACAGGAGCTGCTGAAAACCAACCCACAGCTGGTGAAAGTCGGTGAGGCTATCACTGACAGCCGCTTTTTCGGTTCAGGATTGGGGATTGCGGTGCGCAAAGGCAATACTGAGCTGCGCGACAACCTGAATGCTGCCCTGCAAAGCCTGAAGGATGACGGCACGCTGGAAAAACTCCGCTATCGCTGGTTTGGCGAGGCTTCTTAGCTCCTGCGCTTGAACAGCGTCAGCACTACGCTGTGGGCGGGGAGTATAGCGTTGTGCGTTTAGCGTTGCCGAAAAAAATCCCGGCTGCTGGCCGGCATAAACAGCAGCAGAATAATCAGCAGATCGGGTAGCTTCTGTGAGATCAGCAGGTGAATGATTTGCAGGTTGTTTTCGCCACTGATGCTGAACAGTTCAGGATAGATCCAGCCCATGGAAGCGCAAAACATATACAGCAGCACGCTAATTTGAGAAACCACAAAGCCCCAGCGCCCCCAGTTTTTACCCCGCATCACGGCTACTGCGCAGCGCAGTTCAAAAAAGAAGATCAGCTGGCTGGCGATAAAAATCAACGTGGAGTTCCAGGCCTGAGCGCTGCGATAGACAAAGCTCATGACTTCAGCCAGACCTAAATCATGCAGCTGCAACGCCACGCCAAGAAAGCGAGTGGCAATAACAGCAATGCCAGCCACCAGCACCGCAACCGGAACTGAAGATGGTGATTTCAGGACTGCTTTACCTTCTCTGAACACCTCTGACATAGCCCTCTCCTGACGACCTGTTGTTACGCCCCAAAAGAGTGCATCCGCGCTGTATTGGGGGTCAGCCGACTTTTTGCCTGATCACAACCTGAAGTAGGTTGAATAATAATTAAACGCCCGGCTGACAAAATCTTTTTTTATCACACCTTCAGACAGAATGATGGCGGCTAATACTGTTTATCGGCAGCAGTTTTGCTTAATTCAGCCACTCTGGCACGAACTCTGCAATTTATCACTGCCTGACAGACAACAGGTTATTTTTAGCGCAATTTTCGAAAGAGTTCCACTGAGGAGGCCTTTTTTGCTGCGTTATTAGCATTTTTCTATTTTTGGGAGGAGTAGCCTTGATGAAGGAAGACAAAAACAGTTCACCAGCCAGAGTCGCTGTAGGCATTGGTGCTTATCTGGCTTTGGTAGTGGCGATATTATTTTTCTCCGGCTTGTTCTATAAAGTTGAGGGGATGAAGTGGCTTGGCGCGTTTGATTTCACCACGCTGGGCGGCAAGTTCGGCACGCTAAAAGAGGGGTCATCCAGTACATTTGTGGGTGAAGGTGGCTTAGGGGCCAAAGCCGGTTTCTTATTTGCCCTGTCGCTGGTCCCCACCGTGATGCTGGCGCTGGGTCTGTTGGAAATATTTACCCATTATGGCGCCATTCGCGCTGCGCATAAATTACTCACCCCTCTGCTGAAACCCATATTAGGCCTGCCTGGGCGATCTGGCCTTGCGCTGATTACCGATCTGCAAAGTACCGATGCTGGTGCAGCATTAACCAAAGAGCTGCATGATGAGCAGCAAATCACTAAAAAAGACGTGGTTATTATGGCTGCCTGGCAATATTCCGGCGCCGGACTAATCAATAACTATTTTGCTATTGGTTCTGCGTTGTTTGTTTCACTGTCTGTTCCGGTATTGATCCCGCTGGTAGTGATGTTCGTTCTTAAATTTGTCGGTGCGGCATTTGTCCGTCTGATATTGAATACCGTCTACAAGCGAGATTTCCAGCATGCAGAATAAACCGCAGACTCTGACCACTAACAACCCGTTCGATATTTTCGTGGTGGGTGCCCGCAAAGGCTTCCACATCGCCATTCACAATTTACTGCCCAACGTGGTGATGGCTTATGTGATTGCAGAGGTGCTAAATTTACTCGGGATCATGGGATTTATTGGCAAAGTGTTTGCACCCGTGATGGGGCTTTTTGGCCTGCCTGGTGAAGCCATTACCGTGCTGCTTACCGCATGGCTTTCCTCCTCTGCCGGTACTGGCGTGGCTGTAAGCCTGCTGGCTAAAGGGGTGCTGACAGGCGCAGATATCACTATTCTGACCCCGGCCATTTTCCTGATGGGCGCACAGTTACAATATATGGGCCGTCTGCTGGGAGTGTCTGACGTTCCAAAGAAGTACTGGCCACTGCTGATGGTGACCAGCATCCTGAATGCGGTCATCTCAATGTTGGTGATGCGAGTGGTTGCCTGATAACTGAAATATGGAGTGTTTAACGTGTTAAAAGTTTTAGAACATTACGCTTATCTGCATGAGATCCCTGAACTGGGTTTCCAGGAATTCAAAACCTCGGCTTACATCAGCCAACAGTTGAAGGCTGCCGGCTATGCGGTGCAGGATAATTTCAATGACACTACGGGCATCGTAGCGGTGCTGGACAGCGGCGTACCGGGGCCAACCCTGGCCCTGCGAGCGGACATGGATGCGCTGGGCCACATCATCAATGGTGAAGCCTGCGCACGCCACACCTGTGGTCATGATGGCCACTCGTCGGTGGTGTTAACGGCAGCACAGGAACTGATCGCGGAAGGAGCAGTGAAAAAAGGCCGTCTGAAACTGATCTTCCAGCCTGCGGAAGAATTAGGTACCGGTGCATTAGCGATGATTGCAGGCGGAGCCATTGATGATGTCGATATGATTCTGGGCTTCCATCTGCGCCCGGCAGAAGAGTGTGCGGTAGGCACTGCGATCCCTGCCGTTTATTATTCAGCCTGTGTCACTCTGGAAGCGACCATCCACGGCCAAACTGCACACGGTGCGCGCCCTCATCTCGGGATTAATGCACTGGATGCCGGAGCCAGCGCAGTCCAGGCCGTCAATGCTGTTCACATGGCACCAGGTAAGAGCTGGAGCGCAAAAGCCACCCGCTTCCTGTGTGATGCTGGCGTAACCAACTCGATTCCGGACGAAGCGCGAGTGGTTTTCGATCTTCGCGCAGCAGAAAACGAAGATATGACTGTGTTGCAGGCCAAAGTAGAAAAAGCCATCCAACACAGTGTCGCGGGTTATGGGGCAACGGCCGATATCGTGGTAATGAAATCAATGCCAGCGGCAGAGATTGATGACGAGATGACCACGCTGATTTCGGAGTCAATCAAAGAGGTATTAGGCGTAGAGGCATTGATGCCTGTTCGTTCCACGCCAGGCAGCGAAGACTTCTTCCACTACGCCGTGCAACGTCCGCAGGTCAAGTCAGGCTTCTGGGGATTAGGGACAGGTTTAGTGCCAGGTCTGCATCACCCGGATATGCATTTCGACCTGAACTCGCTACCAGTAGGGATAAAAGTATTCAAAACCTGCGTGCAGAAGGTGCTGGGATAAGGGACGCTTATTGGGATGGATGCTCTGGATCGTTAGTTGTCTGAAGGGTCTGGTGCAAGGTCAGGGAGAGCTTGTGTCTGTAGTGTCGAAAGTTGTCTGGACAGTCAGGTGGCTGGTCAGGGACAACTTGTCTCTATAGTGCCGAATTCTGTCTGGACAGTCAGGTGGCAGCTCAGGGAATGTTTGTCGTTGTGACCCTGCAAGTTTTCTGAAGGTTCTGGTGACAGGTCAGGGAGAGAAGGTTGAATACAAAGACGCCGTGAATCCTCCCTGGAGGCTTAGCTGCGACGTCCATGTCGCAGATACTTTGCTTATCAACCTTCTCTCCCTTCCCGTCAGCTTCAATGTTGCCTGTTCAAATGGGGCCACACACTTCAAAATCCACTGATTCAAACCATTTAAACCAGTCAAACCATCCAAATCAATCAAACCTTCAACTCACTCCAGCCACTTAAACTCTCCCCACTCTTTAAAAATGAGCGCGGGCATCTGCCAGGTAAAACGACACTGGCAGGTTGAGTTGGGAATTGAAGAGTGGGTGTTGAATTGTGTGTCCACGAATCCCTTCAACGACACGGAAGCTAATGGGTGGCGGCATAGAGCGCGTTAGCCGAGTGTATGCAGCAGGGATGCTGCATCCAAGCCTACATGGACGTATTCACGGCGTCTCGGATAACGCGCTCTATGCTGACGCCGTACCACCGCAGCCGTCCTGGTCGTTACAGCCTTAGCAACGCGCTCTATGCTGACACTGTACCACCGCAGCCGTCTTGGACGTTGCAGCCTTAGTTACGCGCTCTATGCTGACGCCGTACCACCGCAGCCGTCCTGGACGTTGCAGCCTTAGCAACGCGCTCTATGCCGACGCCGAACCACCGCAGCCGGTTTTTAACTTAACCCTCAAATACCCCAAAAATCAGCCATGCCCTTTGAAACGTCCTAGCAGCTTATAGCGCGAACCGGGATACAATAGCTTGGCGTACGTGACGATCCTGGCATCACTCCAGGTTTGACGGCGGATCAACAGGCAGGGCTCGTTGGACTCAAT
>NZ_JBAVTT010000150.1:0-67844 GCF_049696395.1 Erwinia sp.
GTACTCATATCATTGCGGATCTGCGCATGACTGATCACCGCGAAGATAAAGGTGCCGCCGATGATATTGCCTGCAAGGGTCGGCAGGGCAAACGGCCAGAGGAATTCATGCCAGCTGATCACACCGTTGAACACCAGATAGAGCACTTCTACCGAGCCGACAACGATATGCGCAAGGTCGCCCAGCGCGACCAGCCAGGTCATCAGGATAATCACCCAGATTTTAGCCGCACCAGCCGAAGGGAACATCCAGACCATCGTGGCGATAATCCAGCCCGACACTACCGCATTGGAAAACATCTCTAACGGCGTGTTCTCCATCACTTTTTGACTGATGGCAACAAAAGCGCCTCGCGTTGCATCATCAAAGATGGGCATATGCGTAAACGCCAGTGCCGCCGATCCCGTTCCTATCAGGTTGCCGCCAAGCACAATGCCCCACAGGCGTAACAGCAACAACAAATTGCTGCCAGTGGGTTTGTGCATTATCGGCAATACAGCTGTGACCGTATTTTCGGTAAACAGCTGCTGTCGCGCCATGATCACAATGATAAAGCCAAAGGTGTACCCCAGATTCTCGAGGATAAAAGCACCGGGCACGCCTTCCAGATTGACCTGGAAGATCCCTTTAGCCATCAACGAGGCACCCATCGAAAGTCCCGCCGCAATGGCAGAAAACAGCAGGGCCAGCCCATCACGCTCTAACTCTTTTTCCCCCTCCTGACGGATCTGCTCATGAACCGCCGCAGCGCGAGAGGGCAAAGCTTCTTCATCTACTTCGATCTCTTCGCCTTGTTCACTTTCCTGGCTTTCTACTTCGCCATCATCCTGTTTCTTATTCATTATTATGTTTCCCAGTGGTTATTACTCTGTAAGCGTAGCGGGTTTACCGGGAAGAGGAAATGTAACTTAACCTCAGAAGAAGCGTAACAAACCTTTAACCGCAAGCCTTTTTTAGGCGATTTGTGACGCGTAACAGGCATAATGCCTTACCCGGTGAAATGCAGGGCTACTACAGGCTGCGATGAACTGATTGCCTGTGGTACTATTTCGCCCAATTCTATTAAGCGCGAACTTTTTTTGATGCTGGAAGCCAACAATCTGACCTGCGTACGCGACGAACGCACGCTGTTTAGCGACCTCAGTTTTACCGTTTCAGCGGGCGATATTGTCCAGATTGAAGGGGCCAATGGGGCAGGGAAAACCTCTCTGCTGCGCATTCTGGCCGGACTCAGTCGGGCAGAGCAGGGCGATGTGCTGTGGCAGCAGCACCCAATACGCCAACAGCGTGAAATCTGGCATGCCGCGCTGCTTTATCTCGGGCATCAGCCAGGAGTGAAAGCCGTATTGACCGCGCGTGAGAATTTGCATTTTTACCATGCCAGCCAGTCTGAAGCCTCGCTGATGGCGGCACTGGAAGAAGTGGAGTTAACCGGATTTGAAGACGTTGCCGTTGCTCAGCTTTCCGCCGGCCAGCAGCGTCGTGTTGCGCTAGCCAGACTTTGGTTAAGCCGTTCTCCATTATGGATCCTGGATGAGCCGCTAACCGCCATTGATAAATCTGGCGTGGCAAAGCTGATGGCGCTGTTCAACCATCACGCAGAAAACGGCGGGGCGGTGATTTTGACCACTCACCAGGATTTACCCACGGCATATCGCACAGTTCGCAAAATTCGCCTTACCTCTTCGGAGGTAGTCTGATGTTTTGGCGTGTCCTTAAGCGGGAACTGCGTATTGCGTTTCGCAGTGGCTCGGAAATCATTAATCCGCTGTGGTTCTTCCTGATTGTCATTACCCTGTTCCCGCTGGGAATTGGGCCAGAACCTAAATTGCTGGCGCGTATCGCTCCAGGCATCGTTTGGGTGGCAGCGTTACTTTCCTCGCTGCTGGCGCTGGAGCGCCTGTTTCGTGACGACTTTCTCGATGGGTCGCTGGAACAACTGCTGTTGTTACCTACGCCACTGCCGATAACGGTTCTGGGGAAAGTGGCCGCTCACTGGGTAGTGACCGGATTGCCGTTGCTGTTGCTCTCCCCTCTGGCTGCTTTGCTGCTTTCACTGGATTTTGCCAGCTGGCGAGCTATTGCGTTGACCTTGCTGTTAGGCACGCCAACGTTGAGTTTCCTTGGCGCCATCGGCGTGGGACTGACGGTTGGGCTGCGCCGCGGCGGCGTTTTACTGAGTTTACTGGTCTTGCCGTTGGCAGTACCGGTGTTGATTTTTGCCAGTGCAGCCATAGACGCTGCCGGCATGGGATTACCGATTGACGGCTACCTGGCCATTTTAGGAGCCCTGTTGGTGGGCAGTGCCACGCTGGCACCGTTCGCTACCGCCGCAGCATTGCGGGTCAGCGTGCACTAACTGACTTCTTATAATAAACACCAGAACGCTTTTTCTTTTTATGTGAGCAAAATAATAATGTGGAAATGGTTACATCAACTCGGTAAGCCCGACCGGCTATACCGGTTATGCGGTCGTTTGGTGCCCTGGTTTGCGGTGCTGGGCGTTGCCGCTCTGTTACTGGGCTGGATTTGGGGATTTGGTTTCGCCCCGGCCGATTATCAGCAGGGAAACAGCTACCGCATCATGTATATCCATGTCCCGGCCGCTATGTGGTCAATGGGCATCTATGCATCGATGGCAATTGCCGCCTTTACAGGTCTGGTCTGGCAATGGAAAGCCGCCGATCTGGCCGCTGCCGCCATGGCACCGGTTGGTGCGGTGTTTACCTTTATTGCACTGATTACGGGTGCCGCCTGGGGTAAGCCAATGTGGGGCACCTGGTGGATTTGGGATGCCCGCCTCACGTCTGAACTGGTTCTGTTGTTCCTCTATATGGGCGTTATTGCCCTGTATAACGCCTTTGAAGACCGCCGCATGGCGGGACGAGCAGCCGGGATCCTGATCCTGGTGGGCGTGGTTAACCTGCCCATTATTCACTACTCGGTGCAGTGGTGGAACACCCTGCATCAGGGTTCATCCGGTATGCTCCAGCAGTCCATTGACCCAAGCATGCGTTCGCCGCTGCGCTGGTCAATCCTCGGCTATCTGTTGCTGTTCATTTCACTGACGCTGATGCGCTTGCGTAATCTGCTGCTGTTTACCGAACGTCACCGTCCGTGGGTGGCCGAAGTGGCAGCGAAAGGAGGGCGCAAAGCATGACCCCAGCTTTCACCACCTGGCAGGACTTCTTTGCCATGGGCGGCTACGCCTTCTTCGTCTGGCTGGCGGTTGCCTGCACGCTGATAGCCCTTGCCGGGCTGGTGCTGCACACCGTTTTCCAGCGTCATCGTCTGCTGAAGGAAATTCGTCAGCGTCAGTCCAGAGAAAGTCGCATTCGCGCCGCTAAAAGCAAAAAACTCGCCAGTGAAGCCGCAGGAGAACAACAGTGAATCCGCGCCGTAAAAGTCGCCTGATCATGGTAACAGCAATTCTGGTGGGCCTGGGCCTGGCCACCTCGTTGGTGATGTACGCGTTGCGTTCAAACATCGACCTTTTCTACACCCCCGGCGAAATTCTTAATGGCAAAGGGGAAGCCCACGTCAAGCCCGAACCAGGCCAGCGCCTGCGTGTTGGTGGCATGGTTATGCCGGGCAGCGTGAAGCGCGATCCTCAAACGCTGCAGGTCTCTTTCAAATTGTACGATGCCCGAGGCGTGATCAGCGTCAGCTATCTTGGCATTCTGCCTGACCTGTTCCGTGAAGGGCAGGGTGTGGTAGCGCAAGGCGTGCTCCAGGACGGCAACCTGGTGGAAGCCAAAGAAGTGCTGGCGAAACACGATGAAAAATATACGCCGCCAGAAATTGAGGACGCGATGAAAACCAACCCTAAAGGGCCGCAGTCGGCTTATCAACCTCCTGCACAAGGTGGCCAGTCATGATGCCGGAAATAGGCAGTTTTCTGCTTTGTCTGGCACTGGCCATTTCACTGCTGTTAAGTATCTACCCCCTTTGGGGAGCCGCCCGCCAGGATCGTCGTTTAATGGGGTTGGCTCGTCCGCTTAGCTTTGCGCTGTTTGCCTGTATCCTTGGTGCCTTTGTGGTGCTGGTTCACGCCTTTATCGTCAACGATTTCAGCGTGGCTTACGTAGCAACCAATTCCAATACCCTGCTGCCGGTTTATTACCGCATAGCGGCAACCTGGGGTGCGCATGAAGGCTCGCTGTTGCTCTGGTTGCTGTTGCTCAGCACCTGGACGCTGGCAGTGGCGCTGTTCAGCCGTGGCATGCCGATGGATTCCATCGCCCGTGTGCTGGCCGTGATGGGGATGATTAACCTCGGCTTCCTGCTCTTTATTACGCTGACCTCGAACCCGTTTACGCGAACATTGCCAGACTTCCCGATCGACGGCAGCGATTTGAACCCGATGCTGCAGGATATCGGCCTGATCTTCCACCCGCCGATCCTCTATATGGGTTACGTTGGGTTCTCCGTTGCCTTCGCTTTTGCCATCGCCTCGTTGATGGCTGGCAGGCTGGACACCGCCTGGGCGCGCTGGTCACGTCCATGGACCACGGCGGCCTGGGTATTCCTGACGGTCGGCATCGTGCTGGGCTCGGCCTGGGCATATTACGAGCTTGGCTGGGGCGGCTGGTGGTTCTGGGATCCGGTTGAGAACGCTTCCTTTATGCCCTGGCTGGCAGGCACAGCGCTTATCCACTCGTTAGCGGTGACTGAAAAGCGCGGCACCTTTAAAGCCTGGACGGTTTTACTGGCGATCACCGCTTTCTCATTAAGCCTGCTCGGCACCTTCCTGGTGCGCTCTGGCGTGCTGGTATCTGTGCACTCCTTTGCTTCCGATCCATCTCGTGGAATGTTCATCCTCGCTTTCCTGGTGATCGTTATTGGCAGCTCGTTACTGCTGTATGCGGTGAAGGGCAGCAAGGTACGCAGCCGTGTGCAGAATGAAGTCTGGTCGCGCGAATCATTCCTGCTCGGTAACAATGTGCTGCTGATTGCCGCGATGCTGGTGGTGTTGCTGGGAACCTTGCTGCCGCTGGTGCATAAGCAGCTCGGCCTTGGCAGTATCTCGATTGGCGAGCCCTTCTTTAATACCCTGTTTACCTGGCTGATGGCCCCGTTGGCCCTGATGCTGGGCATTGGTCCGCTGGTCCGCTGGCGCCGTGATGAACCACAGAAACTGTGGAAGCGTCTGGGCGTGGCTTTAGTTGGCACGCTGGTGCTGTCGATTCTCCTGCCGTGGCTGATGCAGGATCGCATCGAAGCGATGGCGGTTGTTGGCCTGCTGATGTCGATCTGGGTCATTTTCCTGACGCTGATGGAGCTGCATGAACGTGCCACGCACCGTCACAGCTTCTTCAAAGGCTTAACCCATCTTTCCCGCAGCCACTGGGGAATGGTGCTGGGTCACCTTGGCGTGGCGGTTACCGTTATCGGCATTGCCTTCAGTCAGAACTACAGCGTGGAGCGCGATGTGCGTATGCGCGCGGGCGACACGGTAGATATTCAAAACTACCACTTCACGTTCCGTGATGTGCATACCCTGCAAGGCCCGAACTATACCGGCGGCGTAGGCATCATCGACGTCACCCGTAACGGCAAGCACGAAGCGACGCTGCACGCGGAAAAACGCTACTACAGCGTGGCGCACACCATGATGACGGAAGCGGCGATCAATGGTGGCTTCACCCGTGACCTTTACGCCGCGTTGGGTGAAGAGTTGGGCGATAACTCGTGGGCCGTGCGCATTTACTACAAACCTTTCGTTCGCTGGATCTGGTTCGGCGGTCTGTTTATGGCCGTTGGCGGCATCTTCTGCCTGTGTGACCCGCGTTACCGTTCACGCAAGAAAGCAGAGAAGGAACTGGCATGAGCAAGAAGATTCTGTATATCCCGCTAGTGCTGTTTCTGCTGCTGGCGGCGGCCTTGATGTGGCAGCTCAACCGCAATGCGAACGGGGATGACCCTACGTTGCTGGAGTCGGCATTAGTGGGCAAGCCGGTGCCGGTATTTACACTGGAATCTCTGGATCAACCGGGAAAAACCTACGATCAGTCGGTGCTAACTGACGGCAAACCAATTCTGCTGAACGTTTGGGCAACCTGGTGTCCGACCTGTCGGGCTGAGCACCAGTACCTCAATAAACTGGCGTCAACAGGCGTGCGCGTGGTCGGGTTGAATTATAAGGACAATCGCAGCAAGGCAATCAACTGGCTGAACACGCTGGGCAATCCTTATGCGCTGAGCCTGTATGACGGTGACGGTATGCTGGGATTGGATCTGGGCGTGTATGGCGCGCCAGAAACCTTCCTGATCGATGGCAAAGGGATCATTCGCTATCGCCACGCCGGGGATCTGAACGATGACGTCTGGAACCGCGAAGTGAAGCCCTTATGGGATAAATACAGCAAGGAGGCAGGCGCATGAGAGGGATAGTCCTGTTTCTGGCGCTGTTGCTCAGTGGCAACGTGCTGGCAGATAACATTGATACGTATAAATTCTCCTCGGTCGATCAGGAGCAGCAGTATCGCCACCTGACCGAATCCCTGCGCTGTCCAAAATGTCAGAACAACAGCATTGCCGATTCCAACGCGATGATCGCCAGCGACATGCGGCTGAAAGTCTATGAACTGCTGCAGAAGGGTCAGACGCCAGATCAGGTTAAGCATTACATGGTGGCGCGCTACGGCAATTTCGTCACCTATGAGCCACCGGTGATGCCTTCCACGATCATTCTGTGGGCCGGCCCGGCGCTGTTTGTGATTATCGGCGCGTTGGTGATCGTGCTGCGCAGCAAGAAACGCAGGCTTGATGACGATATGGATGCGGAACAGCAACAGCGCCTGAATGCGCTCTTAAAGAATAACAGGAAGCAATAATGGGTGGATTCTGGTTAACCATTCTGGCGCTGTTAATAGCGTCCTGTGCGCTTTTGCTGATTGCTGGCGGGCGTAAACATCGTCCGGTATCAATTGAACGCGATGCGCTGAACAAAGCTTTTTATCATCAGCGTCTGAAAGAGCTGGAAGAGGATGAAGATCAGGGCGTAGTAGCTGAGCGGCCAGAAATGGTGCGTGAGTTGCAACAAACTCTGCTGCACGACATTCCGCAAGACGAAGAGATCGTGGAACGCAGCGTGGGACGTTGGGTGCTGTTGCCGGGCGTGCTGGTGCTGATCCTGGTCAGCCTTGGCTTCTATTTCAAAACCGGGGGCTTTGCGCAGGTCATGTCCTGGCAGCAGGTGAAGAGCGATCTGCCTGCCTTACGTGCTCAGGTGATGGATCCCAATGCCAAACCACTGACTATGGAGGAGCTGGCACGGTTAGGGCTTGGCGTGCGCAGCTCACTGCAAGACGATCCGCAGAACGTCAATGACTGGCTGATGTTGGGACGCATTGGCATGGTGCTGAACAATGCCGATACCGCCACCAAAGCGTTCCAGCGTGCTATGCAGCTGGCACCAAATAATCCTGAGGTGAAGCTCAGCTATGCTGATGTGCTGACGCGTTCACCGGATCCTGAGGATAATCGTCAGGCTGGTGTGATGTTAAATGAGATGATCAAAGCAGACGGCCGCAACCTGCGTGTGCTGAGCCTGTTGGCATTTAATGCTTTTAGTCAGCAGCACTACCCTGACGCCATTGCAGCTTGGGAAAAGATGTTACAATTGTTACCAGCCGACGATAAGCGCGGGGTAATGATCCAGCGCAGCATCGAGCAGGCAAAAACGGAATCCGGTAAGCAAAACAGCCATCTGGCACTTTCCATCACCCTGGCTCCGGGAGCAGAAAAAATGTTACCGAGCGACGGAGTGTTGTATATTTCCGTTGCTGATGGTGTTTCTCCCGTCCCGGTGGCGGTGAAAAAATTACCGTTAAGCCATTTTCCTTTATCGCTGACGTTGGATGACAGCAACGCCATGATGCCGGAGCGACTACTTTCTGCTCAGCATCAGGTTCAGGTGCGCGTGCGCATCTCGCGTGATGGCAGTGCCAACCCGCAGGCTGGGGACTGGTTCGGCACCAGCGCTGTCACGGCATTTGATGGTCATCAGCAACTGTCTGTTGAGATTAATCAGCAGCAGCCGTAGGCGGTATTACACAGAAGACAGGGAGTAAGAGATGAGCTACCGCGTGACGGGTGTAGCACTGGCCAGCGTATTGTTGATTGGCTGTGCCAGTTCGAATACGGCAGATCAGCCTCAAGGACGGTCCGATCCGTTCGAGGGCTTTAACCGCTCGATGTTCAACTTCAACTACAACGTGCTGGACCCGTACGTCGTTCGTCCTGTGGCGGTGGCCTGGCGTGACTATCTGCCGGTGCCAGCGCGCACCGGGCTGAGTAACTTCCTAAGCAACCTTGATGAACCTTCGACGATGGTGAACTACTTTATTGAGGGCAAACCTTATAAAGCGATGATCCACTTTAACCGTTTCTTCCTGAACACGATTCTGGGAATGGGCGGGTTTATCGACGTAGCGAGCATGGCCAATCCTAAGCTGGCGAAAGAAGAGGCTCGCGGGTTTGGCAGCACGTTGGGGAATTACGGTGTGGGTTACGGCCCTTACGTTGAAGTGCCTGGCTACGGCGGCTTCACCCCTCGTGAAGATGTGGGTGGGTTGGTTGACGATCTCTATGCGCCATTAAGCTGGCTGACCTGGTGGATGTCGGCAGGGAAGTGGGCGCTGGAAGGGGTTGAAACCCGTGCGCAGCTGCTGGATTCAGATTCGATGCTGCGTAATTCGCAGGATCCTTACGCCTTTGTTCGTGCGGCGTATTTCCAGCATCATGATTTCCTGGCCAGTGATGGCAAACTTATCCCACAGGAAAACCCGAACGCTTCGGCGATTCAGGGCGACTTGAACGATATCGATTCTAACTGACGTCTTTGACGTAATAAAAAAAGGCCTGTCTTGCGACAGGCCTTTTTTGTGTCTGGTGTGGGATTAGAACTTGTAGTTAAAGCTAGCGCCGTACAGCCAGGCTTTACCGGTAGAGTTGAAGGTGTAAGGGCCTTCTTCTACGGTGACATGCTGGCCGTGCATATAGGAAATACCTGCGTCAACAGAGGCATCTTCGTTAAAGGCGTAGGAAGCACCTGCGCTTAACCACAGACGATCCTGATCCGGGATGGAGATGGAACGGTTATCAGCCGGGACCGGGCTGTCATCAAAGGCAATACCGGTACGGAAGGTCCAGTTTTCATCATAGAAATAAGACGTTCCCAGTGCGATGCGGTAAGCATCTTTAAAGTTCTCTTCTTTATAGAACAGCTCCTGGCCATTGCTGCCAGTGGCTTTCAGCTCCTGGAACTGGCTCCAGCTGGTATACGTCAGGCTATAATGCACTGCCCATTGTGGGGCCACTTTGTGGTAACCAGACAGCTCCCACATTTCAGGCAGATTCAGGGTCAAAGCACCTGGAATCGTTTCACCGCCGGTGCCGTAAGGCAGACCGAAGTTACCAGCCTGATTAATTGGGTTGATATAGGTTGGGATACTGCTCTTATAATCGCCGTCGAAGTCGATTTTTACTTCAGAGCGATACGTGAAGCCGAAGCGGTTATTATCATCCACTTCATAGAGAATACCGGCGTTCCAGCCATAACCCCATTCATCCCCTTTCAGATGGGCAATCTGAGTGTCTGCCGGCAGACCCAGTGCTGCTCCGGATTCACCAGCATAGCGTTCAATCTTCGCTCGGGCATAAACGGCATCAAAACCAATACCAAAACTGAAGTTCTGATTAAGACGGTAAGCCGTACTTAAATTAAAGTTAACGGTTTGCAGATCGGTTTTACCGCCGTAACCGCCAGCGGTGTAGTCGTCATTAAATTCGGTAGCCAGACCATAATTGGAGGTAGCAGAAGCGCCTAACCACCACTGATCGTTAATTGGCTGGACGTAATGAATATTGGGAACCCATTGAGTAGGGGCAATATTATTGGCATCCAGGCTTTGACCGGACTGGCTTTGGCCACTGATATCCACATCCGGGTCAATATATACGGCACCGATAGAAAACATCGGGCGATCCATAAGCGCCATGGTAGCTGGGTTACGGCTGGCTGATGCAGCAGTATCCCCCATTGCGCCTTCGCCTGAATAAGCGCGGCCTAAACCAATGGCCGAAAATTCATTCAATTGAAAGCCGGCTGCGTAAACGTTCGAAGATACAATTGCCACTGCAGCTGCGAGAGCAGACTTCGCAAACAGGTTTTTATGGTTCATGACCACAACCTCATTTATCTGATTTTTATTGAACTTTGCTACCGGTGGTAACAAAGGTTCACGAATTGTAGGGACTGACATACATCTAACAAATCAGACCAGTGGCACCAGTATAGGTCCGACCTGTGTCGATGTTGCAATATTGTTTTATAGATATTTCTAAAATGATCTAAAAAAAGCGATCTGCTTAACAAAAAACTGCGTGTCGCAAATGACAACATCGAGTCTAGCTTGTTTCAGATCAAAATTGCCCCGGATATTCGCCCGTTATTGCTGCCATACCCTCCAATAGCCAGACAGCGCCCTTATCTCAGGGGTAACATAGCGGCCAGTTAATAAACGTTCTGCCGCAGTGAGCGCGGTTAACAGGAGATCACCCATGTCCCATGCCATAAATAAATGCAGCGCGAATGAAACGGCTGCCTGCTGTTGTGTAGATGTTGGAACCATCATGGACAACACGGACTGCACCGCGAGCTGGAGCCAGCTGTATGAAACTCGCCAACAGGCGGAAGCCATGCTCAACCAGCTAACGGAAAAAGCCCGCCAGGTTGAATCCGATCCTTGCGTGATTGAGGCCCGTTTCAATGAACAGCCAGACGGCGTGCTGCTGGAAGCCGATTTCACTTTCTGCTGCCAGGCTGAAACACTGATTTTCCAGCTCGGCCTGCGTTAATCCTCCTTGTTCAACAATGAGTGGGATTTTCCCACTCATTGTTTTCTAAAGCGTGTTTGCTCTCGCAATTTTCTCTCAATCCGCGTGCACATTGTTAAAATCTGGTTAACCTTAGAGGTCAGACCTGTTAGGCAATGATGCCGTTTGACTGTTAAGGGTGATCAGAATGAGCAAAGCGCTTCCTTTGCTGACGCGTCAGGGCGATCGCATCGCCATTACTCACGGACTCCGCACCCCGTTTGCCCGCCAGGCTACGGCATTGCATGGCATTCCCGCTATTGAGCTGGGGCGCATGGTGGTGAGCGAGATACTGGCGCGCAGCGAACTGCCGCCGGAGGTTATTGAACAGCTGGTGTTTGGTCAGGTGGTGCAGATGCCTGAAGCACCGAACATCGCCCGTGAAATTGTGTTGAGCAGCGGCCTGAATGTGCAGACCGATGCTTACAGCGTCAGCCGTGCCTGCGCCACCAGTTTTCAGGCGGTAGCGAACGTGGCAGAAAGTCTGCTGGCTGGCACCATTCAGGCTGGGATTGCGGGCGGCGCTGACTCCTCCTCTGTCCTGCCCATTGGCGTCAGCAAAAAGCTGGGCCGCATCCTTGTCGATCTGAATAAAGCCAAAACCTTCTCACAAAAAATGAAGCTGTTCAGCCAGTTGCGCCCGCGTGATTTGCTGCCTGTGCCGCCCGCCGTGGCGGAATACTCAACCGGGCTAAGAATGGGTGACACCGCGGAGCAAATGGCAAAGAGCCATGGCATCACCCGTGAACAGCAAGACGCCATGGCCCATCGCTCGCATCAGCGGGCGGCCAGAGCCTGGGAAGAGGGCCGTCTGGCAGGAGAGGTGATGACCGCTTTTGTTCCGCCGTGGCACAAAGCCTTTGAGCAGGACAACAACGTGCGGATGGCCTCGACCCTTGAAGACTACGCGCGCCTTCGTCCAGCTTTCGACCGTCAGCACGGGACGGTCACCGCCGCCAACAGCACGCCGTTAACGGATGGGGCAGCGGCTGTGGTGCTAATGACAGAGTCGCGCGCTAAAGAGCTCGGAATTGTTCCTCTGGGCTATTTACGGAGTTACGCCTTCACCGCCATCGATGTCTGGAAGGATATGCTGTTAGGCCCTTCTTATGCCTCGCCGCTGGCGCTGGACAGAGCAGGGATCACCCTCAACGATCTGACGTTGATCGATATGCATGAAGCCTTTGCCGCGCAGACGCTGGCTAACCTGAAAATGTTTGCCGACGAGCGCTTTGCCCGTGAAGTGTTAAAACGCCCACATGCGCTTGGCGAGGTAAACGAAGAGACATTCAACGTGCTGGGCGGCTCCATCGCGTACGGCCATCCTTTTGCGGCGACTGGCGCAAGAATGATTACCCAGACGCTGAATGAACTGCGTCGTCGCGGCGGGGGGCTTGGGCTGGTCACGGCTTGTGCCGCTGGCGGCTTAGGTGCTGCAATGGTTCTGGAGGCCGAATAATGACCACGACGATCGACAACACGCAAAAAGCCTCAGCCTTCAGCCTGGTCATGCGGCTGGATAACGTTGGGGTGATCACTATTGATGTGCCGGGCGAGAAGATGAACACGCTCAAGGCGGAATTCGCCGGGCAGATCCGCGAAGTGATTGCCCAAGCGCGCAGTAATAAGCATCTGGCCGGGCTGGTGCTGATTTCCGGTAAACCAGACTCTTTTATTGCCGGTGCCGATATTTCGATGATCGATCGCTGCAGCACGGCACAGGAAGCCGAAGCGTTGGCGCATGAAGGGCAAAAAGTGATGGCTGAGATTGCCTCGCTGTCCGTTCCGGTCATTGCGGCTATCCACGGTGCCTGTCTGGGCGGTGGCCTTGAATTAGCCCTGGCCTGCAATCAACGCGTTTGCAGTTTAGAGGACAAAACCCGGTTGGGACTTCCTGAGGTCCAGCTGGGGTTGCTGCCGGGGTCTGGCGGCACGCAAAGGCTGCCACGCTTAATTGGCGCTTCCAGGGCGCTGGATCTGATCCTTACCGGTAAAACGCTGCGGGCTAAGCAGGCGCTGAAAATGGGGTTGGTGGAGGAAGCTGTTCCGCACTCGATTCTGCTGGAAACCGCGGTGAAAATGGCGTTGAACGGCCGCAAACCCCGCAAAACATTGCCTCTGCGTGAAAGGTTGCTGAATGCACCGGCCGGTCGCGCATTGCTGTTTGCCATGGCAACTAAACAGACTGAAGCCAAAACGAAAGGCAACTATCCGGCAACCCGGAAAATTTTATCAGTGGTCAAGACCGGTCTGCTTAAGGGCAGCATCATCGGCTATTCCGAGGAAGCTAAAGCCTTTGGCGAGCTGGCAATGACGCCGGAATCAAAAGCCTTACGCGCTCTTTTCTTCGCGACCACTGAGATGAAAAAGGATCGCGGTGCAGATGCCCAGCCGCGTGAACTGAAGACGATTGGTGTGCTTGGCGGAGGCTTGATGGGCGGCGGGATTGCTTATGTCACTGCCACTCGTGGCAAGTTGCCCGTGCGCATAAAAGACATCAAACCTGAAGGCATTAATCATGCGATGAAATACAGCTGGGATTTGCTGAGCAAAAGCGTGCAACGTCGCCACCTTCGCCCGGCAGAACGCCAGCAACAGATGGCCCTGATTGGCGGCGGCACCGATTATCAGGGTTTCCACCATCGTGACGTGATCATTGAAGCGGTGTTCGAAGACCTGACGCTGAAGCAAATTATGGTCGCAGAGGTTGAGGCCAATACGTCTGCACAGGCGATTTTTGCCTCCAACACTTCCTCACTGCCGATTGCGGCTATCGCAGCGAATGCCCAACGGCCAGAAAACGTCATTGGGCTGCACTATTTCAGTCCGGTAGACAAAATGCCGCTGGTCGAAGTCATCCCGCATTCGACTACTGCCGCAGAAACTATTGCCACCGTGGTTGCGCTGGCGAAAAAACAGGGTAAAACGCCGATTGTGGTGGCTGACAGGGCCGGTTTTTATGTGAATCGCATCCTGGCACCTTACATTATTGAAGCCATGCGTTGCCTGCTGGAAGGGGAACCCATTGACAGCATTGACCGGGCATTGGTGAAATTTGGCTTCCCGGTCGGGCCAATACAGCTGCTGGATGAAGTGGGTATTGATGTAGGCACTCACATCATGCCGGTGCTGGAACAAGCCTGGGGCGAACGTTTTAAAACGCCGGAGGCCTTTGCCGCCGTGTTGAATGACAATCGCAAAGGGCGTAAGAATGGCCGGGGTTTCTATCTCTATAACCGCAAAACCTTTAGCAGTAAAAAGTCGGTGGATGAGAGTATTTATAAAGTCCTGAACCTGACGCCCAAATCCCATCTAAGTGCCGGGAGTGTGGCTGAGCGTTGTGTGATGATGATGCTGAACGAAGCAGCCAGAACGCTGGAGGAAGGGGTGATTCATTCAGCCAGAGACGGGGACATAGGTGCGGTGTTTGGCATCGGTTTCCCTCCGTTCCTTGGCGGGCCGTTCCGCTATATGGACCGTTTAGGCGCCGCTGAGGTGGTGAACACATTAGAGCGGCTGATGCAGGCACACGGCGAACGTTTTACCCCTTGTGAAGCGCTGAAGAGACGAGCTGGCGAAGGGGCGCTTTTTTACAAAACGGCGGTAAAAACGAATAGCCACGCGGATTCAGGGGGTTAGATTTTTCGGTAAAAAAGGCGCACTTTGGCACTCTTCTGTAAAGCGCTCATTTAATAAACAATCGGTTGACTATACTCAAGGCATTAGGGTACAACACAGCGTTCATTCACTGAATGAAGAGTCGGGAAGCTGTGTTTTCCGGCGTTTACGTTTAACAACAGCGGTGCATTATGCAAGTTTTCATTATGCGTCACGGCGATGCGGCATTAGATGCGGCTAGTGATTCTGTACGACCTCTGACTCATTGCGGATGTGATGAATCACGCCAGATGGCGAAATGGCTTAATGGCCAGACAGTAGATATTGAACGTGTGCTGGTCAGCCCGTATTTGCGTGCAGAACAGACGCTTTCTACGGTGCGTGAAGCACTGACACTGCCGGAAGGGCAGGAAGTCTTGCCTGAACTGACACCTGGCGGCGATCCCGCGCTGGTGGCCAGTTACCTGCAAGTGCTGGCAAAAGAAGGGGTGAACTCGGTACTGGTGATTTCTCACCTGCCTTTGGTGGGTTACCTGGTGTCTGAACTCTGCCCGCAGGAATCGCCGCCGATGTTTGCCACCTCGGCCATTGCCCGTATCGACTTTGATGCAGACAGCGGCACCGGCAAGCTGGAGTGGCAGGTCAGTCCTTCCAAGCTCGCTAAAGCGATGTGACGCTGCAGGGCCAGTTTCTCTGGCCCTGAAGCCGTCTTAAGGAAGTTCAGGCGGCAGCCACTCCTCTACTTCAATCAGCACCAGCAGCGCGGCATCTCCGCCGAACAGTTTGGGCGCCTGATGAAAGGCCATCACCATCGGATGCTGTGCCAGCCACAGCGGCGATTGCTGTTTCAACACATGCTTGCCGTGGCCGTGCATCACGCTGGCGCAAAAAATGTGCTCACGTCGGCACGCCGCAATCAATGCCCCCAGCTCCTCCTTCGCCTGTCTTTGCGTTAGCCCATGTAAATCCAGAAAAATTTCCGGCGTATAGTCACCTCGTCTCAGCTTTTTCAGCTCGTAATGGCTGACATCACTGCGCACGTAACGCGTAGGGCCTTCGTCTGCCAGCAATGGCTGAAATTCATCGGAAAAATAGTGACTGGCATCCATCTGCTCAGAAATCAGCTTTTTCTGCGGAACAACGCCAGGGGTCTTTTTCGGCGGTTTATGGACAATAGTGTCCTGCGCCAGCTTTCTGGTGCCGGTCATCAATCCGCGAAACAGCGCCTGATCTTCGGCGCTGAGGGGCTGTTTTTTACTCATCAGGTTCTCATTGTCCGGCTTTATAAGGCAAAACGCCGCGGAACGTTGTCTTCAGGAAATGCCCACAGTCTACCCTGAGTTGTGGCGGCAAAAAACAAATGTCAGCTTTTTCACACCGCCGCGCTGAATTATGGCCCGCTTCATGGCAAACTAGCTGCCGAGTTTTAGTGAGGCCTGTGGAGGGCACTTTGGACAAAATTTTCGTCGATGAGGCAGTCAGTGAGCTGCACACCATTCAGGATATGCTGCGCTGGACGGTCAGCCGTTTTTCAGCTGCCGAGCTCTGGTATGGTCACGGCACCGATAATCCCTGGGACGAAGCTGTTCAGCTGGTGATGCCCACTCTGTATCTGCCGCTGGATATCCCGGAAGATATGCGCACCGCACGGCTGACATCCAGCGAGCGTCATCGTATTGTCGAGCGCGTTATTCGCCGCATCAACGAACGTATTCCAGTCTCCTACCTGACCAACAAAGCCTGGTTCTGCGGACACGAGTTCTATGTTGATGAACGTGTGCTGGTTCCCCGTTCGCCGATTGGTGAGCTGATCAACGAGCGCTTTGCTGCGCTGATCCCGCATGAGCCGAAATATATTCTGGATATGTGTACCGGCAGCGGCTGCATCGCCATCGCCTGTGCTTATGCCTTCCCGGAAGCCGAAGTGGACGCGGTAGACATCTCCACTGACGCACTGGCGGTAACCGAGCAGAATATTGCAGCGCATGGACTGGAGCACAACGTCACGCCAATCCGCGCTGACCTGTTCCGCGAACTGCCAAAAACCCCTTATGACCTGATCGTCACCAATCCCCCGTATGTGGATGAAGACGACATGGACGATTTGCCAAACGAGTACCGCCATGAGCCAGAACTGGGCCTGGCCGCGGGACGAGATGGTCTGAAGCTGGCCCGCCGCATCCTTGCCAACGCGCCAGATTACCTGAGCGAGCAGGGCGTGCTGATTTGCGAAGTGGGCAACAGCATGGTGCACATGATTGACCAGTACCCTGATGTGCCGTTCACCTGGCTGGAATTTGCCAACGGCGGCGATGGCGTCTTTATGCTGACGCGTCAGCAGATCGTTGATGCGCAGCACCACTTTGGTATTTTCAAAGATTAATAAAGAACATTAAAAGAGGGCATCATGGCTGGTAACACTATTGGACAACTGTTTCGCGTCACCACCTTCGGTGAGTCTCACGGACTGGCGCTTGGCTGTATTGTTGACGGCGTGCCTCCGGGCATTCCGCTAACCGAAGCCGATCTGCAGCACGATCTTGATCGCCGTCGCCCAGGAACATCGCGTTACACCACCCAGCGTCGGGAACCGGATCAGGTCAAAATCCTCTCTGGCGTGTTCGAAGGGGTCACCACCGGCACCAGCATTGGCCTGTTGATTGAGAACACCGACCAGCGTTCTCAGGACTACAGCGAGATCAAAGACGTGTTCCGTCCTGGCCATGCTGATTACACCTACGAGCAGAAATATGGCCTGCGCGACTACCGTGGCGGTGGCCGTTCTTCTGCGCGTGAAACCGCAATGCGGGTAGCCGCTGGCGCCATCGCCAAAAAGTATCTGGAGCTGAAGCACGGCATTAAAGTTCGTGGCTTCCTGGCGCAGATCGGCGACGTGGCCTGTGAGCTGAAGGACTGGGATCAGGTTGAACAGAACCCGTTCTTCTGCCCGGATCCTTCCAAGCTGGAAGCGCTGGACGAGCTGATGCGCGCACTGAAAAAAGAGGGCGACTCGATCGGTGCGAAAGTGTCGGTGATGGCAGAAAACGTGCCGGTTGGCCTGGGTGAACCTGTATTCGATCGTCTGGACGCGGACCTTGCGCATGCGCTGATGAGCATTAACGCGGTGAAAGGCGTTGAGATTGGTGATGGCTTTGCGGTTGTCAACCAGCGCGGCAGCCAGCACCGTGATGAAATCCGTGCGGATGGCTTCCAGAGCAACCACGCGGGCGGCATTTTGGGCGGCATCAGCAGCGGTCAGGCGATTCTGGCTAACATCGCCATGAAGCCAACCTCCAGCATTACCGTACCGGGCAAAACCATCAACCGCTTTGGTGAAGAAGTAGAGATGATCACTAAAGGCCGTCACGATCCTTGCGTAGGGATCCGCGCGGTGCCGATCGCTGAAGCGATGATGGCGATCGTGCTGATGGATCACTTACTGCGTCAGCGTGCTCAGAACGCTGATGTACACACGGACATTCCTCGCTGGTAACCGAATGAAAAAGACGCTGATGGCGCTTGGTGCGCTGCTGATAAGTGCTTCCACGCTGGCGGCAACGCCCTGGCAGTCTATCCGTCAACCGATTAGCGGCACGCCGCAGTCGATTGGCCAGTTTGCTAACGGCTGCATCGTTGGCGCTGAAGAGCTGCCGCTGAATGCCCCTGACTATCAGGTGATGCGCCAGGACCAGCGTCGCTATTTCGGCCACCCGGACTTGATTCTCTTTATTCAGCGTCTGAGTACGCAAGTGCATAACCTGCAGCTTGGCGAAGTGCTGATTGGCGATATGGGCATGGCGGCCGGTGGGCGCTTCAGCAGCGGTCACGCCAGCCACCAGTCCGGTCTGGATGTGGATATCTGGTTACAGCTCCCTAAATCGCGCTGGTCTTCACAGATGCTGTTGAAGCCTCAGCCGCTGGATTTAGTGGCTGCGGACGGCAAAAACGTGGTAGCGCGTCACTGGCAGCCAGAGATCGACAGCCTGATTAAACTGGCGGCTAAAGATAACGATGTGACGCGTATCTTCGTCAATCCTGCGATTAAAAAGCAGCTTTGTGCTGATGCCGGTGCGGATCGTGACTGGTTGCGTAAAGTGCGACCGTGGTTTGGTCACCGTGCGCATATGCACGTGCGCTTGCGTTGTCCGACGGGCAGCCTGCAATGTCAGGATCAGCCTGCGCCGCCAGCCGGAGATGGGTGTGGGGCCGAGCTGCAAAGCTGGTTCCTGCCGCCAAAACCGGGCACAGGTATACCGGTGAAGCGTGAGCCACCGCCGTTACCGCCTTCTTGCCAGGCATTACTGGATAAACATCTGCTTTAGGGAACGAAGATGGATTGGTTTGTCGTCAGCCCACTGTTGGTTGGGCTGCTGTTCTGTGTGGCCATGCTAGCCGGGTTTATCGATTCCATTGCTGGTGGGGGCGGGCTGCTAACGGTTCCTGCTCTGATGTCTGTTGGCCTTTCTCCGGCCCAGGCAATTGCTACCAATAAATTGCAGTCGGTGGGCGGTTCGTTCTCTGCAAGCCTCTATTTTGTCCGCCGTGGTGCGGTCAATCTGCGTGAGCAAAGGCTGAATATCTGCATGACCTTTATTGGTGCGGTCACCGGTGCCATTCTGATCCAGCATTTGCAGGCCGAGCTGTTGCGGCAGGTTTTGCCAATTTTGCTGATTGCCATCGGGCTCTATTTCCTGCTGCTGCCAAAAATTGGGGAGGAAGATCGTCAGCGCCGTCTGCACGGTTTGCCTTTCGCGCTGGTGGCTGGCGGCTGCGTAGGCTTTTATGACGGTTTCTTTGGTCCTGGCGCGGGCTCATTTTATGCGCTGGCCTTTGTCACCTTGTGCGGCTTTAACCTCGCCAAATCCACGGCTCATGCCAAAGTCCTGAACTTCACCTCCAACTTTGGCGGCCTGCTGTTCTTTATGTTTGGTGGCAAAGTGGTGTGGGGAACCGGACTGGTGATGTTGGTGGGGGCCATTTGCGGTGCCCGGTTAGGGGCACGCATGGTGCTGAGCCGTGGGCAAACGTTGATCCGTCCGATGGTGGTGATCGTGTCTGCGGTGATGAGTGCAAAACTGCTTTATGACAGCCACGGCGCGGCGATAGCGGCCTGGTGTCATCATCTGTTTGGTTGAGAAAAGAATGAACGAGACCCATCACTATTCGCAACTGGTTGAGATCTTTGACCGCTGCTTTTTCCAGGATTTTCAGACGCGCCTGATTAAAGGCGATGACGAACCGATCTATCTTCCTGCTGATGACGAAGTGGATTACCACCGCGTGGTATTTGCTCACGGGTATTATGCCAGCGCGCTGCATGAAATTTCGCACTGGTGCATTGCCGGGGCTGAGCGCCGCAAGCAGGTGGATTTTGGTTACTGGTATTGCCCGGATGGGCGAGATGAGATGACGCAGAACCAGTTCGAAGCCGTTGAAGTGAAGCCGCAATCGCTGGAGTGGATGTTTTGTGTTGCAGCGGGGTTTCCCTTCAATGTAAGTTGTGACAATCTCAATGGAGATTGTGAGCCGGATCGCATCGCGTTTCAGCGCAAAGTCCATGCACAGGTCATGACGCATCTGGAACAGGGCCTTCCTGCTCGTCCAGCCCGTTTGATTGCTGAACTCTGCTCGTATTACTCAACACCCCCGCTGACGGCGGCACAGTTTCCCTGGCCGGAAGACCTGTGATCGCGGCGAAAGTAACGAATAAGGAATTTTATGATCGATGAATTTGAGGCGCGTATTCTGGCCCTGATCGACGACATGGTGGAAAGCGCCAGTGACGACGAGCTGTTTGCCAGTGGTTATCTGCGTGGACACCTGACGCTGGCCGTGGCGGAGATTGAACTGTCCGGTGAGCATACGCCTGAAGCATTACAGATTCAGGTGCAGAGAAGTCTGCAGAACGCCATCCAGGCGGGTGAACTTTCACCGCGCGATCAGGCGCTGGTGATTGGCATGTGGGACAACCTGTTCCTGCAGGCACGCAAACCTTCCTGAAAACCGGGCGGCCATTGTGCCGCCTGGCTTCTTGCTGAGTGATCCCTTCAGAACGCCGTTTTTATCGCTTTCCCTTTCAGTAGTTTCCTTACCCAGTAGCGATTCGGGTGCATAGCTGCCAGCGTATCGGCATCCAATGGGATAGGTTCGCCACAAAGTTCTGCCGCCAGCACTTCTGCGCCCAACGGGCCGCTGCACAACCCGCGTGAGCCTAAAGCTCCCAGCACAAACAAGCCTTTATGTACCGGTGCTGCCTGCGCAGTCTCTTTGTTCTTAGACAGTTCGGCGTACTGCTCCAGCGTTTGCTGATAGTCGGGCAGGGGACCAAACATCGGCAGATGGTCACGAGAGGCACAACGCACGCCGCTGCGTGATTCACCGGCGCTGACATCCACTTCTTTTGGCCAGTCCGCTTCCGGCAGGCAGCGGATCAGCCGCTCACGGTTTTCCAGCTGATCCTCTTCACGGTAGGCCGTTGAGGTATCCGCGCGGTGATAGCTGGCACCAATACAGTGATGCTGATTCTGCGGGTTAGCTGGCGTCAGGTAGCCGTCATAACACAGCACCTGCTTAAGCTGACTTAAGCCGCTGGTGGTGGGAATATGGCTGACCTGCCCGCTGACGGCATAAGCGGGCAGCATTTCGCTTTGCGCAAATGAGGCCAGCGTGTGGCCGGAAGCCAGCACCACGTTGCTGTGCTTCTGCGCAGGCTGCTCACTGAACTGTAATTGCCATTCTCCAGCCTCTTGGGTCATTTCCGTCAGCTGGTGCTGCCAGTGAATCTGCAATCCCTGCTGCGTTGCCAGGTCGAGCAGCGCAAGCGTTAACTGTCCAGGTGAAAGCCAGCCGCCCAGCGGATAGGTTATTCCGCCGCAGCCTGTTTCTACCCCACACAGCGCTTCAGCTTCGGCTTGCGACACTTCGCGTGCAATCTCTTCAGGCAGGCCCATGCCCAGCAGTTTGGTGATTTTTTCACTGCTCTTTTCATCCCACCCCAGCTGAGTGACGCCGCACCAGTCATGATCAAAGGCTACAGGCAAGCTGTCGTAGAGCCTGCGGGCGAAGGTGAAAGCCAGAGGGAAGAAGGTGGCTAAAGCCGGATCGTGTTGATTAAGCAGAGGATAGAGCGCGCCCTGACGATTACCTGAAGCCCCTTCTGCTGCCTGCGCATCCGCGCAATATAAGGTGACTTTTTTACCGCGACGTAGCAGCGCCAGAGCGAGCAGGGCACTGGCAATCCCGCCGCCAATAATGGCGATATCTTCACCTTCCGCTGCCGGACGCGAATACCAGGGCATCAGCGCCGGGGCTTCGGTTAACTCATCCATCGACCCGCACAGCATCTCGCGTTTTGGGCCAAAGCCGGTGCTGCGAATAACGTTAAATCCAGCCTCTTTTAATCCCCTGCGCACAAACCCTGCGGCGGTAAATGTGGCGAACGTGCCACCTTTGCGCGCCAGTTTCGCCATGCAGGCAAACAGTTCAGGCGTCCACATATCGGGATTTTTCGAGGGAGCAAACCCGTCCAGGAACCAGGCATCTACCTGATGCTGCAAGCTGTCATCAAAAGTGTGGATCAGCTGGTTAATATCGCCAAACCACAGATCCAGCGTGATGCGACCGCCGTCCAGCAGCAGTCGATGACAGCCAGGTAATGCCAGCGGCCACTGTTCACGAAGCTCAGCCGCATAGTCAGCCAGCTCCGGCCAGCTGGCCTGGGCGCTGGCTAAATCTGTCACGTTTAACGGATATTTCTCACTGCTGATGAAGTGTAAACGCTGTAATTTAGCCTGTGGATCGCCTTCCCGGAAGCGATCAAACGCCTGCCAAAGGGTCAAAAAGTTCAGACCAGTCCCAAAACCTGTCTCAGCAACAATAAATAATTCGCGCGAATGTTGAGCAAAACGACCCGGTATTTGGTTGCCACCAAGGAATACGTGGCGGGTCTCTTCCAGGCCATTTTCATTGGAGAAGTAGACATCGCCAAACGCTCGGGATACAGGTGTACCCTGTTCATTCCAGCTTAATTCAGCATACTCGATCGGGGTCGTTTTCAAGGGGGAAGCTCAGTTATCAGGCGGTCCCGCGATTGTAACGGTGTGAGCTGGCCCACGCAAATTTACAAAAGTTAAGCGCTGATCGGACTTGTTCGGCGTACAACTGTAAGCTAAAGTGCCTGTCGAATCCTAATATAAGCAGTGAATGAGGTATTGAATGAAACGTGCAGTGATTACTGGCTTGGGTATCGTTTCCAGCATTGGTAATAACCAAGAGGAAGTCCTGGCATCTCTTCGTGAGGGTCGCTCAGGCATCACCTTCGCTCAGGAGCTGAAAGATTCCGGCATGCGTAGTCACGTCTGGGGTAACGTCAAACTGTCCAAAGACGAAATCTCAGCACTCATCGATCGCAAAGTTTTGCGCTTCATGAGCGATGCGTCCATTTATGCTTACATCTCTATGCTGGAAGCGGTAAAAGACTCTGGTCTGACCGTTGAGCAGTACCAGAACAACCCGCGTGTGGGTCTGGTTGCCGGTTCCGGCGGTGGTTCCCCTTACAACCAGGCTGCCAGCGTTGATGGCATGCGTGCGAAAGGCCTGCGCGGCGTAGGTCCTTATATGGTGACCAAAGCTATGGCGTCTGGCGTTTCTGCCTGCCTGGCAACCCCGTTCAAAATTCACGGAGTGAACTACTCCATCAGCTCCGCTTGTGCGACTTCCGCTCACTGTATCGGTAACGCAGTAGAGCAGATCCAGCTGGGCAAACAGGATGTGGTGTTTGCTGGCGGTGGCGAAGAGCTGTGCTGGGAAATGTCCTGTGAGTTTGACGCGATGGGCGCACTGTCCACCAAGTACAACGAAACGCCAGAAAAAGCGTCCCGTACTTACGATACCAGCCGTGACGGCTTTGTTATCGCTGGCGGCGGCGGCATGGTTGTAGTTGAAGAACTGGAACACGCGCTGGCACGTGGTGCACACATCTATGCTGAAGTGGTTGGCTACGGCGCAACTTCTGATGGCGCAGACATGGTTGCACCATCAGGCGAAGGCGCAATGCGCTGTATGCGTCTGGCGATGGCCGGTGTTGATACCCCAATCGACTACCTGAACACCCACGGCACTTCCACGCCAGTAGGCGATGTGAAAGAGCTGGGCGCTATCTGTGAAGTGTTTAGCGAAAACATGCCTGCCATGTCTGCTACCAAAGCGATGACTGGTCACTCTCTGGGTGCCGCAGGCGTGCAGGAAGCTATCTACTCTCTGCTGATGCTGGAGCACGGTTTTATCGCGCCAAGCATTAACATCGATGAGCTGGATCCAGCGGCCAAAGGTCTGAACATCGTGACCAAGCCAACTGAGCAGAAACTGAAGACCGTGATGTCTAACAGCTTCGGCTTCGGCGGCACCAACGCCACGCTGGTGATGCGCAAGCTCGACTAAGCTGGTTCAGAAGGGGGCGATATTTCGCCCCCTTTCTTCTCCCCTCAGCGCGCTCTTTTCTCCATTGGCCGCAACCGCTTCGGCAAGCCGGCAACCACCAAATCGTAAGACTCTTCTACCAGCTGCTGCACCAATCCTTCGCTAATTTGCTCGCCCGGATAAATCGAAATCCAGTGACGTTTATTCATATGGTAAGCCGCATGAATGCTGTCGTAGATCGCCCGTTGTAATAACGAGTTTTCAGGATCGCACTTCAGGTTAACAATCCGTTCACCCCGAACCTGCGCCAGTAAGGCAAACATCTTCCCCCTGACTTTAAACACCTCATACTCCGGGCCGAACGGGTAGCAAAGCTCAGCTAAAGGCTGTTTCTGAGCGATGTCAGCCGCCACTTGCTGTATCTGTTTTCCGTCCATTGCGAGTGCTCCTTAGCGGGATTGAATGTCCAGCAGGCTAGCACATCAAAGGCTTAAGGCTCACGCCGATTTCACTCTTCGTCCCGCAGCACTTTGCAAAGATTGACGGTTGCCGGACTTTCCTCCACACTTTCTTCAGAAAATTTCTCCCCTCAACGTCGCCACGATGTTGCATAAGCGTCTAACGTCAACCAACGCGCCCCTGACATTGCTCCGGCAATGGCACTTTTGGGCGCGTCTGAACCGACGAGCTCTTACGTAAAACAAGGACAAGCATGTCGACAACACTCTCTGAACGTTCAGCCAATCCGACCACCTCGTTGGCGAGCATCTCCTTTGCCGTATTTTTAACTTATCTGACCGCCGGTCTGGCTTTACCCGTTATTCCGCTTTTTGTGCATCAGGAGCTTGGGCTGAATAACGTGATGGTTGGGGTTGCGGTAGGCATCCAGTTTTTTGCCACCTTGCTGACTCGCGGCTACGCCGGAAGGCTGGCGGACCAACGCGGTGCCAGGCGCTCCGTTTTACAGGGGATGCTGGCCTGTACCCTGGTTGGGCTGGCCTATGTGCTGGCTGCGGTGCTGCCGTTGCCGGTTATGGGCAAATTTGCGCTTCTGGTGGTGGGGCGCTTGCTGCTCGGCTTTGGCGAAAGCCAGCTACTGACCGGCAACCTGACCTGGGGAATGGGGCTGGTTGGCCCTAAACGGTCCGGTCAGGTGATGTCGTGGAATGGCATGGCCATTTATGGTGCGCTGGCCGCGGGTGCACCGCTAGGATTGATGCTGCATGACAAAGGGGGCTTTATGGCGATGGGTATTGCCACCATGATCTTGCCTGTTGTCGCGTTGCTCTTTAACTTTTGGGTGAAGCCGGTTCCTACGCACGGTGGCGAGCGTCCTTCGCTGTGGACGGTGGTCGGGCAGATCCTTTCTCCTGGTTTTGGCCTGGCGCTGCAGGGCGTGGGTTTTGCGGTGATCGGCACCTTTACATCGCTTTATTTCGCCGGCCAGCAGTGGGGCAACGCAGGCTTTGCGCTTACCGCCTTTGGTCTCTCTTTCGTGTTGGTACGCATAGTATTTGGCTGGATGCCGGATCGCCTTGGCGGGTTGAAAGTGGCGCTGGTTTCACTGACTGTAGAAGCCATTGGCCTGTTGGTGCTTGGCTTCTCAACCTCGGCGTGGATGGCGCTGGTTGGTGCGGCGCTGACCGGTTGCGGTTGCTCGCTGGTGTTCCCTTCACTGGGCGTTGAAGTGGTGAAGCGTGTCGCTCCGCAGGTTCGTGGAACGGCCCTTGGCGGATTCTCCGCTTTCCAGGATATCGCCTACGGTGCCAGCGGCCCGCTAACCGGTATTCTCGCTACCACGATGGGCTATGGATCGGTCTATGTGGCCGGAGCCGTCTGCGCCGTGCTGGGCATTGCCGTGACGTTTAACTTTGCCCGCAATCAATAGCGCAGCTTCGCCAGCTTCTCTACAGCCTGAATAATCTCTGCCCGCTGCAGGGCAGAGAAGCCGAGTACCCAACCTTCCTGCTGCGCTTTCCCTAGATATAACGGAGACAAGCGCGGCAGAATTATCCCCAGTTGCAACGCTTCCTGAGTCAATCGTTCTTCTCCCCCGTTTGGCAGCGTTACCGCCAGTTGAAGCCCGCTGCTGTGGCTAAGCGGCAAAAGTTTATCTCCCAGCTTGCTGGCTAATTGTTCCAGCAACAGCGCTCTGCGGCTGGCGTAGAGCTTGCGCATCAACCGAAGATGTGCCTGAAAATGGCCGTTGTTAATAAAGTCGGCGGTCACGGCCTGCATCAGTTGAGCGCTGTGGCCGTCCATTACGCTGCGCAATTTACACAGCGGATCTACCAGCGAAGGCGGCACGACCAGATAAGCTAACCGCAGCGAAGGGAACAGCACTTTAGAGAAGGTGCCCAGATAGAGCACGCGGTTACTGTCATCCAGTCCCTGAAGGGCTGGCATCGGTTGATCCTGATAATAAAATTCGCTGTCGTAATCGTCTTCCAGCAACCAACAGTTTTCCCGACGGGCAAAAGCCAGCCATTGCAGACGACGTTGCAGGCTCATCGCCACGCCAGTCGGGTACTGATGCGAAGGTGTCAGGTAGACCAGTGTGGCTGATTTCCTGTCAGGGATCATCGCGCCTTCCTCATCAAGCGACATCGCCTTGACAGCCGCTCCGGCACTGATAAAAGCATTACGCGCCCCGCTATAGCCTGGCTCTTCCAGCCAGACCTCATCGCCAGCATCACACAACAGCAAGGCGATCATTTGCAGCGCCTGCTGGGAGCTGGTGAGGATCATCACCTGCTCCGGCTCGCAACGAACGCTTCGGGATTGCGCAAGATATCTGGCTACAGCTTCCTGCAGGATAGCCATGCCTTGCGGGCGACCGTAACGCATCATCTCTTCTGGTGAGTGCCGCAGACGCTGACCGACCAATCTTCTCCAGATAGTCTGTGGAAAGGCTTGCAGATCTGGAGAACCAGCAGCGAAAGCCTGAGGAAAGAGCGGATCCTGGCAGCCGCCGGTCGCGACGATGGTCTTCCCGCGGGTGGACAGCGTTGCGGAGGAAAGCTCAGGCATTTTCTTTGCCAGCGATGGCTCGGCCAGGATGACCGCCACGAAAGTCCCTTTCCCTGTCTGGCGTTGAAGATAACCTTCGCTTTCCAGCTGCGCGTAGGCCGCCTCTACCGTCACTCTGGAAAGGGACAAATCACTGGCGAGCAGACGTGAGGAGGGTAGGCGCTCTCCGTTTTTCACCGTTCCGCCGCTAATCAACTGGCGCAATGTCGTGCAGAGCTTTTCCCGCTTGTTCTGCGCGGTTAGCGAGTCGAACAGTTGGACAATGGCAACCAGGGCTTGCGGCATAATGGTCTTATCAACCCCTTTAAATGGGTACTATAACTAAGGCCCATTCATCGTATCATCAGGCTTCACTTAACGCCCAGGAGTTACTATGTCTGCATCAGCCGTTTTACAGTTTCCCCCACCAACCGCTGCGCAAAGCGAGGCGTGGCTCAGAGATAAGCTGGCGTATTACGCTGATGCCTGGGATGTGGCGCAGGATTTATCGGGGGGCATTACCGGGATCGTTGTGCTGGATATGCGTTCTTACGAGCAATATCAGGCGGGGCATATTTGTGGTGCGTTGAGCTTCCCGCACCGGACGATGACGGCGGAAACGTTGTCACAGCTGAGTAACGAAAAAGTGTATGTCACCTATTGTGATGGCATTGGCTGTAACGGTTCGACGAAAGGGGCGTGGAAGCTGGCTGCGGCAGGCTATCGGGTGAAAGAGCTGATTGGCGGGCTGGATTTCTGGCTGCGTGACCGGCATCCGGTCACACAGGGAGAAGCGGCAGGTGAGTGGCCTGCCCAGACAACGCTTGAGGCGTGTGGCTGCTAAGACTTAAAGGAATATCCACATCAGGAAGACGATCAGCACCAGCACCGCAAAGGCGGTGAATACCGGACGATTTACCAGCGGCTGCAACACTGGCGGCACGTTGCCAAACAGCGGAGCGACAATCGGTTGAGGGCTGATTTCGCTGTCCGGCAGGAGCTGTTCGCGCAAGCGTTCGGCACGGCGGGCAAACAGCAAGTTCATCAGATCCTGCGCCTGTGAGGTAGTCAGAACCGCCTGCGGCGGCTGCTGGAAGCGCTGCTGGCTGGCATCTTCCAGCATGCGCTGCTCGGCATGATCCGGCGGCACTTTCAGCGACGCCAGCAACATCGGTAACGTGGGTGCCGGATGCTGACTTAACGTCTGGCTTGCCTGCAGATACTGCGTCAGCAACGGGTACAGTCGCGATGGGATAGGATCGCCACTGTGCAAATTCACCATCTTCATCGCCGAAGCCCACAGCTTAACCGGCTGTTCACCTGTCGCCGCAGCCAGACGGGAAATCTGCTGATTGAGCGTGTGATGTTCTGCGGGCAGAAGCGTGCGGTCTGATATGCGGCTCTGCTGCGGCTGTGGAATGGCCATCTGACCGTTCTGCAACATGGTCAGCACCTGGCGCAGCTGATCGGGATTCAGTGAGCTGAGCACCGTGTGGCCAAACTGCTGACGGATAAAGTCGCTGACGGCCTGACGGTTATTGCCCTGGGGCAGCAAATCGGTCAACTGCTGGAATAACTGGCGAGTGGCGTGGGTGTTCTGCACCTGCGACAGACGAGTATTCAGGAACTGTTCCGCCGCCGGGAAGTGGCGTGACAACAGACCCGCATCGTTTTTCACCCCAACTTCGTGACGCAATCCGGCCCACAGTTCAGGCGACTTCAGCGAACTCAGCGACATGATTTTAACGATCAGCCTTTCCAGCGTGGTGCGCTGAGCCGGTGATAAGGGTTGATCTCCCGGGCCTGGGCGGGTGGTGCCTGGTTTGGCATCGACCGTCGTCCGGTCGCCGGGGATCGGCGCACCGGGGCCGCTAAGAGGTTGCATGAAAAAATCCTTCACTGAAAGGTCAACATCCGGGGCACGCCGGAAAAAGTATGATTGGCTATGATAACAATCCCGCCGGGTGATAGGTAGTGGCGAGGGCCAGGCAGGGGGAAATATTTTCCGTAAACAGGCAAAGAAAAGGCCGGAAATCTCCGGCCTGCATTTTTTACTCAGCAATTGTCTGCAAACGCCTGCGACGCCAGCGCTTCCAGATGAACGGCACCACCAGAACGGAGACGGCCAGCACCAGCAGCACTTTACAGATCAGGCTCTCCCACAGGATAGGCAGACCGCCGTTACTGATCGACAGCGCGCGACGCAGGTTTTGCTCCAGCATCTCACCCAGCACAAAGCCAAGGATCAGCGGCGACATCGGGAAATCCAGCTTGCGCAGGATATAACCGAAGATCCCCAGCCCAACCATCAACAGCAGATCAAAGGTGGTGCTGTGTACCGCATAAACCCCCACGGCTGAGATGGCGGCGATGGTCGGTACCAGGAACCACAGCGGGATGGTTAACATGCGAGCGAAGATATTAATCATCGGGATATTCATGATTAACAGCATCACGTTACCAATCAACAGCGCGGCAATCAGACCCCAGACAATATCGGGTTGTTCAGTAAACATTGCCGGGCCTGGCGTGATGTTATACAGCGTCAGCGCGCCGACCATTACCGCCGTTGTACCCGACCCCGGGATCCCTAATGTCAGCATTGGAATGAAAGAGCCGCAGGCTGAGGCATTATTGGCTGCCTCTGGCGCTGCTACGCCGCGGATGTCCCCAGTACCGAAGGTTTCCCCGCCGCTGATTTTCTTTTCTGTCATATAGGCAATCGCACTGGCGATAGTGGCACCCGCGCCAGGTAATACGCCGACAAAGAAGCCAATGAAGGAAGACCGCAGTGTGGCACCGGTACACTGGGCGGCTTCTTTCATGTTGAACATCATGCGGCCGCTGGCACGCACCACTTTCTGTCCACCGCTGGTGGATTCCAGCATCAGCAGAATTTCACTCACCGAGAACAGGCCAATGACCACAACCACAAATTGAATGCCGTCTGAGAGGTGTACGCTACCAAAGGTGAAGCGGTACACGCCGGTATTAGCATCCACGCCAACGGTAGCCATGCCAAGCCCGATTAAGGCGGCGAGGAACGACTTCAGCGGGTTCTGGCTCATCATGCTGCCAAGGCAGGCAATGGCGAAGACCATCAGCGCAAAGTATTCCGCCGGACCGAACGCCAGTGACCAGTTCGCCAGGATCGGCGCAAACAGGATGATGCCCAGAATGGCGATAGTTGAACCGATAAAAGAACTGACCGCAGAGATAGACAGCGCTACGCCCGCTCGTCCTTGTTTAGCCATCGGGTAGCCATCCAGCGCGGTCATGATTGCGCCGGCATCCCCCGGAACGTTAAGCAAAATAGAGGAGATTCGGCCACCATACTCACAGCCGATATACACCGTCGCCAGCAGGATCAGGGCGGATTCGGCAGGCAGATGCAGAGCAAAAGCCAGCGGCATCAGAATAGCCACGCCGTTGATCGGGCCGAGGCCCGGCAGCAGGCCAACGATGGTGCCGATAAAACAGCCGACCAGGGCTATCATCAGGTTGGTTGGCGTCATGGCGACCGCAAACCCCTGCATCAGAAAGGACCAGGTTTCCATCAGGTTTCCTTTAGCTCAGCCAGCTGCCGAGCGGTAAAGTGACTTCCAGCAGGCGGTCAAACGCGAAAAACAGCGCGACGCCCATAACCAGACCAGAGATCGCCGCAGCCCACCAGCGCGCACCGAACAGCATGCCGATGCCAAAGGTCAGCAGCGTGGTCATCAGCGGAAAGCCCAGGCTTTCAAAAAACCAGCCATAGACCATCAGCATGGCCATCAGCGCCAGCAGCCGCTTAAGGGTGTTGCGATTCGGCCAGTGAATGGTGTCGGGTTTGCGGAACAGCAGACAGAGGGCGCAAATCGCCATCAGCCCAAGGATAATCATCGGGAACGGACGGGGGCCAACCGGCTCGTAACTGTATTCGCTGGTGATCCCCCAACCGACAATCAGCCCGCCGATGCACAGCAGCAGCCAGGCGCTGGCAAAAATACGATCGCTCATCGCGTGCTCCTGTTACTTCGCCAGGCCAAAGGATTTGGCCTGCTCACGGTAATCGGCAACCTGTTTCTTCACGTAGCTGTCCAGCTCCTGGCCAAACATATTGAACTCAAACAGGCCACGCATGTCTCGCTGCTTTTTGAACTCATCGGTGGCGACCATTTTCTTGAACGCATCGGACCACCACTGATATTCGGCATCGGTCACTTTCGGGCCAAGGTAGAAGCCACGGATCACCGGCCACACGATATCGAAGCCCTGTTCTTTGGCGGTTGGGACATCAGCCAGCTGGCCTGGTAAACGCTCAGGTGCCATCACTGCCAGCACGCGGAGTTTTCCTCCCTGCAAATGCGGCACCATCTCGCTCATGTCGCCAGAAACCACCTGAATATGATTACCCAGCAAGGCTGTTACCGGCTCGCCGCCGCCTTCGAACGCCACATAACGCATTTTGCGCGGATCGATTCCGGCATCGCGGGCCAGCAGGGCGGTTTTCATCCAGTCCTGGCTACCAATCGAAGCCCCTGCACCAACCACCACTTTGTTCGGATCGGTTTTCATGGCGTCCATCAGCTCTTTCAGGTTTTTGTACGGCGAGTCTGCCCGCACCGCTACCATGCCGTAATCGGTGCCAACGGCTGCCAGCCACTTCACGTCATCCACGGAGTAGCGACCAAATTTCCCTTGAGAAAGGTTCAGCAAAGACCCGCCGGAAAACGCCACCACGGTGCCAGCTTCGGCAGGGCGCTGAGCAACGATGGCGTTATAAGCCACCGCCCCCACGCCGCCAGGCATGTAGGTCACACGCATTGGCGACTCAATCTGTTTGGTTTCCTGCAGCGAGACCTGCAGCAGCTTACAGGTCAGGTCAAAACCCCCGCCGGGTTTAGCCGGGGCAATACATTCGGTTCGGGATGGGGCTTCAGCGGCAAAAGTGGCTTGAGAGGCCAGGGCCAGTAAAGCACCGGCCAGGGCGGTGCGGGTGAACTTTTTCATCATATGCTCCGTTCTTTTCTTCCAGAGTGTGAGCCTCGCCGAAAATCGAGGGTTATAGAATTGTTAAAACATTAACCTTTCATTTACCTTTCAATGGACGGAAAAACTGACAGGATGTGATATGCGTCTCTTACTGGTAGAAGACACGGCCGATTTGGCTTGCTGGTTACAAAAAGCCTTAACGCAGGCTGGCTTCGCCGTAGACTGGCTGGCCGATGGGCTGGCGGCAGATCAAGTGCTGCAAACGGAACAGTACTCGCTGGTGGTGCTGGATATTTCGCTGCCCAGGCTGGATGGCCTGGCGCTGCTGGGGCGAATGCGTAAACGAGGGCAGAGCACGCCGGTTCTGCTACTGACAGCAAGAACAGGCGTTGCTGACCGCGTGCGCGGCCTGAATCAGGGCGCGGATGATTACCTGAGTAAGCCCTTTGAGCTGGAAGAACTGGAAGCCCGCATCCGTGCTCTGCTCCGGCGCAGTAATGGCCAGAGCCAGCAGGCCCAAACCTTTGGCGAACTGGTTTTTCACGATGAAGGGTATTTCGAGCTGCAGGCGAAACCGCTGGCGCTGACTCCACGCGAATCCAGCGTGCTTACCACGCTGATGCAGCGTCGGGGGCGACCGGTTTCACGTCAGCAGCTTTACGAGCAAACCTTCACCCTGGCGGACGAGGCCAGCCCGGAAAGCATCGAGCTTTATGTCCACCGTGTCAGGAAAAAACTCTCTGGCAGTAACGTCTCGATCGTTACCCTGCGGGGCTTAGGCTATAGCCTGGAATGCCAGTTATGAGGCCAGTTTCACTGCGCCGTCAGCTGTTGTTATGGCTGGGATTGCCACTGATCCTGCTGTGGGGATTGTCGGTCTATACCCACTATGCCAGCGCCATTCAGGCGGCGACTCAGGCCTACGATCGCTCCTTACTGGCTTCGGCCCGCACCGTGGCAGAACGCCTGCGGGTCAAAAACGATCATCTGGAAGTGGATGTGCCCTGGGTGGTGCTGGACAGTTTTGAACGCAATATGAACGACCAGCTGTTCTACCAGGTGATTTCACCAGAGGGAAAAACACTCTCTGGTTATGACGATATTCCCCCTTTGCCTGCCGGTACGCCGCGATCGGTTAACTATCCTGCACTGGTCCATTTTTATGACGCGACCTACCGTAACCAGCCGATCCGTGTGGCGGCGCTGTGGCAACCGGTTAGCGATGCGCGATTACAGGGAATGGCTTTGATTCTGGTGGCAGAAACCCTGACCTCGCGGGAGGAATTTGCTGGAAAACTGCTGAAAACGGCGCTGCTTAGCCAGGGCGCGCTGGTGCTGATGACGCTGCTGCTGGCGGCATGGATGCTGAAAAAAGTTCTCCGTCCGCTAAGACGCCTTTCCAGCCTGATGCTGAGACGCGATCCCGGTGATTTAACGCCGCTTCCAGCCGTGCTTCCGTGGGCTGAAATGCAGCCGCTGATCCTGTCCGTTAATCGCTATATTGAGCGACTCCGCCAGATGATGGCTCGCCAGCAGCGCTTCAGTGCCGATGCGTCTCACCAGCTGCGAACACCCCTGACTATCCTGAAAACGCAGGTTGCGGTGGCGTTGAAAAGCGATCGACCGGAAAGCTGGAAAGAGAGTCTGGAAGGGATGCGCGTGACGCTGGATGAGACGATCCTGCTCACTGACCGGTTGCTTCAGCTGTCCCGTTTGCGGGCGCATCAAACGTCAGAACTGCCTTCCAAATCGGTCGATCTGGCTGAACTGGCGAAGGAGGCTTGCCTGTCGCATTACGCTCAGGCAAGGGCAAAACAGATCGATTTGGGGTATGAAGGGCAGGAGAGTTGCCTGGTGCGCGGCGATGCGCTGCTGCTGAGTGAGCTGTGCGCTAATCTGATCGACAACGCGATTAAATACACGCCTGTTGCTGGCACCGTCACGGTAAGCGTACGCGGGGGAGAACTGCAGATTGAGGACAGTGGCAAAGGGATTGCCGTGGACGAGCGTCAACAGGCGATGCAGCCCTTTAACCGCCTTGAAGGCGCGGCATCGGTTGGCGGAGCGGGGCTTGGGCTGGCGTTGGTGAAAGACATTGCCGACTGGCATGGCACCCACGCCGAACTGCGGGACAGTCCGGCGCTGGGGGGGTTGCAGGTTAGTCTGCTTTTTTCAGTGCAGGATCGGCCGCTGGGACTTTCTTCAAACGCAGAGGGGTTCGAAGACGCTGTGCCAGGATCACTCCAAGCAAGGTTACGCCACCGCCGATAAAATGATAGCTGTGCAGCTCTTCATGCAGGAAAAGCACGGCGATCGCCGCGGTGAAAATCGGGGCCAGATTCATAAAAATGGTCGCGGTATTGGCGCCCATCCGCAGCACACCCTGGATCCACAGAAAAGGCGCCAGGATTGAGGCGAAGAGGCCGGCAAACAGCACCAGCGGAATATTATGCAGGTTCAGCGAGACGTCCTTCGCCATCAGGAAGTTTGGCAACAGCATCAGCACACCGAACAGCACCTGCACATACAAACTCTGCCAGTTTGGCAACGGAATTGCCCAGCGCTTGGTCAGCACGCCGTAAAGTGCATAGGACGTGGAGGCAGCAAACATCATCAGTTCGCCTTTGCCCATCCCGTGGGAGAGCAATTGCTGAGGGTGTCCCTGGCTGACCAGCCACACCAGGCCGCCAAACGACAGCAGACTGCCGATGACAATGCCCACTGTGGGAGCCACTCGCAGCAGCACAATGCTAATCAATACCGTCAGCAGAGGGATTAACGCATTGAGGATGCCCATAAACAGGGCGGTCACGCTATGTGCGGCGTAATAAGCCAGGCTTTGGTAAAGCACCATTCCCAGCAGGCCAAGGATCAACAGTTTCCACCACACCTTGAGGATTTGCTGGCGGTTACGCCAGACTGAGGGCAGTACGAAAGGCGTCAGCGTGATCAAAGCCAACAGCCAGCGATAGAAGGAGATCGCCGCAGGATCGATCGCGCCAGCCGACACTTTGCTGACAATGGCGTTTACTGACCAGATCAGCACGGCCAGCAGGGGAAACAGAAAATTCATTGGAAAAACCCGGTAGGGAAGCAAGAGAAAGCAGTGTACGCTTGTCACATTACAGACAGATAGTGAATATCAGACAATTGTAATCACTAAGCGGACAGAATGATTGAGCAAATTACCTACATCCCTCCAAGCGAAGCTAACAGCCTGAACTTTTTCTTTCGCTATGAGCAAGCCAACGCCAATACCGAATATTTGCCGCATGCTCACGCCTGGGGACAAGTGATTTTTGTCCAGAGCAACGTGCTGCAGATGCAGGTGGCAGGAAAACGGCTGCTCACGCCCACAGAGATCCCCATCTGGATCCCGCCGGAGGTGGAACACGCCAGCTTTAACCCGAAGCAGTCTCTGTTTTACACCTTTAATGTGGCGGCAGAATTCTGCGCAGGGCTGCCCAAAAACGCCTGCCTGCTTAACGTCAGCCCGATTGTGAAGGCGATTATGGATGACTTCGCTCAGCGGGACATCGCACTGCCTGCCACGCATGAAGACCGACGGTTGTGCAGGGTGCTGCTGGATCAGCTGAAGTTGGCTGAAGAGCAGGAGAGTTATCTGCCCACGTCAGACGATAAGTACCTTTCTCCTGTGTTGCTGGCGTTAGAGCAGGATCCGGCGGATAACACCACGCTGGCGCAGTGGGCCACGCGTGTTTACACCACCGAGCGCACGCTCTCCAGACGGTGCCAGGCACTGTTGGGAATGTCATTTAGCGAATGGCGGCAACGTCTGCGCTTTCTGCAGGCTATCTCGCTGCTTGAGCAGGGGAAAACCGTGCAGGAGACGGCGTTGGACCTTGGCTATAGCTCGGCTTCCGCATTGATTGTCATGTTTCAGCAGCAATCTGGCACCACGCCGGAGCGTTATCGCAGCCGCTCATTGCTCCCTGATAAACGGACAACATCCTAATCACCGCACCTGAGGGTTATCCGGCTCGCGGGTTTATGGCAGAATATTGCCCCACCAGTCCCAAGCAGGAACACGATAGTGAAAATCCTCGTTGATGAAAATATGCCTTATGCCCGCGAGCTGTTCAGCCGCACCGGAACCGTGGTTGCGGTGCCGGGCCGTCCTGTCCCGCAGTCTGAGCTGGAAGATGCCGATGGCCTGATGGTGCGCTCAGTCACCAAAGTGAACGCTGAGCTGCTGAGCGGCAAATCGGTGAAGTTTGTGGGCACGGCTACCGCCGGAACCGATCATATTGATGAGGCATTTCTGCAGGAGCAGGGGATTGGCTTCTCCGCGGCACCGGGCTGTAACGCGATTGCCGTGGTGGAATATGTGTTTTCGTCACTGCTGCTGTTGGCGGAACGTGACGGTTTCCTGCTGAAAGACCGCACGGTCGGCATCGTTGGCGTGGGGAACGTGGGCGGACGTTTGCAGGCGCGATTAGAAGCGCTTGGAATTAAAACCTTGCTGTGCGATCCCCCGCGTGCCGATAAGGGTGAAGCGGGTGACTTCCAGCCGCTGTCCACCCTGGTGGCTGAAGCCGATATTCTGACTTTCCACACGCCCCTGTTCAGGCAGGGTGAGTATAAAACGCTGCACCTTGCCGACGAAGCGCTGTTGAAGGCGCTGAAGCCAGGCACCATCCTGATTAACGCCTGTCGTGGTCCGGTGGTGGACAACGCCGCGTTGCTGAACGTGCTGGAGCAGCGTGATGATCTCAGCGTAATCCTGGATGTCTGGGAACCCGAGCCGGAGCTGTCGCTGCCGCTGCTGGATAAAGTGGATATCGCCACCGCTCACATTGCTGGCTATACGCTGGAAGGCAAAGCGCGCGGCACAACGCAGGTGTTTGAAGCCTGGACTGCGTTCCTCGGCAAGCCACAGCAGGTGGCGCTGGACACACTGCTGCCTGCGCCAGAATTTGGGCAGATTACGCTGCACGGCGAGCTGGATCAGCCAACGCTAAAAAGACTGGTGCATCTGGTGTATGATGTGCGCCGCGATGATGCGCCGCTGCGAGCAGTGGCAGCAATTCCTGGCGAATTTGATCGCCTGCGTAAGAATTATCTGGAACGTCGCGAATGGTCGTCACTGCGGGTGCAGTGTGACGTTGAGCCGGTCGCGGCTTTGCTGAAAAAACTCGGATTTAATGCCGTTTTTCATCCGGCAACCTAAGGTTACGATAAGCCTTAGTCCATAGTCTTATTCTTCGGGCGGTGTGAACACCGCCTTCTCTATTTTGGATCATTTCTGGAGTGACCAACATGTCTGACGGCTGGAACATTGCGCTATTAGGCGCTACAGGCGCAGTAGGGCGAGCTTTACTGGAATTGCTGGCACAACGCCAGTTCCCGGTTGGTGAACTGCATTTGCTGGCGAGTGAACGCAGCGCGGGCGAAACCCTGCGTTTTGAGGGCAAATCGGTGCTGGTCACGGATGCCAAAGACTTTGAATGGTCCCAGGTACAACTGGCGTTCTTCGTGGCCGGGCGTGAAGCCTCCGCCCGTTACGCGGAAGAAGCGGCCAACTCGGGTTGCCTGGTGATTGACAGCAGCGACCTGTTCGCGCTGGAGCCAGATGTGCCGTTAGTGGTGCCAGACGTAAACCCGCAAGTGCTGGGTGACTACCGTAACCGCAACATCATCAGCGTGGCGGACAGCGTAACCAGCCAGTTGCTGTGCGCGATCAAACCCCTGGTCGATCAGGCTGGATTGAGCCGCATTCAGGTCACCAGTCTGATTGCTGCTTCCGCTCACGGCAAAGCCGCCGTCGATTCTCTGGCCAGCGAAAGTGCCCGTCTGCTGAACGGTTTACCGGTGGAAGCGGGCTTCTTCGATCGCCAGCTGGCGTTCAACATGCTGCCCCTGCTGCCAGATGCGGAAGGCAGCGTCGTGCAGGAACGTCGCCTGGTCGATCAGGTGCGCAAAGTGCTGCAGGACGAAGGATTACCTGTCTCAGTGTCTACCGTTCAGGCACCCGTTTTCTACGGCAATGCGCAGATCGTGCATCTGGAAAACCTGCGTCCAATGTCGGCTGAAGAAGCCCGCGAAGTGCTGCTTCAGTCTGAAGATATTGCCTTGTCTGACGAAACGGATTACCCGACTCAGGTTGGCGATGCTTCCGGCAACGATCACCTGAGCATCGGCTGCGTGCGGAACGATTACGGCGTAGCGGAAATGCTGCAGTTCTGGTCAGTGTCTGACAACGTCCGTTTCGGTGGCGCGTTGATGGCGGTGAAAACGGCCGAGAAACTGGTTCAGGAGTATATGTACTGATGTCAGAAGCAGCCTTGCCGGAGCAAAAGCACAAGCTGGCGCTCGGCATTGAATACGACGGCAGCCACTATTATGGCTGGCAGAAGCAGCAGGAAGTCCGCAGCGTGCAGGAAAAGCTGGAAAAGGCGCTGTCTAAAGTGGCAGACCAGCCAATCAGCGTGTTCTGCGCAGGCAGAACCGATGCTGGCGTGCACGGCACGGGTCAGGTGGTGCATTTCGAAACCACCTCGGTGCGTAAAGATGCCGCATGGACGCTGGGCGTGAATGCTAATCTGCCCGAGGATATCGCCGTACGTTGGGTGAAACCGGTCAGCGAAGAGTTCCATGCGCGCTTCAGCGCCACCGCTCGCCGCTACCGTTATGTTATCTATAACCGCCGTCTGCGCCCTGCCATTTTACACGGCGGCGTGACGCACTTTTACCATCCTCTGGATGTGGAAAAGATGCAGCGGGCAGGGCAGAGCCTGCTAGGCGAAAACGATTTTACCTCATTCCGCGCCGTGCAATGTCAGTCCCGCACGCCGTGGCGAAGAGTGTTCCACCTTAACGTCAGCCGCTTTGGCGCTTACGTGATTGTGGACATCAAAGCCAACGCCTTTGTCCACCATATGGTGCGCAATATTGTAGGAAGCCTGATGGAAGTAGGCTGTGGTAATCAGCAGGAAAGCTGGATAGCAGAGCTGTTGGCGGCAAAAGATCGCACGCTGGCCGCCGCAACTGCACGGGCTGAGGGGCTGTATCTGGTCTCAGTCGATTATCCTGATCATTTTGAATTACCACGTCCGCCGATGGGACCATTGTTCCTCGAGGATTAATTTTAAGCCTGGAGAATTAAGGAAACGTGTATGGAACTGATTCGTTTTGTAGTCGACTTTATCCTGCATATTGATGTCCATCTGGCGGAGCTGGTGGCGCAGTATGGCATGTGGGTGTATGCCATTCTGTTTTTGATCCTGTTTTGCGAAACCGGCCTGGTTGTTACTCCGTTCCTGCCAGGGGATTCCCTGCTGTTTGTGGCTGGTGCATTGGCTGCATTGCCAACCAACGATCTCAACATCCATGTGATGGTGGCGCTGATGTCCGTGGCGGCCATCGTCGGGGATGCGGTGAACTACACCATCGGTCGGCTGTTTGGCGACAAATTGTTCAGTAACCCGAACTCAAAAATCTTCCGTCGCAGCCACCTCGATAAAACCCATCAATTTTACGAGCGTCACGGCGGGAAAACGATTATTCTTGCGCGCTTCGTGCCGATCGTCCGGACATTTGCGCCGTTTGTCGCCGGTATGGGAAAAATGTCCTATCGCCACTTCGCCCTGTATAACATCTCGGGTGGGTTGCTTTGGGTGCTGCTATTCTCCTACGCGGGTTACCTGTTTGGTGACTTGCCAGTCGTTCAGGAGAATCTGAAGCTGCTGATCGTAGCGATTATCTTACTGTCGATTCTGCCGGGCGTGATTGAAGTCTGGCGTCATCGTCGGGCAGCTAAGCAGCAAAAATCGCAGTAATACCTCGCTAAACTGCCGCCCGATCACCAGATTTTTATCCACAGCATCGGGCGGTTATGGTTTAATGAGCGACATTATGGTCTGCGCTGCCTGCGGCGTGGAAAAAAGAAAACTGGTTTCACCAGGTTCAAACAGAAAGGTCATCAATGAGCTGGATTGAACGAATTCTCAATAAAAGCACCACCACTCCATCGCGCAAAGCCAGTATTCCTGAAGGGGTCTGGACCAAATGCGACAGCTGCGGCCAGGTCCTGTATCGCGCCGAGCTGGAACGTAATCTGGAAGTTTGCCCTAAATGCGATCACCACATGCGTATGCATGGTCGCGACCGTCTGCACAGCGTGCTGGACGAAGGCTCAATGACTGAGCTGGGCAGCGAACTGGAGCCGAAAGATCTGCTCAAGTTCAAAGACTCCAAGAAATACAAAGATCGTCTGGTTGCGGCTCAGAAAGAGACCAACGAAAAAGACGCGCTGATTGTGATGAAAGGTACGCTGCACGGTATGCCAGTAGTGGCTGCTGCGTTTGAGTTCTCCTTTATGGGTGGCTCAATGGGCTCTGTGGTTGGCGCGCGCTTTGTGCGTGCGGTTGAACAGGCTCTGGAAGATAACTGCCCAATGATCTGCTTCTCCGCTTCTGGCGGTGCCCGTATGCAGGAAGCGCTGATGTCGCTGATGCAGATGGCAAAAACCAGTGCAGCGCTGGCGAAAATGCAGGAACGCGGTCTGCCGTATATTTCGGTGCTGACTGACCCAACCATGGGCGGCGTCTCTGCCAGCTTCGCAATGCTGGGCGATCTGAACATTGCTGAACCTAAAGCGTTGATCGGTTTTGCCGGCCCACGCGTTATCGAACAGACGGTGCGTGAGAAACTGCCACCGGGCTTCCAGCGGAGTGAGTTCCTGATCGAGAAGGGCGCTATCGATATGATCGTGCGCCGTCCGGTGATGCGCTTCAAGCTCGCCAGCATTCTGGCGAAGATGATGAATATCCCTGCGCCAGTCGAGGACACCTTCAAAGAGGTCCAGGACGAAGACGCGTCGCAGAGCCATGAGGCCTGATCAATGATCGAAAGGGGCGCACAGCCCCTTTCACCAATGAACCGTAACGTTGTGAACGGGACAAATGGATAATCTTCCTCAAGCCACGTCACCTCTGGTCACGTGGCTTCATTATCTTGAGAATCTCCACTCTCAAGCTATCGAACTCGGGCTGACTCGCGTCCATCGCGTGGCTACGTCGCTCGACCTGCTAACGCCTGCTCCCGTAGTTTTCACCGTCGCCGGGACCAACGGTAAAGGCACCACCTGTCGAACCCTTGAAACGCTGCTGATCGCTGCGGGCTATCGCGTGGGTGTTTTCAGTTCCCCGCATCTGCTGCGCTACACCGAACGGGTACGCATTCAGGGTGAAGAGCTGCCTGAAGTGGATCACACGGCTTCGTTTGCTGAGATTGAAGCCGGGCGTGGCGAAACGTCGCTGACTTACTTCGAATACGGTACGCTTTCCGCTTTGTGGCTGTTTAAACGCGCGAAGCTGGACGTGGTGATCCTTGAGGTTGGCCTGGGCGGGCGTCTGGATGCCACGAATATTGTGGATGCCGACGTAGCCGTGGTCACCAGCATTGCGCTTGATCATACCGACTGGCTTGGGCCGGATCGGGAAAGTATTGGCCGCGAGAAAGCCGGTGTCTTCCGGGGCGGTAAACCAGCCGTAGTCGGCGAGCCGGATATGCCGCACACCATCGGAGAAGTTGCCGATGCTCTTGGCGCGCACCTTCTGAAACGCGGGCGTGACTGGTCTTACACTGTGGGTGAAGAGAGCTGGTCATTTACCGATGCGCAGGGCACGTTGCAAGGCTTGCCGATGCCGCAGGTGCCGATGCCAAATGCCGCTACCGCGCTGGCTGCGCTGCGTGCCTCTTCGTTGCAGGTAGACGAAGCAATTATTTATCAGTGGCTGGACAAGGCAATTCTGCCCGGCCGTTTTCAGACGGTTGCGGAGTCACCAAGAGTGATTCTTGATGTGGCGCACAATCCGCATGCGGCTGGCTATCTGGCCGGACGCCTGCATGAGCTGCCAAAAACCGGCAAGGTTCACGCCGTGGTCGGGATGCTGCACGACAAAGACATCGCCGGTACGCTGGCCTGTCTGCAACCTGAAGTAGATTACTGGTACTGCGCGCCGCTTGAAGGCCCGCGCGGTGCCAGCGCTGAACAGCTGAAGGCACATCTGCCGGACGCTCAGACCTTTGCCAGCGTGGCGGATGCTTATCGCCAGGCGCTGCAACAGGCGGCAGCGCAGGATATTGTGCTGGTGTGCGGATCTTTCCACACCGTGGCACATGTAATGGAAACGAGGGAAACGGAGAACGGCAGTGGCCAGTAAGTTTCAGAACCGTTTAGTCGGGACCGTCATCATAGTAGCACTGGGTGTCATCATTCTGCCGGGCCTGCTCGACGGCAAAAAGAAGCACTACAAAGAAGAGTTTGCCGCCATCCCGCTGGTGCCGAAACCTGGCGACCAGCAGGAAAACGATATGGTGCCGCCGGTGACTCAGTCATTACCTGCGCAGCCGCCGGAAGGGGCAGGCTCAGCGGTGGAAGGCAAAACACCTGGCAATACCTCGCAGGCAGAAAGTGGCTCAACCGCGCCTAAAGCTGACAATAAGCCCAGCGTGATTTCGCCGCCGCCGATGGTTGAGTCTAAGCCCGTTCAGCAGCCGAAGCCGGTAGAAAAACCGAAGCCGAAGCCGGTGGAAAAGCCTGTAGAGAAACCGGTCGAAAAACCGAAACCTCAGCCGAAGCCAGAACCTAAGCCAGAACCGGCACCTCAGCCTGCTCAGCAGGAGAGTGCGCCAACGGGCCAGGCTTACGTTGTCCAGCTGGGCGCACTGAAAAATGCCAGCAAGGTGAATCAGATTGTCGCCCAGCTGCGTCTTTCCGGTTATCGCGCCTTTACCGTGCCTTCAACGCCGGTGCAGGGCGAAATCACCCGTATTTATGTCGGGCCGGATGCCTCGAAAGCGAAGATGCAGGCCTCTGTCAGTGAACTGAAAGGGATCTCTGGCTTGGGTGGCGTAGTGAAACCTTACAGCGCCCGCTAAGCCGTTAGTCTGTCGCTATCGTTGTAAGAGTCTTAGCCTTGCCTGACGCTGTTTCAGGCAGGGCTCTGCCCTAAGGTGACCACGCCGTTCTGGCGGGTTACCCGATGGAAATCAAAAGATTGCAGTACCGGGTTGTCCAGCGCTGTCGGACAGCCGCCAGCGCGCATGATTGCTGGTTTTTTTAGCAAATTGTTTTAATTAAACTGGCAAAGGAAAACCCTACGCAAACGTTTTCTTTTTCTGTTAGAATTCGCCCCGAACTGGATGCAGGGGCACAGTCGCTGGAAGAGTTCATGGTCTGGATAGATTACGTCATTATTGCGGTTGTTAGTTTTTCGGCTCTTGTCAGCCTGATCCGAGGGTTCGTTCGGGAAGCATTATCACTCGTCACCTGGGGTTGCGCATTTTTTGTCGCCAGTCATTACTACTCCTTCCTCGCGGTCTGGTTCACCGGTTTTGAAGACGAACTGGTTCGAAATGGGATCGCCATTGCGGTGTTGTTCGTGGCCACGCTGTTAGTCGGGGCTATCGTCAATTTCGTGATTGGGTCGCTGGTTGAGAAAACCGGCCTGTCGGGTACCGACAGAGTGTTGGGAGTCTGTTTTGGGGCATTACGTGGCGTGCTTATAGTCTCAGCCATTCTGTTTTTCCTCGATACATTCACCGGCTTTTCTAAAAGTCCGGACTGGCAACAGTCTCAGCTGGTTCCCCAGTTCAGTTATATCATCGGGTGGTTTTTTGACTACCTGAAAAGCACGTCGAGTTTTTTGCCCCGGTAATAGAACCTGGGGTGCGGCTTATGAGGAAATAACCACATGTGCGGTATTGTCGGGATCGCCGGATTTATGCCGGTCAACCAGTCGATTTATGACGCGTTAACGGTGCTCCAGCACCGTGGGCAGGATGCCGCAGGCATCGTTACCATTGATGCATTGAATTGCTTCCGCCTGCGTAAAGCAAACGGTCTGGTCAGCGATGTATTTGAAGCCCGCCATATGCAGCGTATGCAAGGCAATATGGGCATCGGCCACGTCCGTTACCCCACTGCGGGAAGCTCCAGTGCTTCTGAAGCGCAGCCTTTCTACGTGAACTCACCTTACGGCATTACGCTTGCTCATAACGGTAACCTGACCAACGCTCACGAACTGCGTAAGCAGCTGTTCGAAAGCGGTCGTCGTCACGTTAACACCACATCAGATTCTGAAATCCTGCTCAATATCTTTGCCCAGGAGCTGGATCGTTTTCAGCACTTCCCGCTGGAAGCCGATAACATTTTTGCCGCTGTGGCAGCGGTTCATCAGCACGTTCGTGGCGCTTATGCCTGCGTGTCGATGATTATCGGCCACGGCATGGTTGCGTTCCGCGATCCTAACGGCATCCGTCCGTTGGTGATTGGCAAGCGTGGCATGAAAGATGGTCGCAGCGAGTATATGGTCGCCTCTGAAAGTGTGGCACTGGATACGCTGGGCTTCGAATTCCTGCGTGATGTTGCGCCGGGCGAAGCTGTCTACGTGACTGAGAAAGGTCAGCTGTTCACTCGCCAGTGTGCAGAGAACCCGAAATGCAATCCGTGCCTGTTCGAGTACGTGTATTTTGCCCGCCCGGACTCGTTCCTGGACAAAATTTCCGTCTACAGCGCTCGCGTTCGCATGGGGACCAAGCTGGGTGCGAAAATCGCCCGTGAGTGGGAAGACCTGGACATTGACGTGGTCATCCCGATCCCGGAAACCTCCTGCGATATCGCGCTGGAGATGGCCCGGATTCTGGACAAGCCTTACCGTCAGGGGTTTGTGAAGAACCGCTACGTTGGCCGTACCTTTATCATGCCTGGTCAGCACCAGCGCCGCAGCGCGGTTCGCCGCAAGCTGAACGCTAACCGTGCTGAATTCCGTGGTAAGAACGTGCTGCTGGTTGATGACTCGATTGTTCGCGGCACCACTTGTGAACAGATCATCGAAATGGCACGTGAAGCGGGCGCGAAGAAAGTGTATCTGGCTTCAGCTGCGCCGGAAATCCGTTTCCCGAACGTGTACGGCATCGATATGCCTAGCGCAACGGAGCTGATTGCTCATGGCCGCGAAGTGGAAGAGATCCGCCAGCTGATTGGTGCTGATGGCCTGATCTTCCAGGACCTGGATGACCTGATCGAAGCGGTTAAAGAAGAAAACCCGGATATCGCGCAGTTCGAATGCTCGGTGTTCAACGGGATCTACGTGACCAAAGATGTCGATCAGCAATATCTGGAGTACCTCCAGTCGCTGCGTAACGATGATGCCAAAGCGATGGCACGCGTGAACGAAGTGGAAAACCTGGAAATGCACAACGAAGGCTAATCGCTGAGGGGTGTGGCAGGTAAGATGGGCCGGAAGAGATTCCGGCCCATTTCTATTTTAGCGTGGCAAATGGCATACTTCCCTCTTTACCCACCCGCAGGAAAAGTATGAAACGACTTATTATTGGCATCTCGGGTGCCAGCGGCGTCATTTATGGCGTGCGCGCGCTGCAAATATTGCAGCAGGTCAGCGAGGTGGAAACCCATCTGGTGATGAGCGCGGCTGCCCGCCAGACGCTGGCACTGGAGAGTGATTATTCAGTGCGTGACGTGCAGGCGATGGCCGACGTGGTGCATGATGTGCGCGACATCGCTGCCAGCATCTCTTCCGGTTCCTATAAAACCGACGGCATGGCCATTATGCCCTGCTCAATGAAAACGCTCTCTGGCATCGTACACAGTTATTCCGATGGCTTACTGACCCGTGCCGCCGATGTGGTGCTGAAAGAGCGCCGTCGCCTGGTGCTTTGCGTGCGTGAAACGCCGCTGCATTTAGGCCATTTGCGTATGATGACCACCGCTGCTGAACTTGGCGCGATTATCATGCCGCCCGTTCCCGCATTTTATCATCGCCCTGAAAGCATCATGGATATCGTCGACCAGACCGTGAATCGCGTGCTCGACCAGTTCGACATTACGCTCGACAAGGATCTGTTCACGCGCTGGGAGGGTGCATAAAGCCGCCCGTAATGCACTTTTAGGGTGCGTTAATTGGTGCTGAATCGCATTTCGTGCATTGAGTGCACCAAAATGCAACATTGTTGCCACCTCGCATGACCAAACCTGCTATATATTTCCCCACAATCAAGGCGTTTGCGCCGCCAGAAGGCGAAACAAGCTGATTGCGCAGCCATGGGGCAGGGCAGCGCAAAACTGGCATGAAATCTGCAAATGACAACTGCTCCAACTGCGCTAACAACATCACGACTGGACATAATAAAAACTCATCTTCGAGGGTAATCTATGAAAAAGCAGGTCCTGGCTCTTTCTCTGCTGCTGGCTCTCTCCAGCGCAAGCAGCGCGTTTGCTGCTGCGCCGAAAACGCTGCGCATCGGCACCGATCCTACCTATGCTCCGTTTGAGTCTAAAAACGCACAAGGGCAACTGGTTGGCTTCGACATCGATCTTGCGAATGAGATCTGTAAGCGTATGGAGACCAAATGTACCTACGTGGAAAGTGATTTCGATGCTTTGATCCCCTCGCTGAAAGCGAAAAAAATTGATGCCATCATCTCTTCGCTCTCAATTACCGAAAAGCGTCAGATGGAAATCGCTTTCTCGGAAAAACTGTATGCAGCTAATGCCCGTTTGATCGCGCCGAAAGGCTCTAAAATCCTGCCGACGTTGGATTCGCTGAAAGGCAAAACCATCGGTCTGCTGCAGGGCACCACGCAGGAAACTTACGCTAACGAAAACTGGCGTCCAAAAGGCATCACCATCACGCCTTATGCGAACCAGGACCTGGTGTATCAGGACCTGACCGCGGGTCGTATTGATGCGGCCTTCCAGGATGAAGTCGCCGCCAGCGAAGGCTTCCTGAAGCAGCCAGCCGGTAAAGAGTTCGCCTTTGCTGGTCCTGCGGTAAAAGACGAGAAAATCTTCGGTGTGGGCACCGGTATGGGCATGCGTAAAGACGATGCCGATCTGAAAGCCGCTATCGATAAAGCGTTCGATTCCATGCGTAAAGATGGAACCTACGACAAGTTAGCGAAAAAATATTTCGACTTTGACGTGTACGGCGGTTAAGTAAAACCTGTCATGGGGGCCGACAGTCTGTAGACTGCGGCCCCTGTTTTGTACGCCACAGGCGGATAAAACGCGAAGTTAATCCAAAGACAGGACATCCTTATGCTGTATGGCTATTCTGAAGTGATTTTTAAAGGGGCGTTGGTCACGCTTGAGCTGGCTCTCAGCTCGGTGGTGCTCTCCGTTATCCTTGGGTTGATTGGCGCCGGGGCCAAGCTCTCCAACAATCGCGCGTTGCGCATGATTTTCGAAGGTTACACCACGCTGATCCGTGGCGTGCCCGATCTGGTTCTGATGCTGCTGATCTTCTACGGTCTGCAAATTGCGTTAAACCAGCTTACTGATGCGCTGGGCATCGATCAGTTTGATATTGATCCGATGGTTGCCGGTATCATCACCCTTGGTTTTATCTACGGCGCGTACTTCACTGAAACTTTTCGCGGTGCCTATATGGCAGTGCCGAGAGGGCAGATTGAGGCCGCGACGGCGTTCGGTTTTACCTCTTCCCAGACCTTCCGTCGGATCCTGTTCCCAGGCATGATGCGCTATGCGCTGCCGGGTATAGGTAACAACTGGCAGGTGATCCTTAAGGCAACGGCTCTGGTTTCGTTGTTGGGGTTGGAAGATGTGGTCAAAGCGACCCAGCTGGCCGGGAAAAGCACCTGGCAGCCCTTCTATTTTGCTGTAGTGGCCGGGGTGATTTATCTGGTCTTTACCACGTTGTCCAACGGCGTGCTGTTGTGGCTTGAACGCCGGTACTCGGTGGGTGTAAGAAGGGCTGACTTATGATCGAGATTATTCATGACTACTGGCAAGCCCTGCTGTGGACTGACGGATACCGTTTTTCAGGGGTAGCGATCACGCTATGGCTGCTGATTATCTCCGTAGTGCTGGGCGGCAGCATGGCGGTTTTGCTCTCTATTGCGCGTGTCTCTTCGATTACCGCCGTGCGTTTCCCGGTGTGGTTATTCACGTATATCTTCCGTGGCACGCCGTTATACGTTCAGCTGCTGATCTTCTACTCGGGCATGTACACGCTGGAGATAGTAAAGGGCAATGACCTGCTGAACGCCTTCTTCCGCAGTGGCCTTAATTGTACGCTGCTGGCGTTAACGCTGAATACCTGTGCCTACACTACCGAAATCTTTGCTGGGGCGATCCGCTCGGTGCCGCACGGTGAAATTGAAGCGGCGCGGGCTTACGGTTTCTCTACCTTTAAATTGTATCGCTGCATCATCATGCCTTCGGCACTGCGTACCGCGCTGCCTGCTTACAGCAATGAAGTGATCCTGATGCTGCACTCCACGGCGCTGGCGTTTACCGCCACGGTGCCTGACCTGTTGAAGGTCGCCCGCGATATTAACTCCGCAACTTACCAGCCGTTTGTGGCCTTTGGCATTGCTGCGGTGCTTTATCTTATGATCTCGTATGTGTTGATTAGTCTGTTCCGCAAGGCGGAAAAACGCTGGCTGAAGCACGTTAAACCTTCATCAACTCATTGAGCAGAACTATGGCCGACAATAAATTAAGCGTAACTGAACTGCATAAACGTTATGGCGAGCATGAGGTGCTGAAGGGCGTATCACTGCAGGCAAATGCCGGTGATGTCATCAGTATTATCGGCTCTTCAGGTTCAGGTAAAAGTACCTTCCTGCGCTGCATCAACTTCCTTGAGAAGCCAAGCGAGGGCACCATTTCGGTTAACAACCAGATGATCAACCTGGTGCGTGATACTGACGGTCAGCTGAAGGTGTCTAACAAGGAGCAACTGCGCGAACTGCGTACCAGCCTGACTATGGTGTTCCAGCACTTTAATCTGTGGAGCCATATGACGGTGCTGCAGAACGTGATGGAAGCGCCGATCCAGGTGCTGGGCCTGAGCAAAGCGGAAGCGCAGACGCGGGCCATCAAGTACCTCGATAAAGTGGGTATTGATGAGCGTGCGCGGGGTAAGTATCCGGTGAACCTGTCAGGCGGTCAGCAGCAGCGTGTGTCAATCGCCCGTGCGCTGGCGATGGAGCCGGAAGTGCTGCTGTTTGATGAGCCTACTTCCGCACTCGACCCGGAACTGGTGGGTGAAGTGCTGAAGATTATGCAGAAGCTGGCAGAAGAGGGGAAAACCATGGTGGTAGTCACGCACGAAATGGAGTTTGCCCGCCACGTCTCCAGCCATGTGATCTTCCTGCATCAGGGGAAAATTGAGGAAGAAGGGCCGCCGCAGGAGCTGTTCAATAATCCGAAAAGCACCCGTTTGCAGCAGTTCCTTTCCGGCGCGCTGAAGTAATCTCTTCAGGTGTACTGGTGACCTTCATGACCCCCGGTCGCTTCTAAAGACCGGGGGTCATGCTGTTACGGTCTGACTCAATCAGTGCCTTACACCACGTCCGCTAATGCCTCATCCAGCTGATACCAGCGGAAGGTAAATCCAGACTCCTCCAGCCGCTTAGGCAGCACGTGTTGCCCTCCCAGCACCAGAATCGCAGACTCCCCCATCATCAGCTTTATGGCTGCAGCAGGCGTACGCATAAAGGCTGGACGGTGCATCGCGTGGCCAAGCGTAGCCGCGAACTGTTCATTGCGCACCGCATAAGGCGCGACCATATTGAACGGGCCGCTCAGGCCAGGGCTATCCAGTAACCACAGGATAGCGTTCAGCATGTCTTCAAGATGTATCCACGGCATATACTGCTTGCCGCTGCCTAACGGGCCGCCGATGCCCATTTTGAAGGGCAATTTCATTTTGCTCAGTGCGCCGCCTTCTTTCGCCAGCACCACACCGGTTCGCATCAGGCAAACTCTGGTCTGTTCGCTGCTCGCGGCTTGCGCCAGGGTTTCCCAGTGAGCACAAAGCTGATGGGTAAATTCATCCTGACCGGGATCTTCTTCGGTCAGCACTAAATCGCCCGTATCGCCATAGAAGCCAGTCGCTGAGCCAGAAATCAGGACCGAAGGTGGCGTGGTGCTGGCATTAATTAGTGACACCAGCCGTTCAGTAATTTGCCAGCGGCTTTCGCAGAGATGCCGTTTCTGCTGCTCCGTCCAGCGCTTATCGGCAATGGGTTCACCGGCGAGATTGATCACGGCATCAACCTCATTCAGGTCCAGTTGTTGCTCGAGTCCGGACCAGAGATGAACTTCCGGGCCCAGCTTCGCTCGTGCTGCAGCTACGTCACGCGTGACCACGCTGACGGTATCACCCCGGTGCAGCAGACGGGGAATCAGGTGGCTGCCAATCAGGCCTGTGCCGCCTGTCAGTAAAATGTGCATGCTGTCTGTCCTTAATCTGAGAAGTGAAAATCCAACAGCCTGCTTTCAGCTTAGGTGAAGTTTGGGGGATTGCCTTTATGTGAAAAAATGGGTAAACAGGTTGCAGACGCCGCCTTGTAAGGATATCAGGATGAATTACCCAAACGTAACGCTGTGGTCCGATGCCTGTTTTTTTAGTCCCTATGTGATGTCTGTCTTTGTTGCGCTCAGCGAGAAGGGCGTGCCGTTTTCGCTGCAGCATGTTGACCTCTCCAGTCAGCAGCATCTGACAAAAGACTATGGTGAGATCTCTCTGACTCGCCGAGTGCCCGCCTTACAGATCGATGATTTTCTGCTTTCCGAATCTTCGGCGATTACTGAATATCTGGAAGAGCGTTTTCCTGCGCCGCAATTCGAACGCCTTTATCCTAAAGACCGTGAAAAACGCGCCAGGGCGCGTGAAATTCAAGCCTGGTTGCGCAGCGACTTTATGCCGATCCGTCAGGAGCGCCCAACAGATGTGCTGTTCGCCGGTGAAAAATTCCCTCCTTTGACTGAGGAAGCTCAGGCTTCTGCCCGCAAGCTGTTCGAGGCGGTTGAGCAAAGGTTACAGCCAGACCAGCACAACCTGTTTGGCGAGTGGTCGATTGCCGATACCGACCTGGCTGTGATGATCAATCGTCTGGCGCTGCATGGCGATCCGGTGCCTGAACGGCTGGCTGATTATGCCCATTTCCAGTGGCAACGAGCGTCAGTGCAACTTTGGCTCTCAGAATCCTCCAAGACCGCCTGTTAATCACACTAGCGGGTTATAATTTTCTTACAGTCCGTGGCACACTGTGCGGGCAAGAGTCAACGTGCGCTGATGCGCCAGAACAATTAAGGGTTACGGATGGTGGAGCAAGAGAGCGGCACGGAGTGGGTAGACATCGTTAATGAAGAGAACGAGGTCGTTGCACAGTCCAGCCGTGCGCATATGCGGGCACAATGTTTGCGCCATCGCGCGACCTACATCGTGGTTCACGATGGGATGGGTAAAATTCTGGTACAGCGCCGTACAGAAACCAAAGACTTCATGCCTGGTATGCTGGATGCTACCGCAGGTGGCGTGGTGCAAAGTGGTGAAGATATGCTGGAATCAGCGCGCCGTGAGGCAGAAGAGGAGCTGGGCATTGCAGCCGTTCCTTTTGCTGAACATGGTCTGTTCTACTTTGAAGATCAGCACTGCCGCGTGTGGGGCGGATTGTTCAGCTGTGTGTCACACGGCCCGTTTGCCATGCAGGAAGAAGAAGTGGATGAGGTGTTCTGGATGACGCCAGAAGAGATCACCGCACGTTGCGATGAATTCACCGATGACTCACTGAAAGCCCTCTCTTTGTGGCTCAGCCGTAATAACGAATCCGGACGTTCCAGCTCTGGCAAGAGCGTGAGTTTATGAGCCAAAGCTGGTACTGAGGGATGAGCCGTTGGGCGCGGTGGATAAATAGCAACCGGCGACGCTGGATGTGATGATCCAGTAACCGGATTTAGCCGACAAAAAAGGCCGCATTGGCGGCCTTTTCCGATCGTTGGAGTGAAGGATTAACGGATAACAACCTGGTGAGGCTGAGTTTTGCGGCCCATCATGCCCAGTACTCCGGCAACCACGGCTTCAATCAGCAGGACGATTAACGTTATCCAACTGGCTTTAGCGGTGGCGGCAGCAGCCTGTTGCGCCGCTTCTCGCGCTTTCTGCTCAGCCTGAGCTTTCAATTCCTGATATTTCTGACGCGCCTGCTCGTAGCTTTTCTGGGTTTGAGCGACGATCTGATCGACTTCCTGATCGCTTTTTCCGGTCCGCGCTTTAATGATATTTTTCAATGCATCCAGATCGGCTGCCTGCAGCGTATCCTGATTACGTTGAAGCACGCCTTTAAACCAGTTGGCCAAATCAGTATCCGCATTTTGAGGATTATTCGCCGTATTTTGAGCCTGATTTTGGGCGGTGTCAGCTTCCTTATTAGCGTCATTTTTTAACGCCTGCGGCTGAAGTTCAGGTTTGCCCGTTTGCTGCAGCGTTTTTTCCAGTTCACTCTGAACATTGCCCAAATCGAAATTATTTTCCTTCAAGGTTTCTTTCGCTTTATTAGCAAGGGAAGGGGCAATGGCCGAAATACCGTTACCCACCATACTAAAACCAGAACCAATTACGCTGGCGGTGCCGCTTACCGCGCTGCTTAATAGCGTGATGGCTAACCAGACGACAAAGAGCGTATTGACTGCCCACATTAACAGACCGTGTAAAGCGCCTTCACGTTGTGCCAGACGGCCGGTTATAAATGCACCTGCACCGATGGAAATCAGCATACTTAAACCTGTCCAGATAGCGGCACCTTTGCCGATGCCATCCAGAGGGTTTTGCTCTTTTAAAGGGTCAATGGTGGTTGCGCCAATTGCGGTTCCCAGAATGGTCAGCAATAAGTAAATGACCACAGAAAGAATCACGCCTGCAAAAATGGCACTCCACGAGATGCGCTTAAGCGGGATGCCAGTATTAACATCACTGTAAACCGGATGGACACTACGATCGCTCATAACTGTTCTCTCTTTATCTGATTATAAGTAGGGATGCTCGAAATCTATTATTATTAAGGAATTTCCTCTGGCGATGACTGTCCTGATTAAGACTAGTCCTGGATTGAAGATTGTTCCATAAAATAATGGCCTTGCGAAATTACATCGAGGTTTCAATGAATTAAATCACTCTTATTTATTGCCGAATGTAAAAAATAAGCGCGATCAAAAAAAAGGCCGGGGAAATAAAATCAGGAAGCATAAGAAAGGGAAGTCGGGGGATATTTTTTAAAAAATGTGAAGTCAGTTAAGGTCGTAAAAAAGGCGGATCCTGAGATCCACCTTTTTGTCAGCCAGGACCGTTAAGTCTTAGCCTTCAGCCTGTTTTGACTGAATGGCCGTCAGGGCGATGGTATAAACGATATCGTCAACCAGTGCACCGCGTGACAGGTCATTGACCGGCTTACGCATCCCTTGCAGCATCGGCCCGATGGAGATCAGGTCCGCAGAACGCTGTACGGCTTTGTAGGTGGTGTTACCGGTGTTCAGGTCAGGGAAGATGAACACGGTAGCGCGACCCGCTACAGGTGAGTTTGGTGCCTTGGATTTGGCTACGTCAGCCATGATCGCGGCGTCGTACTGCAGCGGACCATCGATAACCAGGTCAGGACGTTTTTCCTGCGCGATTCGGGTAGCTTCACGCACTTTCTCAACATCACTACCGGCACCGGAGGTTCCGGTTGAGTAGGAGATCATCGCTACGCGAGGTTCGATGCCGAAGGCCAGTGCAGAATCCGCTGACTGAATGGCGATTTCTGCCAGCTGTTCCGGATTTGGATCAGGGTTGATGGCGCAGTCGCCATACACCAGAACCTGCTCAGGCAGCAGCATAAAGAACACGGATGAGACCAGCGAGCTGTTAGGCGCGGTTTTGATCAGCTGTAACGGCGGACGAATGGTGTTGGCCGTGGTGTGAATCGCACCAGAAACCAGACCGTCAACTTCGCCACGCTCCAGCATCAGGGTGCCGAGCATCACGTTGTCTTCCAGCTGCTCTTTAGCAACCACTTCGGTCATGCCTTTGCTCTTACGCAGCTCAACCAGACGCGCTACATAGTTTTCGCGTGCGACTTCCGGATCGATAATCTCGATGCCTTTGCCCAGCTCAACGCCCTGAACGGCAGCAATGCGATGGATCTCTTCCGGATTACCCAGCAGCACACAGGAAGCGATGCCACGTTCGGCGCAAATCGCCGCCGCTTTAATGGTACGTGGCTCTTCACCTTCTGGCAGCACAATGCGTTTGCCCGCTTTACGCGCCAACTCGGTCAGCTGGTAACGGAAGGCTGGTGGAGAAAGACGACGGCTGCGCTCGGAAGCGGCTGTCAGCGATTCCACCCAGTCAGAGTCGATATGGCTGGCCACATACTCCTGCACGCGCTCAATGCGCTGGATATCGTCGCTTGGCACTTCCAGATTGAAGCTCTGCAGGCTCAGCGAGGTCTGCCAGGTATTGGTTTTCACCATAAAGACCGGCAGGCCAGTCGCGAAGGCGCGCTCACACAGCTTGCGGATTGGCTCATCAATCTTGTAACCACCGGTCAGCAGGATGGCACCAATTTCCACGCCATTCATCGCGGCCAGACAGGCCGACACGATCACATCCGGACGGTCTGCTGAAGTCACCAGCAGGGAACCAGGACGGAAGTGCTCAAGCATATGAGGAATGCTGCGCGCGCAGAAGGTTACCGACTTCACACGGCGAGTCTGAATGTCGCCTTCGTTAATGATTTCTGCATTCAGATGGCGGCACATATCAATGGCGCGGGTAGCAATCAGTTCAAAGCTCCACGGCACGCAGCCCAGCACCGGCAGCGGGCTGTTGGCAAACAGCTGCTTGGGATCGATATTGGCGACGCTGGCTTTGTTGGAGTCATCAAAGATTTCTGACAGATCCGGGCGAGTACGGCCTTGCTCGTCAACCGGCGCGTTCAGTTTGTTAATGATCACGCCAGTGATGTTTTTGTTTTTACTGCCGCCGAAGCTGCTCTGCGTCAGTTCAATACGCTCTTTCAGCTGGGCCGGAGAATCATTACCCAGTGACATCACGAAGACGATTTCCGCATTCAGCGTTTTGGCAATTTCATAGTTCAGTGCAGAAGCGAACTGGTGTTTACGGGTAGGCACCAGGCCTTCAACCAGCACCACTTCAGCATCTTTGGTGTTTTCGTGGTAACGGGCGATGATCTCTTCCATCAGCACGTCTTGCTGGTTTGATCCCAGCAACGATTCCACACGGCTCATCTGCAGCGGTTCGGCAGCGGGAATGGAGGAGCTTTTACGGATAATGGTGGTGGTCTGGTCCGGCGAGTCGCCGCCTGCACGAGGCTGTGCGATAGGTTTGAAGACGCTGAGACGCACGCCTTTACGTTCCATGGCGCGGATCACACCGAGGCTGATACTGGTCAAACCGACGCTGGTGCCGGTAGGGATTAGCATAATAGTACGAGACACAATGAACCTCTCGAATTAGCTCAGGATCCCTGCAGCAAAGGCTTGCGCGATCCTGAGTCGCTGGTGTCAAAAACAACTCCGTCAGCCTGAGCTGACGGAGGAAAGGACTTATGCAGTCAGACGGCTGGCGTCCTGGGCAATCACCAACTCTTCATTGGTTGGGATGACCAGAGCCGGGCGAGTGCCTTCTTTATTGATGAAGCCTGATTTGCCGAAGCGGGCAGCCAGGTTACGTTCGTGATCCACTTCAAAGCCAAGCAGAGCAAGGCGACCCAGTGACAGTTCACGCACCATCGCGGCATTTTCACCGATGCCGCCAGTGAAGATCACTGCGTCCAGACGGCCATCCATCAGCGCGGTATAAGAGCCGATGTATTTCGCCAGGCGGTGGCAGTAAACGTCCATCGCGCGCTTAGCATCTTCTTTAGTGGCGTAGTTATCTTCTACATAACGGCAGTCGCTGGTGACTTCAGTCAGACCCAGCAGGCCAGACTCTTTGGTCAGCATGCGGTTGATCGCGTCAACGCTCATGCCCAGCGTATCGTGCAGGAAGAACATCACAGCAGGATCGATATCGCCTGAACGGGTGCCCATGACCAGACCTTCCAGCGGCGTCAGCCCCATGGAAGTGTCCACGCATACGCCATTACGGATAGCAGCAACAGAGCCGCCGTTGCCCAGATGGCAGGTGATGATGTTCAGCTCTTCTACCGGCTTGTTCAGGACTTTGGCCGCTTCCTGAGTAACATAGAAGTGGCTGGTGCCGTGTGCGCCATAGCGACGAACGCCATGCTCGCGGTACAGTTTGTACGGCAGGGCGTAAAGATAAGACTCTTCAGGCATAGTCTGATGGAAAGCCGTGTCGAAAACCGCCACATTCTTATCAGACAAGTGCGGGAAGTTCTTCATCGCTTCGTCGATGCCAATCAGGTGCGCCGGGTTGTGCAGCGGGGCGAAGGACGAGGCATCTTTAATGCCTTGAATCACATCCTGATCGATGATCACCGACTGGGTCAGCTTTTCGCCGCCGTGAACAATGCGATGACCTATTGAAGTGATAAGTGCAGACAGCGCTGGTTTTTGTGCCAGAATAGTTTTAACGATGAAGTTCAGTGCCTCGCTGTGTGCAGCGCCAGCGCCTAATGCTTCCTCGTGTTTAGCCCCTTCCATTTTCCACTTAATGCGTGCTTCTGGCAGGTGGAAACATTCGGCTAAACCGGAGAGAGACTCTTCACCATTTGCAGGATCGATGATGGCAAATTTAAGGGAAGAACTGCCGCAGTTCAGAACCAAAACTAACTTACTCGACATGGAAGGTCCTATTGGTTAAAAGTGGCGAAAAAAAACTCAATCAGACTATCAGCGTAGCGCATGAAAGCTGGTACATTAATGATGAACGTCAAGCTCACGGCAAATTTTGTTTAAAAGCAAAAAAAGTTAATAAACTTTACACGTTTTTTTGAATTTATAAGGATTTTTGACTGGCCTTACCGTTAGCTAATAGCAACCTCGTAACAGCCATTCAACAATCGCGCACAGGATAACCAGTGTGCCTGTTAAAGACAAAATATTTTGAAGGATGTAAGGTAAAGTTGTTGAGTTGTCTTTTTTGTTTAATTTTTATCTCCGAAGTTGAGGTCAACCATGGCTAATGAATCCGGCACCGTCGGTTGGTTTAAACTGTTCCAGCGTGGGCAGCATTATATGAAGACGTGGCCTGCCGATAAGCGCCTGGCGGCCATGTTCCCGGAAAACCGTGTGGCCAGAGCGACACGCTTTTCCATCCGTTTTATGCCGCCGCTGGCGGTGTTTGCTATGAGCTGGCAAATTGCGCTGGGCGGTCAGCTGGGCCCGGCAGTGGCTACCGCGCTATTTGCGTGCAGTCTCCCGATGCAAGGGCTGTGGTGGCTGGGTAAGCGCTCTGTTACGCCTTTGCCGCCAACGCTGTTGAACTGGTTCCATGAAGTGCGCGAAAAGCTGCAAGCCGCCGGGCAGGCGCTGTCGCCTGTGGAAGGTAAACCGACTTATCAGTCCCTTGCCGATGTACTGAAGCGCGCTTTTAAGCAGCTTGATAAAACATTCCTCGACGATCTTTAAGCGTCAGACCGGGTTTATTGGCATTTATCTGCTTAAACCCGGTCTGGATCAAAGAAGCGTCTGCTTGCCATTCCGCCCTAAAGCCTGTTGTGCCATCCTCAGTCATCCCCTTCAAATTTCGTTATGCCCGGTGCGGCACAGGAGTTAATGATGGAAATGACCAATGCCCAGCGTTTAATCCTCTCTAATCAGTACAAAATGATGAGTATGCTTGACCCGGACAACGCCGAGCGTTATCGCCGTCAGCAGACTATTATTGAGCGGGGTTACGGCTTGCAGATGCGCGAGTTAGACCGTGAATTTGGTGAGCTGACCGAAGCTGTCTGCCGCGGAATCATCGATGTTATGGAGCTGCATCACGCGCTGCATGTGTCCTGGACAAATCTGAAAGATCCCACCGCCATTGAAGAGCGTCGCCTTAACTTTCTAGGGTTTGATGCCGCGACAGAAGCCAGATACCTCGGCTACGTGCGGTTTATGGTGAATGTGGAAGGGCGTTACACCCATTTTGATTCCGGTACGCATGGCTTTAACGCACAAACGCCGATGTGGGAAAAGTATCAACGCATGCTGACTGTGTGGCACACTTGTCCGAGGCAATACCATTTGAGTGCGAACGAGATCGCGCAAATCATCAACGCCTGATAAGGATAAACGTAGTGAAGTGTAAAGGTTTTCTGTTTGATCTGGACGGCACGCTGGTCGATTCATTACCGGTTGTCGAACGCGCCTGGGTAAATTGGGCATCACGGCACGGTATCGCAGCTGATGAAGTGCTGAACTTCATTCACGGCAAGCAGGCTATCACCTCACTGCGTCACTTTATGGCTGGCTCTTCGGAAGAGGCGATTCAGCAAGAGTTTTTCGCGCTGGAAAAGGTTGAGGCCGAAGACACTGACGGCATCGTTGCTTTGCCTGGTGCCTTAGACCTGTTAACGATGTTGAACGAGCTGGATATCCCCTGGGCTATCGTTACCTCTGGATCTGTGCCAGTAGCTTCTGCCCGCCGCAAAGCTGCTGGCCTGCCAGAGCCTGAAGCTTTTGTCACTGCCGAGCGCGTGCAGAATGGCAAGCCAGAGCCAGACGCCTATCTGCTGGGTGCGCAGCTGCTGGATCTTGAGCCGGAAGAGTGCGTGGTGGTGGAAGATGCCGCAGCCGGTATTCTCTCTGGCCTGGCAGCTGGTTGCCACGTGGTGGCGGTCAACGCGCCTGCCGGTTCGCCAAGACTGGAAGATGTCGATATGTTGCTCAATTCGCTGGAAGAGTTGGTGATCCACAAAAATGCTGATGGCAGCATTGATGTGCACAGAAAGCACTAAGACATGATGTAACCCCGCTATAGCGGGGTTTTTTTTATGCGATGATCTGTACTGTCATTCCCCTGTACAGAGATCCCTCGTGAACAAAGAGTTGATTTGGGTTGTTAGCCTGCTGGCGATCACCATTCTGTTATTTGTCTCCGGAAAATTACGGATGGATGTGATTGCGCTGTTGGTGATCATCGTCTTTGTGCTCAGCGGAACCCTTACCCTGCAGGAAGCCACCCTCGGTTTCAGCGATCCCAATGTGATTCTCATTGCCGCTCTGTTTGTGATTGGCGAAGGCCTGGTGCGCACCGGTGTTGCGCTGAATATGGGCGAGTGGTTAATCAGGGCTGCTGGTAGCAGCGAAACAAAAATGCTGGTGCTGCTGATGCTCACGGTTGCCGGATTAGGCGCCTTTATGAGTTCAACCGGGGTGGTCGCCATCTTTATCCCGGTTGTGCTTAGCGTTTCTGCAAGAATGGGTATCTCGCCGGGCAGGCTGATGATGCCGTTAAGCTTCGCAGGGTTAATCAGCGGCATGATGACCCTGGTGGCTACACCCCCTAATCTGGTGGTAAATAGCGAATTACTGCGCGAAGGACTGAAAGGGTTCAGTTTCTTCGATGTCACGCCAGTTGGGCTTGTCGCATTGATCTTTGGGATTGGCTATATGCTGCTGGCGCGAAAATGGCTGGCAGATCCTCAAAGGAAAGGCGCCAGACGACCGCTGAATTTCAGAAAAACAGCGGCTGAAACCAGTGAGGTTGCGCCGGCTAAAAGTCAGGCTCCGCACGCTATTTTTTGTATGGCATTAATGGTAGCGATGATGTTGACCAACGCGATCCCCAATCCCATCGCCGCCCTGATTGCCTGTCTGCTGATGGGCAAGTTCCGCTGTATTGATATGGAAAGTGCTTATCGCGCTATTCAGTGGCCGGGGCTCATTCTGATTATCGGCATGATGCCCTTTGCATTAGCGCTGCAGAAAACCGGTGGGGTGACGCTGATTGTCGAAGGATTGATGGATGTGGCGGGGGGCAAAAGTCCGCATGTGATGCTGCTTTGCCTGTTCATCCTTTGCGCCACCATCGGACTCTTTATCTCTAACACGGCCACAGCTGTGCTCATGGCACCGATAGGGATTGCCGCCGCACAGCAAATGGGCGTCTCTCCCTATCCGTTTACCTTAATTATTGCGGTGGCCGCTTCAGCCGCCTTTATGACGCCAGTCTCTTCACCGGTGAATATGCTGGTGATGGGGCCTGGCGGATACCGCTTCAGTGACTTTGTGAAGATTGGCGTGCCTTTCACCCTGATTATCATGGTGGTCAGCGTACTTCTGGTGCCGGTGCTGTTTCCGTTCTGAGGCGACGCTACAGCGATTCCTGGCTGATTTCATCCAGCGAGAGGCTGAAGCTCGGCACAAATACCTCAACAAAGTAGTCCATCTCCGGGCTGTGGCGCTCGCTGAGGGTTTTCTCCAGCCGGGCTTTCGCCAGCTGAAATTCATGGTTGCCAGCAGAGAGTTCTTCCAGGCATTTCAGGTAGGCGCAAAGGGCATCAGCCTGCTTCACAACCGCTTTCTCGTCCTCGCTATGCTGATGTTCATCCAGCAGCGGACGATAAGCACTGCGCAGCTCTTCAGGCAGCATTTCAATCAGCTTCTGCTGAGCAATCTTCTCGATTTTTTTGTATTCATGGGCAATCTGCGCGTTGTAGTACTTTACTGGCGTAGGTAAATCGCCGGTTAGCACTTCGCTGGCGTCATGGTAGATCGCCATCATCGCGATGCGTTCAGCATTGAGGTTGCCGTTGAATTTTTGATTTTTGATCACGGCCAGCGCATGGGCGACCATCGCGACTTGCAGGCTGTGCTCGGAAACATTTTCGGTGCGCACGTTGCGCATCAGAGGCCAACGATTGATCAGCTTAAGACGGGAAAGATGGGCGAAAAAATGGCTCTGGTTCATGAGTGGCTATTTCCTGTAGCTAGACTGCAGGGAACGAACGGCTCCGTTCCCCAGACTGCCAGTATAACGCCATCCTGATGACGGCGTCAGTGGCGGTTTTGCTACAGGTTACTGACGATAACCTTCCAGGAAGCGCCCAAACTTGCTGATGGCCATTTCCAGATCGTTAACGTGCGGCAGGGTGACGATGCGCACATGGTCCGGATAGGGCCAGTTAAAGGCTGAACCCTGCACCAACAGGACTTTTTCCTGCAGCAGGAAGTCCAGCACCATCTTCTGATCGTCATGCAGGTTGAACTTCTTTGCATCAATTTTAGGGAACATATACAGCGCGCCGTCAGGCTTCACGCAGCTAACACCAGGGATATCATTGATCAGTTCCCAGGCACGATTGCGCTGCTCATAGAGCCGGCCGCCGGGAACGATGAATTCGCTGATGCTCTGATAACCGCCCAGCGCCGTCTGAATGGCATGCTGTGCAGGTACGTTGGCGCATAAACGCATCGAGGCCAACATTTCCAGACCTTCAATATAGCCTTTAGCGTGTTTTTTCGGACCGTTTAGCACCATCCAGCCCTGACGGAAACCGGCCACGCGATAGGTTTTGGACAGGCCATTAAAGGTGATGGTCAGCAGGTCAGGTGCCAGCGTGGCAATCGAGTGGTGCTGTGCCGCGTCATACAGGATTTTGTCGTAAATCTCATCGGCGAAAATAATCAGATTATGCTGACGAGCCAGCTCTACCACTTCCATCAACAGCTCTTTGCTGTACACCGCGCCGGTTGGGTTATTCGGGTTGATGATCACGATGCCGCGCGTACGGGGGGTGATTTTACTGCGAATATCGTCCAGATCCGGGAACCAGCCTGCGGATTCGTCGCACAGGTAATGCACGGCTTTCCCGCTTGAAAGGGACACAGCGGCAGTCCACAGCGGGTAATCAGGTGCCGGAACCAGCATCTCATCACCCATATTCAGCAACGCCTGCATTGACTGAACAATCAGTTCAGACACGCCGTTACCGATATAAACATCTTCGACGGTCATGTCGCGCATACCGCGAGCTTGATAATGCTGAACAATGGCTTTACGGGCGGAGTAAAGGCCTTTCGAATCACAATAACCCTGCGCACTGGGCAGATTACGGATCACATCTACCAGGATCTCGTCGGGGGCTTCAAAACCAAACGGCGCCGGATTGCCGATATTCAACTTAAGGACTTTATTGCCTTCTTCCTCAAGACGTTTTGCTTCTTTTAACACCGGTCCACGGATGTCGTAACACACGTTATCCAGCTTGCTTGATTTTTCAATTGGATTCATTTCTCTCGCCTTTGACTTGCAGAACTGCCTTCCTGCCATGGAAAACTAAACCAGCACAATGTACTCCTCTCTGCGGTGCTTTTGAAGGGCATCAACAGGCTTTGGTAGGTTACCTGAGGAAATCTGCTGTGGCTGGAAGGAGGGAAGGGTTGCGGTCGATGAGTTGGCATAAAATGCTGCCTATTATCACCAAACTGAAACTTAAAACTGAGCCGCGAGTCTGCATAAGAAGGTGAGACAGCGGGGTCAGCCTCTGAATGACCCTTTTTTGTAAGTATTTGGTAAAATTAGATGGATTGATGAACTCTGAAACTGTCAAAAATGTCTTAATTGAGTGATGATAAAATAACCAGTTTGATTTAAGGCGTTTTTTGGCAAACTAATCCCCCCTGTGAGGTGCTTCGTTGCTCTGGCAGAGGTACCTGCGCACGGATTGATAAATTTTAGTGTCCAAAGGCTGATTAGCCGGGCTTTAGCCAATAAAATGTTACTTTACTGATAAGAATAATAGGATTGGGGCTTAAAAAGTAAACGACAGTATGGCAGGATAATAACCAGAGGACCTTGCGCCGTGCGTGCCGGTTTCTCAGGTGATATTACGTCGTATACTGTCACCGGTAAGCTTAAGTAGCTCTTATCATTTTTCCGCTGTATCTACAGCGTTCTGGTTGTTCAATTTTACATGGTTTTTAAACACTATCAGCACCGTAGTCCGGCTTAACTGTCTGACTGGCGGCGCTAAGTGACCATGTTAGTGCCGCTTTCTGCTTCTTATGAGTCAGGGTTGCACATCGTTGTGATGTATCAGAGGGAACAGACTGTTATCGGCTCCACCTGCGGTTAACACCGGGGACATTCAGGCCGATGCAGTTTTGACGTCTGCGAAGAAAAGTAATGTAACGTGCCGTTCAGCGCACCGCATTACGCCATTGTTATCACTGTATCCCATTGATACAGAAGGTAATGACACCAGGGTAGCTGTTCGTATAAATCTTATAAAGTGAAGAAAACATGACTAGTGCAAATCGTCCGATCCTTAATCTTGACCTCGATCTGCTGAGAACATTTGTTGCTGTTGCCGATCTGAACACCTTTGCTGCTGCGGCAGCCGCGGTTTGCAGAACCCAATCAGCTGTGAGCCAGCAGATGCAGCGTCTGGAACAATTGGTTGGCAAAGAACTGTTTGCCAGACATGGACGTAACAAATTACTGACGGAACATGGCATTCAGCTTCTTGGCTATGCCCGTAAGATCCTTCGTTTCAATGACGAAGCCTGTACGTCTTTAATGTACAGCAATATCCAGGGCGTGCTGACTATCGGTGCCTCTGATGATACGTCTGATACCATCCTGCCTTTCCTGCTGAACCGCGTCACGTCAGTCTATCCAAAGCTGGCCATTGATGTCCGTGTGAAGCGCAATCCGTTCATGATGGAGATGTTAAATCAGGGTGAAGTGGACTTAGTTGTCACCACTTCAAGCCCGATGAACTTCGCCTTCCAGGTCTTGCGTACTTCACCAACACTTTGGTACTGCGCGGCTGACTATATCTTCCAGCGTGGGGAAGCGATTCCTTTGGTTCTGCTGGATGAGCCAAGCCCGTACCGTGATATGGCCATTGACCACCTCAACGAGGCCGGTATTCCATGGCGCATCTCTTATGTTGCTTCCACCCTTGCGGCCGTTCGCGCAGCGGTCAAAGCCGGTCTGGGCGTCACCGCTCGTCCCGTTGAGATGATGAGCCCGGAACTGCGCGTGATGGGTGCGGCTGAAGGCCTGCCGGTTCTGCCAGATACTGAGTATCTGCTGTGCCGTAACCCGGAAAGTGACAATGAGTTGGCGCTGGCCATCTTCAATGCCATGGAATCAAGCAACGATCCTTACAACCTGACGTTGGCAGCCCAAAACGCGGCTTCACTTACCGATGAAGACGAATAAGATTTTCTGTAAAATACGTATTTTTAGTTGTTAATTTTTAACGATTAATAAGAAGCGTTTGCAGAAATAAAGCCCTTCAGTGCGAATATGCATTGAAGGGCTTTTTTATTGAATTATTTTCGCCCGTTTGTACCCCGATTTTCCCGCGCAAATATCCCCTCTGATGCAAAAACCACCTGCAGTTGATTTTCCCTGTTTTAAACAAAAAGGGGAACGGCGTCTGCCCTGACCTGAATTGATTTTGCGCACTGATAAGCGCTGTTTTTTGCGTCATAAAAGATAAAAGTGTGTGCTGGATCAAAAAAATAGCCCCATCAAGGGGAAGGAAAACCCGGCAAATCCTGCCAAAATAGGCGTTGTTAAAACCGCGATCCGCACAGGGAAATACCCGCTACACTTTGACTGATAACCAGAACTGACTCGATTTAGCTCACTTTCTGCGCATCATATGTTAAATAAATGCTGCTGGTGTAAATTAATGTGTGGATACTTTTGTCAAAGTTGACAGAAGGTTATAGAAAGGAGTAAAAAACCACATAAAATCGCTGCCTAATCAAAAAAGTCAGCAAAGTTTATGAGGTTTTTTATTTTTCCCTTGAATCGTTGGGGTGGTCAACTGCCGGTTACAGAGCAGAATACCAGTACCCCTAGTTGAGTTAAGCAGAGCGTATGTCTACAACTACAGAAGTTATCGCCCATCACTGGGCTTTTGCTGTATTCCTGATCGTTGCAATTGGCCTTTGTTGTGCAATGTTGGCCGGAGCATGGTTTTTAGGCGGAAAAGCCCGTGGACGCTATACCAACACGCCTTTCGAGTCAGGTGCCCCTGCGGTAGGAACGACCCACCTTCGAATGTCTGCCAAGTTCTATCTGGTGGCCATGTTCTTCGTCATCTTCGACGTTGAAGCCCTCTATTTATACGCCTGGTCGACTGCTATCCGCGAAAGCGGTTGGGTCGGCTTCGTGGAAGCCACTATTTTCATTTTGGTACTGCTGGCTGGTTTGGTTTATCTGGTGCGGATCCGCGCGCTGGATTGGGCTCCTGCACCTCGTCGTGTAGTGGTCAAACCAACAACCATCTCGCATTCCAACCGTCATACGCAGTAAAAGCGAGGCTTAAAGATGGACTATACGCTCACCCGCGCGGACCCGAACGGCGAGAATGACCGTTACCCATTACAAAAACAGGAGATCGTTACCGATCCTCTGGAAAAGCACGTTCATCAAAACGTCTACATGGGCAAGTTAGAACATGCCCTGCACGACATGGTGAACTGGGGGCGCAAAAACTCTCTGTGGCCGTTTAACTTCGGTCTTTCCTGTTGTTACGTGGAAATGACCACCTCGTTCACCTCGGTGCACGATGTGGCCCGTTTTGGTTCGGAAGTTATCCGTGCCTCGCCTCGCCAGGCCGACTTTATGGTGGTTGCAGGCACCTGCTTCACCAAAATGGCACCGGTTGTTCAACGTCTGTATGACCAGATGCTGGAGCCGAAGTGGGTGATCTCAATGGGTGCCTGCGCCAACTCCGGCGGGATGTATGACATCTATTCGGTGGTGCAGGGCGTGGATAAATTCCTGCCTGTTGACGTTTATATTCCGGGTTGCCCACCGCGCCCTGAAGCCTATATGCAGGCCCTGCTGCTGCTGCAGGAATCGATCGGTAAAGAGCGTCGTCCGCTCTCGTGGGTGGTGGGTGACCAGGGTGTTTATCGCGCCAATATGCAGTCTGAGCGCGAAAGAAAGCAGGAAGAGCGCATTGCCGTGACCAACCTGCGTACACCTGACGAAATTTAACCGCTACCGCCACTAAGACGTTGTGGACAGCACGTTTTCGCAGCGTCATACCAGCAGGTAGAGCTTTATGGATGTCCGGCAGCGTATAAAAATCACAACACGCGCACGGTCATCCTGACGCCAATACTGAGTGCCTGCCTGCAGGCCCACAGGGTGAACAACTTATGACAGATTTGACCACGCAAGATCTCGCTCAGCCTGAATGGCAAACCCGTGATCACCAGGATGACCCGGTGATCGGCGAGCTGCGTAAGGGTTTTGGGCCTGATGCCTTTACCGTCCAACCTACCCGTACCGGCGTGCCGGTCGTCTGGGTGAAGCGTGAACAGCTGCTGCAAATCGTAGAATTTTTACGCAAGTTGCCAAAACCTTATGTGATGCTTTACGACTTACATGGGATGGATGAGCGTCTTCGTACTCACCGCGCTGGTTTACCTGCCGCGGATTTTTCCGTTTTCTATCACTTCATTTCCATTGAACGCAACCGTGACATCATGCTCAAGGTGGCGTTGTCTGAAAACGATCTGCATGTGCCAACCGTCACCAAAATTTTCGCTAATGCCAACTGGTACGAGCGTGAAACCTGGGAAATGTTCGGCATTACCTTCGATGGTCACCCGCACCTGACGCGCATCATGATGCCGCAGGACTGGGAAGGGCATCCGCTGCGCAAAGACTATCCGGCGCGCGCCACTGAATTCGACCCGTTTGAGCTGACTAAGAAAACGGAAGATTTGGCGATGGAGCAGATGACCTTTAAGCCGGAAGACTGGGGCATGAAGCGCGGTAACGCGACTGAAGACTTTATGTTCCTCAACCTCGGGCCTAACCACCCGTCAGCGCACGGTGCGTTCCGCATCATTCTGCAGCTGGATGGCGAAGAGATTGTCGACTGTGTTCCGGACGTGGGTTACCACCACCGTGGCGCGGAGAAGATGGGCGAACGCCAGTCCTGGCACAGCTACATTCCTTACACTGACCGCATTGAGTATCTCGGCGGTTGTGTAAACGAAATGCCTTACGTGCTGGCCGTTGAAAAACTGGCTGGTATCAAGGTGCCAGAGCGTGTTGACGTTATCCGCGTGATGCTTTCAGAGCTGTTCCGTATAAACAGCCACCTGCTGTACATCTCGACCTTTATTCAGGACGTTGGGGCAATGTCTCCGGTGTTCTTTGCCTTTACCGACCGCCAGAAAATTTACGACGTAGTTGAAGCTATCACCGGTTTCCGTATGCACCCGGCCTGGTTCCGCATCGGCGGCGTGGCACATGACCTGCCGAAAGGGTGGGAAGGTCTGCTGCGTGAGTTCATCAACTGGCTGCCAAAACGTCTGAAAGCGTACGAGCAAACGGCACTGAAAAACTCCGTGCTGATTGCCCGTTCTAAAGGCGTGTCCGCGTACAACATGGAAGAAGCGCTGGCGTGGGGAACCACGGGTGCCGGTCTGCGTGCCACGGGTCTGGACTTTGACGTGCGCAAATGGCGTCCGTATTCAGGCTACGAAAACTTCGACTTCGAAATTCCGATTGGCGATGGCGTCAGCTGTGCTTACACCCGTGTGATGCTGAAGATGGAAGAGATGCGCCAGAGTCTGCGCATTCTGGAACAGTGTCTGAATAACATGCCGGAAGGCCCGTTCAAAGCGGATCACCCGCTGACTACGCCGCCGCCGAAAGAGCGCACGCTGCAGCATATCGAAACCCTGATTACTCACTTCCTGCAGGTGTCGTGGGGCCCGGTCATGCCGGCCAACGAATCCTTCCAGATGATTGAAGCGACGAAAGGGATTAACAGTTACTACCTGACCAGCGACGGCAGCACCATGAGCTACCGCACCCGCGTGCGTACGCCTAGCTTCCCGCACCTGCAGCAGATCCCATCAGTGATCAACGGCAGCCTGGTATCCGATCTGATCGTATACCTCGGTAGTATCGATTTTGTTATGTCAGACGTGGACCGCTAATTATGCACGATCAAAGAATTGCGATCGAAACGATCGAAGATAACCAGGCTTTTGTGCTGAGCGCGTTAGAACGTGACGCCATCGAGCATGAGAAGCACCACTATGAAGATGCCCGTGCCGCCTCAATTGAAGCACTGAAAATTGTGCAGAAACAGCGTGGCTGGGTGCCGGACGGCGCGATCACCGCCATTGCAGACGTGCTGGGCATTCCGGCCAGTGACGTTGAAGGCGTGGCCACGTTTTACAGCCAGATCTT
>NZ_JBAVTT010000151.1:0-40982 GCF_049696395.1 Erwinia sp.
TCATTAAACCAGTGGCCAACGGCTTCATGTCCCATCGACATGCGCACTTTCACCCCGCCGGTGAGGTCACGTAAAAATTCGTATTCCATGCTGCTGTCCTCTTACTGCCTGTTATGCACTGATAACGTGCATTTTCCGCGCATTGTGCGCTTTTAATGGGGGATAGCCCGCATTATCGCAGTCTGGCCGCAAAACAGCGATTTCAAAACGGCGTTTGGCGATAAAAAAAGGGAAGCCAGATGGCCTCCCTTTTTATTCATGGCGGAACAGTTGTTACACGGCTGTCTGGAAAATCACGCCGTCAGCTTTGTCCGTATACTGGGACAGCTTGTCGAAGTTCAGATAACGGTAGGTATCTACCGCCGTCTTATCGACCTGCAACATGAACTGCTGATATTCGTCTGGCGTAGGCAGTTTGCCTAACAGTGACGCTATCGCAGCCAGTTCGGCTGAAGCCAGGTAAACGTTGGCACCCGTACCAAGACGGTTCGGGAAGTTACGGGTTGAGGTGGAAACCACCGTCGCGCCGTCTGCCACACGCGCCTGGTTACCCATGCACAGTGAACAGCCCGGGATTTCGATACGCGCACCGCTCTTACCGAAGACGCTGTAATAGCCCTCTTCAGTCAGCTGTGCGGCATCCATCTTGGTTGGCGGAGCCACCCACAAACGGGTCGGCAGCTGGCCTTTATGGCTGTCCAGCAGCTTACCAGCAGCACGGAAGTGACCGATGTTCGTCATGCAAGAACCGATGAACACTTCATCAATTTTCTCACCCTGAACATCAGACAGCAGGCGGGCATCGTCCGGATCGTTTGGTGCACACAGGATGGGCTCCTTAATGTCCGCCAGATCGATCTCGATCACTGCCGCGTATTCTGCATCCGCATCGCCTTCCAGCAGATTCGGTTCAGCCAGCCATTTTTCCATGCCCTGAATACGGCGCTCGAGGGTACGACGATCGCCGTAACCTTCAGAGATCATCCACTTCAGCAGCACGATGTTGGAGTTCAGGTACTCGATGATCGGGGCCTGGCCCAGCTTGATGGTACAACCGGCAGCAGAGCGCTCGGCTGAGGCATCAGAGAGCTCAAACGCCTGCTCCACTTTCAGCTCAGGCAGACCTTCGATTTCCAGGATGCGACCAGAGAAGATGTTTTTCTTGCCCTTCTTCTCAACGGTCAGCAAGCCCTGCTTGATAGCGTACAGCGGGATGGCGTGAACCAGGTCGCGCAGGGTGATCCCCGGCTCCATTTTCCCTTTGAAACGCACCAGCACCGACTCTGGCATATCCAGCGGCATCACGCCGGTCGCAGCAGCAAACGCCACCAGACCAGATCCTGCCGGGAAGGAGATCCCGATTGGGAAACGCGTATGCGAGTCACCGCCTGTCCCTACGGTATCCGGCAGCAGCATGCGGTTCAGCCAGCTGTGGATAATACCGTCACCAGGACGCAGTGAGACGCCACCACGGTTCATGATGAAGTCTGGCAGCGTGTGGTGGGTAGAGACGTCAACCGGCTTAGGATAGGCTGCGGTGTGGCAGAAGGACTGCATCACCAAATCCGCAGAGAAGCCCAGGCAGGCCAGGTCTTTCAGTTCATCACGGGTCATTGGACCGGTGGTGTCCTGAGAACCCACAGAAGTCATTTTTGGTTCGCAGTAAGCGCCGGGACGAACGCCTTCGGTGCCACAAGCACGGCCAACCATTTTCTGCGCCAGCGAGTAGCCACGGGTGCTTTCTGCAACGTCTTTAGCCAGACGGAACACATCGCTTAGCGGCAGGCCCAGAGATTCACGGGCTTTAGTCGTCAGGCCACGACCGATGATCAGAGGAATACGGCCACCGGCACGAACTTCATCCAACAGCACTTCGGTCTTCAGCGAGAAGGTCGCCAGCACTTCACCGGTTTCGTGGTTCTTCACTTCGCCTTTGTACGGGTAGATGTCGATAACATCGCCCATGTTCAGGTTAGCCACATCCACTTCGATCGGCAGTGCGCCAGCATCTTCCATGGTGTTGAAGAAGATCGGGGCAATGTTGCTGCCCAGCACCACGCCGCCGCCTTTCTTGTTCGGCACAAACGGCAGGTCATCACCCATGAACCACAGCACCGAGTTGGTGGCGGATTTACGGGAAGAACCGGTTCCTACAACGTCGCCCACGTAGGCAAGAGGGAAACCTTTTGCCTGCAGCGCTTCAATCTGCTTGATTGGGCCAACATTGCCTGCGTCGTCTGGCTCAATGCCTTCACGGGCATTTTTGAGCATCGCCAGCGCGTGCAGAGGGATATCAGGGCGTGACCAGGCATCCGGCGCCGGAGACAGGTCATCGGTATTGGTTTCGCCAGTGACTTTGAAGACGGTAACGGTGAGTTTTTCTGCCAGCTCGGGACGTGACAGATACCACTCAGCATCAGCCCAGGACTTCAGGATCTTCTGCGCGTGTGGGTTACCCGCTTTTGCTTTCTCTTCCACATCGTAGAAGCTGTCAAACATCAGCAAAGTATGGGAAAGGGCTTTCGCTGCGATCGGGGCCAGCTTCTCGTTGTCGAGCGCATCGATCAGCGGATGAATGTTGTAACCGCCCTGCATGGTGCCCAGCAGTTCAACAGCTTTTTCAGGTGTAATCAGAGGAGAGGTCGCTTCGCCTGCGGCGACAGCAGCCAGGAAGCCAGCTTTTACGTAAGCCGCTTCGTCCACGCCTGGTGGAACTCGATTGATTAACAGATCAGACAGGAATTCTTCTTCACCCGCTGGCGGGTTTTTCAGCAGTTCAACCAGCGCGGCCATTTGGGAAGCATCAATTGGTTTTGGAACGATCCCTTCGGCAGCACGCTCGGCAACGTGCTTACGGTATTCTTCTAGCACGACGTTCTCCTCGCTCACATTGTTATGGCATACCGGGCGGTTAACCGCGAAGTGAGGTGCGTATCCTGTAGGGTAAAGCGCCCGGTTACGCGAGGGGCAGCATAGCAGGATTTCGTTAGCATGTTAATCTGTTTACAAAAAAGCAACATAAATCCCGCCTGGCAGCGGATTCCGTAGGCAAGAAAAGCGTATTCATAACCAGACGTTTTCACCTGGCGAAAAAAAACGGCCCCCAGTTGGGAGCCGTTTCTCAAACCGCTAAGCGACTTATTTCTTCTTCGCTTTCGGGTTCGGCAGGTCAGTGATGCTACCTTCAAACATCTCGGCCGCCAGACCTACTGATTCATGCAGCGTCGGGTGAGCATGGATGGTCAGCGCCAGATCTTCCGCATCACAACCCATCTCGATAGCCAGACCGATTTCACCCAGCAGCTCGCCGCCGTTGGTGCCGACAATAGCACCACCGATTACGCGGTGAGTTTCTTTGTCGAAGATCAGTTTGGTCATACCGTCTGCACAATCAGAAGCGATTGCACGACCAGAGGCCGCCCATGGGAAGGTGGCAGTTTCGTAACTGATACCCTTCTCTTTCGCTTCTTTCTCGGTAAGACCTACCCAGGCAACTTCTGGCTCAGTGTACGCAATCGATGGGATCACTTTCGGATCGAAGTAATGCTTCTTACCGGAGATCACTTCTGCGGCCACGTGGCCTTCATGCACGCCTTTGTGCGCCAGCATCGGCTGACCGACGATGTCGCCGATAGCGTAGATGTGTGGCACGTTGGTACGCATCTGCTTGTCGACACGGATAAAGCCACGGTCGTCCACTTCTACGCCAGCCTGACCAGCATCCAGACCTTTACCGTTAGGGACGCGGCCAATCGCTACCAGAACCGCGTCGTAACGCTGAGGTTCTGCTGGCGCTTTTTTGCCTTCCATCGTCACGTAAATACCATCGTCTTTCGCTTCAACAGCGGTGACTTTGGTTTCCAGCATCAGATTGAACTGCTTGCTGATACGCTTGGTGAACACTTTCACCACGTCTTTATCGGCAGCAGGGATCACCTGGTCAAACATCTCTACCACGTCAATCTGTGAACCCAGCGCATGGTAAACGGTCGCCATTTCCAGACCGATGATACCGCCACCCATAACCAGCAGACGCTCAGGAACTTCTTTCAGTTCCAGCGCATCTGTGGAGTCCCAGACACGAGGATCTTCATGCGGGATGAATGGCAGCTGAATCGGACGGGAGCCCGCAGCAATGATTGCGTTGTCGAAAGTGATGGTGGTAGGACCGTTCTCACCTTCCACTACCAGCGTGTTAGCGCCAGTAAATTTACCCAGACCAGTGACCACTTTGACTTTGCGGCCTTTCGCCATACCAGCCAGACCACCGGTCAGCTGATTGATGACTTTTTCTTTCCAGGTACGAATTTTGGTGATGTCGGTTTGTGGCTTACCAAACACGATACCATGCTCTTCCAGCGCTTTAGCTTCTTCAATCACTTTCGCGACGTGCAGCAACGCTTTGGAAGGGATACAACCCACGTTCAGACAAACCCCACCCAGGGTGCTGAAACGCTCAACGATGACGGTCTCCAGACCTAAATCGGCTGCGCGGAAGGCTGCAGAGTAGCCCGCAGGACCTGCCCCAAGTACCACGACCTGAGTTTTAATTTCTGTACTCATCATGACCTCTTAGTTAACCGCTGGGATATTCATTCATCCACCGGTACGTTTACCCCGCAAGAGTTTACAGAATTGTTAACAGACTGCAAACCGCTTGATACGAAACGTTTTCAACTACCTTGTCGACTTAGCACATCGAAAGTCGGCTATGAGAAGGCCGGCAAAAGCCGGCCTTGGAACTTCTTACATCACCAGACGGCGGATATCCGCCATGATGGTAGCGATGTAGGCGGCGAAGCGCGCACCGGCTGCACCGTCGATCACGCGGTGATCGAAGGAGAGCGACAGTGGCAGCATCAGGCGAGGAACGAACTCTTTCCCGTTCCAGACCGGCTCCATCGACGATTTAGACACGCCGAGGATCGCCACTTCCGGCGCATTGACGATAGGGGTGAACGAGGTGCCACCAATGCCGCCAAGGCTGGAAATAGTGAAGCAACCGCCCTGCATATCGCTGGCCGTCAGCTTACCGTCACGCGCTTTCTTCGAAATCACCGACAGTTCGTTAGACAGCTCAACAATGCCTTTCTTGTTGACGTCTTTGAACACGGGAACCACCAGACCGTTTGGCGTATCAACCGCCACACCGATGTTGATGTATTTCTTCAGCGTCAGCTTCTGGCCATCTTCAGACAGGGAGCTGTTGAAACGTGGGAACTCTTCCAGCGCTTTGGCTGCCGCTTTCATGATGAACACCAGTGGGGTGATCTTCAAATCCAGTTTCTTCTTCGCGGCTTCGTCGTTCTGCTGCTTACGGAAGTTTTCCACTTCGGTGATGTCGGCTTTGTCGTGCTGGGTAACGTGAGGGATCACGATCCAGTTACGGCTCAGGTTAGCACCAGAGATTTTCTGGATGCGGCCCAGCTCGACTTCTTCAATCTCACCGAACTTGCTGAAGTCCACTTTCGGCCAAGGCAGCATGCCCGGGATACCGCCACCGGCGGCTGCCGCTGGTGCAGACTCGGCACGTTTAACCGCATCTTTGACGTAAGACTGCACGTCTTCTTTCAAAATGCGGCCTTTACGGCCGGTGCCTTTGACTTTCGACAGGTTCACACCGAACTCACGAGCCAGACGACGGATAACCGGCGTGGCGTGAACGTAAGCGTCGTTCTCTGCGAACTCACCTTTAGCTTCCGCTTTCGCTGGAGCTGGTGCGGCTTTCGCTTCCTGCTTAGCCGGTGCAGCGTCTTCTTTTTTCGCTGCAGGAGCGGCGGCTGGCGCTGCGCCTTCCACTTCGAAGACCATGATCATCGACCCGGTTTTCACTTTATCGCCGGTGTTGATGTTGATCTCTTTCACGGTGCCCGCAAACGGAGCCGGAACTTCCATTGAAGCTTTGTCGCCTTCAACGGTGATCAGCGACTGCTCTGCAGCCACTTTATCGCCCACTTTAACCATGATTTCGGTGACTTCTACTTCGTCATCGCCGATATCCGGCACGGCGACTTCTTTCGCGCCGCTGGCCGCTGCTGGTGCTGCTGCCGCTTCTTCTTTCACTTCTGGCTTCGCTTCAGCCGGAGCTGAACCGGAACCGGCCGTTTCAAAGACCATGATCAGGGAACCGGTGCTGATTTTGTCGCCGGTGCTGATTTTGATCTCTTTCACCACACCCGCGAAAGGTGCTGGTACTTCCATTGAGGCTTTGTCGCCTTCAACGGTGATCAGCGACTGCTCGGCTTCTACCGTGTCACCCACTTTGACCATGATTTCGGTCACTTCAACTTCGTCAGAACCGATGTCCGGAACAGCCACTTCTTTGCTTTCTGCCTGAGCAGGAGCAGCAGCGGCAGCCGGTTTCGCTTCTTCTTTTTTCTCTTCGGCTTTGGCCGGTGCCGCAGCACCTTCCGCGTCTTCGAAGATCATGATCAGCTTGCCGGTTTCAATTTTGTCACCGGTAGCCACTTTGATCTCTTTCACAACGCCAGCCTGAGGGGAAGGGACTTCCATAGAGGCTTTATCGCCCTCTACGGTGATCAGCGACTGCTCAACTTCAACCTTGTCGCCCACCTTGACCATAATCTCGGTGACTTCCACTTCGTCTGCACCGATATCCGGTACGGTAATTTCGATAGCCATTAATCTTTACCTCTTATGCCAGACGCGGGTTGACTTTATCGGCATCGATATTGAATTTGATGATCGCTTCCGCCACCACTTTCTTCTCGATTTCGCCGCGTTTAGCCAGTTCACCCAGAGCCGCAACCACTACGTAAGACGCATCCACTTCGAAGTGGTGACGCAGGTTTTCACGGCTGTCAGAACGTCCGAAACCGTCGGTGCCCAGTACGCGGTAATCGCTGGCTGGCATGAAGGTACGGATCTGTTCGGCGAACAGTTTCATGTAGTCGGTTGACGCTACAGCTGGTGCATCGTGCATGATCTGCGCAACGTATGGCACACGCGGTTCTTCTGTTGGGTGCAGCATGTTCCAGCGCTCACAATCCTGACCATCACGGGCCAGTTCGGTGAACGAGGTCACGCTGTAGACATCAGAGCCCACGCCGTAGTCTTTCGCCAGGATCTGAGCCGCTTCACGCACGTGACGCAGGATAGAGCCTGAACCCAGCAGCTGAACTTTACCTTTGTTGCCTTCTACCGTTTCCAGCTTGTAGATACCCTTACGGATACCCTCTTCCGCACCCTGCGGCATCGCAGGCATGTGGTAGTTTTCGTTCAGCGTGGTGATGTAGTAGTAGACGTTCTCTTGCGCTTCGCCGTACATACGCACCAGACCGTCATGCATGATGACTGCCACTTCATAAGCGTAAGAAGGATCGTAAGAGATACAGTTAGGAATAGTCAGAGACTGAATATGGCTGTGGCCATCTTCGTGCTGCAGACCTTCGCCGTTCAGCGTGGTACGGCCGGAGGTGCCGCCAACCAGGAAGCCACGAGCCTGCTGATCGCCTGCTGCCCAGCACAGGTCACCGATACGCTGGAAACCGAACATGGAGTAGTAGATATAGAACGGGATCATTGGCAGGTTGTTGGTGCTGTAAGACGTTGCCGCCGCCAGCCATGAAGCGCCTGCACCCAGTTCGTTAATCCCTTCCTGCAGGATTTGGCCTTTCTCGTCTTCTTTGTAGTAGGCAACCTGCTCGCGGTCCTGCGGGGTGTACTGCTGACCGTTCGGGCTGTAAATACCGATCTGACGGAACAGACCTTCCATACCGAAGGTACGTGCTTCGTCTGCCAGAATTGGAACCAGGCGATCTTTGATCGACTTGTTCTTCAGCATCACGTTCAGGGCACGCACAAAGGCGATGGTGGTCGAAATTTCTTTGTTCTGCTCTTCCAGCAGCGCAGAGAACTCTTCCAGCGCAGGCATTTCCAGCTTCTCGCTGAAGTTTGGCTGGCGGGTTGGCAGGTAGCCACCCAGTTTCTCACGCTGACCGTGCAGGTATTTGTATTCTTCAGACTCTTTGTCGAAGGTCACATACGGCAGTTTTTCGATGTTGCTGTCGTCAACCGGCACGTTGAAACGATCACGGATATAGCGCACGCCATCCATGTTCATTTTCTTCACCTGGTGGGCGATGTTTTTGCCTTCAGCGGATTCACCCATACCATAACCTTTGATGGTATGTGCCAGAATGACCACAGGTTTCCCTTTGGTATCCTGCGCTTTTTTCAGTGCAGCAAAGACTTTCTTCGGATCGTGACCGCCACGGTTCAGTGACCAGATCTCGTCGTCAGACAGGTCTTTAACCAGCGCTGCGGTCTCCGGATAACGACCGAAGAAGTGCTCACGCACGTACGCGCCATCGCGAGATTTGAAGGTCTGGTAATCGCCATCAACGGTCTCGTTCATCAGCTGAACCAGTTTACCGGTGGTGTCTTTACGCAGCAGTTCATCCCAACGTCCGCCCCAGATCACTTTGATCACTTCCCAACCGGCGCCAGCAAAGATGCCGTCCAGTTCGTTGATGATTTTGCCGTTACCGGTGACCGGGCCATCAAGGCGTTGCAGGTTACAGTTGATGATGAAGACCAGGTTGTCCAGCTTCTCACGGGTGGCGATAGTGATCGCGCCCTTGGATTCTGGCTCATCCATTTCGCCGTCGCCCAGGAAGGCATAAACGGTCTGCGCCGAGGTGTCTTTCAGACCACGGTGCTCAAGGTACTTCAGGAATTTCGCCTGGTAGATCGCGCCAATAGGACCTAAGCCCATAGAAACGGTCGGGAACTGCCAGAAATCAGGCATCAGTTTAGGGTGCGGGTAAGAGGACAAGCCTTTCCCGTCAACTTCCTGGCGGAAGTTGTTCATCTGCTCTTCGGTCAGACGGCCTTCAAGGAAGGCACGAGCGTAGACGCCCGGAGAGATGTGGCCCTGGAAGTACACCAGATCGCCGCCGTCTTTTTCACTACGCGCACGGAAGAAGTGGTTAAAGCACACTTCATAAATGGTCGCAGAAGACTGGAAGGAGGACATGTGACCGCCAAGGTCCAGATCTTTCTTCGATGCACGCAGAACGGTCATGATGGCGTTCCAGCGAATTGCGGAACGGATACGACGTTCGAGAGAAGTATTGCCCGGATAGTCCGGCTCGTCTTCAACAGCAATAGAGTTGACGTAGTTGCGGGCATTAACACCTGCCGCGATTTTAACGCCACCTTTACGTGCTTCGCTCATTACCTGGTCGATCAGGAACTGTGCGCGCTCAACACCTTCTTCACGGATGACCGATTCGATCGCCTGTAGCCAGTCGCGAGTTTCGATCGGATCCACGTCATTGTGTAAACGTTCTGACATGGGGGTATTCCTTATCTGTGTCTAATACGTTGAATTGTCTGGAGCCTGTCCCGCTGTGTCCGAAAACCCAGGCACAGGGAGACAGGCTCGTCGTGTATACCTTGCCAGTGGCAGGGCATAGTTCCGCGTTATGTTTACGCGTTAGTCCTTACGTTGCTGTAATCGTCGTAAGGAGCGCTCTCTGCGACTCTGCTCCCGACTTCTGTCCAGCAATATTTCCTCGATAAACGCCAGGTGACGGTGTGAGGCTTCGCGCGCCTGTTCGGGTTCGCGTGCCACAATCGCCTCAAAAATACTGGCGCGGTGACCGCCTACTTTTGCCAGCATTTCCCGGCGCGAGTAGAGCAATTCGAAGTTCTGTCTGACGTTCTGTTCCAGCATCGGCCCCATGCTGCGGAGCAAATGCAGCAGCACCACATTGTGGGCTGCTTCTGTTACAGCGATCTGATACTGCATAACCGCATCCGCTTCTGCGTCCAGATCGCCGCTGTCTTGTGCGGTCTGTATCTGGACATGACAATGACGAATACGTTCAAAATCATCGTCCGTGCCCCTCAGTGCGGCGTAGTAAGCCGCTATTCCTTCAAGGGCATGGCGCGTTTCCAGCAGGTCGAACTGGGATTCGGGGTGGCCGGCCAGCAGTTCAACGAGCGGGTCGCTCAGGCTTTGCCATAAGGTAGTTTGCACGAAGGTGCCACCGCCCTGACGACGCAGCAGTAAACCTTTAGCTTCCAGACGCTGGATAGCTTCACGCAGAGAAGGACGGGAGACATCGAACTGTTTAGCGAGCTCACGTTCCGGGAGCAGCTTTTCACCCGGACGCAGGGTCCCTTCCATAATCAGGGACTCGAGCTGTTGCTCGATAGCATCGGATAGCTTTGGTTGGCGAATTTTGCTGTAGGCCATCATCCCTTCTTCTGCCATTTACCGGAGTAAATTGGTAATACCAATTGCAAAAACGTGACCGTAAACTAACAAAGTATTCACCTGATGTCCATATGGCAACCTGCCGAAATCGGACTCATGTCTCGTTTACCCGTCTGGGATTAGCTCTAGAAAGAGCGACAAAAAAGGGCGGTTTTTAAATGTTAAATTTTTTAACTTTTATGAAACATGGCAAGCGTTTAGTGGGTAAAAATGCGCCGGTCATAAGGCAACGTTATTCGTCTTTCCGCCGCGATTGTGACAGAAACATGAATTGTGATTAAGCGATGATTATTTAGGCATTCTCCCGCACAAAAAGCGAAAGCGAGTGCAATGGCCACCGCTTATCACTATTCTTGTCGCGAAGGTAGCATGAGCCTCTTTTTAGTGTCTCTGGCACTGTAAATTTTTCAATACGTTACCTGTGACAACTGACTAACAAAGACCCGTCTTTTGTTGAAAATAATAACGACATCATGAGGTTTATATGGAACAAACACAGGGCGAAACGCTGAAGCGCGGGTTGAAAAACCGTCATATTCAGCTGATCGCGTTGGGCGGTGCCGTCGGTACTGGCCTGTTTCTCGGCATCGCCGATACCATCCGCATGGCAGGCCCTTCAGTACTGCTGGGCTACGCAATTGGCGGCTTTATTGCCTTCCTGATTATGCGCCAGTTGGGTGAGATGGTGGTGGAAGAGCCGGTTGCCGGTTCCTTCAGCCACTTTGCCTACAAATACTGGGGCAATTTTGCCGGTTTCGCCTCTGGCTGGAACTATTGGATCCTCTATGTACTGGTAGCGATGGCAGAACTGACCGCCGTAGGCAAATACATCCAGTACTGGTATCCGGATATTCCTACCTGGGTTTCCGCCGCCGTGTTCTTCGTGGTGATCAATGCCATCAACCTGACGAATGTAAAAGTTTACGGTGAGATGGAGTTCTGGTTCTCGATCATTAAAGTGGCTGCGGTCGTGGCGATGATCGTGTTCGGTTGCTGGTTACTGTTCGGCGGCCATGCCGGTCCAGATGCCCGCGTCTCAAACCTGTGGGATCGTGGTGGCTTCTTCCCGAACGGCATCTCTGGCCTGGTGATGGCCATGGCGGTGATCATGTTCTCCTTCGGTGGCCTTGAGCTGGTCGGCATCACCGCAGCAGAAGCGGATAACCCGGAGCAAAGCATTCCTAAAGCGACCAACCAGGTGCTTTACCGCATCCTGATCTTCTATATTGGCTCGCTGACCGTGCTGCTGTCGCTGTATCCGTGGACTAAAGTGATTGGCGGTGCCAGCCCGTTCGTGATGATTTTCCACGAACTGGGTGACAGCCTGGTGGCGAATGCCCTGAACGTGGTGATCCTGACGGCGGCGCTGTCTGTGTATAACAGCTGCGTTTACTGCAACAGCCGCATGCTGTTCGGCCTGGCGCAACAGGGCAATGGCCCAAAAGCGCTGCTAAAAGTAGATGCTCGTGGTGTGCCGGTTATTGCTATCGCGGTCTCTGCAGCGGCAACGGCACTTTGCGTATTGATCAACTATCTGATGCCAGGTGAGGCCTTTGGTCTGCTGATGGCGCTGGTCGTTTCGGCGCTGGTGATTAACTGGGCGATGATTAGCCTGGCTCACCTGAAGTTCCGCCGTAAGAAAGATCAGCAGGGCGTACAGACCCGCTTTAAAGCGCTGCTTTACCCGGTTGGCAACTACATCTGCCTGCTGTTCCTGGCCGGTATTCTGGTGATCATGGCGATGACGCCGGGTATGGCCATCTCCGTCTGGTTAATCCCGGTATGGATTGCCATTCTGGGCGTGGGATACATGGTGAAGTCTCGTACTCAGAAAGCCTGACGTTAAGAGGGCACGCCAGTGCCCTCTTCTCCTTACCCCACGATCCCTACAGTTCTGATTAACGTTCACCCCCGGTCATTGCTGCGCCATCCATAAATGTTATCCATCTCACATTTTCTCGCCAACAGGGATTTTGTCCATCTCTGCGACGCATTCCACCAGCGCAAATCAAGCCTAAGCCATTAATACTGCACTTCATGATTCCAGTGAGGGAAAAATCCATGAAGGGCACAGCACTTACAATTAAAGAGAAGATTGGTTACGGCATGGGCGATGCGGGCTGCAATATGATCGGTGGCGCCATCATGCTGTTCCTTAATTATTTCTACACAGATGTGTTTGGCCTGGCGCCAGCGTTGGTAGGGGTACTGCTGCTGTCGGTCCGCGTTATTGATGCGGTAACTGACCCTATTATGGGTGCGATTGCCGACAGAACGCAGAGCAAATATGGCCGATTTCGTCCATGGCTACTGTGGATTTCCCTGCCTTATGTGCTGTTCAGCGTGTTGATGTTTACCACGCCAGAATGGACTTATAACAGCAAGGTTATCTATGCCTTTGTGACCTACTTCCTGATGTCATTGACCTATACGGCGATCAATATTCCTTACTGCTCGCTGGGCGGTGTCATCACCAATGACCCAGGCGAGCGCGTCTCCTGTCAGTCTTACCGCTTTGTGATGGTCGGGATTGCGACCTTGATCCTCTCCCTTACCCTGCTGCCGATGGCGGAGTGGTTTGGCGGTGAGGACAAAGCCCGGGGTTATCAGATGGCGATGAGCGTGCTGGCGCTGATTGGCCTGTGCATGTTCCTGTTCTGCTTCGCGACTGTGCGCGAGCGCATCCGCCCTGCGGTGCCTACTAATGACGATCTTAAGTCTGACCTGAAGGACGTGTGGAAAAACGATCAGTGGGTACGCATCCTGCTGCTGACCTTCTGCAACGTCTGCCCCGGCTTTATCCGCATGGCAGCAACCATGTACTACGTGACCTGGGTTATGGGCCAGTCAACGCACTTCGCCACGCTGTTTATCAGCCTGGGAGTGATCGGTATGATGATTGGCAGCACATTGGCGAAAGTCATGACTGACCGCTGGTGCAAACTGAAGGTATTTTTCTGGACCAATATCGTGCTGGCTATTTTCTCCACCGGCTTCTACTTCCTCGATCCTCATGCCACGGTACTGGTGGTGGTGATGTACTTTGTGTTGAATATCCTGCACCAGATCCCTTCACCTCTGCACTGGTCGCTGATGGCCGATGTGGATGACTACGGCGAATGGAAAACCGGTAAGCGTATCACCGGCATCAGCTTCTCCGGCAACTTGTTCTTCCTTAAAGTGGGTCTGGCTGTAGCTGGTGCAATGGTGGGCTTCCTGCTCTCTTATTATGGCTACGACGCTGGCGCAAAAGTACAGGCACCAGACGCCGTCAACGGCATTGTCCTGCTGTTTACCGTGATCCCTGGCGTAGGCTACCTGATTACCGCTGGTGTAGTCCGGTTGCTGAAAGTGGATCGCCCGATGATGGTGAAAATCCAGCATGACCTGGAGAAGCGTCGGCAGAATTTCCAGGAACTGAACGACTATCACGACAGTAAATCCCCTATCAAACCGGTGAATACATGATGACTTCCTCACTCTGGCAAAATCCGTTAATCGAACAGCGAGCCGATCCGTTCATCCTTTTAGATCGCGGTAGCTACTACTTTATTGCCTCAGTCCCGCAGTATGACCGCCTGGAAATTCGCCAGGCAAAAACCCTGGCCGGGCTGGCTGAAGCTACGCCTGTCGTGGTGTGGGAGAAACCCAACAGCGGAGAGATGAGCGAGCTGATCTGGGCACCAGAACTGCACAAAATCGACGGAATTTGGGTGATCTACTTCGCGGCAGCCCCTACGCAGGAGATCAAAGACGGCCTGTTCCAGCACCGGATGTTTGCTCTGGCCTGTACTGACGACAACCCGCTGACCGGCAAGTGGCGTGAATGCGGGCAGATTGTGACGCCAATCGACAGTTTTGCGCTGGATGCTACCCACTTCGTTCATCAGGGTAAGAACTGGTATTTGTGGGCGCAGAAAGACCCGGCCATCGCCGGAAATTCCAACCTCTATCTGGCGGAGCTTGCCACCCCCTGGGCGATCAAAGGCGAACCGGTGATGATCAGCAGGCCGGAATTCGACTGGGAGTGCAGAGGATTTAGCGTCAATGAAGGACCAGCCGTTATCCGGCATGGCAACCGGCTATTTGTCAGCTATTCCGCCAGCGCAACGGATGAAAATTACTGCATGGGCTTATTGTGGATTGAGCTGGATGCCGACCCTACTCTGGCAGCCAACTGGCATAAAGCGCCTGAACCGGTTTTCACTACCAGCTATGAACACCGTCAGTTTGGCCCCGGCCATAACAGCTTTACGGTCTCAGAAAAGGGCGAGGATGTGCTGGTTTATCACGCGAGGAATTACACGGAGATTGAGGGCGATCCGCTGTATGACCCGAACCGTCATACCCGAATCAAAACCTTTGGCTGGAATGCGGAAGGAATGCCAGAGTTTGGCACGCCTCCCGCCGATACCTTGTCAGACCAGCGTGCCGTAAATAGTTAACAGCGCGACCACTACTACCATCACCAGCGAGACCTTTTTCGCCAGCGCTACGGCTACGCGAGGGGTTTCGACTTTATCGGTGTGCGGATCACGCGCCAGAGAAAACTGGGCCAGGCGAGTCAGCACCTGATACTGCGAGGTGTGGCGGTCGCCAAGCGAAGCAAACCAGGCGGGCAGCGCTCGCTCGCCATGGCCCAGCAGCGCATAGGCCACACCAACCAACCTGACAGGCAACCAGTCAACAATATGCAGGATCGCATCCACGCCGGATTGAGAACGTTCGAGCGGCGAATGATGTCGGGCCAGCCAGGACTGCCATGCACGCAGGAAAGCATATCCCACCAGCAGCACCGGCCCCCAGGGACCGCCAACAACAAACCAGAACAGCGGAGCCAGATAGTAGCGGAAGTTAATCCACATCAGGGCGTTTTGCAGCTCGCACAGGTATTCACGTTCGTCGCAATCTACCGGAATACCGTGGATTAACGTCAGCTCTTCGGCCATCGCATTATGGGCATCCGTGTCGTTGTGGCTGGCGGCTTTCAGATAAGCATGATAATGCAGGCGCACAGACCCGGCACCGATACACAGCAACCCAACGGCAATCCAGAACAGCAGCTGCAGCACGCCAAAAAACAGCCCTTTCAACGCGACTAAACAGGCGGCCATGATCGCCATCGTCACCAGCATCATAAACAGCGTGCGCACCAGCGAAAATTTATGCGTCTTGCTAAACAGCGGCGCCAGATGATGATCCAGCTGCCAGTGCTCACCCATTTTGAACAGGCGTTCCCAGCCAAGAACCAATAACAAACTAAAAAGCGTCATGCCTGTTACTCCTGTACTGGGACGTCCGGGCCTTTGCCCAGCGCGTCCCGATATCTTGTCCAGTCAAAAGCCGGACCCGGATCGGTCTTTCTTACCGGGGCAATATCGCTGTGCCCGGTGATGTGCCCGGCTAGTCCGGGATAGGTAGCGATAAGCAGCGCCGTAACGTCTTCCAGCGCCTGATACTGCGCATCGGTGTAGGGCAGAGTATCCGTGCCTTCAAGCTCAATCCCAATAGAAAAATCGTTGCAGGCTTCGCGGCCCTGATAAGTCGACACGCCAGCGTGCCATGCGCGAAGATGGAAGGGAACGTATTGCACAATTTCACCGTCACGGCGGATCAGACAATGTGCAGAAACTCGCAGCTGGGCGATGTCCGCAAAATAGGGGTGGGCTTGTGGATCTAAATTACCGGTGAACAATGCATCAATCCACGGACCACCAAACTCGCCAGGCGGCAGGCTGATATTGTGGATCACCAGCAGCGACGGCGTTTCATTGTCCGGACGCTCATTGAAATGCGGCGAGTGAACCCGCTTCACTCCGTGGATCCAGCCCTCGTGCAACTGCATGCCCTGCTCTCCTTTTATAACGATTTCATCAGAGTAGCATGAATCATTTTGGGAAAACTAAACTTCTGATGACCGCCATTTAGGGCATCAGAAAATTATTTTCTTTTTTCTGCATCCAGTTCGCTTCCCCAGCCGTAGATAGCTTTGTAAGGCAAATGTGCCTTCTCTGACCCTCAAGGAACACATCATGAAAACTTTCGTTCGCACGGCTCTTTGCGCCTCATTACTTTTCAGCGGTGTAGCCATGGCAGACTCGATGAGCAACAACGTAATGGTCGGCGGCTCTGCGATGTTCCCGTCAAAAAATATCGTTGAAAATGCGGTGAATTCCAAAGATCACACCACGCTGGTGGCGGCAGTAAAAGCGGCTGGTCTGGTCGACACCCTGCAGAGCAAAGGCCCGTTCACTGTTTTCGCGCCGACTAACGCCGCATTTGCCAAACTGCCTGCCGGGACCGTAGACAATCTGCTGAAGCCTGAAAATAAAGCCATGCTCACCAGCGTGCTGACTTATCACGTGGTTGCCGGCAACTATGACATGAAAATGTTAGAGAAGAAGATTAAACAAGGAAAAGGCCATGCCGAGCTGAAGACCGTTAACGGTCAGCCGCTGTGGATTATGAGTAACGGCCCGCACAACATCCAGTTGAAGGATGGCCAGGGAAATGTCGCTAATATCAGCACTTACGATGTTCATCAAAGTAACGGCGTGATCGATGTTATTGATACCGTCCTGATGCCTAAATAAGAAAATAGCGCTATACCAGGTGCAGCAGGTTTCATCAGATCCTCTGCACCTTTTTTCACAGGAAGCTTCATGACAGACGATGTTATCGACAGTCACGTTCTTTTACTGCAAGCGGTCGGCCGGGGTGACAGGCGGGCGTTCGAACACCTTTACTGTCAACTCTCCCCTTACCTCTTTGCCATTGCTTTGCGCATGCTTCGGCGGCGTGGCTGGGCGGAAGAAGTTCTTCACGATACGATGCTGGCTATCTGGCAACGAGCGGGCAGTTACGACCCGCAGCTGAGTGCGCCAAAGACCTGGATGACGACACTCATTCGTCATCGGGCTATCGACTACCTTCGGTTGAAGGGGAATCAGACCTCTCCTCTGGAGACGCTGGATATTGAAACGCTGAATGATCATGAAGCTGAGGGGCTTTCCTGCTCCTTTGCAGAGGGGTTACCTTCCACCTCTGAAGCCCGAAGATTGGCTGATTGCCTGGACCATCTTCCGGGTGAACAACGACAAAGTGTGATGCTAGCCTACTACCAGGGACTCTCACACAGTGAAATTGCAGAACATTTGCAGCAACCGGCAGGCACCGTCAAAAGCTGGATCCGTCGCGCATTGGCCCATTTGAAAGAGTGTGTGGGAATATGAAAACAAGAAGCCAATACGATTCAGCCCTTGCCGCAGAATATGCCCTTGGCACATTACGCGGCCCGGCACGCCAGCAGTTTGAACGCCGTTTGCAGCAGGAATCTGCATTACAGGAAGAGGTCAGCCGCTGGCAAACAATGCTCGGCCATATGGATCACTCTGTGCAGCCGGTTGCCCCTTCCGCTGAAGTCTGGCAAAAGATCCTGCGCAATCTGCCAGCAGAAAAACGCGCCCGGATGCCGTTCCGTTGGCACTATCTCGGCTGGGCACTGGCCGCTTCTTTTGCCGGAGTGTTACTCTTAAAAATCAATCAACAACCTGATTCTCTTCAGGCCGTGGCGGTGCTGAACAGCAGCGGCAGCCAACAAGGCTCCTGGGTAGTGGCCCTTAATCAGGCGAAGGGTGAATTGACCCTTCAGGCAGTGAATGCCAGCGCGCTGCCAGCGAATCAAAGCTTTGAGCTGTGGATCATCCCGCCGGGCCAAAAACCGCAATCATTGGGACTGGTTACGCCAGGCAGCATTACCCGTATCGCCCTGAACACCAGCCGTTTGAGTGATTTACCGCTGCTGGCTATCAGCCTTGAACCTCAGGGTGGTTCGCCAACCGGGCAACCGACGGGTCCGGTAGTTTTCAGTGGTAAGGTGTCGCCAATCTGACGGCAGACGTTACGGCTTAGCGCTAGCTGGCAAGCCGTCGATAAACAGGCTAGCATGGTCGAACTCTCTATCCGACCTTTCGGAGTTCGATCATGACTACCCGCCGCTACGATCCGGACAATCGCCGCACGGCGTTGCTGGAGCGTATTGAGGATGATATTCCCCCAAGCGTTGCTCAGGCCCTGCGTGAAGATCTGGGGGGTGAAGTTGATCCCTGCAAAGATATTACTGCCAGCCTGCTTCCAGCCGAAGCGACCTCTCATGCCGTGGTTATTACTCGTGAACCGGGTATTTTCTGCGGTAAGCGCTGGGTGGAAGAAGTGTTTATACAGCTGGGCAATAAAACCCAGATCGCCTGGCATGTTGCTGACGGCGACGCGATCCAGGCCGATCAGCCTTTGTTCGACATCACCGGTCCTTCGGCCCTGATCCTTACCGCAGAACGTACCGCGCTGAATTTTGTGCAGACGCTTTCCGGCGTGGCAACCGAAGTCAGCCGCTATGTGGCGATCCTTGAAGGGACGCGAACCCAGCTGCTTGATACCCGGAAAACCCTGCCTGGTCTGAGAACCGCGCTGAAATATGCGGTTCTCTGTGGCGGCGGCGCTAATCACCGTCTGGGTCTTTCTGATGCCTTCCTGATCAAAGAGAATCATATTATTGCCACCGGTTCGATTCGTGATGCCGTGGAAAAAGCCTTCTGGTTACATCCGGATGTGCCGGTTGAAGTCGAAGTTGAGTCCTTAGACGAGCTGACTCAGGCGCTGGATGCCGGTGCGGATATCGTGATGCTGGATAACTTCACAGTGGAACAGATGCGTGAAGCCGTTAAGCAAACCGAGGGCCGCGCGCTGCTTGAGGTCTCCGGCAACGTGACCGATGAGACGCTGCGCGTCTTCGCTGAAACAGGCGTTGACTATATCTCCGTAGGGGCATTGACCAAGCATGTCCGTGCTTTAGACCTTTCAATGCGCTTCAAATAAGCCTCTGCATTGTGCCTTTACGCCATCGTATTGACGATGGCGTTTCTCGTTTTCATCCCCCTTCTGCGATCCCTCTTCCAGCAAATCTACTTAACGCTGCAACAGATAAAAACTCTTTACGACCCACCTCGGCGCTGCCTGGTTTGACGATGGCAGCCTGATGGTTGCGGCGTTATCTTGCCAACCTCTAAGCCACAAGGAGGTTCAGCATGAAACAGCAGCAAGGATTTACCCTGATCGAACTGATGATCGTGATCGCAATCATCGCTATTTTGAGTGCCATCGGCTTGCCTGCTTACCAGGGATATCTGCAAAAAGCGGCACTGACCGATATGCTCCAAACCGCACTCCCCTATAAAACAGCCGTCGATCTTTGCGCTATTGAGCGCGGAGGTTTTGGTCATTGCAGCGAGGGAAGCAACGGTATTCCTGCGGGAAAAGGATCTCGTTATGTTGTTGCTATCAGCATCAATGCAGGGGTCATTTCACTTACCGGGAAGGAAAGCCTCAGCGATCTTCGGGTAGTAATGAGGCCGAACTGGGATGAGGCAGAAGGACTGATTAGTTGGCAACGCAGTTGCACCAGCGCTCAGCTCAGTCTGAAAGAAGCCTGCGAGAATGTCTTCCGCTTCGAAGATGGCGCCAGCGAGGTGGCAGAATGATCCTTCAGTCCACCCGGCGGGCCGTAGAGGCACTTTGTCTGCGCCATCATGCGGTGATCGTCACTTTTACCGCCGAGCGCTTGCAGGTGGCTATGGCAAGTAAACCGGATGAAGAGCTGCTTGAAGCCCTGCGCTTTGCCACACACAGCGTGCTGGACATTGAGTACTGGCCGCAGGCACGCCTGGAGCAGTTTCGCCAGCAACAGAAAACGTTACCTTCTCAGAATCTCAACGCAGAAACCGATCAGGGCGGCTCGGCTCCAGATAAGATTCAACAGCTTTTGCAGCTTGCGGTTCAGCGTCGCGCTTCGGATATTCATATCGAGCCACAAACGGATTCGTTAAGGATTCGCTTGCGTGTTGATGGCGTGCTGCAATCTGTCGCAGGACATGAACAGGATAACGGGTCGGCCCTGCTGGCGCGGCTTAAAATATTGGCCAGCCTGGATATTACTGAACGCCGGACGCCTCAGGACGGGCAGTTTAACGTTGAGCTTAACGGTAACCAGGCTTCGTTCCGGCTCTCTACATTGCCCACACTTTTTGGCGAAAAGGCCGTGATCCGGCTGCTGCAAAGTGAGCCACAGGCCGTGGTACTGGAGAAGCTGGGAATGCCACCAGCAGTGCTCAAGATTTATCGCCAGGCGCTGGCCCGCCCACAGGGGTTGATTCTGGTTACCGGCCCAACTGGCAGCGGAAAGACATTCACTCTGTATAGCGGTTTGAATTCGCTGAACACGCCACAGCGTAATTTATGTAGCGTGGAAGATCCGGTCGAGATCCCGCTGGCAGGAATTAACCAAACCCAAATCCACCCTAAAGCTGGTCTGGACTTTAACCTGGTGCTGCGCGCCCTGCTGCGCCAGGATCCGGACGTGATTATGCTGGGAGAAATCCGCGACAGGGAAACAGCAGAAACGGCAGTCAAGGCAGCGCAAACGGGGCATCTTGTCCTCTCGACGCTGCATACCAACTCCACTCTGGAAACATTAACCCGTCTGGGGCAGATAGGCATCCCTGGTTACCTGCTCGCCTCAGCCTTAAAACTCATTGTTGCCCAGCGCCTGGTCCGCCGTCTTTGCCCCCATTGTCGGCAGAAAACGGCTGCCGTAGCTCACTTCCCTCCGACCCTCTGGCCAGGAACCGTGCAGAACTGGCAGGCTCCAGGCTGTGAGCGTTGTTACTCGGGTTTTTATGGCCGGCTGGCATTGTTCGAAATGCTACCCATTACGGCTCCGTTGCAAAACGCGATCGCCGCTGACAGCTCTGCAGAACAACTTGAGGCGATTGCCCGTCAATACGGACGGAATACGCTGTTTATGGAGGGGCTGCACTGCGTGAATCGGGGTGATACCACCCTGGAGGAACTCAACAGGATCGTCGGGAACAGTGATGGCTAAGCCTTATCTCTTTCGCTGGCAGGCGATGGATCACAGCGGCAAGCTGGTTCAGGGCGCACTGTTTTGCCATAGCCAGCAGCAGGTGATGGATCGCCTGCTGGCGGAAGAGCTTATGCCCCTTTCGCTCTCTTCCGGCAAACGCTACGGAGCAAGGGAGTGGCAATGGACGCAGAAAATCGCCTTCTTTCGCCAGCTGGCAACCTTGCTGAAAGCCGGGCTGACCTTGTCAGCCAGTCTGCATCTGCTGGGGGAAGAGCATCATCATCCCGGCTGGCAGGCCTTGTTAACGCAGCTGGAGCACAACGTCGCGGAAGGGTTGCCCTTTTCAGAAGCGCTGGCACTCTGGCCTGAGGTTTTTCCGCCGCTCTTTCCTGCGTTGATGCATGTAGGAGAGTTAACCGGCAGGATTGATCGGTGCTGCCTGCAACTTGCCTGCCAGCAGGAACGCCAGCAACAGCTGCAAAAGAAGGTGACGAAAGCGCTGCGTTACCCTCTTTTCATCCTGCTGTTGGCTCTGGTTGTCAGCATCGGCATGCTGGTGTTTGTGCTGCCAGAATTTATTTCTGTCTATCAGGCTTTTGAGGCTCCGCTGCCTGCGTTCACAGCTGCTGTGGTTGCCCTTTCCGGCATACTGCAGCGGCACGGATTGCTGGTGCTGGCAGGACTTACGGCGCTGGGATGCTGTTGGCGCTGGCAAACAAAACGCTCGCCGGAGTGGCAAAAGAGAGAGCAGCGCTGGCTGTTAGCTTTGCCGTTAACAGGCAAGCTGTATCAGGGCGGGGTATTAAGCCGGATATTTATGACGCTGGCGCTGACGCAGCAGGCCGGGCTGACGTTGCTACAAAGCCTGCAGGCAGTGGAGAAAACGCTAACGTCACTGCTGTGGCGTGAAGCTATCCAGCAGCTTCAGCAGCATATTGCCTCTGGCTATCCCCTGCATCAGGCGCTGAGGCAACACCGGCTCTTCAGTCCGGTTTGTTATCAACTGATCAAAGTTGGTGAAGAGTCTGGTTCACTGGACAGTATGCTGGAGCGACTGGGGGAGATGCACGAAGAGATGACGCATGAGCAGGCAGACAATCTGGCCGCAGCGCTTGAACCCATAATGATGGTGATTACCGGGGGATTGGTTGGCGCGCTGGTGATTGCGATGTATCTGCCCATTTTCAATCTTGGGGAGGCGCTGGGATAAAGGCTGATGATCGTTGATGTCACCTTATGCGGACAACGTCTGGCTGACTGCGGCCAGTTGCCCGCCAAGGTGACCGTCACCGGCTAGCGGTTAAACACGCGGTTTTCCTGCTCGTTAACCCGAATAAACGTAGTGCGTTTGGTCAACTCTTTCAGGTGCTCGGCACCGACATAAGTACAGGCTGAACGCAGGCCGCCAAGGATATCGCGCACCGTGTGTTCTACCGGACCACGGAAAGGAATTTTAACAGTTTTTCCTTCAGCAGCGCGATACCCTGCCACGCCGCCAACATGCCGTTTCATCGCTGATTCAGAACTCATGCCGTAGAACAGCATAAAGGCTTCGCCATCTTCTTCCACCAGCGTGCCTTCGCACTCTTCATGCGCTGCCAACATTCCGCCGAGCATCACAAAATCAGCCCCTCCGCCGAAGGCCTTCGCCACGTCGCCAGGCATAGAACAACCGCCGTCGCTGACGATTTGACCGCCCAGACCATGAGCCGCATCGGCACATTCAATTACAGCGGAAAGTTGCGGATAACCAACCCCCGTTTTAACCCGGGTGGTGCAGACAGACCCCGGGCCGATGCCTACTTTGACAATATCTGCGCCAGACAGGATCAGCTCTTCAACCATTTCCCCGGTCACGACATTACCCGCACAGATGGTTTTGCCCGGGCAGGCTTCACGGGCACGCTGCAGGAACTCAACGAAATGTTCGGAGTAGCCGTTAGCGACATCAATGCAGATGAAATTCAGCAAGGGAGAAAGTGCCAGAATCTGCTTCATCTTGATGAAGTCAGCCTCTGAAGTGCCGGTAGAGACCATCACATGTTTCAGCACGTTTTCAGGCACACGGGAAACAAACTGCTGCCATTGCTCAACGCAGTAATGTTTATGAACAGCGGTAAGAACATCAAAGGACGCCAGAGCTTCGGCCATGGTAAACGTCCCCACGGTGTCCATATTGGCAGCAATGATCGGCACGCCTGACCAGGCAACACCGGAATGTTTGAAGGTAAATTGACGGGTAAGTTCTACCTGAGAGCGGCTTTTCAGCGTGGAACGCTTTGGCCGGATAAGGACATCTTTAAAGCCTAATTTAATATCTTCTTCAATACGCATGACAGGTTTCCTGGTTGATGGCGCGAAAGTCAGCAAATGCCAGCTCCAGTGACGCTATCATACGCGCTAAAATCGTGCGGACAAGACTGCGAAAGCAGGTTTATTTACGCTACAATCTCATAAATTTATCTGCTATCCGCTCGTGTGATCCGTGCCTCATTTTTAAGCCAGTAGCCGCCCTGTTAATCCTCCGCGATACCGACTGCACACACTCAGAGCCAGGAGAGAAGAGGCTTATGCGCTATACTGTTGCGCTGACCGGTGGCATCGGCAGCGGAAAAACCACTATTGCCAACGCCTTTGCCGAGCTGGGCGTGGGTATCGTCGATGCTGATGTGATTGCCCGTCAGGTCGTCGAACCCGGCCAGCCTGCCCTTAGCGCTATTCGTCAACGATTTGGCGCAGAAGTGATACAGAGTGATGGCAGCCTCGATCGTAAAGCGCTGCGTCAGCGCATTTTCACCTCGGGGGAGGATAAAACCTGGCTCAATGCCCTGCTCCATCCCCTGATTCAGGCAGAAACACGCCGCCAGTTAGCGCTAACCCACTCCGTCTGGTGTTTGTGGGTCGTGCCGCTGCTGGTTGAAAATAATCTTCAGCATCTGGCGAACCGGGTGCTGGTCGTCGACGTGGATCGAGAGACCCAGTTAAGACGGACCATAGCCAGGGATGGTATCAGCCGCGAACAGGCGGAACATATTCTAGCTGCCCAGGTAACGCGCGAACAGCGCCTTGCGGTAGCAGACGACATTATAGATAACGGCGGGTCACCAGAGTCAGTGACCGCGCGCGTTGCCCTGCTTGACCAGCACTATCGCCGACTGGCCAGGGCCATTGACCAGGATTAACAGCATGAGCACAACGATTCTATTTGAGTACCCACTGAACGAGAAGATGCGTACCTGGCTGAGAATTGAGTTTTTGACCAACCAGTTAGAAAGCAGCAGCACCATCACTGACCCATTGGGCGCACTGACTTTCTTCCGGAATGCGGCAGAGTTGCTTGATGTGTTCGAGCGAGGTGAATTGCGCACCGACATTGTGAAAGAGCTGGAAAAGCAGCAGCAAAAATTACGCGCCTGGGCCGATGTGCCCGGCGTTGATATGGAACTCATTGATACGCTGCGCGACAAACTGAAAGCCAGCTCCGGTACGCTGATGGCGGCCCCAAGAATGGGCCAACTGATGCGGGAAGATCGCCTGATCGGCCTGGTGCGTCAACGTCTCAGTATCCCCGGCGGCTGTTGCAGCTTCGATCTGCCGACTCTGCATATCTGGCTACATGTAGAGCAGGAACAGCGTGATGCCCAGGTTGCCGTCTGGATGCAGTCGTTGATGCCTATTCGTGAAGCACTCACCCAGATTCTGGATTTGATCCGCCAGTCTGGAGAGTTCCGTAATCAAACCAGTGTGAACGGCTTTTTCCAGGACAATGGCGAAGGTGCCGAATTGCTCCGGTTGCAGCTTTCGCTGGAAGATTCCCTTTACCCGCAGGTTTCCGGTCACAAAAGCCGCTATGCAATTCGTTTTCTGCCGTTAGACAGTGAACACGGTGAAGTGCCCGCACGCCTGGATTTTGAACTTGCCTGTTGTTAAGGTTTTGCCTGATGAATAAAGATGATGTGATGGTAGTCAACTGCCCTACCTGTGCGAAAGAAGTGATTTGGGATGAACTCAGCCAGTGGCGGCCATTTTGCTGCAAACGCTGTCAGTTAATCGATCTTGGGGAATGGGCTGCGGAAGAGAAACGCATCGCCAGCAATGACCAGCATTCGGAAAGCGAAGGCTGGAGCGAACAGGATCCACACCACGATTAATGTGCTCCCGCCATCGCTGGCGGGAAGCCACTTACAGAATTTCAGCCAGCAGTTGCTCAACGATCTTCGCGTTGGCGGGAGGAAACTCTGCCGCCACTAATTCTCGCTGTGCTACCCAGCGCTGAGGTTGCCCTTCGCGGCCATAGGGTTCACCCTGCCAGCGATCGACAATAAAGAAGTGCAGCGTTACGTGGAAGTTACTGTCGCCATGCTCACCCGAGCCGTAGGCCACGGCATTTTCAACTTCTATGCCGGTCTCTTCATGCAGCTCACGCTTTAGCGCCTCTTCCGGCGTTTCACCCGCCTCGATTTTGCCCCCCGGGAACTCCCACATGTTCGCCATATGCGAGCTGGCTGAACGCCGTGCGAGGAAAATATTCTGGTTTTGATCGCGGATAATACCTACCGCAACTTGCAGCTGCTTCATTCACTTTCACTCTGAGAAACTTTACACCCCGCCACTATTCCAGCGTTACCCTGGAATGGCAAGCCAGAATCTGGCTCTTTCGGCGTGGCTCTGAAATCTGCTCTGCAAGGCTATGTAATCTCCAGCCAGCCCTTCAGAGCCCGCAGCACCAGCGTATAGTGCCGGGAGAGACAATAAAGGGATTGGGTAGCTGTCAGGAAACAAGGAGGAAGGCATGAACCGGATATTCGATGTATTTATGCTCACTGGCACCCTCTGGTGCTGGCTAAGCATAGGGCTGACAGGCTGCTGTATAGGCCGTTTAGTTTGGTTTCTAAGCGAATGGCTGCCCGCAAAAATAGAAAGCAGGCCGTTCAGAATTAGCCGTGCTGAGACTGTAGGCTACTGGCTCCTGCCCATCCTCTGTTGCTTTGTGTCGCTGCTGGTTGCCGCCACACTCCCTGCCAGGCTTCTGCCCGCATCGCTGCTGTTCAGCTGGGTGCTGCTGGCGCTAATAGTTATCGACCTGCGCTATCTGCTGCTTCCCGATATACTCACGCTTTGTTTGTTGTGGTTTGGGCTGCTGGGGAACGTTGCAGGACTGCTCCCTGCTCTTCCGTTACAAGAGGCGGTGTTAGGGGCGGTTGCCGGATATGGGGTATTGGCGCTGCTTTCTCATGGCTACAGGATAGTTTGCCACAGAGAAGGCCTGGGGTTGGGGGATGCTAAACTGTTTGCTGCGCTGGGAGCCTGGCTGGGGATGTTCTGGCTGCCGTGGCTGCTGCTGATTGCCTCTCTCACCTCCCTTATCAGCCTCGGTATGCTGCAACTGACATCAGGCCGTCCGCTGCGCGATCCCTTTCCTTTTGGTGCTGCGCTAGCCTTTACAGGCTGGATACTGTTTATCTGCAGCAATCACATAACATAAAAAAAGGGCCGGAGAATCTCTCCAGCCCTCTTACTGTCACCGTCTGCGGTTAAGCAAGACGACCGTGACACTGCTTGAATTTCTTGCCTGAACCACAAGGGCAAAGATCGTTACGACCGACTTTACGCTCGCCGCTTTGTTCTGCCATCTCGATAGCGGCTTCGGTTTCCACATCAACGTGGCTCAGCTGCTGCTGTCGGGCCAGACGTTCGGCTTCTTCACGGCGCTGCTCTTCCATCGCTTCCACTTCTTCAGGCATACGCACCTGAACTTTGCACAGCGTGCTGATCACTTCGTATTTCAGTGATTCAAGCATCGCAGCAAACATGGCGAAGGATTCACGTTTGTATTCCTGCTTCGGATCTTTCTGCGCATAACCACGCAGGTGAATACCCTGACGCAGGTAGTCCATTGCGGCCAGATGCTCTTTCCACAGTGAATCCAGCGTTTGCAGCATCACGCCCTTCTCGAAGTTACGCATCATTTCAATGCCAACCACTTCTTCTTTGCGCTGATACTGCTCTTTGGCGTGTTGCATGATTCGTTCGCGCAGCGTCTCTTCATGCAGCTCTGGCTCTTTGTCCAGCCACTCTGCTATCGGCATATCCAGATCGAAGTCGTTCTTCAGGCGCTCTTGCAAACCTTCTACATCCCACATCTCTTCCAGAGACTGTGGTGGAATAAAGGTATCAAGAGTCGTTTTGAACACGTCTTCACGGATGCTGTTGATGGTTTCGGAAACGTCGGACACGTCCAGCAATTCGTTACGCTGGGAGTAAATCGCGCGGCGCTGATCGTTAGCCACATCATCATATTCCAGCAACTGCTTACGAATATCGAAGTTACGGCTTTCTACTTTGCGCTGGGCGTTAGCAATCGCTTTAGTTACCCATGGGTGCTCAATCGCTTCGCCGGGCTTCATACCCAGTTTACGCATCATATTAGAAACACGATCAGAGGCGAAAATACGCATCAGCGCATCTTCCATCGACAGGTAGAAACGGGATGAACCGTTATCACCCTGACGACCAGAACGGCCACGCAGCTGGTTATCGATACGGCGTGATTCATGACGCTCGGTACCAATAATGTGCAGACCGCCCGAAGCCAGTACCGCATCATGACGAATTTTCCACGCGCTTTTGATCGCGTCGATCTGGTCTGCGGTTGGATTTTCCAGTTCGGCAATCTCTGCCTGCCAGCTACCACCCAACACGATATCCGTACCACGGCCGGCCATGTTGGTAGCGATGGTTACCGCACCAGGCTGACCTGCCTGCGCGACGATATCTGCTTCGCGGGCGTGGAATTTGGCGTTCAGTACAGCGTGTTCGATCTTCGCCAGGGAAAGCTGCTCAGAAACCACTTCTGATTTCTCGATGGAGATCGTCCCCACCAGCACCGGCTGACCATTGGCGGTACGTTCACGAATGTCTTCGATGATCGCGTCAATCTTCTCTTTCTCGGTCATGTAGACCAGATCGGCCAGATCTTTACGCACCATTGGGCGGTTGGTTGGCACAACGATAGTTTCCAGCTTATAGATTGAGCTGAATTCGAAAGCTTCGGTATCTGCTGTACCGGTCATCCCGGCCAGCTTGTTGTAAAGACGGAAGTAGTTCTGGAAGGTGATGGAAGCCAGCGTCTGGTTCTCATTCTGGATTTCCACGCCTTCTTTCGCTTCAATAGCCTGATGCAGACCGTCAGACCAGCGACGACCCTGCATGGTACGACCGGTGTGCTCATCAACGATGATCACTTCGCCGTCTTTCACAATGTAGTCAACATCGCGGGTGAACAGCACATGAGAACGCAGGGCTGCGGTCACATGGTGCATCATCATGATGTTGCTCGGAGAGTACAGAGACTCGCCTTCTTCCATGATGCCTTCGCTAACCATCAGCTCTTCAATTGCCACCAAACCACGTTCGGTCAGGTGCACCTGGCGGGCTTTCTCATCTACTGAGAAGTGGCCTTCGCCCTGGAAACTGTCGGAATCTTCTTTTTCCTGACGGATCAGGCTTGGGATGATTTTGTTTACCTTGATATACAGCTCTGAGCTGTCTTCAGCCGGGCCAGAGATGATCAGCGGGGTACGGGCTTCATCGATCAGGATGGAGTCAACCTCATCCACCAGCGCGTAGTTCAGCTTACGCTGTACACGGTCTTCAGGGCTGAAGGCCATGTTGTCACGCAGGTAGTCAAAGCCGTATTCGTTGTTAGTACCGTAGGTGATATCGGCTGCATAAGCTTCACGCTTAGCGGGCGCCGGCATACCTGGCAGGTTGATACCGATGCTCAGACCAAGGAACTCGAACAGCCCACGGTTGTTTTCCGCATCACGGGAGGCCAGGTAGTCATTGACTGTAACTACGTGGACACCTTCGCCACTCAGCGCGTTCAGGTAAGCGGGCAGCGTTGCGGTAAGGGTTTTACCTTCACCTGTACGCATTTCGGCGATGCAACGGTCATTCAGTACCATGCCGCCCAGCAACTGTACGTCAAAGTGACGCATACCGAACACACGCTTACTGGCTTCACGCACCGTAGCAAAAGCTTCCGGGATCAGATTTTCCAGCACTTCACCTTTGGCCAGACGGGCACGGAACTCAACGGTTTTGGCTTTCAGTTCATCATCTGAAAGCTTCTCAAAATCCGGTTCCATCTTGGTGATTTGATCAACAACTTTGCGCATACGGCGCAGGGTGCGGTCATTGCTACTGCCAAAAACTTTGGTTAATAATTTGATTAACATAGTAAATACTTTCTCTCAGCCACCACATCATGTGGTGAAGCACTTAAGGATAAGTTGGGTGTAATGAACGTCGACGTTACGCGAGAGAGGCAGGCCCGGCACGAATGCCCTGAACCTGAGCAAGCCACAGGCCGGTCTGATAACGGGGTTTTGATGCGCTCTGACGCTCGGCCGTCTGGCGAATTATCGTCGGCGGTCTCGCTTCATGCGTCAGTAAGGCGTTCAGCGTATCCAGCAGCGCCAATTTCTGTACTTCGAGCGGCATAACCTGCTCGGCAGTCGGCTGGTTGGCTGGCGTTAGCGTGAAGGAGAGATGGCGGATAACGGTGCGAATGGCATGCTGATGCCAGTAATCCACGTTAAAATTAGGACGTCGGACGCTTTCCTGTAGCAGTGCCAGGCTGTCGAAGTGCACCGCACTGCTGATATTCAGGCTTCGTGAGGCGGTTTCTGGTAAAGTTGTCCGGTCGCTGTCAGCGTGAGGCAGGCCAAGACCCGCCGCGACCATCCCCAACAGGAGATGCGGCCAGAAATAACGTCTGCCAAATTGTCGCCAACGATTTAAAATCCCGATCACTGTTTCCGCCGGAGCTTGCTATGCGTGATAGTCGCCCGCAATCAATTGAAAATTTATTCGAAGTCACCGATGCCAAGGGAATGCTGCAATCCATTCAGCAGCGCGCCATTGCGCTAAACAAACTGAACCGGGCCGTGCAGGGTATTCTTCCTGCGCAGATGCATCCCTGGTGCCGCGTGGCCAATTTCCGCCAGGGCATTCTGGTGCTCGAAACCGCTAATGCCAGTTGGATGATGCGCTTACGCTATGAACAATCCAGCTTGCTGTCAGCTTTACGAGCGCAAATATTACCATCATTGACGGCAATCGACATCACGATAAATCCTTCACTGGCTGCAAAAGGGCTGGAAAGCGTGCAAAAAAGCGGCAGTCGACCTGAAGCAGAAGAGAATTCGCCGGGACGTCAGCTTAGTGAACAGAGTGCGGAGATACTGCGGAGTGTGGCGAGCCGAAGCCCTGAAAAACTGAGGAAGACAATAGAACGACTGGCCTCACTGGCCGGAGAGAGTACCAGCTCAACCAGTCGTAATAAGTAATGCTGACTTTATGCCCACACCAGGTTTGGTGCCCTGAAGGTCACTGGCAACTCGGCTTCGTCTTCGAACGTTGCCCATTCCCAGGCTTCCTGCTTAGCCAGAACCGCCTGAAGCAGCTTGTTGTTTAACGCATGACCAGATTTGTAGGCAGTGAATGCCCCAATAATGTTATGGCCACACATAAACAGATCACCAATTGCATCCAGCATTTTGTGACGGACGAATTCGTCTTCAAAGCGTAAACCGTCTTCGTTCAATACGCGGTAATCATCCACCACGATTGCACAGTCAAAGCTGCCGCCGAGGCACAGGCCACGGGACTGCAATGCTTCGATATCACGCATGAAGCCGAACGTACGGGCACGACTGATCTGACGCGCGAAGGCTTCAGCAGAGAAATCCATGCTGTAGCGCTGTGAGCCGGAATCGATCGCCGGGTGGTTGAAGTCGATAGTGAAATCCAACTTAAAACCATTGTGTGGCGTAAATTCGGCCCATTTGTCGCCATCTTCAACCCGGACTGGCTGTTTGATGCGGACAAATTTCTTCGCTGAGTTCAGTTCTTCAATGCCAGCGTCCATCAGCAGATAAACAAAGGGGGCGGCGCTGCCATCCATAATAGGAATTTCAGGCGCGTTCACTTCCACCACGATGTTATCGATGCCCAGACCAGCAAGCGCTGCGTTCAGGTGTTCGACTGTCGAAATACGCACGTCATGCTCATTAACCAGGCAAGTACAGAGCATGGTATCACGCACGGATTTGGCATCGGCCGGGAAATCTACCGGTGGATTCAAGTCAGTGCGACGATAGATGACCCCGGTATTAGCCGACGCGGGGCGCAACGTCAGCGTGACTTTTTTGCCGGTATGTAAACCGACTCCAGTCGTCTGAACGATACGTTTTAATGTCCGTTGTTTGATCATCGTATTATCTCGCAAAATTACTCATCCGACCGCCAGTATAACTTACTGACGGACGAACATTTTAGCACAAAGAGCGGAGAATCCCAATTCTCAGGAAAATCCTAATCTGCCTGCTTACGCAGGAAGGCAGGAATATCAAGATAATCAGGCTCTTTGTTAGTTTGCGTGCTCGGATCGTTAACCACTTTAGCGGCTGGTTTCTGCTCCTGAGGAAGCGGTGCCATACCGTGCTGCTGGTAACGGTGGTCCATGACAGGCTGAGTCTGCTGCTGCTTGTTGGTGACCAAAGTAATCTCTGGACGCTTGTCCATGCCAATACCGGTAGCCACTACAGTGACGCGCAGTTCGTCGTTCATTTCTGGGTCAAGTGAGGTACCGATAACCACGGTCGCATTGTCAGAAGCAAACGCACGGATGGTGTTACCCACCGTTTCAAACTCGTCCAGACGCAGGTCGAAGCCAGCCGTGATGTTAACCAACACACCACGAGCGCCAGACAGGTCGATATCTTCCAGCAGTGGGCTGGAGATCGCCATTTCGGCCGCTTCTTCTGCACGGTCTTCACCGCACGCCACGCCAGAACCCATCATCGCGTAGCCCATTTCGGACATCACGGTGCGCACGTCAGCAAAGTCGACGTTCATCAGGCCTGGACGGGTAATCAGTTCGGCAATACCCTGTACCGCGCCTTTCAGCACGTCGTTGGCTGCGCCAAACGCGTCCAGCAGTGAGATACCACGGCCGAGCACTTTCAGCAGCTTGTCGTTTGGAATAGTAATCAGTGAATCGACATGCTTGGAGAGCTCAGCAATACCCTGCTCGGCGAACGCCATGCGCTTCTTGCCTTCAAAATTGAAAGGCTTGGTCACCACAGCAACCGTCAGGATACCTAATTCTTTTGCTACTTCAGCCACCACTGGCGCTGCACCGGTACCGGTACCGCCACCCATGCCTGCAGCAATGAACACCATGTCCGCACCGTCAAGTGCCTGACGCAGTGCTTCACGGTCTTCTTCCGCAGAGTTACGACCCACTTCTGGGTTAGCGCCAGCACCCAGACCTTTGGTAATACCATTACCAATCTGGATAGTCTGGCCAACGGCAGTTTTACGTAACGCCTGCGCGTCGGTGTTTACTGCGAAGAACTCAACGCCTTCGATGCGCTCACGCACCATATGCTCTACGGCGTTACCGCCGCCGCCGCCGACGCCGATGACTTTAATCACCGCGTCATTGGTTAATTCCATTGGTTCAAACATAATTTCTCTCCGTTATGTGCCTGTCGCCTGGAGATCATAAAAAGTCTAGCATGATCCCCTTTTCTCTAAATTAAAACTCTTTTCTCAGCCAGCTGTTGATTCGTTTAAACCAGTTGCCCACTGAGGCTCTTTTTTCTACATCCGCCTCACCATTAAGGTGAGACTCTTTTCCGTAGTGCAGTAAGCCAACCGCTGTTGAGTAGTAAGGCTCCTGCGCGTAATCCGTTAATCCTGTGATGTTCAACGGCTGTCCGATACGCACCTGCGTGTGGAATACACGCTGGGCGCAAGCCGCTAATCCTTCAATTTGTGCCGCGCCACCGGTCAAGACAATGCCTGCTGCCAGATGGTGCTTAACGCCCTGTTGGCGAAGCTGTTCCTGCAACTGCAGGATCTCGTCATTGACCAGATTCAGCAGTTCGGTATAGCGAGGTTCAATCACCTCAGCCAGCGTCTGACGTTGCAGACTTCTCGGTGGACGCCCACCTACGCTGGGTACTTCGACGTTTTCATCTTTGCCCACGATGGAACCCAGCGCGCAACCATGGCGAACTTTAATCGCTTCCGCATCGGTCGGCGGTGTACCAAACGCATAAGCGATGTCGCTGGTCACAACGTTCCCTGCATACGGGATCACTTTGGTGTGGCGTAGCGCGCCGCCGGTGTAAACCGCGATATCCATGGTGCCGCCGCCAACGTCCACTACGCAGACGCCCAGCTCACGTTCATCTTCCGTCAGCACAGCAAAGCTTGATGCCAGACCGGCGAAAATCAGTTGGTCAACTTTCAGGCCACATCGTTCAACGGCTTTCACAATGTTTTTCGCCATATCGTTGTGACAGGTGATCAAATGCACTTTTGCCTGCATTCTCACGCCGGACAAACCGACCGGGTTTTTGATCCCTTCCTGATAGTCGATCGCATATTCTTGCGGAATAACATGGAGGATGCGGTGTTCGTCGCGAACACGGACGGATTTGGCGGTGTGTACCACGTTCTCCACATCTTCCTGTGTCACTTCCTCTTCGGAAATAGGAACCATCCCTATTTCGTTCTGGCAACTGATGTGTTTGCCCGATAATGCAAGGTAAACCGACGAAATCTGGCAGTCAGCCATCAGTTCAGCCTGGTCAATCGCCCGCTGCACACATTTGACAACGGATTCGAGGTCGTTCACCCCGCCTTTATCCATTCCACGGGAAGGGCAGCTGCCCACGCCAATGATATTGACCATGCCATCGGGCAGAATTTCCCCTACCAAAGCGGCAACCTTCGCGGTGCCAATCTCGAGTCCAACTACCAGTTTTCTGTCCGTCGACTTGATCATTGTTGTTTAACCTGTGCCTGATTCTGTTGCTGATTATTGTCGGGGGTCTTCATTTCTGCCGGTGCCCATCCTACTGCCGCGCCAGAGTCATACCGCAGATCCACGTAAGTGATACGTTTGTTTTCTGCCTGTCCCTGCTGCTGCAGCGTGGGGTAGAGCTGAATGAAACGTTTCAAACGCTTCATATCTTCGTTGCGTCCCAGTTCCAGACGGACATCATCGCTCAACACCAGTTGCCAGGACCGCCTTGCGGTCATTGACGCCACCTTCAATTTAAATTTGCTTGCCGCCAGCAGATCGCTCATCTGGTGATAGCCGGTCAACACTTCTGTTTCGCTCCCTTCCGGGCCATACAGCATTGGCATCTCTTCCTTACCAATGTGATTAGCCGGTACGGAGAAGGATTTTCCATCTGCATCAACCATATGCAGGTCGTTCCAGCGTGCTACGGGCACATACTCCACCAGATGGATCTTCAGCTCGTCTGGCCATTGCTTGCGCACGCTGACCTGCTGGATCCACGGCAGGCGTTCTATCTGCTGCTGGATGACGTCAACATCCTGCGACATAAACGTCCCCGGTGCCCCCAGCGACAAAATGGCCTGGCGAATATCATCGTTAGTGGTGTAATGGGTCTTCCCGGTCACAACCAGCTTTGACAGCGGCTGCCTCGAGGCATCATCCATCCACTTCACCACTACAAACCCGGCTGCAAGCACTACGCCAAGCACAATCGACAAAAAGATAATGCCTGCCAGTCGTGAGCCATTACTGCGCCCGGATCGCGCTTTTTCCTGCGCTTCGCGGTTTCGAACATTCAGAGCTGCCTGGGACATATCAGTCCGCCAACTCCAGAATGCGCGCAACCAGCTGGGAGAAACTCATACCAGCCTGCTTGCCCGCCATTGGCACCAGACTGTGCCCGGTCATCCCTGGAGAAGTGTTCACTTCCAGCAGGTAGAACTGACCGTCGCCGCCCATCATCACGTCAACCCGTCCCCAGCCGCTGCACCCTAATGCGCGCCAGGCTTTCATCACGATATCGCTCAGTTCAGCTTCTTGTTCTGCGGACAATCCGCTTGGGCAGAAGTATTCAGTATCGTCAGAAAAGTATTTTGCTTCATAGTCATAGAACTCAGAAACCACCTGAATGCGGATTGAGGGCAATATTTCTTCGCCAATCACCGCAACGGTGTATTCCGGGCCACTTAAAAAAGCTTCAACCAGCACGTCATCGTCATGGCGGAAAGCCTCTTCCAGCGCAGCCTGAAGCGTGTCAGCCGTATTCACACGACTGATCCCGACGCTGGACCCTTCGCAACTCGGTTTAACAAAAACCGGTAATCCCAGCTCGGCGATTTTCGCTTTTATATCTGGTGTCAGCCCGGCGTCCATTTCCTTACGGGTCAAAGCCACATAAGGGGAAACCGGGAGACCGCAACCCTGCCAGAGGAATTTGGTGCGCAATTTGTCCATGGTAATGGCCGAAGCCATCACACCGCTGCCGGTATAAGGGATGGACAGAAATTCCAGCACGCCCTGCAGCGTGCCATCTTCGCCACCACGACCGTGCAGTGCGATAAAGGCTTTATCAAAGCCTTCTTCTTTCAGGCGCATCACCGGGAAATCACGTATATCAACAGCATGTGCATCAATACCGGCTTCGATCAGCCCGGCCAACACTGCATTACCTGACATCAGCGAGACTTCTCGCTCCGCAGAGGTGCCACCCAGCAATACCGCTACTTTCTCAGCCATGATGTTCCCCTTCATTATTCTGCAGTTGTAACTTTTGCTCTGACAGCGTGCGGGCAATACGGCCTACGTTGCCTGCACCCTGGATCAGGATTAAATCGTTGCCGGACAGTTTCGGTGCCAGCATATCCAGCACCGCATCGTGGTCAGACACCAGAATTGGATCCACTTTGCCGCGGCCACGGATAGTGCGGCAGAGTGACCGGCTGTCTGCGCCAGGAATCGGCGCTTCACCGGCTGCGTAGACATCCAGCATCAGCAACACATCTACCTGAGACAGCACGTTAGCGAAATCGTCATACAAATCTCGGGTGCGAGAGTAACGGTGCGGCTGGAAAACCATCACCAGCTGCTTATCTGGCCAGCCAGCACGGGCGGCTTTGATCGTCACGTCGACTTCGGTTGGATGGTGACCATAGTCATCAACCAGCATCGCCGTGCCGGCAGTGCCGTTCGCAGCTATAACCGGGTATTCGCCAAGGAAGTCAAAGCGGCGTCCTGTTCCCTGGAAGCTCTCCAGCGCACTCAGGATCTCGCTATCCTCAATGCCTTCTTCAGTCGCTACGGCAACCGCCGCAGCCGCATTCAGCGCGTTATGACGGCCAGGTGCGTTCAACGTCACATGCATCAACGGCTTATCCTGACGAACCAGGGTGAAATGGCCCTGAGCGCCATTCTGCTGGTAATTCTCAACCCGCACGTCAGCATCTTCGCTGAAGCCATAAGTGGTGATATGACGGCTGATGCGTGGGATCAGATCGCGGATAACCACATCATCGATGCACAGCACCGCACGGCCATAAAACGGCAAATTGTGCAGGAAGTTCACAAACGTTTGCTTCAGGTTCTCAAAGTCGCCCTGGTAAGTATCCATATGGTCGGCTTCGATATTCGTCACAATCGCTACCATCGGCTGCAAATGCAGGAAGGAGGCGTCGCTCTCGTCGGCTTCAGCAATCAGGTAACGGCTGGTTCCCAGTCGGGCGTGTGTACCAGCGGCTTTAACCAGGCCACCGTTGACGAAAGTCGGATCCAGGCCGCCTTCCGCATAAATGCTGGAGACCATCGCCGTAGTGGTTGTTTTACCGTGCGTCCCGGCAACGGCGATCCCGTGGCGGTAACGCATCAACTCAGCCAGCATTTCTGCCCGGCGGATCACTGGGATACGCGCTTCACGCGCGGCAACAACCTCAGGGTTATCCTGGGAAACAGCGGTCGAAACGACCACCACGCTGGCGTCACTGACGTTCTCAGGGCGATGGTTAAAATAAATGGTCGCACCTAACTTGCTCAGATGCTGAGTCACCGCATTCGGCGCCAGGTCCGATCCGCTGATTTCATACCCTTCATTGGCCAACACTTCGGCAATACCGCCCATGCCAGCACCACCGATGCCGACAAAGTGAATGTGCCGGACGCGACGCATCTCGGGCACTATGGAACGCAGTTTTGCCAGTTGTTGTGTATTCATCTCTTCTGCCTGTTGCGGACCGGACTACTCCGGGCCGGAAATTCTGTTACAGCGCAGCTTTGCTGACTTCCGCTGCAACCCTTTCGGTTGCATCCGGGATCGCTACGGCACGAGCTTTTTCTGCCATTTGCAGTAAAGTCGGTCGATCCCAACGGGCCAGCGTGTCTGCCACTACCTCCGCAGTAAACTGCGGCTGTTCATAAATTTTGGCTGCGCCCGCCTGCTCAAGCGGTAACGCATTCCAGTACTGCTGGCGGTCTTTATGCTGAAACGGCACAAAAATCGCCGGTAAGCCTGCCGCCGCCACTTCACTCACTGTAAGCGCACCTGAACGGCAAACGACAACGTCTGCCCAGGCATAGGCTGCGGCCATATCATCGATAAATTCGGTGACTTTATGCTGCGTCTGATTAACCTGTTCATAGGCCTGGTTTACGGCGTCCAGAGCGCCCTTCCCTACCTGATGCCACAACGTGACTGACTCACCTAAAAGAGCAGCAACCTGAGGCAGGGTCTGATTCAGAACACGAGCGCCCTGACTGCCGCCGATGATCAGCACCCGAATCGGGCCGCTGCGATGGCTCAAACGCTCAGCCGGTAAAGGCAGCGCCAGCACATCGGTACGAACGGGGTTGCCAACAACTTCGGCATCCGGGAATGCGCCAGGGAACGCCTGCATCACCTTTTTGGCAATCTTCGCCAGCCATTTGTTGGTCAGGCCAGCAATGCCATTCTGCTCGTGCAGCACAACCGGGATTCCGCAGCTCCAGGCCGCTAATCCACCGGGGCCGGAAACGTAGCCGCCCATGCCCAGTACCACATCCGGCTTATAAGCCTTCATGATGGCTCTGGCCTGACGCACCGCGTTGAAAATACGCAACGGCGCGGTGAGCTGTGCCTTCAGGCCTTTTCCGCGCAGGCCTGAGATACGGATAAAGTCGATGTCGATGCCGTGCTTAGGAACCAGGTCGGCTTCCATCCGATCGGCCGTGCCTAACCAGCGAACCTGCCAGCCCTGATCCATCAGATGATGTGCAACCGCCAGCCCGGGAAAAACGTGCCCACCGGTTCCGCCAGCCATGACCATCAGTCGCTTCCCTTTCATCGACCACCCCGTGTAAACGCCTGGGCTTTTGCCAGACGCGTTTCATAATCAATACGTAACAAAAACACGATGGCGGTCGACATGATGATCAGACTCGAGCCACCGTAACTGATCAGCGGCAACGTCAGACCTTTGGTCGGTAACATGCCCGCTGCAGCGCCAACATTCACCAGCGCCTGGAAGCTGAACCACACGCCAATCGAGCACCCAAGGAAGCCGGAAAAACGCTGGTCGAGCTCAAGCGCACGACGACCAATGGACATCGCGCGAAAAGCGACGAAGAATACCATTAACAGGGCTAAAACCACACCGATATAACCCAGTTCCTCACCGATAATAGAGAAGATAAAGTCGGTATGTGCCTCCGGCAGATATTCCAGTTTTTGCACTGAATTTCCGAGCCCCTGCCCCCAAAATTCCCCGCGACCAAAGGCCATCAGAGACTGAGTTAACTGATAACCGCTGCCGAACGGATCTTCCCATGGATTCCAGAAAGAGGTAACACGACGCATGCGGTATGGTTCAGCCACAATCAGCAAGCATACGGCGAAAATACCGGAGCCGATGATCGCCAGGAACTGCCAGAGCTTTGCGCCCGCCAGGAACAGCATCGCCAGCGTGGTGACGAACAGCACAACTACCGTACCAAGGTCAGGCTGAGCCAGCAGCAGTACCGCCAACACCACCATCACGCCCATAGGCTTACAGAAGCCCCAGAAGTTGTTACGCACCTCTTCCACCTTGCGCACCAGATAGCTCGCCAGGTAACAGAACAACGACAGCTTAGAGAGCTCAGCAGGCTGAATACGCAGCGGCCCCAGTGCAATCCAGCGTGAGGCCCCGTTTACCGAGCTTCCTACCACCAGCACCACTAACAGCATGACTACCGTCACCAGCAGCATGATGTTGCTGTAGCGCTGCCAGAAATCCATCGGCACACGCAAAGTCACCATCGCCATCCCTACCGCCAGCGCAATATAGAACGCATCACGTTTAGCAAAGTAGAACGGATCGTCAGATAAACGCTGACCGACCGGCATCGACGCGGAGGTCACCATCACAAATCCAATGATCGCCAGACCGATGGTCAGCCAAAGCAGCGTGCGATCATAAAGAACCATTGAGCTGGCGTCGCTCTCTCTTGGGCCCATAACCCAGTCTTTCAGACGATTCGTGACGCCGCCGGCAAGGCTTAAACCAGGTAAACGCATCAGCCAAGCTCCTTTGCCAGTTGAGTAAACGCGTCGCCGCGCTGCTCAAAGTTTTTAAATTGGTCCAGGCTGGCACAGGCTGGAGAAAGCAGAACCATATCGCCCGGCTTCACCTGACTGGCGATTTGCTGCATGGCTTCTGCCAGTGTCTCAGTCCGCACCGCGATGTCAGGACGCAGTTCAGCCAGTGCCTCACCATCACGACCGAAGCAGTAAGTCCGGACGTTGTCGCCCTGCAGATAGCGGGTCAGCGGGCTGAAATCAGCTGACTTGCCATCACCGCCCAGCAGCAGCCACAAGGTGCCCTGTACCTGCAAGCCGTTCAACGCGGCTTCCGTACTGCCAACGTTGGTGGCTTTAGAATCGTTAATCCAACGGACGCCATTGCGATCCAGAGCAATCTGGAAGCGATGCGCCAGCCCGCTGAAGGTGGTTAATGCTTTCAGGCTTGATGCCAGCGGCAGGCCCACGGCTTCAGCCAGAGCCAGAGCGGCCAGCGCATTGGTCTGATTGTGTTGTCCAACCAGCGTCATCTCACTGGTTTTCAGTAGGTTGTCACCTTTCACCGTCAGCCAGCCTTCGCCTGATTCCGTGCTGAGATGATAATCGCCGGTCGCGATACCAAAGCTGACACAACGCGCATCCACTCCACGCACCGGGAAAGTCATCGCATCATCGGCATTCACTACGCAAACAGTAGCCTGCTCATAAATCCGCAGTTTTGCCGCGCGGTATTGCTGCATGCCTAATGGATAGCGATCCATATGATCTTCAGTCACATTGAGGATCGTGGCCGCTGCGGCCTTCAGGCTACTGGTGGTTTCCAGCTGGAAGCTGGAGAGCTCAAGCACATACAGCTGCGCCGGGTTATCCAACAGCATCAGCGCAGGCAGGCCAATATTGCCGCCAACGCCGACTTGCCAACCGGCAGCCTTCGCCATATCGCCCACTAAAGTGGTCACAGTGCTTTTGCCATTGGAGCCGGTAATCGCCACGATCGGCGCCTGTGCTTCACGGCAGAACAGCTCGATATCACCGACAATTTCTACGCCTGCTTCGGCCGCTTCCATCAGCGATGGATGCGCCAGCGCCATACCGGGGCTGGCAACGATCAAATCCGCTGTCTGCAACCAGGTGTCATTCAGCGAGCCTACCCAACGCTCTACGCTGGCGGGCAGCTTTTCCAGGCCCGGCGGGGCGACACGGGTATCCATCACGCGTGGTGTAACGCCGCGCGCTAAAAAGAAATCAACACAGGAGAGCCCGGTCAGGCCCAACCCGATGATGACCACTTTTTTACCCTGATAGTCAGCCATTGTTAACGCACCTTCAGTGTTGCCAGGCCAATCAGCACCAGCATCAGAGAAATAATCCAGAAGCGCACAATCACGCGCGGCTCCGGCCAGCCTTT
>NZ_JBAVTT010000152.1:0-7026 GCF_049696395.1 Erwinia sp.
AATCCTGCGCCGCTTTACGGTGCTTGGTGTTAGCCCATTTACTGTGGCCTGCCATAAATTCAATTCTCCAGAAAAGACTAAATAACAAATTCTTCTATTGCCTGGCGATTACTCCAGGACTTAGTAAGCAAGGCGGCCTCTGCAGGTGGAAGCCACTGCAGGGCGAGATGTTCGCTGAGCGACACCTCCCACTCTTCTGGCAATGCCAGGCTGAACCAGTGCTCACTGTTGTGCGTCACGTCCGGCGCATAGCGATGGCGGAAATGGGCAAAGATCTCGAAGTGTATCTGACGCTGACAGTCGACTACTGTGAGCTGGCAGGCGTTGACATCAATTCCCAGTTCTTCCTTTACTTCCCGCCGCGCGGTTTCTGCCAGCGTTTCGCCTGGCTCCTGGCTGCCGGTTACCGACTGCCAAAAGCCGGGATCATCCCGACGCTGGAGCATCAACACCCGGCCGGTATTGCGGGCGTGTATCACCACCAGTACCGACACCGGATGCTTGAAAGCCATTACTCGTTCTCTGACGGCTGCTGGGTCTGGTACTTCTTCATCACTTCAATACCCAGCTCAGACAGTGACGCAGGGTTAGCGAAGTTAGGTGCTTCGGTCATCAGACATGCTGCTGCAGTCGTTTTAGGGAACGCGATCACATCACGGATGTTATCGGTACCGGTCAACAGCATCACCAGACGGTCCAGGCCGAAAGCCAGGCCAGCATGTGGAGGCGTGCCGTACTTCAGCGCGTCCAGCAGGAAGCCAAACTTCTCGCGCTGTTCCCGATCGGCAATACCCAGGATGCCAAACACGGTCTGCTGCATCTGGGTGCTATGAATACGCACAGAACCCCCACCGACTTCATAACCGTTGATCACCATATCGTAAGCATTAGCGATAGCGGTTTCCGGAACGGCTTTCAGTTCATCCGGCGTCATATCTTTCGGCGCAGTGAACGGATGGTGCATGGCGCTCAGACCGCCTTCCCCGTCTTCTTCAAACATAGGGAAGTCCACAACCCACAGCGGTGCCCAGGCATTGCCGGTGGTGATGTCCAGGTCGCGGCCCAGTTTCAGACGCAGTGCGCCCAGCGCATCAGCAACAATTTTGGCGGAATCCGCACCGAAGAAGATGCTGTCGCCATCGGCGGCATTAGTCCGGGCCAGAATCGCTTCAACAATGTCAGCGGTCAGGAATTTAGCCACCGGGCTGGTGACACCTTCCAGGCCTTTCGCACGCTCGTTGACTTTCATCCACGCCAGGCCTTTCGCCCCGTAAATTTTAACGAAATCAGTGTACTCATCGATCTGCTTGCGGGTCAGCTTTTCGCCACCCGGCACGCGCAGTGCTGCAACGCGGCTTTTGGCATCGTTAGCCGGGCCAGAGAAGACTTTAAATTCAACGTCTTTCAGCAGGTCAGCAACGTCCACCAGCTCCATTGGGTTACGCAGGTCTGGCTTGTCTGAACCATAACGACGCATCGCTTCTGCGAAGGTCATCTGAGGGAAGTCGCCGAGATCAACGCCCTTCACGTCCTGCCACAGCTCACGTACCAGCTGCTCCATGAGTTCACGCACCTGAGGTGCAGTCATAAAGGAGGTTTCTACGTCGATCTGAGTAAATTCAGGCTGACGGTCTGCACGCAAGTCTTCGTCACGGAAGCATTTAACGATCTGATAGTAGCGATCGAAGCCGGACATCATCAGCAGCTGTTTGAACAGCTGAGGAGACTGTGGCAACGCATAGAATTTGCCTTTATGCACACGGCTTGGCACCAGATAGTCACGAGCGCCTTCCGGTGTGGCTTTGGTCAGCATTGGCGTTTCAATGTCCAGGAAGCCGTTATCATCCATAAAGCGACGGACAAAGCTGCTAATTTTGGCGCGGGTCTTCAGGCGCTGAGCCATCTCAGGGCGGCGCAGATCCAGATAACGGAATTTCAGACGCGCTTCTTCGGTGTTGGCGTGGTTAGAATCCAGCGGCAACGGCTCAGAGCGGTTGATGATGGTCAGGTCGGTGGCGAAAATTTCGACTTCACCGGTAGCCATATCGCTGTTTTTGTTTTTGTCGTCACGGGCACGGACGGTGCCAGTAAGCTGAATGCAAAATTCGTTACGCAGTTCAGAGGCCAGCTTGAACGCTTCCTGACGGTCCGGATCGAAAAAGACCTGCACGATGCCTTCACGGTCACGCATATCAATGAAGATCAGGCTTCCCAGGTCGCGGCGGCGATTGACCCAACCGCAGAGTGTCACTTGTTGGCCTACGTGGGTCAGGTTGATCTGCCCGCAATAATCAGTACGCATAACGATATCCTTTAAACTTCGCCGCATCGCCGCAACATAAAGTCTGCTGCTGCGAAAAAAGGCGGCCATTATAATGGAAAAAGCCCGGCACGATAAGAGCCGTGAGCGCATCAGGCGCTGCGATTAACGGCAATTTTCTTCACAATCTGCCGTTAGCTCACAAAAGCTAACAAATTTCACCCTTTTCGAACACAGTTGTTGTCGCGCTTAAAATCAGATTGCTTGTATTCTCAATGATTTCCCCCCTTTGACCGGAGAGACTATGTTGGAATTAAATGCGGCAAAAACGGCCCTGGTACTGATCGATCTGCAGGAAGGCATTCTGCCTTTCGCTGGCGGTCCACACGCAGCATCTGATGTGGTTGCCCGCGCTGCGGTATTGGCTGAGAAGTTCCGCGCGGTCAATTCACCTGTCATTCTGGTACGTGTTGGTTGGGCAAAAGACTTTGGTGATGCGCCAAAGCAGCCGGTAGATGCCAGCCACAGCGGTGGACTGCCAGAAAACTGGTGGGTTTACCCGGAAGCGCTGGGTAAAAAAGAGACCGATATTGAAGTGACCAAGCATCAGTGGGGCGCGTTCTACGGTACGGATCTGGAGTTGCAGCTGCGACGTCGTGGCATCGACACCGTCGTTCTGGGAGGTATCTCCACCAACATCGGTGTGGAATCCACTGCGCGTAACGCGTGGGAGCTGGGTTTCAATCTGATCGTTGTCGAAGATATTTGCAGCGCTGGCAGCACTGAAGAGCATGAAGGCAGCTTCAAAAATATCTTCCCGCGTCTGGGTCGCGTACGTCAGTCAGCAGAAATCATCTCCGCACTGTAACCCTCAGCGCCCGGCAGTGGGTTTATTGATTGCCGGGTTGTACTTCCTACAAACTCTTCCTGTTTCGCCAGCTGAACGGCCGTCATTCTTGCTGAGTAGCATGTAATATGCTGTTCAGGACCACACCGTCATTCAGGGAAAGCCGATGAAACCTTTTTACCTTGGGTTGCCACAATGGCAGCATCCTCAGTGGAAGAAACTGGGTATGACGACCCTTGCTGACTACGCACAGCACTTCAACTGTGTTGAGGGCAATACCACGCTTTATGCCCTGCCCAGGCCGGAAATTGTGCAGCGCTGGCGTGATATGACCAGCGATGAATTTCGCTTTTGCTTTAAATTCCCCGCGACCATCAGCCACCACTCTGCCCTGAAAAACTGTGGCGATTTAACGGCGGAGTTTTTCAATTTACTCGATCCCCTCTCCACTCGTCTGGGTCAGTACTGGCTTCAGCTTCCGGCGGCCTTCAGCCCTGCCGATCTGCCAACGCTTTGGGCCTTTCTTGATGGGTTACCTGAGGCATTCAGTTATGGCGTAGAAGTCCGTCATGCTGACTTTTTTGCCAAAGGCGAAGCTGAGCAGGCGTTGAATCGGGGTTTGCATCAGCGAGGCGTGAATCGAGTCATTCTGGATACCAGGGGAGTGCATTCGGCCATCCCCAGTAATGAAGCCATTATTGAGGCGCAGCGCAAGAAGCCCCAGCTTCCGGTTCATGCGGTAATGACGGCCGATCAACCGATGGTGCGGTTTATCGGCGGTGACGATCCTGAGGCCAATCTCAAGTGGTTTCAGGCGTGGCTAACCAAGTTGCCTGAGTGGTGTGAACAGGGCCAACCCTGGCTATTTATTCACACGCCGGATATCGCGTTTGCGCCGGAGCTGGTCCTGCGGCTGTGGAGTGCGCTTCAGCAGGCATTACCAGCCGTTGGTGAACCGCCAACCTGGCCCCAGCAGGACCAGTTATTCTGAGTATTTTCCAGGATAATTCTTTAACTGTAGGGGTCACGCACTGACAGTAGGGGATTTCATCGTTATGATGGCGCCTTAAAATATCTGTGCCTTTGGGAGTCGGGATGGTCAGCGCCCTGTACGTTGTGCTTGGAGCACTTTTCATTATCAAGTTTTCGCTGGATGTGGTTCGTCTTCGTCGCCTTTATCGTGTTTCTCATGGTGACGGTGGCTTTTATGAACTTCAGACCGCCATTCGTATTCACGGCAACGCCGTAGAGTATATTCCGCTGGCTGCACTGCTGTTGGTATTAATGGAGATGAACGGCGCCGATATCTGGATGCTGCATCTGGTAGGCGTGTTTTTCTTCCTCGGCCGACTCCTCCACGCTTACGGCATGCGAACCAGCACGCTGTTATGGCGCAAGAACGGCATGATCATCACTCTTTTGTCCTTGCTGGGGATGATGATCTTTAATCTGATCTACCTGCCGTGGGATTTGGTTCTGACGCTGCATTAATCTCTCTGCCGGGTTTTTTAGCCTTCCAGCCCGGCAACAGTGGCAGAAAGGGTGCAGCACGCGCCGCTTTCTGCCAAAATACCGCCTTTCCGTTTTTCTCCCGGACTTACCACTATGCCTAACCGCGATACGTTGTTCTCCGCGCCAATTGCCAAACTGGGTGACTGGACGTTTGACGAGCGCGTTGCAGAAGTTTTCCCAGACATGATCCAGCGCTCGGTGCCGGGTTATTCAAACATTATTTCGATGATCGGCATGTTGGCTGAGCGTTTTGTGCAACCCAACACTCAGGTTTACGATCTGGGCTGTTCGCTGGGGGCCGCCACGTTATCAGTGCGCCGAAACATCAAAGCCGAAGGCTGCAAAATCATCTCCGTGGATAATTCTCCGGCAATGGTTGAGCGCTGTCGTCGTCATATTGATGCTTTCCGAGCGGATACGCCGGTTGAAGTGATTGAAGCGGATATTCGTGATATCACCATTGAGAATGCGTCGATGGTCGTCCTGAATTTCACGCTGCAATTTCTGGAGCCAGAAGAACGTCAGCAGTTGTTGAATACGGTCTGGAAGGGGCTTCGTCCTGGTGGCGCGTTGGTGCTGTCTGAGAAGTTCAGTTTTGCGGACGCCGATGTCGGTGAATTGTTATTTAACATGCACCATGATTTCAAGCGGGCCAATGGCTACAGCGAATTGGAAATCAGCCAGAAGCGCAGCATGCTGGAAAACGTGATGCTGACAGACAGTGTTGAAACGCACAAAGCTCGCCTGCGCACCGCAGGGTTTGAGCACGCTGAGTTATGGTTCCAGTGTTTTAATTTTGGGTCATTGATAGCCCTGAAAGCAGGTTCGGTCTGATGGATTTCGGTAATTTTTACCAGTTAATAGCAAAACACCCTCTCCTCTCTCCTTGGTTAGAGACCTTGCCAGCGCAGATTGCCACCTGGCAGCGCGAACAATTGCATGGCCATTTTAAGAACTGGGATCGTGCCGTTGAGTATCTTCCGGCGCTGCAGCCAGAGACGTTAGATTTACTGCACAGCGTAACAGCAGATGCCAGCAATCTGACCGAACGTCAGCGTGGTGGCATAGAGAAGCTGTTGCGAAATCTGATGCCGTGGCGCAAAGGTCCGTATTCGTTATACGGCGTGCATATTGATACCGAATGGCGTTCAGACTGGAAGTGGGATCGCGTGTTGCCGCATATTTCACCGATGGCTGGCCGAACGGTGTTGGATGTAGGGTGCGGCAGCGGTTATCACATGTGGCGGATGCTGGGTGCAGGCGCAAGATTGGTCGTGGGCATCGATCCGATGCAGCTGTTCCTGTGCCAGTTTGAAGCCGTTCGAAAACTGCTGGGCGACGATCAGCGAGCGCATTTATTACCCTTAGGTATTGAGCAACTGCCAGAGCTGAAAGCCTTTGATACTGTCTTCTCGATGGGCGTGCTATATCACCGTCGTTCTCCGCTTGATCATTTGTATCAGTTAAAAAATCAGCTGGTGAGCGGTGGCGAACTGGTGCTGGAGACGCTGGTTATTGAGGGGGGCGATCAGGAAGTGTTGGTGCCGGGTGAGCGGTATGCGCAGATGCGTAATATTTACTTCCTGCCAACCACCGGCGCGTTGAAAAACTGGCTTGAAAAGTGTGGTTTTGAAGACGTGCGGATTGCGGACTATTCAGTGACCAGCACCGAAGAGCAGCGCCGTACGGACTGGATGACCAGCGAGTCATTGGCGGAATTCCTTGATCCCAACGACCCAACAAAGACCGTAGAAGGGTATCCAGCGCCGCTGCGAGCTGTTTTGGTAGCCCGTAAGCCTTAACTGATAATGGATTGCCAGGTCAAAATCGACTCGGTTGCAAGGCGTCAGCATAGAGCTTGCTGCTAAAGTCAAAACAGGCTGCGGTGGCAAGGCGTCAGCATAGAGTGCGTTATCCGAGACGCCGTAAATACATCCCTGTAGGCTTGGATGCAGCATCCCTGCTGCATACACTCGGCTAACGCACTCTATGCCGCCACCCAATAACTTCCGGGTCGTTGAAGGGATTCGTGGACACACAATTCAACACCCCCTCTTCAATTCCCAACTCAACCTGCCAATGTCGTTTTGCCTTGTAGATGACCGCACTCATTTTTGTATCGTGAGAAGAGTTTGCTTGCTGGAGTGAATTTGAGGTTTGATTGATTTAAATGGTTTGAACGGTTTGAATGATTTGAACGGTTTGAATGGTTTGAATGGTTTGAATGGTTTGAATGGTTTGAATGGTTTGAATGGTTTGAATGGTTTGAATGGTTTGAACGATTTGAATGGTTTGAATGGTTTGAATGGTTTGAATGGTTTGAATGGTTTGAATGGTTTGAATGGTTTGAATGGTTTGAATGGTTTGAATGGTTTGAATGGTTTGAATGGTTTGAATGGTTTGAATC
>NZ_JBAVTT010000153.1:0-2626 GCF_049696395.1 Erwinia sp.
CCACAAGGCATGCCTGCGCTGCGCAGCGCGATCGCTGACTACCTCAACCTCGAACGGGGGGCTCAGGCGACTGCCGATCGGGTGCTGATCCTCACCAGCTCGCAGCAGGCACTTGGCCTGTGCGCCCAAGTGCTCATGGATGCCGGCGATCAGGTGCTGGTCGAAGACCCGCTCTACCAAGGCACCCGCAAAGCCATCGCCGCCGCAGGCCTGGCAGGCGTGCCCGTGCCGGTGGATGAAAACGGCATGCGGGTAGAGGACATGGCGCGGCTGGCCGTCAATGCCAGGGCGGTTTTTCTTACGCCCTCCCACCAATACCCCACCGGCGCGACCTTGTCGCTGGACAGGCGCCTGCAGGCGATCGAATGGGCCCGGCAGCAGCGAGCCTGGATCATCGAAGACGACTACGACAGCGAGTTCCACTACGAAGGCCGGCCGACTGCCTGTGTGCAGGGCCTGGACGCGCATGACCGCACGCTCTACATCGGTACCTTCACCAAGTCGCTGTTTGCCGGCCTGCGTATCGGCTACCTGCTGTTGCCCCCCTCGCTCGTCGCCCCGATGACCAGCGCACGTACGCTGCAGGACGGGCATAACGCGTCCATTGCGCAACTGACCTTGGCAAGGTTCATGGAGGGCGGGCATTACACGGCTCATGTGCGGGCCATGCGGGCGCTGTATGCCGAGAGACGGGACGTGCTGGCTGAACTCGTGCACAAGCATCTGGGGGCGTTTCTAGCGCCGTGCATCCCGGCCGGCGGGCTGCAGATGCCCTGCCATTTCGTGCAGGGTTTGCCTGAAGAGGCGGTGGTCAAGGCGGCGCGCGCGGTAGGGATTGATCTGCTGGGGCTCGGCAGTTTGTATGCGACGCCGCGCAATGATACCGGCCTGTTGATGGGGTTCGCGGCGCAGACGCCAGCCGAGATGCGGGTAGCGGTAGAGGCGCTGGCGAAGGTGTTTGCGCGGGTGAAATAGGGGCTGGCTGCTGCCGCCTTCGGATGCCGTTTTGGGCTCACGGTGTATGCCTATCGCGATCCCCGTCGAGAACCCGCACCAAACCCCAAGTCATAGTACCTCCACAAAACCATCGCACCACAAAGCGTTGACATCCCCCTCCCCACTTGCTAAAAATCGCTCAAGTTGTACGACAACGCATAACAAAAACAACAATCAGTGGAAGATCCCATGTCGACACACCTCGCGCACTACCCTCGCCGCTCGCCTGTCCCGTTTTCACCCCCTAGGCCCTGACCGGTCCGTTACCCACCCGCCCTCGCCGCAGGCCGCTTGCGCGTGCCCGGTGGACGGGCTGCCACACCCTTTTGTGGAGCACAACAATAATGAAAATCTGCCAAACCCTACCCTTTGCCCTGCTGGGCGCCGGCATGCTCGGGAGCCTGCCGGGCACCAGCGTGGCGGCGGGCTTCATCGAAGACTCCAAGGCCACGCTCGGCCTGCGCAACTTCTACATCAACCGCAACTTCACCAACCCCAGCAACCCGCAAAGCAAGGCCGAGGAATGGACGCAGAGCTTCATCCTCGATGCCCGCTCGGGGTTCACCGAGGGGCCGGTGGGGTTCGGTGTGGATGTGCTGGGGCTGTGGTCGGTCAAGCTCGATGGCGGTGGCGGCACCTACGGCACCGCGCTGCTGCCGCGCCACGACGATGGGCAGCCGGCCGATGATTACGGGCGGCTGGCGGTGGCAGGCAAGGCGCGCATCTCGAAGACCGAGCTGAAGATCGGGGAATGGATGCCGGTGCTGCCGATTCTGCGTTCCGACGATGGCCGTTCGCTGCCGCAGACGTTCCGCGGGGGGCAGGTCACCTCCAACGAGATCGCCGGGCTGACGCTGTATGGCGGGCAGTTCCGTGGCAACAGCCCGCGCAACGACGCGAGCATGGAGGACATGAGCTACGGCGGTGGGCTTTCGGACCGCTTCAACTTCGTCTGCGGCGAATACAAGTTCAACCAGGACCGCACGCTGGTCGGTCTATGGAATGCAGTGCTCAAGGACGTCTACCAGCAGCAGTACCTGCAGTTGAGCCACAGCCAGCCAGTGGGTGACTGGACCCTGGGTGCCAACCTGGGCTACTTCCATGGCGATGAAGACGGCTCCGAACGTGCCGGGCAGCTGGACAACAAGACCTATTCGGGGATGTTCTCGGCCAAGTACGGCGGCAACACCTTCTGGGTCGGCCTGCAGAAGGTCGATGGCGATACCTGGATGCGGGTCAACGGCACCAGCGGCGGAACGCTGGCCAACGACAGCTACAACTCAAGCTTCGATAACGCCAATGAGCGGTCGTGGCAGGTGCGGCACGACTTCAACTTCGTCACCGTCGGGGTGCCTGGGCTGACATTGATGAACCGCTACATCAGCGGGCAGGATGTGCACACAGGGGCGGTTACCGATGGCAAGGAATGGGTGCGCGAGACGGAGCTGGCCTATGTGATCCAGAGCGGGGCGTTCAAGGACTTGAGTGTGAAGTGGCGTAACTCGAGTATTCGCCGGGATTACAGCAACAACGAGTTCGATGAGAACCGGTTGATCTTCAACTACCCCCTGTCGCTGTTGTAACCCAGGCGTCCCTGTAGCAACGGCCTTGTGTAGGAGCGGCCTTGCGT
>NZ_JBAVTT010000154.1:0-9092 GCF_049696395.1 Erwinia sp.
TACCCGACCGCAGAACAAATAGACCTTCTATTAGAAGCATGTAGAGCAAGTACAGCGAAAGACCTGCTGATGATCGTCAAGTTATGCCTGGCAACCGGCGCTCGATGGAGTGAGGCGGAAGGCCTGAAGAGATCGCAGGTTTCAGGGCAGCGGATTACTTTTGTTAAAACCAAAGGGAAGAAGAACCGCACAATTCCCATTTCATTAACTCTCGCAGACGAACTGCCTAAAAAGAATGGGCCGCTTTTTACAGCCTGCTATTACGCTTTTCGCTCAGCTCTTAAAAGAGCAGGTATGAATTTGCCTGACGGTCAGATGACGCATGTTTTGAGGCATACTTTTGCCAGTCACTTTATGATGAATGGCGGAAACATTCTGGTTCTACAAAGGATACTTGGTCACACTGACATAAAAATGACGATGCGTTATGCGCATTTTGCGCCTGACCATTTTGAAGATGCGGTTAAACTCAACCCTTTGGAAATGTGTCGCAAAAGTGTCGCTCAAGATTAGGAATACTGCCCCATATTGACCTATATTGACTCTATAATTTACTGATATTTATGTAAATTACTGTTTTGTAAGGGTGATTAATGGTTCTCATAATCGCTTGGTCACTGGATCAAGTCCAGTTGGGGCCACCAAATAAAACAAGGACTTAGACAGGAAACTGGCTGAGTCCTTTTTGTTTTCTGGCATTACAGGTGATGTAATCCACATGCTGCATCACCTGCTATCAGGACACAGAACATATCAACCTGTTTGACAGACTAGACAAGAAAGTGAGTGAGTGAGTGAGTGAGTGAGTGAGCGGCGTGACAAAGAAGCTGGCTTCGTCAGCCTTAAATAAATTTGCTTGTATATGAAATCTGTCAGGCCATCAGCATCATGGCAAGATCTTGCCAATAGTTTTGTTACTACGATCCTTACTCTACAGGAACCTCCTAAGCTGTATCGGTTGGAAAACGGGTCAATGCTCGATGTTTCCATCGGTAATGCTTCCCCGGAAAGAGAAAGGGACAGCAAGCCTCGCTCATTTGAAGAGATGGGGCGTTTTATTGGAACTTCGGCTCAAAGATTGATGAGAAAACTGAATGAAGAAAGCATCAACGATCCTGCAGAACTACTGACGCCGGTTTAGCTGATGGCGACGCAGACACCAGCCATACCAGCCACCCGAAGTACCCGACACATGGCTTTAATGCTGAACTCTGCCCGATGATTTTCGATGAAGACATACTTCATTTCAGGCGCTTCGCGAAGTATATCGCGGGCTTCAGGAGGATAGCCGGCCCCTAAGCCTGTTCCGCCAGTTGCCGCTTCAGGCGGGGGACTTCAAGGGATTGCTGCTGCTCCCGTTCAGAGTCAGTCAGGGCCTGTTGCTGTTTTTTACGCCAGGCATAGAGTTGTGATTCATACAGGTTAAGTTCACGGGCAGCGGCGGGTACGCCAATGCGTTCAGCAAGCTTCAAGGCTTCCTGACGACATTCGGGGGTGTGCTGTTTGCGCTTTTTCTTGCTGGCTGGTACTGGTTTTGTCATGTGAGCTACCTCTGGTTGAGAGTTTACTCACTTAGTCCTGTGTCCACTATTCGCGGGTAGGATCACCGCCGGTGGGATTTATGGCGTGGATGGCGGCCTGACCTGGAGCCATCAGTTCACGCGGCACTGGAGCCGCGTCATCAGTGCCTATTACACCTGGTTAGGTGACAGTGCGAGCAAAAGCCCTGTCGTTGACCAACACGGTGGAACAACCCTCGATTTTGCAGTGCTTTATATGTTTTAAGCTGGTTGAGAACCCAATAGAGGCATCTGATATCCCCAGAGGTTCGCCAAACTCTGTGTTTCCAGGGAATGGATTGGCGGTATTCAGGGCAACTGCGAACTAAATTCAGCTAATGTTGCACTATCAGGTAACGCCGTCATTGCCCCTTTAGCTGTCGTGGCAAGCGCTCCACAAACCAGTGCCTGTCGAACCGTTTGCTCCCACGCGAGATCTGAAAGCAGTGGCCAGTGCTGCTGCGCCAGCCCTGCCAGCAATCCTGCAACAAATGCATCACCCGCGCCAGTCGTATCAACTGCTTTAACCTCAGGGGCGGGATATTGCATTAGCGATGCCTCTTTTTTCCGATAGACAGAAACACCCTTTTTGCCCTGCGTAACCAGCAAAAGCTCAGGGTTGTGGCGCTCACACAAACGCAGTATCCCCTCAGAAAGTAATGATTCACCCGTCAGATATTCCAGCTCGTCTTCAGAAACTTTTATGATATCGGCCAGAGAAAGCGCGTGATGAATGCAATCACGTAGCTGATTTTCATCCGGCCATAAATCGTGGCGAATATTAGGATCAAAGCTAACTACGCCTCCGGCTGCTTTCATCTTGGCCATCGCCAGAATAGCGGAAGAACGGCTTGGCTCTGCGGATAAAGCTATTGAACAAAGATGCAAAAATTGCCCTGCCTTGAAAGGCGGAATATCCGTAGACAGGAGGAATAAATCAGCACCCGGCCGCACCATAAAGGTAAAGGAGCGCTCGCCATCGGCATCGTTTTCGACCACAACGGTTGACGTGCGGTGGCTGGGATCCAAAAGCGTATGTTCAGTTTCTACACCTTCATTGCGCAACATTCGCAGGAGGAATTTTCCAAACGGATCATCCCCTACCCGTCCTATAAATGCGCTTTCCCCACCGAGACGGCTGACTCCCACAGCAACGTTAGCAGGCGCACCACCCGGACATTTTAACAAACGACCATCATTCTCCGGGATCAGATCCACGACAGCATCGCCCAGCACCCAAATTCGATTTTTCATTTTCATTCCTTGTATTCAATTTCTGATTAGCCCCATGGTTTAGCAAAATAGAAGAACCGGTTTAGTTATTCAAGAACAAATGAATTATTCTACTTTAGTGATGATTTGCCAGCAGGATCACAATTACCAGATTTAGAAGCAAAACTTCATTGATAAACTCAGGGGTGGATGATTATTGTGTTTAGGAAAACCAGTTTAGCAAAAAGGTTTTTCCCATAATAATTAAACTTACCTTGAGGGATAAAAATGATGATGGAACCTCGCTATCTTGCTGTTGCTATTGGTTTAATTCTTTCCGGCGCCGCCCAGGGAGCGGATACGTCGGCGAGTGCCATTGAGGCTCGCCTGAATGCTCTGGAGAAAAGACTGCAACTTGCTGAGAATCGCGCCGCCAAAGCAGAAGCCCGCGCCACTGAAGCAGAAAAACAGCTGAATACGCTGGAAACACGCACAATCAGCAATGAACAACAAACTCGTCAGGTGGCGAAGAACGCTGAAATTAATCAGCAGAAAACGGCCGCAATGGCTAAACGTACTGAATCGTTAGCCAGCATTAACAACCAAACCAGCAGTGTTCCTGAAGGATTCAAATTCTCAGGTTATGCGCGTTCCGGCGTGATCATGAATGATTCCGGCACATCGACGGAAAGTGGCCCTTACGTCACCCCTGCCGGGCAAACCGGGGGCGCGGTGGGACGTCTGGGCAACGAAAACAACACTTACGTTGAATTAAATCTGGAACACAACCAAACCATGGCCAGCGGGGCGACGTCTCGTTACAAAGTGATGCTGGCGGACGGCCAACGTAGTTATAACGACTGGACCGCCGCGACCAGCGATCTGAATATCCGTCAGGCGTTTGTTGAATTAGGCTCTTTGCCGACATTCACCGGCCCGTGGAAAGGCTCGACGCTGTGGGCCGGTAAGCGATTCGATCGTGATAATTTCGATATTCACTTCCTCGACTCTGACATCATTTTCCTCGCGGGAACCGGGGCTGGCATCTATGACGTCAAGTGGGGAGACAACCTGAAAAGTCATTTCTCACTTTACGGGCGTAACTTTGACGATCTCGACAACGACAATAATGACGATACGCGTATTGAGAACTACATTGTCACCGCCAATAACTACGCTGGCCCCTTCCAGTGGATGCTCAGTGGATTGCGTGCCAAAAACAATCAAGATCGCGAAAATACCGGCGCTTATGGCATCACGAATGCCGCGGATACCGGGTTCCATACCATGCTGGCGTACCACGGCGACAGCTTCTACGGCCTGCGCGAAGGGACATCGACAACCGCACTGCTTTATGGTCACGGCCTGGGTGCAGAAGTCAAAGCGCTGGGTTCAGACGGTCATCTGACAGATGACGCCAACACACTGCGTTTGGCGACTTATGGTATTACACCGTTAAGCAAAATCTGGAGCATCGCCCCTGCCGTTCTGGCTCAGCAGAGTAAAGACCGCTATATCGCAGGCGACGATTACAAATGGATTACTTTCAATACCCGCCTTATTCAGCAAATCACCGAAAACTTCGAGTTGGCTTATGAGGGCAGCTATCAGTACATGGATCTCGATCCGCAGGGTTACAACAATTACAACAAAGTGAAAGGCGGGTTCTACAAACTGACGTTTGCACCGACCTTCAAAGTGGGCGATATCAGCGACATGCTGAGCCGGCCTGAAATACGTGTCTTCGCCAGCTATATGGACTGGAGCAACGATCTCGACCGCTATTCATCCAGCGATTCGTTCGGTACTGATGGTTTTACCGCTGGCGGGCAGTGGAATTTTGGTATCCAGATGGAAACCTGGTTCTAAAAAACAGGGTGTGATTCACGAGGCAGCGCCCGGTCAGGCCGGGCGATGTCGATATCAATACAGTAAGGGATAAAATGAATATCAATGCAATTGCGACGGAGTTGCTTCCATTACTTGGCGGCAAAGATAATATCGCCAGTGCGGCACACTGTGCGACACGTCTGCGTCTGGTGCTGGCCGATGACAGTCTGATCAATAAAAGTGCCATCGAAAAAGTAGAAGGCGTCAAAGGATGTTTTAGCAATGCGGGCCAGATCCAGATTATTTTTGGTACCGGTCTGGTGAATAAAGTCTATGCCGAGTTTATTAAAGTGGCGGGTATTAGCGAATCCAGCAAGTCCGAAGCGGCAGATATCGCGGCGCAAAAACTGAACCCGTTCCAGCGTATTGCCCGTGTGTTATCCAACATTTTTGTACCGATCATACCAGCGATTGTTGCCTCCGGTCTTTTGATGGGGCTGCTTGGCATGGTGAAAACCTACGGCTGGGCCAATCCTGAAAGCGCGATTTTTATCATGCTTGATATGTTCAGCTCGGCAGCATTTATCATTCTGCCGATTCTGATTGGTTTCACTGCTGCGCGCGAATTTGGAGGAAATCCGTTCCTTGGCGCCACCCTGGGTGGCATCCTGACCCACCCTGCGCTGACCAATGCCTGGGGCGTTGCCAGCGGTTTTCATACGATGAATTTCTTTGGCATTGAAATTGCCATGATCGGCTATCAGGGCACGGTATTCCCGGTTTTACTGGCCGTCTGGTTTATGAGTTTCATTGAAAAACGACTGCGCAAAGTCATCCCTGATACCCTGGATTTAATACTCACCCCCTTCCTCACAGTGATAATTTCCGGATTCATTGCTTTCCTGATTATCGGCCCCGCCGGTCGTGCGTTGGGTGACGGCATCTCCTTTGTTTTGAGTACGCTGATCACGCATGCCGGTTGGGTCGCGGGACTGGTATTTGGCGGATTATATTCCGTCATTGTGATCACCGGCATTCACCACAGCTTCCATGCCATTGAGGCTGGGTTACTGGGTAATCCGAATATTGGGGTCAATTTCCTGCTGCCGATCTGGTCAATGGCTAACGTGGCGCAAGGCGGTGCCTGCCTGGCGGTATATTTCAAGACACGGGATGCAAAAATTAAAGCTATTGCCGTTCCATCAGCATTCTCGGCCATGCTGGGGATTACAGAAGCTGCGATCTTCGGTATCAATCTGCGTTTCATCAAACCTTTCCTGGCGGCGCTGGCAGGTGGCGCACTTGGTGGTGCGTGGGTTGTTGCAATGCACGTCAATATGACGGCCGTCGGGCTGACAGGTATTCCCGGGCTGGCTATCGTGCAGGCCAGTTCAATCCTGAGTTATCTGATTGGCTTAGTCATTGCCTTTGGCAGCGCATTCCTGCTGTCCCTGTTGCTGAAGTACAAAACGGAGAGTGAATAATGACGGAAACGAGTTTGCTCAAACAAGCCCTGCGCAGTGTGGTGTCGGGGCAGGTAAAAGCGGCGGCAGATCCTTACCGCCCAAGCTGGCATCTTGCACCTCCAGTTGGTTTGCTTAACGATCCCAATGGATTTATTCAACATAAAGGCCGTTACCATTTGTTCTATCAATGGAACCCTTTGGGCTGCATGCACGGAGCGAAATTCTGGGGGCACTGGAGTTCTGCTGACTTACTGAACTGGCGTCACGAGCCACTGGCACTGACGCCGTCGGAAGCATTCGAATCGCACGGGTGTTATTCCGGTTCAGCGGTAACAGACCACGGTCAGTTAACGCTGATTTACACCGGTAACGTGAAGTATGCCGACGGGGGTCGCACTGCTTTTCAGTGCCTGGCACGTGAAAATGCAAGCGGCGAATTCGATAAAACCGGTCCGGTTCTGGATTTACCAGAAGGTTATACCGGGCACGTCAGGGATCCTAAAGTCTGGCGAAAAGACAGTCACTGGTTCATGGTGCTGGGTGCGCAAGATCTCAACCTGCAGGGGAAAGTCCTGTTACTGAGCTCCCCCGATCTATTGACCTGGAAATTCCTGGGGGAAGTTGCCGGGTCAAATCTGAACGGATTGGGCGAATTTGGTTACATGTGGGAGTGCCCGGATTTATTCAGAATTGAAGATCACGATATTTTGATTTGTTGTCCGCAAGGTTTGCCGGCTGAAGCAGATCGCTACCTGAATACTTTTCAGTCGGGCTATTTTGTGGGGCATTTGGATACCGAAAAAGCGAGATTTTCACATGGTGAATTCACAGAACTGGATCTGGGGTTTGAGTTTTATGCGCCGCAAACCATGAAAACTGATGATGGCCGTCGTTTACTCATTGCGTGGATGGGGATCCCAGACAGCGATGAGTTTTATCAGCCAACCGTTGAAAATGGCTGGATCCATACCATGACCTGTCTACGTGAACTGACGCTGGAAGCAGGTAAACTAATTCAGCGCCCTGCCCGTGAGTTGCAACAGCTTCGCGGCAATGTTCAGGAATGGAGAGGAATTGCGGACGATGCGCCGGTCTGGGATGTTACCCATGCTGAAGTGGAAATTGAAACTGAACATGTCTTCAGCGCGAGTTTTGGTGGCGATTTGGACCTGCGATGGGATGGTGAATATCTGCGTATAACACGTAAAAATCTGCGTACCGCATTGCCTGAAGAACGTCTCTGGCATGGCCTGTTACGCAAGTTAACGGTAATGTGCGACAATTCCAGCATCGAGATTTTCATTAACGACGGGGAAGCTGCTATGACTTCACGCTATTTCCCTGTATTACCGGCAAGATTAAATTTCTGCAGCCATCATCAGATTACGTTGCGCCACTGGTTGTTGGCAGATTGCGTGTTAGAATAAAAAACTTTCCGGACAACAGAATATGGCGCAGTGAAAAAGACCAAACGTATTACTATCAGTGGCATAGCAGAACTTGCCGGCGTGTCAAAGTCGACTGCCAGCCAGGTTCTTAACGGGCACAGTAAGAAGTTGCGCATCTCCGATATGACACGTGACCGTGTGCTTGCAGTGGCAGCTGAGCAACATTATCAGCCCAGTATTCATGCCCGTTCACTTAATGTATCGCGCAGCTTCACGCTGGGTCTGGTTGTCCCGGAAATGACTAACTACGGTTTTGCCGCCTGTTCGAACGAGCTGGAAACACTCTGTCGTGAGAACGGTATGCAGTTGCTTATAGCCTGCACAGATGAGAATACCAGTCAGGAAATGATGGTGGTGAATAACCTTATTCAGCGTCAGGTAGATGGACTGATCGTGGCGTCAAGTATGCTTAACGACGCAGAATACGTAAAAATCAGCCAGCAATTACCCGTTGTTCTTTTTGACCGCCATATGCCGGGAACAGAATTACCGCTGGTTGTGTGTGAAGCGATCGAATCATCGGCTGAACTTGTCGCACGAGTTGCGGGCAAGCACCAAGGGGAGTTTTACTTTCTCGGAGGTCAGCCGAGGATCTCTCCTACGCGTGACCGTCTTGCAGGCTATCAGCTAGGCCTTGAACGTGCAGGGGTTAGCCTAAATCCTGAGTGGATCCTTTATGGTAATTATCATCCAAGCTCAGGTTACGAAATGTTTGCCAATCTTTGTGCTCGGCTTGGGCGTCCTCCTAAAGTACTTTTTGTAGCATCTTGTGGTTTGATGGAAGGGGTATTGCGTTATATGAGTCAACACAAACTGCTGGAGAGTGATATTCATTTATGCAGTTTCGACGATCATTACCTCTATGATTCACTCACGGTAAACATTGATACTGTCGCGCAAGATTGTACAGAACTCGCAACACATTGTTTTGAAGTAATGATTAATCTTATCAATGAACAACCCATTGAACAGACACAACATTATTTAGCGCCGACATTACACTGGCGACATGCTGGTTTTTCAGAGTAAAAACTGAGTGTAACTCTATTAAATACCCCCGATATTCGTCACCAGAGGAGCAACCAACTGATTTATTGGTTTGTTCCTGGTGGTACTCATCTGCCATCCCGTTTAGATCCATTCGTCAGTAATTCTACCAGATTGTTCAGTGCTTACTTTCAGGCTTTACCTTCATCAGTCGAAAAATCCTCCACCAATCAATGATTAAGTTTGGTGATGTGTGGATACTGCGTGCCTCCTTACCCGTAAATACCTATCCGGTAGCACCAACCGGCGGCCATCAGACTGGCGTGGCTACGTGTAAGACGACATATTTCTTAAAATCAGTGCGGCAACCCGCGCCCCCAACTTGCTAGCAATCCATCTCCCCTTTCTCCACAATGGTGCGCTGCACGCACTACTATCACCCTTCTTCATCCCTGAAACCGCACGCCCCTTCACGTCTGACTGACTTTGCCGATCTGGCATAACTCCTGCATTGATCCTCTACGAACTTGTATACAAGGCCGCATACCGGTCACCTAACGGGGAGTACTGAGCCATGAGCAGCAAAGACA
>NZ_JBAVTT010000155.1:0-43535 GCF_049696395.1 Erwinia sp.
CCGGCCAGATCGCAGCCGGTGATCGTGGCGTTAGCCAGATCGCACTCTCTGAAATCCACGTCATGCAATTTGCACTCATCCAGCTTCAAGCCATTTAACTTCAGCCCCTGAAAGGTGGCATTGGTTAACATGCAGCGGGTAAATTGCAGTTCGGGATCAAGATTAAACGTGGGCCACTGTGCACGCGTCCAGTCAATGCCACTGAGCTTGCAGTCAGTAAAGGCGACTTCATAGAATGTAGACCAGGCAACGCCCATCACGCTGAGGTTGCAGTGGTTAAAGGTGCACTGGCTGAACTTGCAGCGGGTGAGTTGGGCAGAGGTGAGGTTGCAGTTATTGAACACGCACTCTTCAAAGCGAGTGCTTTCCAGACAGGCTGAAGTGAGGTCCAGCTTATCGAAGGTTTGCTGAAAATAGTCTTGATGACTGACCGGCTGTTCCACTGTGATTCTCCTTACTACTCTGCCGCTCAACGCGGGGTTGTCAGTATGCCCGGCTGCGTTTAGCGACACAAGAGAAGGGAATGTGGTGATTCGGGATAAGAATGTCACTCTGCTATTCACCAGAAAAATCAAATAGCCTCGAGGCACTCTGGCAGGATAAAGTGATTCTTCGCCCCCGATAGCCCTTAAGAGCAGGAGATCCCGGCATGTCAGAAGTAGAGATCAGCTACAAAGTTAACGAACCCATCAGTGAAGCGCAGTTCATCAGCTTGCTGAAGGAGACGTCATTAGGGGACAGAAGGCCGATCGCAGAACAGGATCGCATCGCGGACATGCTTAAACACAGTAATCTGCTGGTGACCGCGTGGAGTGGGGATAAGCTGGTTGGCGTAGCCCGTTCGCTTACCGATTTCAGCTTCTGCTGCTATCTGTCCGATCTGGCCGTGTCAGAAACGGTGCAGAAAGCCGGACTGGGTAAAAAACTGATCTCCGTTACGGCCGCGCAGCTGCATCCTAAGTGCCGGGTTATCCTGCTGGCGGCACCGCTGGCCGTAGAATACTATCCAAAAATCGGATTTGAACAGCATCCCAGCGCCTGGACCTTGCTGGCCGATCAATTCTGAGTCTCTGTCAGCGGGAACACCTGTGGCATTCCCGCCTGAACCGATCAAAGACAGCTAGCTTCCCCAGCGGGTTCTCAAATAATTGACCGCTTCCTGCGTCTGAGGTTGATTAAGGTAGTTCTCCCTGAACAGGATCGTGCCGCTAATCTGTGGCACGGACTCATTCAAATCGAGCTGCTTTTTCAACTCCGGCACGCCACCTTCTACCATCCAGTCCGGCTCCATCTTTGAAGGTTCGCCGACTTTATACAGCGCTACGCCGATATAGAGCCTGGTTTTGGTGTTTTTCACTACGTTTGCCCACCAGTTTGCCAGCACATCATACCGGGCGGCATCACGTTCGAACGGCCAGTAAAGCTGCGGAGCAATGTAATCCAGCCAGCCTTGCTGCACCCAGCGGCGGGTATCCGCATAGGACTCGTCATACGCGGCGGCTCCGCGCGTGTTGGAACCCGCCGGGTCATGTGAAATATTCCGCCAGACTCCGGCAGGGCTGACGCCAAACTGAACATCCGGCTTCAGCTGCTTAATAGTGCGCGAAACCTGTTCGATCAGCAACTCGGTATTGTGTCGCCGCCAGTCGGCTTTGGACGCAAATCCCTGACCGTATTCTTTGAACGTTTTACTGTCGTTCAGCGCCGAGCCTGGGGATTCGGTATAGAAGTAATCATCAAACTGCACGCCATCTAGTGGATAACGCGCCACCACTTCGGCAACAATGCTGGTGATCCAGTCGCGTGCGGCCGGGATACCAGGATCGAGCACGAAGCGGTCGCCTGATGTCCGCACCCAATCGGGATGCAGCACAAAGACACTTGCCGGATGCAGCGACACCGTGCGGTTCAGTTCTGCAACGGTTGAGGGTTTGGTGTTCACAGAAACGCGATACGGATTGAACCACACATGAACCTTGATGCCACGCTTGTGCGCTTCATCGAGCATAAATTGCAGGGGATCGTAACCCGGATCCTCACCAATCTTGCCTGTCAGCATATCTGACCAGGGCAAAATCTTTGAGGGCCACAGCGCGGTGCCATCCGGTTTTACCTGGAAGAAGACAGTATTGATCCCAAGGCTTTTCAGTTTATCCAGCTTGTCCTTCATGGCCTGCTGCTGCTGGCTGATGCGCAGGGCAGCACTGCTGCCATTGACTGAGGAGACTGGCGGCCAGTCCAGGCGTGAAACTGTCGTCAGCCAGACTCCGCGAACCGGTTCCTGCTGCTGTTGTGGCTTAACCGGCACAGGCTGCTTAGCGACCTGAGGGAAGGGAGTGACCAGCGATTTTGGCGGCTCGGAGGAGCAGCTGGCCAGCAGCAAAGCGGTGCCAACCAGCGCAAGCGTGCTTAATTTTCTGACCTTCGTGACCGGAGAAGAACGGTTAATAGAGGTGATGACAGGCTCCCTGCTTATCGGATAATTACTTGAAAAGATGCCGTATCTTAACCTAATCAGGTGCCTCAGAGACACCCGATGACTGGCAGCTCTTACTCAGGCGTATAGGAGATATAGCCCGCAATGCCGCCAGCACCACCATCTTTCGGATGATTAATGCCATCAGAGACGGGGACAGAGGCAAAATCGAAGGGAGAAGCGCCTTCAATGCAGGCCACATTAATACCATACAGTTCAGGATTAGAGCGGCGCTGGTGGAAGGTATAAACGCCGCAATCAGCACAGAAGAAATGCGCGGCTTCGCCCGAGTTGAAACGGTACTCCGTCAGTTTTTCCTGTCCTTTGAGCACTTCTACCCGTTTGCCCATGGCCATCACCGCGCCACGCATACTGCACAAGGAACAGTTACAGCGAAGCACATTATTGAACCCATCAATGAGTTCCACCTCAAACACGACTGAACCACAATGGCACTTAGCTGACTTAATGTCTGACATGACGACCTCTGGAGAGTGTGTTGATTAGCCCCCACGTACCGATCCTCGCCACACTACGCTTGCCTCATAGAGGCATTTGTCGCTGGGTTGATCAACGCGAGGGTTCAGTTCATTACTGTTTCTTTCCTGGTCGACCAGCCATTGCACCGCGTCGCGGGAAAAGTTTTCCATCGGCGGAGCGAAGGTAGTGAGGTTGTAGGACGACCAGCCGCTTTGCGCAATATTATCGTAGCCAACAATACACAGATCTTCCGGAATGCGTAACCCGAAACGGGTTCTCGCTTCATCCATAAAGCCACAGGCAACTAAATCAGTGACGCAAAATACGGCATCAGGTCGGTTCTGACGGGTAAGAAGGCGATGCGCTAAAATCTGCCCGCTCTCATAAGAGGTGGTGCCGAAACGTTCCACCTCCACAGTCACCCCAACGCGTTCTGCTGCGGCCAGAAAATCTTTCTCTCTTTTCATCAGGCTTGGTGTGCCAGCCAGTGAATTAGCAAAAGCCAGATGGCGACATCCTGCACGCAAAAAAGCTCTTAATGCCGTTTCTGCTGTTTTGCTGGAGTCCAGATTGATGCTCAGCGAGCCGGGAAGGGACTCATCACGGTTAATTAAAATCAGATGCTGACCGTGCTTATAACAGAGTTGCGTGATGCCACTGTCAGGCATACCGGAGAGGATAATAGAGGCATCGGCTCTGAAATTGATCGCCTGCTGTAGAGCAGACGAGACGCTGTTGTCTGAAAGGTCTGTGTTAATGATCATCGCCACTTTGCCGGCTTCCTGCAGAAAATGGGTCAGCCAACTGACCAGGCTGGCGCGGTAGGGCGTAGCCACATCAGAAACAATCAGGCAAACGATGCCGCTGCGATTGCTGACCAGGCTGCGGGCCAGATGATTCACATGATAGCCCAGCTCTTCCGCCGCTTTCATTACGCGTAACCGAGTACTTTCAGACACGCTGGCCCCGGGCGTAAAGGTGCGCGAAACCGCAGACCGGGACACACCCGCACGCAGCGCAACATCATACGCATTGATTCCCGTTTTACCCTGGCTCACATTTTCTCTCCCCCTGACAACAGAACCTGAATGACTATGACGCACTTGCACAAGTGTGCAAAATGAAAGAGTGGCGTTATGTTGCAATTTTGTGACACTACCAGCCAATTTCGAATCAAGGCGATTGACGGGCTATTTTATGTACTCTATTACTTTGCACACATGTGCAAGATAGTTGTTTTATCAGCATCAGAAATAACAATCAAGGAGAACACCTATGCGTCACACCTTGTTGATCACCGCCATGGCATTTTGTGGATCAAGCTTCTCGCTGGCTGCCAGCGCGGCCGGGAACCTGAATATGATTTGTTCTGCCGATGTGGTGGTATGCGAGCATATGACCACTCTTTTCAGCCAATCTCATCCTGATATTAAGGTCAGCATGGTCAGGCTTTCAGCCGGGGAAGCCTATGCTCGTCTGCGCAGTGAGGCCCGAAATCCCCGGACAGATATCTGGTGGGCAGGCACGGGAGACCCGCATATGCAGGCCGCATCAGAAGGGCTGACCCAGATCTATAAATCGCCGCTTTTGCCTCAGCAACATGACTGGGCACAAAAGCAGGCTGAAATTTCTGGTTATCGAACCGTTGGGATCTACGCCGGTGCGTTGGGCTGGGGCTACAACACCAGGTTACTCGCTGAGAAGAAAATGAAGGCGCCAGCCTGTTGGGCGGATCTGCTTAACCCGGAATTTAAGGGCGAGATCCAAATTGCTAACCCAAATTCCTCCGGCACGGCCTATAACGCATTAGCCACGCTGGTACAGATTATGGGTGAAGACAAGGCATTCGATTACCTGAAAAAACTCAATGACAATATCTCGCAATATACCAAATCCGGTTCTGCACCGGTGAAAGCCGCTGCTCGGGGTGAAACCACCGTAGGCATCGTTTTTATGCATGATGCCGTAGCCATGGAAGTGGAGGGTTTCCCGGTGAAAACGGTCGCGCCTTGTGAAGGAACCGGCTATGAGATTGGCTCAATGTCGATAGTGAAGGGCGCACGTAATCTGGCCAGTGCCAAAGCCTGGTATGACTGGGCGTTGAGTGCAGAAGCTCAGTCGCACATGAAAGAAGCCAAATCTTTCCAGCTCCCTTCAAACACCAAAGCTGAGATCTCTGAATACGCGCCTCGCTTCGAGAATATCAAGCTGATTGATTACGATTTCAAAACCTACGGTGACACTGCCAAACGCAAAGCGCTGCTGGGGCGCTGGGATAAGGAAATTGGTTCAAGCGCCCAATAACTCCACGTTGCTGGGGGTGCCCGGCAGCCTAAACCAACAGCGGTGGCTAACGCCTGACGTCCGCTTCAGCCTGTAGCTCAGGTCGAGGTGTTGAATGAATACAAATAACCGGCGATTAGTCGGCGCGCTGAGCCTTGGAGCAATAGCGCTAACAGTCTTGCCCTGGTACAGTCTGGAAGCGGGTTTCTTCCAGTTTGGCTGGCTGACCACACTCTGGAGCGATGAGACGTCAGCACCTGGACTGTGGCAAATGCTGTCTCATCTGCATCCCTGGCTGGCGGTGATTGTGACATTGTTTGGCCTGGCTGCGTTGAGTGGGTTAATCAAAAACAGCGGGGCACGAAGTGCTCTGTTACTGGCCGTCAGCGCTGCCGGCATCCTCTTTATGATCCTTGAAGGTCATGCGATCGGCTATAGCGGCTGGAACTGGATGTGGCTGGAAAATTCTTTTGGGCCGCTGGCGCAGGGGCAACCGGCGTTTGGCGCAGGGGGAATCCTGATGCTCACCACCTTCCTGCTGCTGTTCTCTTTTGCTTTAGCTGAGCGCGGCGTGCTGAAGGGCGATGCCTTTGTGGTGACCTCCATTGTGATGTTGGTTGCTCTGGTCAGCACATTTGTTCTGTATCCGGTGCTGAGCCTGTTCGTTGCCTCGGTGCAGGATGTGGACGGTAGCTTTAAACCTGATGGGCTGATCAGCAATATTCAGGATCCAGCAATCTGGAGTCTGTCCTGTTTGACAGGGGGAACTTGTGGTACTGCCTGGCGCACGCTGATGCTGGCACTTATGACGGCCACCGGTTCAACGCTGCTGGGATTAGCTTTTGCGCTGGCCGTCACGCGTACGGGATTGCCCTGTAAAAAAGCGCTGCGGATGCTGACCATCCTGCCGATCATTACGCCCCCCTTTGTTATCGGTCTGGCTCTGATCCTGCTATTTGGCCGTTCTGGTGTGGTTACCACGCAGCTTGCTGCGCTTTTTGGCATTGAGCCGGGACGCTGGTTGTATGGCATGACGGGCATTTGGATCGCCCAGGTGCTGTCCTTCACGCCGGTCGCTTTTATGGTACTGATCGGCGTGGTCGAAGGTATCAGTCCCTCACTGGAAGAGGCTTCGCAAACCCTGAGAGGCAACCGCTGGCAGACCTTTTCTCGTGTTTCGCTGCCGCTGATGGCACCCGGCCTGGCCAACGCCTTTCTGATCAGTTTTATCGAGAGCATGGCGGATTTCGGTAATCCTATGGTGCTGGGTGGCAGCCACGGCGTACTTTCTACCGAAATTTTCTTCTCGGTGGTCGGTGCGCAGAATGATCCCAGTCGGGCGGCGGTGCTGGCAATGATCCTGCTTTGTTTCACTTTATGCGCCTTCATTATTCAACGCGTTTGGCTCTCTGGTAAAAGTTTTGCCACGGTGACTGGCAAAGGGGACGGAGGCCGTCATGCGCAATTGCCTAAACCGATGCGTTTCGGCGTGTATGGCTTAGTCATTCCCTGGGGACTGTTCACGCTGGTGATCTACGGCATGATCATGATTGGTGGCTTTGTTCAGTCCTGGGGGTTGAACAATAACCTGACGCTGGAACATTACATCCGTGCATTCAGCATCACCTTGCAGGACGGGCATCTGCTCTGGAGCGGTGTTGCCTGGAACTCTTTCTGGACCACGCTGGAAATTGCGCTGATCGCCGCACCTCTGACCGCCATCGTGGGGCTGTTAACGGCCTGGCTGATTGTTCGGCAGAAGTTTGCTGGTCGCCAGGCGTTTGAATTCGCGCTGATGCTGAGCTTTGCTATCCCAGGCACGGTGATTGGCGTTAGCTATGTGATGGCCTATAACTTGCCTCCGTTAGAAATTACCGGCACAGCGTTAATCCTCATTGTCTGCTTTGTCTTCCGCAATATGCCTGTCGGTGTTCGGGGGGGCATCGCCGCGATGAGTCAACTGGACCAAAGCCTTGATGAAGCCTCTTTAACTCTGGGTGCCAGCAGCTTTCGCACGCTAAGAAAAGTGGTCTTACCGTTGCTGAAACCGGCCATCAGTGCTGCGCTGGTGTATGCCTTCGTCCGCGCGATCACCTCGATCAGTGCTGTGATTTTTCTGGTCAGCGCGCAGTACAACATGGCGACCTCGTACATTGTCGGGCTGGTCGAGAACGGTGAATACGGCGTAGCTATTGCGTATTCCTCCGTGCTGATTGTTGTCATGCTGGCGATCATTGCGCTGTTCCAGTTGCTGGTCGGCGAACGTCGGCTGGGCAGGGCAACCAAACCCACACAGGTGGCTGCGGTTTCACCCTCTACCTCTGCATTAACCCAGGAGAATGCTGTATGAGCGCTTTAAAAGCAGGAACCGTTGTTTTCGAACATGTCTCGAAGCGCTTTGCCGGATTTTCAGCCGTGCCCGACCTCAGTTTAACGGTGGAGGCGGGGACGCTGGTAACGCTACTTGGCCCCTCTGGCTGCGGCAAAACGACCACGCTGCGCCTGCTCGCCGGGCTGGAACATCCCACTTCCGGCACTATCAGGATCAGTGGTAAAGACGTGACCAATTTGCCGGCTAATGAGCGTGATGTGGCGATGGTCTTTCAGTCTTACGCGCTGTTCCCGCATATGACTGCGTTGGACAACGTCATGTATGGATTGCTGGCTGGTGGTATGAACAAGAAGGAAGCCCAGGATCGCGCAAGAGAAGGGTTGAAGATGATCGGTCTGGAGCAACAGGGACAACGACTGCCTTCTGAACTTTCAGGCGGACAGCAACAGCGTATAGCGGTAGCACGAGCGCTGGTACTGGAACCCCAGGTGCTGTTGCTGGACGAACCTCTTTCCAATCTGGATGAACGATTACGCCGCCGCGTGCGAACCGATATCCGGGACCTTCAGCAACGTCTTGGCTTTACGGCAGTTTATGTCACGCACGATCAGGAAGAAGCGCTGGCCGTTTCCGATAAAATCATCGTGATGCAGGAAGGCAAAATTGCCCAGCAAGGCGCGCCTGAAACCCTGTATCGTTCGCCAAACTCGGTGTTCATCGCCGATTTTATGGGGGAGGCCAATATTTTGCCTTGTGAAGTTGAAACATTGGAGGGGGATAATGCCTTGATTCGATTGGGCAGCCAGCGTTATCGCGTGCAGGGAAATGGCGTAAGGCCGGGCACTGCCCAGCTGTCGGTTCGCCCGCAGTTCATCACGGTATGTCCTACTGGTGAAGGTGCGCTGGACGGCGAAATTATTCATGCGACCTGGCTGGGCGATCATATTGAATACGAGGTGAAAACCCCCCTCGGTGCAGTATTTATTGTCGATACGCAAATGGACCAGAGGTTACCGCTTGCTGCTCAAGTTAAGCTGGATTTTAAACCGCAAGGTCTGGCGCTGATTGCCCCTTAAACCTGGATGTAAGGAAAAAATATGACTGATTTAGAGAATGGCGCTTTGATGGAGCGCCTGGCACTGGCAGAGAAAACAGCAAGAACGGGCGGCGCGCTGGCCCTGCGTTGGTTTAACCAGCGTGAAAGTTTAGTCATTGAAACCAAGAAAGATTTGCAGGATGTTGTCTCCATAGCCGACCGGGAAGTCGAGCAAATGATCGATCAGCAAATTCGTGCACAGTTTGCCAACGATGGTTTTCTTGGTGAGGAAACAGGCTTACAACCCGGTACTTCAGGGTTTACCTGGGTCGTTGATCCTATTGATGGCACCAGCCCATTTCTGAATGGCATGCCAAACTGGTGCGTCTCTGTCGCGGTGTTATTCCAGGGTGAACCGGTGATTGGGGTTATTTACGCGCCGTGTTTCGATGAATGTTACCTTGCTGCAACCGGAAAAGGTGCGACGTTAAACGGGTCGGTTCTCCAGGTTGATCCCAACAGAACATTGCAAAATCATGTGGTTGGTTTTGGTGCTAACAGTTATGTTACGCCGCAGGAAGTCGGCGAGTTGCTAAGCGGATTGCTGGCAGCAGGCGGCAACTTTATCCGCATCGGGTCTGGCGCGTTAATGCTGGCCTGGGTGGCAGCCGGACGTGTGGTCGGCTATTTCGAACCCTATATGCATGCGTGGGATTGTCTGGCCGGTTATTGTCTGGTGAAAGAGGCTGGCGGCTGGTATTTACCGTTTAATACCGAAGGTGACCGTTTAACGAAAGGCGCAAAAGTACTGGCCGTAGCGCCTGGTGCACAGGAAGAGCTTAAGCGGATTGCCGGAGTTGAATAACGTCCGGTCTGGCTAGAATTCAGAAGGAAAGGGCGCTGATAACCCTTTATGCCCTCTTTTTTTGCCCTTCCTACGTGAATTCTGCAAGGCCATGACCTTGATAGCAATGCAGAATTCACGTAGCGCGATCACACATCCAGCCGATGAATGACGCTAACGAACTGGCTAACACCGCTATTAATTTCCTTCAGGCTACGCGAAAGATCGGTGATCTTATCCTGTTCGGTGAGTACAAACTGTTTCACCGCATCCAACTGTTTATACATCTGCTGAATCAAATCGGCGTTCACTTCCACCACCGAGGTGATTTTTTGCGTGGCGCTGGCCGTTGAGGCAGCAAGCCGGCGAACTTCAGCGGCAACTACGCTAAACCCGCGCCCAGCTTCGCCAGCTCTGGCTGATTCTATCGCCGCATTCAGTGCCAGAATGTTGGTTTGCGCGGCAATGACGTTGATAGTATCGACCACTTCACTGATACTTTTTGCCGAAGCATTCAGCTGCGCGCCAATCTCGGTTGCGGCGTTCACCTGAACGGCAACCAGCCCGGAGTTACGAACCGTCTCCTCCAGCACTTCGTTGGCGTTATGGGTAATTTGAGAGGTTTGCTCGGAGGTGGTCACCGCGATATCTGCCACGCGTTTCGCTGCTTCAACGCGAGTGGTGATGTCCGAAGCGATCTTGATAACCTTACCAACACGGCCATCAGTATCGAAGACTGGGTTATAACTGGCTTCTAACCAGATGCGCTCACCGCTGGCCGTTTTACGTTCGAAGCGGCCCACGAAGTGCTGGCCTTTGCCAATTTTCTGCCAGAAGTCGGGGTTTTCGCGATAAAAGCTTTCATAGCAAAAGATACGGTGATGCTGACCGACGATATCAGATAACTTGTATCCCATATGGCTAAGGAAATTGTTATTGGCCGTAAGGATTTTACCCTCAGGCGTAAATTCAATGACCGCCATGGAAAGATCCAGTGCGGTGATAACGGCTTCTTTTTGCTCTAGTTCATGGTGCCGTGCGGTAATATCGCTGGCAACCTTAATGACTTTATACACCACACCTTTATCATCAGTGACCGGGAAATAGGTCGCACTGAGATAAAAACGCTGGTGCGCTTTGCTGAAGCGTTCAAAGATCCCCGTTACCGACTCGCCAGTAGCCAGAGTCTGCCAGAATGCACGATAATCGGCTGAATGGGCGTACTCAGGTTTGCAGAAAATACGGTGATGCTTGCCCTGAATCTCACTCAGGTCGTAGCCAGTAACCTCTAGAAACTGCTCATTGGCGCTGAGGATCTCTCCATCAGGTAAAAACTCGATCCAGGCTACGTGCTGTTTGATCGCATTGATATCACGGGCGATGCTGTTACTTTTGGACGAGGGCAGAGAAAAACTCGATTTTTTCACACCAAACATAGAACACCTCAGGAAGTTATCAATACTCAATGATCCAGCTGCGGGCGGGTGTTGTAGTGGCTAATTGAAACTGGCCACGACCCTGGCATCTGAATACTGTTCGGCAAGCCCACAGTGGGATGCATTGTTTTCCCGCAGGACACTTAATCATTCCCCAGTATTGGGTGAAGGACTGTATCTCTTGACGCACCAGGTGCGCAGGCTGGGATGAATTGTGTGTAGCTTTCCTGATGTTCTGACAAGATTTATGACAGGCACACCAATGCCTGTACTTAAACTGATATCGGCAGCAGCGCGAAAAGTTTGAGGGTTGAAAGACGAAATATTAGGGATACTTCACAAAAATGTGGAGCGGGGTGACCAGAGGAGAGACCAGACGGTGGAAACTCACGCTAACGTACCCACAAAATATGAATTTATCGATTACATAACGTTTATCACTCATTAGGCCGGTTTGAGCGTGTTACGCCTGACAGGGTCAGTTTGGCTGGGTGGGCAGGGAAAGAGTGAGCTGTGAAGTCTGTGGTTCAATACCTCAAATGCAATTTAACATAATATACATTATGCGAACCAAGGTAAGATCACGTGGAATCTGACATTTTGAGCGCCCATGGGCTTTGAACGCTTTTTAGCTTCACGGCCTTTGCATCGCCTGCTTTAGATGATGGCTGATAAAATCCTGCTTCAGTTCCTGATAACGCTTTATGTCGCACGTTGCTGCCGCAATGTGTTTAACCTCCGCGTAAGCTTCTGCCACTTTCGGGTTTTCAATCAGGTAATCTCTGAACACCAGATGCGTAAAGATTTGTTCATCTCCCACGTTGAACGCATGCACCTGATGACTCCGTCGGTCGCCGCCTTTGATAAAGTATCTTCTGCCGGCTATGCCGTTTTCACCTCGAGCTTCGTATCCTGCAACGGCCATCAACTCGCTGTGTGTATCCAGCTCACCCAATTCTGTGACTTCCAGCAGAATGTCGATCACGGGTTTTGCCGCCAGGCCTGGCACTGATGTGCTGCCGATATGATGACTGGCTATCAATACTGAATTCAACGCCAGGCATAACCGAACCCGTTCTACTTCATACTGGCCTGGCCATTGCGGATCATACGGCGTTACGATCACATCCCGCATCTGCATCTGCATCTGCCCTCAATTCTTGGGTTGTAAACTGGTGTCGCTACGTGAATTCTTTATAAACTCGGGAGCCATGACCCTGCAGATTTCACATAGCACGCCGGGATATTTAACATAAATCTGGATTGCAGAAACCTAATTTTCTGCCTTCGTGGGCATCTACCCTGCGGCGGCCTCTTTTGCTTGAGCCGGGCCATTTCGACTTAGCTCTCACATGAGCGTCACTTGATGAAAACCTTAAAAGGTCATAAGTGACACTTTATAATGCAAGTTCGGCATTAAAAGTCCCTCCTTAAGTTCATTGCTCATTTAAGTGTCAAATATGACACTTTATTGCTATCGACAAGGATAAATGGCACCATAACCCTGATGAAACCTCTGGAAGTGTCAAAAATGAACCTTGATGAAATCAGAACCCTGATAAAAAACCTTTCTGAGTCAGAGAAGCAACAGCTGTTCAGTGGGTTATCTTCAGACATTCACCCTTTGAACACGCCAGAATCAGTGCGTAGCGCTCAAAAGATGCCGCAACTCAGTTTGTTGGAGTTTTCATTGCTTCCCCGGCTGCTGACAAGTGAACTCAAACGACAGAACATTACTTATGAGGAAATGGCCATTCAAACAGGCGTTTCCATCTCAACGTTTAAGAGACTTGTTGCTAAACCCTCAGCAGCGAAAGCTATCAACCTTCACGCATTACTTAAAGAGCTTGGGATAAAAGTATGGCTCGAAAAATAGGCGTCTGGCTTTACAACAAGCCAGCAGGCACATTGAGTGAAGATGAATCGGGATTTATCTTTTGCTATGAGGCGAATTATGTCGGCATCGCCCTCTCTCTGAGCATGCCTGTAAGAGCTGAGCCTTATATGAGTGAAGAGCTTCATCCCTTCTTCAAGGGATTAGCGCCTGAGGGATGGTTGCGTAAGCGATATTCTGAAATTCAAAAAATAGATGATAAAGATCTTTTCGGTTTGCTGATGCAAAATGGGAATGATTTGCTCGGTGCAGTCATACTTAAAGAGATGACATAATGAATCCAAAACACTGCCTGATAAATCTTAACCTGCTTAAAGATCAAGAGGTAAGAAACGGTTATTCAACAAAAGGGATTAAGCACCTGTTTGGTCGCTTAAAAGTGGCTCTTAACCTACCCTTTACCCGCAGCCAGTTCATTCAAGAGCTTCCTGAACGTCAAAAAGGGATGAGTATCTCTGGGTATCAACCCAAGCTGTCTCTTCGCCTGGAGGGAGAAGAGCTAAGGGTTGTCAGCAACAACGGTACCTATATTTTAAAACCCTCTCCAGAGGAATATCCCCATTTAGCGGAAAATGAGCATGCGACAATGTGCGTCATGCAACGCCTGAAATTTGATGTTCCTCCCTTTGGCCTGATCCGATTCAAACAGGATGAAAACCGTCCGGATGAACTGGCATTTGTGATCAAGAGATACGATCGCCTGGATGCAGAGATGAGACTGCATCAGGAACAGTTAGATGGCGCAATGGGGCTTGGCGATAAATACGGCAACATTAACAACAAGAAAGCGGTCAGCTATGAGAAAGCCGCAAAATTTCTGAACAATGCGGTCAGTAGCAGTTTGAAGAGCAAACGAGACGTTTTCTTACGTATCGTTTATGCCTATGTGCTGGGTAATAATGATTTTCATCTGCGTAACCTTGGCATCATCCTCCCTGAAGAAGGTTCTCCCTGCCTGGCGCCGGTTTATGACTTTATCAGTGTTGTGCCCTACCCTGCGGCATTCGGAGAGTACCTGGCGTTGCCTCTTCTCGAGCGTGAAGAAAATGATGTAGAGTGCTCGCCCGGGATGGATTCAGCCTATGGGGAATATCTGGGTGCCGATTTTATCCTTCTTGCAGAAGGTATGGATATTAAAGCCTCTTTAGCCAAAAAGTGGCTTGCCGAGGTGGGTAAAAACCATCAGCTTATTATTGATACTTATACTGATAGCCATATGCCAGAAGACCAATGCCAGGCCGTTCTCGCATACGTTGCCAGGAGGATGACGCTGCTGGCTATAACCGAGCTTGAATAAAGCCTCAAAATCCGTAGTTCTTACCACACAATGTTGAGGTTTGATTTTTTTTTCCCGCACTTCCGTTTCAGCGTAGTTCATAAATGAGGTCTGGCGCACAATAGGAGCGCATAAGCTGGCGGGTTTCGGAGCCGTCACCAATGGCCTTAGTACTCTTCAACATATAAATACCCAATGCCTAATATCTGACTGGCGCGATCCAACCGGCCGAAGTGAATATTGGTGGCTTTCCTTTTGGTGCTGTCCCGGTGATCAAACGGGTTTAGTGCAATTTGATCAATCAGCGTTTCACGCCATGCCTCACCAAAAGCACTGCTGCGACCGTACAGCCAGATTTGATTAATATTCAGTATATTCAGAAAGTTATACAAACTAATTCCTATCGCTTTGGCCGCCTGATTAACCCAGTGCATAATCCATGGTTCGCCCTCCTGCCAGGCCTGCAACAGCGAGGCAGTGGAAGGAGTTGGCTGATCGGGATGGCGTACCAGTGCCTGATGCTTTAAGGCGGAAAGTGAGGCGACGGTTTCCAGGCAGCCCTGACGACCACAGCTGCACAGCTTGCCGTTCGGATCGAGTATCGTATGGCCAATTTGCCCGCTGCCATTCAGGCTACCGCGATACACCAACCCGTTGATCACGAAAGACGAACCAATGCCGTAATCGACATTGATCACGCAATAATCCGCCTGATGGCTGCTGTTCAGCCACTTTTCTGCCAGTGCCAACATTACGCAGTCGTTGTCGACGCGCACCTGAATGCCCAGTTTCTCTTCGAGCAGGTATTTCAGTTCAATCGGTGTTTTCCAGGGGGCCTGCGGCATATGTTGCGAGACTCCGGTAACCGGATCGACCTGCCCGTGAATTGCCAGTGCAAGGTTGATCACGCGGTCCGGCCAGCGAAGGCGATTATGCCGCCAAATCTTTTCTATCTCTGCCACCAGTTCATCCGGCTGGGTCACCCTAATAGCCCTGTGTTGATAGCCGCCCTGAGCCACCAGCTGGGCATCGGCCAACTGGCTCTCAATCCTTCTGGGTGTGATGCTCATACACAGTGTCCATGCCCCCGCTTCTGGCAGCTGAAAGCTACCGTTGGTTTGCCCGCGATTACTTAGCTGCTGCTCTGAGTGCCAGATACGGCCCTCTTCAATTAACGCACGCAATATCTTACCGGCCGCCGGGATCGAGAGACCGCTAAGCTGCGCCAGTTGCGACTGACTCAGCCGTTTATGCTGCCACATCAGCTGCATAAAAAGCTGTTTATTCCAGCGTCGCATCTGCTGATTATTTATTCCGTTTTGCACTTCCAGACCCCTTCTTCGCAGGCCAGTCCGACAGAATGACGATCATTCTGTCGGTTAACCCGTTTTAAACCAGTTTACTAAACAGTGTTAACTATGTTCTGTGACCCGCTCTCCAGCCCTTAACACAGCATTCCATTAAAGTTCACAGCCTCAATGAAAGTGACGGGAAAAGGAGAGGAACAGATGCGCTTTACGCTGCGTAAACCCCAGCAACTGGCTGATGAACTGCGATCCACTCAGGTTTACGATGGGATGTTGGCGGTCTGGAGTCTTGGTCAGGCGGGAATAGTGTTGAAAAATGCTCAGGGTGATCTGATAGCTATCGATCCTTATCTGAGTGATGCGATTGAACGTAATAATCCCGGCAATGAGTTTGTCCGTCGTTTCCCTCCGGTGTTTCCTCCTGAAGCGCTGGCGGTATGCGATGCCGTACTGATCACCCATTTCCATGACGACCATCTGGATCGTGAAACACTCGGCCCTCTGGCAGATATTGCCCCGCTGTTACCCTTCTGGATCCCCTCTCCCGATGCGTTGCCGATGGTGCAGGAAGGATCCCGTCTTAGCAACAACATCCGCGCGGCCATAACAGGTGAAGCGTTCGACGTCGGTGCATTTCAGGTGCTGCCGGTTGCCGCAGCCCATAGCGACTATGACACCAACGCGCATGGACATGACCGCTATCTCGGCTATTTCATCACCTGTGGTGATATTCGGTTCTGGCACAGTGGAGACACGCTGGTTACGCCGGAATTACAGGCTGAAGTGACGAGGCTGAAGCCTGATATCGCCGTACTGCCAATCAACGGCGGCGATTATGCGCGGATGAAACGGGGCATTCTGCCGAATATGAGCTTCCGCGATGCGGCAGATTTAAATCATCAATTGGGCTGCGACCTGCTGCTGCCCTGCCATTACGACCTGTTCAGCTGTAACAGCGATAACCCCAGCTATTTTGTTGACTACATTATGGCGAATTACCCGGGCGACAAGTTCCACATGATGATGCCCGGCGAACGACTTATTTATATGACAACTCCCCGAAACCAGTAGCTACACCTTATAACAACAGAAGGGAAAACCTGCGATGACAATCTCCTCTGCTTCACCTGCACTGCTCAATCGACTTGGCATTCCACCCAGTCTGGCCTGGGGCTACATTGCCGTACTGATCTTTATGGTCGGTGACGGCGTTGAGTCCAACTATCTGGCACCCTATCTGAGCCAAAATGGTTTCACCCTGGATATCGCCGCCACGGTCATCGCCTTCTACGGCATCACCGTCACTATCGGCTCCTGGCTCGCAGGATCGCTCTCCACCCTGTATGGCCCACGTAGGGTGATGATGCTTGGTGCAGCAATCTGGATCATCTTTGAAATTCTGTTCCTCAGCTTCGCCTTGCCGAGCAAAAGCGTAGTGCTGACCGCCCTGACCTATGGACTGCGTGGCGTAGCCTACCCGATGTTTGCCTATGCGTTTCTGGTGTGGATTCAGGCTGCGGCACCGGCAGAGATGCGTGGCTCGGCGACCGGTTGGTTCTGGCTGGCGTTTACCGGTGGCTTGCCAACGCTCGGCTCACTGGTCGCTATCTTCTCCATCAACGTGCTAGGTGAATATGCCACCTTCTGGCTGTCACTGGGCCTGGTGATACTGGGCGCCTTAATCATGCTGATTGCGGTCAAAGATCGCACCGGCCATGCGCCCCTGCTCGATCCTTCGCTCCGCCAGCAAAGTAAGCTTAAAACCCTGATGGGTGGTATCGATATTCTCTGGCGTCGCCCACGTATTGCGGCAGCCGCCGTGGTTCGCATCATCAATACCACTCCCTATTTCGGCTTCTTTATCTTCCTGCCAGGCTTCTTCACCGAAATAGGGTTTTCTCAGACCGAGTATCTGGCTTTGATAACCATTATGGGGTTGGTGGGCATGAGCTTTAATCCGGTGATTGGCAAACTCAGCGACCGCATCGGCTGGCGTCGTGTGCTGACCTTCTTCGGTGGCGTTGGCTCTGCCATCTCCATGCTGCTGATGTACTTTGTTCCGCAATGGAGCCACGGCAATTTCACTCTGAGTGTGATCTTCGCCTGTCTGTACGGCATAACGTTGTGCGGTTATGTGCCCGCAGCAGCGCTGTTTTCATCCCTGTGTGACAAGAAAGACAAAGGCAATGCGATGGCGATTTACTGCTTTGCGGCCGGTCTTTCTACCTTCTTTGGTCCGGCACTGTACGGCATTCTCAACGCATTATTTGGTACCGCTGGCGTGATTTGGTTCTATGCCTCGCTATACATCGTCAGTGCACTGGTTTCCTGGTTCTTCCTGCTCAGTCCGCTGGATCCAGGTGAACAGAATAATCCGGCAGCAGCGCGTGCACGGATACTGAACCCAGTGGCTTCTGAGTAAAGGAATAGCAATGAATAACTACGATTACATCATTGTCGGCGGCGGAAGCTCCGGTTGCATCGTGGCGGCAAGACTGGTCAAAGAGCAGCATGCTCGCGTTTTGCTGCTGGAAGCCGGAAGCGATCGTTACGATCCTGTATTGAAAATGCCCGCAGGGTATATGAAGTTTCTGGCCAGCGACCGTTACCTGACCTTGCACCAGACCGAATCCCAGCCACAGCTGAATGGCCGGGGAGTGATTGTTCCACAGGCCAAAGTGCTGGGTGGTGGCTCAACAGTCAATGCGATGGTCTATATGCGTGGTCATAAACAGGATTATGTGGACTGGAATACCACCGTGGATCACCCTGCTATAGACTGGTCATTTGACGCGCTGCTGCCGCACTTCAAAGCAATTGAAGATAACGACCATCTGGGCGCGCCTTTTCACGGCACAGGTGGACCAATGAAGATTTCGCATCTCGGTCACTTCAGTCCACTCAGCCGCGCCTACGTCAAAACGATGCAGGCATTAGGCATCCCCTACACGCCAGATTTCAACTGTGGTGATCCGCGTGGCGTTGGTTTTATGCAACATACTATCGACTGGCAAACCCGAAAACGCTGTAGCGTTGTCGATGCCTTTATCGAGCCACTTAAAAATGACCCGAACCTGACGGTTGTGACCGGTGCCAGCGTCAGTGAACTGCTGTTTGATGGCGACCGGGCCGTTGGCGTGGCCTGGCAACAAAAGGGAGAAGCAAAGCAGGCTCGAGCGGATAAAGAAGTGATTCTGGCAACGGGTGCATATCAGACGCCAAAACTGCTGATGCTTTCAGGGATCGGGCCGCAAGATCAGCTTGCAGCCCAGAATATTCCGGTGCGGCATGTGCTTCCGGGCGTTGGTAAAAACCTTCAGGATCATTATGAAGTTCCGGTGGTGGCCACCACCAACGGTGCATTTGGCTATTACCGCCAGGATAAAGGCTGGCCGATGATCAAAGCCGGACTGCAATATCTGTTGTTTAAAACTGGCCCGGTCACCACCACCGGCGTGGAAACCTGTGCCTTCTTTAATCCACTGGATCTCAACGCTACGCCGACCATTCAGATGTTCTGCGTACCGACGGTCTATCTGGACCGTGATGTGCTGGGAACCGATCCGGGCCATGGTGTTACGGTTAACTCACTGCTGTTAAGACCCAAAGCCACTGGCAGCGTGACGTTACGCGATGCAAATCCGGCCTCATTACCTTGTATAGATACGCAAATTTTTGGTCACCCAGACGACCTTGCCACCACGCTCGGCGGACTGCGCTTTGCACGCAAAGTTATTGCCAGCGGGCCGATTCACACCTTGATCGACAGGGAAATTTTCCCGGGTGCTGAAATCACCTCGGAAAAGCAACTAAGCGACCACTGCAAACGGATGGTGAAAACCGGCTATCACCCAGTCGGTACCTGCCGTATGGGGCATGACCAGGATCCTATGGCGGTGTTACATGCGGATTTACGCGTGCGTGGGGTGAGAGGATTGCGCGTAGTGGATGCCTCAATGATGCCCAATATTATCAGTGGCAATACTAACGCTGTGGTGATGGCCGTGGCGCACCGGGCAGCAGATCTGATTATGGGGAACGAGCAGGTACTGCAGGAAAGAAAACCGCTGGAGGAATTAGAGTGAGCGAAAAAATCCAACGGCTTCAGAACGCTATGCGGGAAGCAGAGCTGGATGGCCTGCTGTTGACTCGCAGGGACAATATCGCCTGGCTGACTGAAGGGGCTACTTTTTACGTCGTCGACCGTGCGGAAACTGGCGTAGCCAGTCTGCTGATCACCCATCAAGGGGTCACGCTGATTGCGCCAGACAATGAGTTACCGCGCATTCTGGCAGAAGAAACCCTCCCATTTCCCCTGCGCACAGTCAGTTATCCATGGTTCACCGAGTTTAATAAAGTGCTGACCTCGCTGCCACTTTCCCGCTTGGGTAGCGATACGCAACTGCCGGAAACCGTTAACTGCGAGGCACAACTGATCGCTATGCGTAGTGGTCTCAATCCGGCTGAGCGCGAACGATTTTTTGAATTGGGTCAACAGGTTGCCACTTTGGTTGAAAAGGTGGCACGCCGTGTTCGTCGAGGAATGACCGAACGTCAGGTTGAGGCGGAAATTTATGCAGAATGCCTGCCGTCAGGTATTCGCCCGTTATGTACGCTGGTGGCGGCGGACCAGCGTATAACTGATTATAAACACCCTATTCCAGGCGCTACCGCAGTACAGCAGAAAATGTTGATTACCCTGGGTGCGGAGCGTCACGGGCTAAATGTCAGCCTGTCTCGTATGGTGCATTTAGGTGAACCCTCTGCCGCCGACCGGCACAAGCTTCAGGCGGTGGCAGAGATTCATGCCGATATGTTGGCCGCATCTCTGCCCGACCGCCGCTGGCAAGACATTTTTGGGGATATCCAGGCCAGCTATGCGCGTCAGGGCTATGCCGACGCCTGGCAGACGCATCATCAGGGTGGGCCAGCAGGCTATGGCTGTCGGGACTTTATTGTGGCGGCAGAAACATCCGGACTTCTGGCCGTTAATCAGGCACTTGCCTGGAACCCCACTCTGCCCGGCGTCAAAAGCGAAGAAACGGCAATGGTGACTGAAGAAGGTCTGCGCTTTTTGACCCGTACCGATGACTGGCCAGTAATCACTTTACAACGTGGCAATAGCGTCTGGACATTTGCCGACTGGCTGGTTATTTAGCCGTTACACACAGGAAAATTTATGTCTGAACGATTGAAAGGAAAAACGGCCATTATCACCGGTGCTGCCAGCGGTATTGGCAGCGCTATCGCAACGCTGTTCGCCGAAGAAGGAGCCAGTCTGGCGTTGCTCGATATTAATGTTGCTGACTGCCAGGTTTTGGCAACCCATCTGACGCAAAAGACAGGCCAGTCTTGTCTGGCCTGTCAGGCCGATGTTACCGATGCGTCGCAAATGCAGCACTGTGTAGCAGAACTCATGTCTGAATTGGGGCCACCGGATATCCTGATTAACTGCGCTGGCGTTAATGTGTTCCACGATCCGCTCAGTATGAGTGAAGATGAGTGGCAGCGATGCCTGGCCGTGAATCTGCAAGGCCCGCTGAACGGTATCCGCGCGGTATTGCCAGCCATGTTGGCACGTCAGACAGGAAATATCGTCAATATCGCCTCCGTCCACGGCCACAAAATTATTCCAGGAACCTTTCCCTATCCCGTGGCAAAACATGCCCTGATTGGTCTCACCCGTTCGCTGGGTGTAGAGTACGCCAGCCAGGGAATTCGGGTTAACAGCGTGTCCCCAGGCCTGATCCTCACGCCAGCCGCCGAAAAGTGGTTAAGCAGCTGCCCAAATCCTGATGCAGAAAGAGCGCGTCAGCAAGATTTGCTGCCTTGTAAACGTATTGGTGAGCCGAAAGAAGTCGCCTATACCGCACTCTTTCTGGCCTCCGACGAAGCCCGTTTTATCAATGCGGCAGATATTATAATGGATGGCGGCCGTAGCCAGCTTTATCATGATTAGGTAGCTTATAAGGGGGATCTGAGGATAAGTCTGACACCATTTAATCGGCTAGGTGAGCAATGTTATTCAACAAGCGACTGGTCTCGGTACTTTTTTCGGTGATGGTGTTCGGCCTGACCTACGGCATCAGTTCGCCGCTGATCGCTTTTAAGCTTATTCACGCTGGGATGCCGGAGAGCCTGATCGGTTTTAACGCGGCCATGCAAGCGGCCGGGGTTTTCTTCGTTGCTCCGTTTATCCCTGCGCTTTTCCGGCGATTCCGCCCCACTACGCTAATGCTGGTTTCACTTCTGTCACTGGTGGCCATTTTTATGCTTTTCCCCGTTGTCGCCTTGCCCTACTGGTTTTTACTGCGGCTGGGGCTGGGCATGTTCAGCGAAGTCATCATGGTACAGACCGAAACCTGGCTTAACGGCAGTACGATCGAACGGGCCAGAGGAAAAGTGCTGGCGCTCTACACCGCCGGTATGTCACTCGGGTTTGCCTCCGGTCCGTTGCTGCTGGTCAGCACCGGTAGCGTAAGCGATATCGCTTTCTATGTTGCTGCCTCGCTCGCCGTTTTCGCCGCTATGCTGATTGGCCTGACAGGTATGCCCCGCACGGATCGGCCCGGAGACGGGACTGAAAGCCTGCTCAACAGTCTGAAGCTGGCAACGCTGCCGATAATGGCCACGGTGCTGAATGCCGCTGTTGAAGTGCTGGGGATGAACTTTCTTTCGCTTTACGCAATGAAACTGGGCTGGAGCGAGTCGGCATCAGTGCTGTTGATCTCCGTGCTGATGTTCGGTGCGATCATTTTGCAACTGCCCGTTGGGTGGCTAGCCGATAAAGTTAACCGTTTATCCCTGATGCGAACATTGGCCTTTATTGCCGCTTCACTGGCATTTGTCTGGCCCTATATCCTTACCTTCCACGTTATCGCTTACGCCGTGCTGTTTATCTGGGGCGGAGTGTTTGTGGGAATTTATACCGTGGCCATCACCTGGGTTGGTGAGCGCTTTCAAGGGGCTCAGCTGGCGGGGATTTATTCTGCTATGTCGATGGCCTGGGGCGCAGGAGCGCTGGCTGGTCCGCTGCTGGGCGGATTCGCCATGGAGTATTCTCTCCATGGATTGCCCTGGCTGACCGGGATACTGTGCCTGATGTTCGCGTTGTTTAGTCTGCGCCTTCCCCGCGCTTAAAGCAGGAACCATTGGCAGTTCGTCGCTTTCGTTTAAGAAACGACAGCAGCGAAATATTCGAAGGATGAACGAGTGCATGCAGCGCGCGGGTATAGTCGAGCACTAAGCCCGGCGTCCAGGCCATGGTGGTGGCTCGCTTGCGGAGCTGCGCCGCAATCCACAGTTCGGGAATAAAGAACAGGCGCAGAAATCCTGGCCAGCTACAGCGTTCCCTCAGTGTGCCGTCAAGCGCCGCTTCCAGCGCATAGGCCACGCTGCTCGAGCAATTACGCCAGGTCAGATTGTAGGTTTCAACCTGCCGATAACGCGCCCAGAAGTCGTTCAGCGACGCAGCGTTATAGCTCGTAAAGAGGATATTACGATCCGCTTCACACCACTTATTCGCCTCTGTCGGATAATCTTTCTGGAATTCCCCTCTGACCGTGTTCGATTCCACGGCTTTAAGCGTATTGAAAAATTGCGATGGCGACCGATCGATATCCTCGCCTGGATAGAGACTAATATAGAGTGAAGTCGGGACTTCCAGGGCTGCGTGCCCTGTGGAGATCACACCATTGATATCTACTGCAGCGATATAGCGGTTGAGGACCGGACGGGGCAACGTCTCGGTTACCGCTGAGCCTTCCGGCGTCCATACATGAACAATCAGCTGCCCTGTCACCAGCTCATCGGGTGAGGTACGTGGAGTTGAGGTTGTGCCAGTCAGATCCTCCGGAGCGAGAATATCAAACACCGAACGCCCATTTTTAATCCGCAGCATTCGGATGGAAAGAAGCAACCACTGGATCCCTCCGGTGAGCAGCACCATGCCGATAAACTGCGAAACCGTGCCGTCATGTTGAGTTGGAAAAGGTAAAAACAGAAAGATGGCGAAGGCAAGCTGTGCTAATCCAGAGAGCAGAGAGCGGCGCCAGTGTTGGAATTGCACCACAATTGCAGAGGCGATAACAAACAGCCCGGTAAAAAAGTAGGCCATCCCTAAGACAACCGCCAGTACCAGGCTACCCTCGTGATTTCCGAACAAAATGAGCATGGAAATAAGAAAAAACAGCCCGCCTTTGAAGTAAAAAACCCCGCGCTGGGTCCCTTTGGCAGCCGATCCGACCATCAGCGAGACGATGCTGTCCAGCAGCAGAAGCAGACCAAATACATGGAGCGGAAAGTGCCGATGACCTTGCAACCCATCAATAAAAATCGACAGGCCAAGCCCACCCCAAAACACCCCTACCAACATCAGCACCGGTGCGGATTTTCTGACAAAGGTGGCGCCCGCAAGTAACAAGGCTATCTGTAGCATATTAGCGCCCTCCTTCTTTTGCAGGTGTCATCAGGCTGCCAGGTGCCTCAGCCCAGAAACCGATAATCGCGTCGGCGTCAGTACCAGCCAATATCAGTGTTCTTGTTTCGATCATCTTTACCGGATTGCGTCCCTCAAGTTGCAGCGTAAAGTGAAAATCTTCCTCTACTGTTTGATTGTCATGCACCGCCTGCCAGCGATCTTGCAACCTTATTTTCTGTGTCTTATCCGGGATATGTGCCAGCAGTTGCTCTTGTGAATGTATCTGCTCCAGCTCAAGGCTTAGTGAAGACTTTGCATGCGGATTCCAGCTAAGCGCGCCAGTCTGCAGGTCTAAGGAGTACGCTATGTCCCAAAGGGTGCTTTTAGCCGCACCAACCGCAGAAAAGTTCTTCTGCGCCCGGATAAAGACAATCAGCAATGCCGATCCCGACAGGTAGCATTGGGCCAACACTATCGACTCTTCAGCCGTCAATCGGGCGAGATAGAAAGGTCCGGTTTCCTGCCATGAAGCCCAAATGACTACAGCGCTGAACAGAATAAAAGCCACCGATCCGAAGCGATTACTGCAGAGTGTTGCAGTGATAGTCACCAGGATAAGGGGGATGCAGGCCATGCAATAAATTAAGGCAATGTTCTGAGCGTTATCCGGCATTCTGATAAAAGTGATCATCGTGACAAGCAGCACGGCCACCACCAACACCACAGAAACCCAGCGAGGGACTCGAGAACTCTTATCGCGTTTCGAGAACAGACCTACCAGCGCCGGGGTAACGAATATCGTGCCGGTGACATTGGCACTCCACCATATCCAGATATTTTCCAGTAAGGGATCGGCTCCCTGTAGAGAAAGTAACAGCACAGCCACCAGAGAGGCGACCCCGCTGAACAAAATGGTGGCCATAATCCAGTTCACCACTTTATATAATTCATCATGCCTGCGGGAAAAATGTCGCACGCTCCAGGCAATAACCAGATCGTTCAGAAGGGAGACGAGAGTCAATATCAGAGAAACAGTGAGAGGGGTAGGAAAGGAAAAACTCAGTACTATTCTGGCAATACAAAATGAAGTGAAAAGCAGGACCCAGTGATTTCGCGGTGAAAGGAGAAATGCGCTTATCGCTACCCCCGCCGGGAGCCAGACAAAGGCAAGATGACCGTCAGGATTGTCCAATGTTAACGAAAGAAAACCCAGCAAATAATACAACAAGCCCCATCCGAGTGCAGTAGCCATCCACACCCTATTGTTTTCTATCATCTTCGTTAGCATATCGAATCCTGGTGTTGTTGCCATGGACGTATGTTTTTATGACTCGCAGTGAAGAGTATGTCTCATGTTTTGATTTTGCATAGGATATTAAGCAGTAAAACGACAGGCTGGCCGGGCCGGATCGTAACTTGATTGGCCAGCCTGTTGAGGGGCGCTGGCCGCACGAAAATCATGATAATAAAGAATGTTCAGTTGCTTCCTGATTACCGCATCCGAGCGTTTCGGATGCGGCTTAGCATTACTCTTCTTCGATAGAGGTCAGCAATGCATTCTGGATAATACGCTGTGCCTGCATCGCGTCCTGACGCGCCTGCGCAGCTTGCAGCGCCGGGATATCCAGTTTATCCAGCGCACGGTAGATATGTTTAAGGAAGCGGATCGACAGGCGCGCCGCCTCGACATTATCTTCCCGGAACGGGAACTGATCCAACTGCCAGACGCCATCCCAGTTGTTCATCTTTAGCACATAGAAGAATTCGAAGATCTCCGTCATATGCACGGTGCCAACGACTAAATCGTCATCCCAGCCACGCAGGTTGTCGTTCACATCCATACCAAACAGGCGACCCCTGTCGATAATCAGCTGCGCGGAATCCGCCGGGGATTCGCCACCAAATAGGGCGTGGCCAAAATCTAACAGCACGCCGACATTATCCAGCCCGATGTCATCGATACCCAGCAGCGTACGTGCGGCTGAATCCCAGGTCATTTTTACCCTTGGCTCGCGGGGTTTGTACTCAATGGCAAATTTCACATCCGGGTTTGCGGCTGCAAGCTCGCGCATCCCATCAACGGCCAGCTTCCACAGCTGTTTGTGATCCACCTGGAACGGATAATCCCAGCCATCCTGTCCCGGCCAGACCTTCACATAGCTCGCGCCTAATTCACGCACGACATCAGCGGCTTCATTCATCAACTGCATCGCTTCGGCACGGGCCACCGGATCGGGGTTGGTAAAGGCGCCCCGCGACCATTTTCTCAGGTAGATCTCAGGCGTAATGCCAATGGCTTTCAGCCCTGCGTCAGCCAACGCTTCTTTCACCTGGCTTAGGGTCACGCCAGGCGAAAAGGGATAAGGAATATCTACATAGGACAAATCCCCTACCAGTTTCGCCTGCTGAATCTGCTCAAGCGTATTCAGAGCCGGACCGTAACCATCAACCGCATAGCGGTCGACGTAGTTTGCAAAATGCCATAAACCAGCACCGAATTTTGGGTAGTTGTAGGTAGTCATCTTGATTATTCTCCATGCTTAACGACGTAAGAGGTTGTGCGCAGACGTTGCTGCGCAAGGGAAAATATTACGGATGCGGCCTTATTTAGGCTCCTTGCAGATCCTTAGCGCATGACGGACGACACCCGCCGCATCAATTTCATGACGCTCGCGCATGGCGGCGCGGTCAGCGGCGATAGCATATTCACCGTCGGCAATCCCCAGGCGCAGCAGCGGGATACCACAGCCACCTTCGGCCAGCACCTCCGCCACCAGACTGCCCAGCCCACCGTTGATATTGTGCTCTTCTACCGTGATCACTTTCGGGCAACGCTGTACTATTTCGCGTAGCTGTTGGGTATCACAGGGACGAATGGACGGCACAGAGATCACAGCAGCCGAGAGGCCAAGATCCGCCAGCGCAGCGGCAGCATCCACAATTTCATGCACCGTCGACCCGGTGGCGACCAGGGCGATATCGCTGCCTTTTCGCAGCACATTGATGGCACCAGGAACAAACTGGTAGTCATCCCCATGCAACTGCGGCAGCGCTTTCCCGTCCAGACGAATATAGACCGGCCCTATATGCTCCAGCGCGTAGTCAATAATCTGGCGGCACTCCAGTGGGCAGCCAGGGGCAAAGATCTGAATATTGCCGAACCCACGCATAATCGCCAGATCGTCAATACTGTGATGGGTGCTGGCCAACGGGCCATAACTGGCTCCGGCATTCAGACCGAACAACTTAACGTTGGTGTTGTTGTAGCAAACGTCGACCTTGACCTGTTCATTGGCGCGGGAAACCAGGAATGGCGCTGCATTACAGGTGACGGCAATTTTTCCGCCGATGGCCAACCCGGCAGCAGTGCCAACCAGCACTTGCTCGGCAATACCCACATTCACCAGTCGACCAGGGAAAGCCTTGATGAACGGCGAAATTTTCGCGGTAGAGGTGGAGTCTGCCACCACCGGAACCACGTCAAGTCCGCGCTCAACGGCGGCAATTAATGTCTCCACCATCACCGTAGCTAAATGCTGTGCATTACTCATCTTTCAGCTCCTCTAACGCCAGCGCAATCTCTTCGCCTTTTGGTACCCGGTGATGCCATTCGACCTGGCTTTGAATAAACGACACACCAAAACCTTTCTCGGTATTGGCAATCACCACGTTGGGTTTGCCGTTGGTGGGCAGATTTTCCAGGGTGGTGACCACCGACTGCATGTCATTGCCCGCGCATTCGGTAACGTTGAGGCCAAAGGCCAGCCACTTTTCCGCCAGCGGGTCGGTATTCATGATCTCGCGAGTGGCACCCGCTAACTGCAACTTGTTCTTATCATTGATAATAATCAGGTTATCAAGGCCATAATGGGCGGCAACCAGCGCGGCTTCCCAATTACTGCCTTCCGTCAGTTCACCGTCACCGGTGACGACATACACTTTGCGACCGCTGCCATCTTTCTTTGCCGCCAGGGCAATACCCACGGCGACCGGCAGGCCATGCCCTAGCGCCCCTGTATTCAACTCAACACCGGGCGTTTTGTGTTTCACCGGATGCCCCGGAAGATGAGAATCAGCATGCTGATAGGTTGGCAGCCAGCTTTCCGGAAAATAGCCCGCTTCTGCCAGTACGCAGTAGTAACCACCAACCGCATGGCCTTTCGACTGAATATAGATATCTCGCGAATCGTCCTGGGTGCGGTCAGGTGCGCAGTTCAGCAATCGAAAATACAGTGCCGTCACGATCTCGACCTGCGAGAGATCGGCACCGGTATGGCCTCCCGCCGGACTCCCCGCGTTCATCTGAATAATGCGACGGCGTACGGCCCGAGCCTTGTGTTGCAGCTGTTCGACTGTCAGGTTGAATGGATTCATCACATCACCTCTGAATTTTAATTTAATACTGAATATAAATTCACGCTGAGCAAAAAAATAAGCCGTCGCGGGGTTAGCCCGTTCGACTGGCTCCCCCTTCCTCAATCAGCGCCTTTTGCGCCACCACAGCGGCCTTCCGCTGCATGCGGTTTTGCATCTGATCGATAATGACCGCGACGATGATCACAATGCCTTTGATCACCATCTGCCAAAACTCACTCACGCCCATCATAATCAGCCCGTCGGCCAGGAAACCGATAACAAAGGCCCCTATCAAGGTGCCAAGGATTGTCCCGCGCCCGCCCGCCAGTGATGTGCCACCCAGTACCACAGCCGCAATGGCGTTCATCTCGAAGGATGAACCGTTAGCCGGATGGCTGGCCACCAACTGAGACGACACCACAATTCCGGCAATCGCGGCGCAAAAACCGGACAGCGCATACACCATGATTTTGACCCGCTTCACCCTCACGCCGGACAGTTCAGCAGCATGTTCGTTATCCCCAATGGCGTATACCTGGCGGCCAAAAGGCAGGCGACGGGCGACATAAGCAATCACCAGCGCCAGAACAATCATCATCCAGATGGCATAAGGCAGACCAAGGAAGTACCCGGCACCAATCTTGTCAAAACCGGTATTGTTCAGTTGCGGATTACCCTGCAGGCCAGGGAAAGTTTCTCCCCCTGAGGTCAACATTGCCGCCCCGCGCAGAATGTACATGGTGCCAAGTGTGCAGATAAATGGCGCTACGTTATAACGGGTGATAATCCAGCCGTTCGCGGCCCCGATGATGCCACCGATCAACAGGACCAGCGGCACAATCACCCAAACGCTGGGAAAGATAGCAATGCCAAACATCGGCAGGACAATCCCTTTGGTGATCAACCAGCCGGCGATCATGCCGCACAGCCCGAGGGTGGCACCAATCGACAGGTCGATACCGGCAGTAATAATCACAAACGTTATGCCCAGCGCCAGGAAGGCGTTAATGGCAATGTGTTTCACCATAATCACCATGCTGCCAATGGCCAGAAAGTCCGGTACGGTGACAGAAAAGAAGCCAACAATCAGGATCAGCGCAATAAAGGTGCGCATTTTTAACAGCAGCAGTAACACGCCTTCGCGCGAGTTAAACACCTTCGATGACGGGATGGCCAGCGCGGCCGTGGTGGTATTTTTCATATCAGAACCCCTGAGCACTTGCTTTCACCAGCGCCGACTCTTCCGCCGCTGCACGTGGAACATTGGCGGTCAGCTTGCCGCCCGACATCACCAGGATCCGGTCTGAAACGGCCATGATTTCTTTCAGATCGGAGGTGGAGAACAGCACAGCAATGCCCTGCTTAGACAGCTGGACCATCATGCGAAACACATCCGCCTTCGCCCCGATATCAATGCCACGGCTGGGTTCATCCAGCAGCAACAGCCGCGGATTAGTCAGCAGAGATCGGCCAATCACAACCTTCTGTTGATTGCCCCCACTCAGGGCGTTAATCGTGACCTCCGGTGAAGAAATTTTGATCGACAGATTAGTGACGGTGTCACTGACTACCGCCTGCTCTTGCTGGCGTGAGATGGCAAAGCGGTATTCGAGCCGCTGCCACAGGCTGCCGATTGTCAGGTTGCTGGCCACGGATGACACGGGGAATATGCCGGTGCGTTTACGGTCCTCCGGCACCAGGCTCATGCCCATGCGGATACGCTCGGCGGTATTCAGACGCTGGGGAACAGGCTTACTGTCCAACCACAGTTTGCCGAGATAATCACGCTGAGTCCCCAGCAGACACTCGAACAACTCGGTGCGGCCAGCCCCCATCAGGCCATAAATACCGACTATTTCGCCGGCACGGACGTTGAATGTGACGTTGTCCACGGTGGCAATACCCGCAGGCCCGACACAGGTGATATTCTCTGCTTCCAGTACCGGCACGCCAAATTCACGTCCGGGTTCAAGGAAGCTGGTAACAGGTTCGCTACCGAGCATTTCGCGCACAATCCAGGGCACATCAATATCACTGACCTGGGCTTCTGCCTGAAAGCGGCCGTCACGCAGAATGGTAATCACATCACCAATCGCCATCAGCTCTTCCAGTCTGTGGGAAATATAGAGAATGGATACGCCCTGGCGGGTCAGTTCACGGATCACCCGGAACAGGATCTCCACCTCCGTTTTACTGAGCGCAGAAGTAGGTTCATCGAGAATTAAAATGTCCGTATTTTCTGCCAGCGCCTTAGCAATCTCTACCAACTGTTGCTGACCGACCTTCAGGTTGGCAACGAGTTCACGCGGGGAAATAGCCTGATCAAGCCGTTGCATCAGCGCAGCGGTCCGCGCCTCCTGAGTTTTCTCATCGATTGGTTTCAGCCCCTTTTGTAGCTCGCGGCCAAGGAAGATATTTTCTGCCACCGACAGATTCTCAAACAGGTTCAGTTCCTGATGAACCATCCCTATTCCCAATTTCGCTGCCGCACGGGTGTCAGACAGGACTACCCGCTTACCGTCGAGCCAGATTTCCCCACTGGTCGGTTGCTGCACACCGGCAAGGACTTTCATTAGCGTCGACTTACCGGCGCCGTTCTCACCGATAATCACATTCACCTTGCCGCGCCAGACGTTGTAGTCAATATTGTCCAGCGCCAGCGTACCGGGGTAGAGCATGGATATCCCTTTGGTACGCAAAATAATCGGGTCGGGCTGGCTCATTGCGGCGGCTCCTGTTTCACAGTGACGGCAATCACATCCTGGACCTTGCCGGGCTGCAGCGTCACCGCCAGCATCAGCTGAACCGGTTTCCCTACCCAACTTTCATCCATCGGCGGCAGCTGTTGCACCGCCTGACGGTTAAGTGCTTTGGTCAGTTGGGCATACTGAACCTGATTGGTGAACTCTTCGAATTTGAACCCGGCAGCATCACGTATCGCATTGCTACGCACCACGGGACCGATGGCAACGGGAACCGCCTCCCCATCCAGCGTAACGGTGAGGAATCGTTCGTTCTCACCGGCCGCCGTGATGGCTGTGACCGTGCCTGTGCCGCGGACAAACAGGCTCTCGCTGCTGCCGGCTTTCACCGAAGTGCTGCGAGTTTTCATCGCCTCCCAGCTCAGACCCTGTTTTTCACCGGCTTCCAGCACTTTGCTGCTCCAGGTGGCTTTCGCCACCTGTTGTGCTGTTTGATCGCGGTAGCCCTGCTGCGCCGTCGGATCTTTCGGGATTATGGGCTGACCATTAGCATCCAGATCAACCACCGTACAGGCACTCAGCAACAGCGCAACGACCGCCAGCAGGCTACCTTGTGCAAGTTTCGTCACCATCGTGGGCTCCAGGTTTACTTCGCGAGGTTGAAGATTTTCAGCTTGCTGGCATTGGTGTCGTCAATCAGCACGCAATCCATCAACTGTTTCTCTTGCATCTGCGCTTTACCGTGGGTCAGGTAATAATCTGCCTGCTCTATCGCCATCTGAGCCTGTGCCCAGCCCGGCTGCAATACCGTGGCTTTGATATTGCCCTTATTAATAATGGAGTCACGAACATAGTCGCTGCCGTCAAAACCCACGATGATCACCTCTTTTTTACCGGCCGCTTTCAGCGCAGCTTCGGCACCCAATGCCATGGTGTCATTTCCGGAGATGACACCAACGATATTCGGATGCTTTTGCAGGATGGTTTCCATACGACTGAAGGCTTCGGTCTGGCTCCAGTTAGCACTTTGCTGTGCCACCATCTTCATATCCGGATAGTCATCAAGGACGTCGTGGTAACCCTGAGAACGCACCCCAGCGTTGGTATCCGACTCTTTACCCAGCAGTTCTACGTATTCACCTTTGTTCTTCAGCAATTTGGCGAATTTCTCCGCGCCAAGCTGTGCGCCCTGATAGTTGTTGGAGACGATCTGTGCCACCGCGATACCTGTTTTATTAATTTCACGGTCAATCAGGAAGGTAGGAATACCGGCATCTTTGGCCTTTTGTACCGGTCCCACCGTGGCATCGGCCCCGGCGTTATCCAGTACGATGGCTTTGGCCTTACGGCCAATGGCCGTTTCAATCAGCTGGTTTTGCTTACTCACGTCATCATCGTGCGATGCCACGAGTGTGCTGTAACCCAGTGCTTTTGCTTTTTGCTCTGCGCCGTCGGCTTCCGCCTTGAAGAAGGGGTTATCGTGAGAAGGAGTGATGATGACAATCAGCCCTTTATCGGCTGCCAGAGCGGCTGCAGAAAGCGTCATGGCAGAAAACAACAGGCTGGTCAGTAGGGTACGTTTCATTTATTATCTCCACTATGAATAAATATTCAAGCATGATTTATTATTCAAACACTATTGTTTACCCGACTTAAGTTGTCCAAAAAAAACACTAAGAAAAGCGAAGATGATCACAGCTTGCGCCGGAATTTGCTCTGTATCGTGCGCCAGTTGTCATTTTCAACGCCTTGCATGACAATGAACTGCGCACGGCTACGGAGGAACTATGTCGAAGCAGGATGAACAACGCTTGATGGTGAAAATCGCCACGCTTTATTACACCGATGGGATGAAACAGTCCGATATCGCCAAAACACTGCACCTTTCCCAGTCGTTTGTTTCACGTATGTTGATGCGTTGCCTGAATGAAGGCATGGTGAAGATCAGCGTGATCCCACCGGGCAATATTTTCCCGGCACTGGAAAACAGTCTGGAAAAGAAATACGGCATCCAGCAGGCCATCGTGGTAGACACCGTGGAAGATGCCAGCCCGGCACAAATTCGTCAGGCGATCGGTTCCGCCGCTGCGCACTATATGGAAACTCGTATCAGGGCTAACGATTTGGTGGGCATCTCTTCATGGAGTGGCACTATCCGTGCCATGGTCGATGCACTGCACCCACAGAGTATTAAGGCGCGTGGGGTAATCCAACTCCTCGGGGGGGTGGGCGCTAATGGGAATGTTCAGGCGACAATTCTGACGCAAACGCTCGCTGCCTACCTGAGCTGTGAGGCAGGGCTCCTGCCGTCGCAGAGTATTGAGCGTTCGGTTGATGAGCGACTGCGTCTGTCGACGAACAGTGAGGTGGCGGAAGTGGTCAGCAAGTTTGCCGAAGTCGATGTGGCCATTGTGGGCATCGGCGAACTGGAGCCTTCTCAGCTGCTGAAAAACTCAGGTAACTATTACGATGAGGGAATGTTGAAGATCCTCTCCGCGCGCGGCGCAGTCGGCGATATTTGTCTGCACTATTACGATGCTGAGGGTCAGCCAGTCTTAACGGCGGATGAGGATCCGGTGATTGGTATGGAACTGAAACAGGTACACGACTGCCCACAGGTTGTCGCGCTGGCGGGCGGGATCAGTAAAGCCAATGCTATTCGGGGGGCGTTGACAGGAAAGTACATCAACGTGCTGATTGTTGACTTCCCTACTGCCCGCTGCCTGCTGGATTAACGGTAATACCCTTCCCAGTCATTCCCCCACTTAACAGCACCCGATCGGTGCTGTTTCTTTTCAAAAAGCCGGTAAGTGATCTTCCAACATTATATTTATAAATGGTACGTAAATTGGGTGCGGTATAAATAAGGTCACCAGAAATAAATTAGCGTATCTACATATTCTGGCAATTTACCGATCAAAATCTATAATTCAAAAAGGTCTCTCACGGGTGAAACGACAGGGGTAATGATGAAAGCGAAGACGACGATATGCAGTCTGGCATGTCTCTGGTCTGGGTATGCGTGTAGCACTGGTTATGTTTCCGGACAGGAACAGCAATATATCCACGATGGTTTATCGTTATCGGGTTCACTCGGTTATCTTGGGGGAGAGTCGAAAGAATATGTTTACTTTGATGGCCGGCAATTAAGCCGACTTGACTGGAAGATAAAAAACGCAGCAATAATCAAACTTGAAGCTAATTATGATGTTCTTCCCTGGCTAAGCGTCAATGCATCCGGTTGGACAACGTTGGCCTCGGGCTCAGGAAGCATGAACGATTATGACTGGCAAAACACAAGTTCAACAGACTACACAGACAGCTCATCAAGTTCAGCCGTGCTCAATGAAGCGAATGAGTTTGACCTCAACCTCAGAGGCTGGTTGTTGAACACCAATGATTACAAGGCTGGAGTGATTGTCGGGTATCAACAAACTCGCTTTAGTATGACCGCGAGAAATGGAACCTATGATTATGCAGGAACAGATGCTAATGACGACTATGACCCAAATGCACCACGAGATGTGGGTAGTTTCCCGAGAAATCAAAATCTCGTCGGCTATTCGCAAACCTATAAAACACCCTATATTGGACTTACAGGAAAGTATTCGATCAATAAATTTGAATTCAGCACCCTGTTAAAATACAGTCACTGGGTTGAAGCCAGTGACTCTGATAATCATTACCTGAATAAAGAAATCACTGAAACCAATAACAATAATGCAGAGCTCTGGTCTGGGGAAGTCAATGCCGGGTATTGGGTGACACCCAATGCTAAAGTGTTTACTGTTGCCACATACACCTACTATCCGAATAAAAAAGGTGACATTGGTAAATGGGACAGTGATGGATATGAATCAATGTCTGATGGCGGTGGAATTCAGAACCGAAACTGGTCCTTAACCGCAGGATTGCAGTACCTGTGGTAACAGAAGCCCCAACCAGAAGGTTGGGGTTTTACTTTTCGCGGCGACAGTGGCCGACGCGGCAACGCTGAAATTACTCACTCCCTGCCCTGATCATGAAGAAACTTCATGTTCGGTGAATTATCATCACTTTTCCTCACTTCAAGGCTATGGCATAAAGTAAGCACTGCTTTCAGCAACCGACATTATGAAGACAACTGAATAAGTAAACCATGACATAAATTGTGGGCACTCTTATCAATAAAGAGATGAATTCAGGTCTTATATCTAAAATAAGGATGCCAGACACAATGAATAACGAATTCAAATTTAACATTAACAGTATTTCTTTCGATGAGAATTATAATCCATCCAAAAATACTCGTATCACCACCAACTTCGCCAACCTGGCCAGAGGCGAGATGCGCCAGCAAAATTTGCGCAACACGCTGAAGATGATCGACGATCGTTTCAACACCCTCGCGCATCTGGACAACCCAACAGGCGATCGTTATTCAGTTGAGCTTGAAATTGTTTCTGTTGAGATGGATGTGGAAGGCAAAGGTCATGCCTTCCCGGTGATTGAAATTTTGAAAACAAACATCATCGATAAAAAAACCAACCAACGTATTGAAGGCATTGTAGGAAATAACTTTTCCTCTTATGTCCGTGATTATGACTTCAGCGTTGTGCTGCTTGAGCACAACAAGAATAAATCTGGCTTCAGCACGCCTGACGATTTTGGTGATTTACATGGCAATCTGTTCAAGTGCTTCATCCATTCTGCCGCTTACAAAGCGCATTTCAGTAAAACGCCGGTTATCTGCCTGAGTGTTTCCAGCAAAAACACCTATCATCGCACTGAGAATCATCATCCGGTTCTGGGCTATGAATACCTGCAAGATGAAGATTCCATGACCGATCGCTACTTCAATAAAATGGGCCTGCAGGCTCGCTACTTTATGCCGAAAAACGGTGTTGCACCTTTAGCATTTTATTTTACTGGTGACTTAACAAACGATTACACGGATCTGGAGCTGATCGGCACCATCAGTACGATGGAGACGTTCCAGAGAATTTACCGACCTGAGATTTACAATGCTAATTCTGCAGCCGGAAAAAAATACCAGCCGAGCCTGAATCACCGGGATTATTCATTAACGAAGATTGTTTATGATCGAGAAGAACGCAGCCAGTTAGCGGTTGAACAAGGTAAGTTTACTGAGAAGAACTTTATTAAACCTTACCGCACTATTCTTGAGCAATGGTCAGCTAATTACGTTCTTTGATTCATCAAATTGACAAGGTTATCTATTATGAAAGTATTATTACCCACGTCTACTGCGGGCAGCTTGCCTAAACCCTCCTGGCTGGCACAGCCAGAGACGCTTTGGTCACCGTGGAAATTGCAAGGTGATGAACTGATCGCGGGTAAACAGGATGCGCTGCGTCTGTGCCTGCAGGATCAACTTCAGGCTGGTATTGATATCGTCAGTGATGGTGAGCAAACTCGCCAGCACTTCGTCACCACGTTCATTGAGCACCTGACCGGTGTTGATTTTGAAAAGCGTGAGATCGTTAAAATCCGCAATCGCTATGATGCGAGCGTCCCGACTGTGGTTGGTGAAGTTAGCCGTCAAAAGCCGGTTTTTGTTGAAGATGCCAAATTTTTGCGTCAGCAAACCAATCAGCCGATCAAATGGGCCCTTCCTGGCCCGATGACCATGATTGATACACTCTACGATAGCCATTATAAAAGCCGCGAAAAACTGGCCTGGGAATTTGCCAAAATTCTGAATCAGGAAGCCAGAGAACTAGAGGCCGCTGGCGTTGATATCATCCAGTTTGATGAACCCGCGTTTAATGTCTTCTTTGATGAAGTGAATGACTGGGGGATTGCCGCGTTAGAAAGAGCCGTTGAAGGACTTAAATGTGAAACAGCTGTGCATATTTGCTACGGCTACGGCATTAAAGCTAACACCGACTGGAAAAAAACGTTGGGCACCGAATGGCGTCAATATGAAGAGATTTTCCCTAAACTGCAAAAATCTGCGATCGATATCGTTTCACTGGAATGTCAAAACTCCCGTGTTCCCATGGATCTTATTGAGCTGATTCGCGGTAAAAAAGTGATGGTTGGTGCCATTGACGTCGCAACCAATACCATTGAAACCGCTGAAGAAGTCGCTAATACGCTGCGAAAAGCGCTGCAATTTGTCGATGCTGACAAGCTCTATCCTTCTACCAACTGCGGCATGACTCCGCTGCCACGCCATGTGGCAAACGGTAAATTAAGTGCGTTAAGTGCCGGCGCAGCAATCGTTCGTAAAGAACTCTCTGCCTAAAGCAGAGCGTCTCAGCCCGGGGTAAGTCATCCATTCCTTACCACTACCCGGGCTGAGCAATTAGCTGGAATCCCTTCCCCCTGCTCTACGTACCTGCACAAGATGCCAAGATTAGAGTTAACTCTTCCCCTTAAATTTACGCTTTCACTTCCGTGACACCCTTGATATCGAGCGGTGCTTCAGGGATCTCATAGCTGCCCCGCTTACGGTATTTATCTAACAGGTGTATGTTGATTTTACGCAGCACGTCACCGTTAAGTTGATAAAGACGGAAATAGAGCACTAAGGTGATAAGGAAAAAGACCGCAGGCAGCGCAATCATAATGAACTGCATACCCAAAAGGGTGTTTGGTGCCTGCGCAACATTCGGGACATAGCCAATCAGACCAAGCACGATGGCAATAAACATAGCGGCAAAGGCTGCGCCGCCTTTTACCACCATGGTTTGCACGGAATAGGCGATACTTTCACAGCGAACGCCCAATTTGTACTCACCGTAGTCGACAGTGTCTGCCACCATAATCACCTGCAATACCCAGAACAATGCGGTGCCAACGTTGAGCAAAATTCCCGCCAGAGAAATCATCCAGAGATTGTTATAGCCGGTTAGCGCTATTCCCAGCAGCACTCCACAGCCTAAAATCGGCAGTATCGAAGCGCCGGCCCACAGCACACGTCTTGACAGCGCTTTAACCAAACGGGGGAAGAAAATCAGCGTGAGCAGATTCGCCGCGCCGGAATAGGACATATAGTAGGCAAAATTATCGGCGTTGCCGATAACATAGGTGAAGTAATAGATAGCAAAACCGTTAATCACATTCGAGGCGACGTTATAGGACAAAGCCATCCCCAACAGACAGGAAAGCTGATCGTTTTTATATATCAGCGCCACTATCCCTTTCAGGGTCAGACGGCTGCTGTCAGTCGTTGCTTCGTTATCGGAGGAATACACTTCTTTAACGTTACGCAGGGTGATGATTGTTGAGGCAATAAAAAAGGCGATCAATATCAGCGTGAACATCTGGAAACCCAACCCACGATCTGTACCCCCGATATAATTGACAAAGGGCAAGGTAATCCCTGCGGTGACAAAGCCGGCCAGGCTGGCAAAGAATCGAGGAAACGGCACCAGCTGTTCCCTTTCGCGCTTATCAAGCGTGATGGTTGGTACCAGAGACCAAAAAGGAATATCCATGATGGTATAGGTCATTCCCCACAAAATGTACGTCACCCAGACAAAGACAATTTGGGTGGTTCCTTCGAAAAGGTGCGCGCTGAACAGTAAAAACAGAATCACCGAATTTGAAATCGTCCCGATGAAGATCCAGGGTTTAAACTTTCCCCAGCGTGAACGAGTGCGGTTGACCAGCCAGCCCATGATCGGATCGTTAATGGCATCCCATATTCTTGCGACAAGGAACAGTGTCCCTACCATCCCCACGGACAATCCAACGACATCGGTGTAGTAATACATCAGGTACATGTAAACAATAACGATAGCGAAGTCTTTGCCAAATGCGCCAAATCCATAACTGAGTTTTGTTTTAATTGATATGCTCATAGGGTACCGGAGCCCTGTTACCAGCGCTCCCCTCTTGTTATCAGACATGTCAGGTGACGAGCATCACGCCCGGCGAGTAGGGTTAAGCACGGTGAAGCCAGTCCGGCAGCCAGCTGCCGTGTGAGGAAATCAATTCATCCACCAGCGCGTAAATCTCATCGATGCCAAGAACGGCTGCGGTATGAGGATCGAGTAAAGCCGCGTGATAAACACGATCGCGGTTCTCGGTCAAAATGGCTTCAGTCAGCAGAGTCTGCACGTTCACATTGGTTTGCATCATCGCAGCCAGGTGCGAAGGCAATTTACCGATATGCGTAGGCTGAATACCGTTGGCATCGACCAGACAAGGAACCTCTACACAACAATCCTGCGGCAGATTCTCAATCAGAGCAGCGTTGCGCACATTACCATAAATAACTTCTGGTTCGCCGGTCCACAGGGCATTCATGATCGCGCTGGCATATTCACGGGAAGGTTTGACCTCGATCTTATCAGCCGTTTTGTATTCCACCAGCTCCCGTTTCCAGGTGGCAATTTGTTCTACGCACCGCTTCGGATATTCATCAAGTGGCACTTTATAACGCTCGATCAGATCTTCGCGGCCAGGTTTAATAAACCACGGCGTATATTCTGCAAAGTGTTCAGAGGATTCGGTGACGAAATAGCCCAGCTTTTTAAACATTTCATAACGGACAATGTTTTCACAGCGTGGATTGCTGTGGGCATTTGGTTTTGGTGCCTGGCCGGACTCATACGCGCGCAGTAAATCGGGATAGATGCTGACGTATTCGCCATCCTCTCCTCTCTTCTCCAGCGACAAATAGAAGGCCATATGATTGATCCCGGCGCTGCGATAACGCAACGTTGCAGGATCAAGATCTAAATCATGCGCCAGTTCTTCCGCCGTTCCCTGTACTGAGTGGCAAAGACCAACCTGTTTTATCTGCGGATAACGGGCGTACATCGCCCAGGTATTCATCGCCATTGGATTGACGTAATTCAGCAAGGTCGCGTTCGGGCAGACCTCGAGCATGTCTTCACAAATATTCCACAGGTGCGGGATAGTGCGTAGCGCGCGCATAATGCCACCAGGACCCAGCGTGTCCGCTATGGTCTGTTCGAGTCCGTGCCGTTTGCAGACCTCAAAATCGGTCACTGTACAGGGCTCGTAGCCGCCAATCTGGAACGCCACCACCACGAAATCAGCCCCCTGTAGCGCGCTTTTCTGGTCGGTATGGCAAGTGATGTCGCCATTGGCCCCCGTTGAGTCCATCAGTTTGCGCACGACAATATGCGATTCTTCCAGTCTGGTCGCATCGATATCCATCAGAGCAATCTGGGCCGATTTCAGCGCTGGACGCTGAAAGACATCACCCAGGATATTTTTCACAAAAATAGTGGAACCCGCGCCGATAAAAGTAATTTTGGGTGCTGACATTTTCTTTCTCCCTTGAGTAAGTGAACCCCCTCAGCCTGACAGTTCAGCCGGTGTTTCTCTTCCATCTTCCGTAGAGAGCATTCCCGGAAACTCAGCTTTTTTTCTTTGCGCCGGTAAAACTGAGTATTTGGGAGTAATGGGGTAAGAAAGGAGAGAATACGGTGTGAAAACAGCCAGATAAGCGCATGGCAATCTGCAAAGCAACGGGCTGTTCACAGTTTCTGGACGGACGTTGTGCCATATTCTCAGTTCAGTCAGGAACCGGAGTTAAATATGGATATGCCCCTGCCCCCCGATCCCTTTATGTGCAACAGCACGGACAGTGAAACACTCAGCCCGCTGTCACTCTATTCCGAGTATCAGCGCATGGATATTGAGCTGCGGACGCCAGATTATATGGAAACCAGCCACTGGCATGGGCAAGTGGAGATCAATGTGCCGTTTGACGGTGATGTGGAATACCTGATCAACAATGAGACGGTGGTGATTAAACAGGGACATATCACGCTGTTCTGGGCCTGTACCCCGCATCGCCTGACCCGCCCAGGCGACTGTACAAATATGGCTATTCTTAACCTGCCAATGCACCTTTTTCTCTCCTGGCCGCTCGATAAACAGCTTATTAATCACGTCACCCACGGCATGGTGATCAAGTCGCTGGCGGAACAGCAACTTAGCCCCTTCGAAGTGCAACGCTGGCAGCAAGAGTTGCAGCACCAGAATGAGCAGGTGCGTCAGCTTGCCATCGATGAAATAGGGTTGATGCTCAAGCGCTTTAGTCTCTCCGGCTGGCAGCCGATTCTGGTGACTAAACTGCCGCGAAATCAGAGTACGGGGCCTGGCATCTCACGCCACTCACAGTTCTACGTCAGCCAGATGCTGGAGTTTATCGGCGCCAATTTTGATCAGGCGTTGACCATTGAGCAAGTAGCCGACCATGTGAAGCTCAACCCAAACTATGCGATGGGGATTTTTCAGCGGGTGATGCAGTTAACGATGAAGCAGTATATTACGGCGATGCGCATCAACCATGTGCGCGCCCTGCTAAGCGACACCGATAAGGCTATCCTCGACATTGCATTCACTGCCGGGTTCCGCTCCAGCAGTCGCTTCTACAGCACCTTCAATAAATATGTCGGCATGACGCCACAGAAATACCGCAAGCTTAGCCACGCTATGGGGGATAAGAATTAGGTCCTGAGGCTTGCCCTCTCAGAGGGTAAGATTGCCCTTACACGCTAAAAATCATGACCCTCATCACAGTCTGACACCTTATTTTGTAATCGATTACTTTTAGCGTGTAGTTTTGTAATCGATTACTTTCATAAGGATGACGCTATGTTTCTTAAAAACTTACTCTGTGCCGGACTTATCGCGGCAGGCACGTTAACGACCTTTAGCAGCCAGGCAGCGGATGTTGAGAATGAAATCGCCCTGCAAATGTACACCTTACGCAACGTTGGTTCAGTTGATGAACAGTTTGCCATGGCGCATAAGGCCGGATTTAAACACGTTGAGATTGTCGGGACGCATGAGCTTGATGCCGCGAAGATGAAGGCCCTGCTCAGCAAGAATCAACTGAAGGTCACTTCTGCTCACGTACAGCTTTCTGCTCTGGAAAACGAGTATCAGCAGACGGTGGCGTTTAACAAGGCCATCGGTAACAGCACGATCATCGTGCCGTGGATTGAAGCTGAAGACCGCCCTACCACCTCTCAGGGGTGGATTGATTACGCCAAACGGTTGGATAAAGTCGGTGCCAGACTCCATCAGCAGGGTATCCAGCTGGGTTACCACAATCATAACTTTGAGATGAAGAAGTACGGAGGGGTGACGGCGTTAGAGATCATCATGAACAACACGCAACCCAACAATCTTACCCTTGAAATGGATGCAGCCTGGGTCTCTCGTGGGGGGGAGGACCCTGCGCGGTTCCTGAAGGAATATCCGGGGCGCATTTACGCTATTCACGCGAAGGACAACGCGGCTATTGGGATCCGCGATGATGAAATGAACTTTGCCCCGCTTGGTGAAGGATTGCTGGACTGGCAAACGATTTTACCGGCGGCAAAAGCCAGCGGTGTGAAGTGGTTTATCATCGAACACGATAAGCCTAAGGATCCCTGGAGCATCATTACGACTTCACACCGGAATTTACACGCTGCGCTGAGCAAACTCTCTGACTAACTACGCGCTGTGACGGATCACTAACTGCCAGCTCATCATCATCCGCTCTGTGGCTGATGATGGGTTATCGATTTTCTTTAATAACAGGTTAAGCGCCTGACGTCCGATATCACGCGAAGGCTGTGCGATGGTGGTCAACTGTGGAGAAACAATTTCGGCAAGCTCAGTCCCGTCAAAACCCACCACGGCAATATCCTCTGGCACACGAAGCCCGGCCTGGTGAATTGCCGAGATGGCGCCTGCCGCCAGCACATCAGACACAGCAAAGACGGCATCCGGATGCTCCTCACCCGCCAGCAAGGTTTCCATCGCCTGCTTCCCGGCGCTAAAACTCAGTTCGCTGGCGTAAGAGATGGCCTGCCAGCTTCGTTGGCTCTGCCCTAACTGGTCGAGGTAACCTTTTTGCCGAAGCTGCGCATATTTGTAGCTAAGATCGTGGTTAATCAGCGCAATACGTTGATGATTTTTACCGACCAGATAGCGCACCACCTCTTGCGAGGCTTCAGCATCACTGATCCCCACACAGGAAATGTCGCCAGCGTCAGCATATTCAGCGCACTGAACCCACGGCGTGGTATTGATCAGCTGCGTCAGTTCAGGGAGTTTACTGAAGGCATCCATGGTGATGATGCCATCCACCATTTTGCCAGCCAGCAGCTGCAGGCTGGATCGCGAGCGTTCGATATTCGAACCCGAATTACACAACAGAATGCGATAGCCGTTGGCTTCGGCCTGCTCTTCAATGCCTTTGACCACATCGGCGCAGAAGGGATTGGAGATATCTGACACCATCACCAGGATCATCGAGCTGCGGGCAGTACGTAATTGTCGCGCTAACAGATTAGGCTGATAATTACTCTCTTTGATCGCCTTAAGCACTTTCTCACGGTTCGCATCCTTAACGGAGTCACTGTTATTTAACACCCTGGAGACGGTAGCGACAGAAACGCCCGCAAGACGGGCGATTTTTTGAATAGACATGGTGGCAACTCTTGCTCAGTCAGATGACACGAAGGCTACCATAAATTCGCGTGAACAATAAGTTAGCCCGATCGTCAGAGCGCGATCGGGCTGAAAATCAGATCTCCACGCTGACCCAGCACTGTTGCTGATGACTGTGGACAATCGCCTCAACAATCGCCATCACTTGTGCCCCTTCATGGAAAGTCGCGAATCCGCCTGCCTGCGGGTTTCCCTGCTCTACCGCCTGATAAAACGCCTGCATCATATTGCGGAACGCATCAGGCCAGCCCTCAAT